>JACZUI010000017.1 GCA_022573225.1 Acidobacteriota bacterium
CCGAAGAGCTCCCCGATTCGAGCCGTGTCCATGACCTTTCCTCCAACTCAGTTCCGTTGGACCAGGCTACGCAGACAGGCCCTAGGAGTGCCCAAATCCCCCGCCCATAACCGGCATTATGTGCGGCTAGTAGGCCGACGAACATCGCCCCTAAACGCGTTCGTTTTCCGGCCTCGGACCCTCCCGGTCTCCTGAAAATGATGCTCGAGCAGCCTTCATAGCTTCTACCGCTTCTCCGTGTCCCAGGGTTTTATGTTCTAACAGTGCTTCCGCCAAGCCTCGGACCATGGCGCGGACATCGGGCCGTTCAAGAAATGACCGGACTCTCGGTCGAAGTTCCTCCAGAAAGCTGGATGCCTCCTCTGTCGAAGGCAAACAGATACTGGCTAACTTTTCTACCTTGTACTCGTCGGTGGAGTGACGCGGTTCCTCGTTTCGCAACTCATCTGAGATGGGCCCAGCCAAGCCCGTCGCGCAAACGTGCGCCAGACAGAGGAGATCATCCTTTTCCTGGCTGGTGCCGAATGAGGGATAAAGGGGGTCAAAATCCCCCTCTCTGCCCTCATCCGGTTCAATCGTGACACGAAAGAACCGTGTGCCGGTGCCCGGGTCACGACCCTCAGGGGTGCTCTTCCACCACCACCACCAGACGACGGCGTGAGATGCCTCGTGATCTGCAACGGAGGCGGGCTTAGGGTCGGTCACGGTCCCCAGGGAACCTACTCAATGAGCGTAGACCCCCGACCACTCCGACGAGGACGCCGTAGACGCGATTTCCGCGGTGGCGGGTGAGGTTGGGGTGGGTTCGGACTGGGCATGGGGATAGGGACATCCCAGTAAGGAGTACGCCGGAACCCACCCCTTCCTCACCTAGTCGAACCTACACCAACCGGACGAAACCCCCGGTGGCCGGTCCGGCTCCTAGGAAGATATTGGACGCGGTCCCCCGGGGGTTCCAACATTGAGGGGAAGTTTCAGCCATTTGGCCAACGGTTAAAACAGTCTCAACAGGATCAAAAATACACTCAGCCCGCTCATTTGCAACCTATGTGTCCGGGCGGGAGGGGAGGTTATCCGTTGGCCTATCTCAGGCCTCCCCCACCCGCCCGGATGACCACCGGGGAAGAGGGGTACAACTCCCCGGCATGACCAACAGGCTACGGCGGAGATGCCCATCCCTATGGCAACCCCGCTCATACGTCGTGCGTGGCCCGGGTCGGTCTCAGAGGCGTAGACATAGACAGAACCCCCCCTCCAATCGAGGGGGGTTCTGCCGTTGGAGGCCTCCCGCGCAAGCAAACACGGGAGACGCTCCGATGGAACCGGCGAAGACAAAGGAGAAAACTCCGGCCCCTTGCGGCGGGGCCACCCAGACTCCCGGATGGGGGGGCAAAACCCCGGAGGGAAGGGCGACCCGCCGCAAACTGTTAGGTCATGTTCAGCCGAGGCCAAACGGTTGGATTCGATACGAAACCGAGACGAAGACGTTGCCCGACGTTGTCGAATACCTCAACGGTTCGTTGTTGTCGCACTTGAACAGGTTTCCCGCCCCGGTCGGGGGCACCGCTACGACAGGCCCATCCGTCGACTCAGTTGAGCGACGGAGGACAAGGCGATCATCCTCAACGGTCCAGTCCCGTCGCTGGCTCCGCGGGCCACTTGGCTGCCCGGTGGCGTACTGACGCCACAGCAACGTTGATCCTGAGTGGAACGAAACCGTCGCCCCGGTGCCCGTGGACACAAAAACGGAGTCGACTACGACGACGCTGCCCACGCCTGGCGCGGCCACCAAGACCGCGCCAGTTTGGGCTTGCAACTGATCGTCAGAAGCGTGAGCCATTTTCTAGGTCACGTCCAGCAACTCGAAGGCGCTGTCGTTGACCGAATCAGCCCCGGTGCGGTAGTAGGCATAGAAGCCTCTCTGACCGGTGGGTCGGTTGTTAGAAGTCGAGAAGATGTGGGGCACCATTTCGACCTGCATCCCAATTCTGTCAGCGATGACATAATTGGAGAAGTCGCCGAGCAGCAGCAGCAAGTTTGTCTGTCCGGCGTTAATCACGCCATCCATGTACGAGCTGGTAGCCGTAGGAGCTTCGAGGAGCAGATTCCCCGCCGACTCAGTCAGGAACGGTGCCGGTGACCCGTCCGTTCCCATTTGCCGAATCAGCGAGTACGCCAGAGGCGAAGCTAGCCAGGTTGACCTGGCCGCAAACCGCGCCGGCAGCGCATCGTGCAGGGCGTAGACGTCGGCGATCGCGAAAGCGTCGGTTGACGCTGAAGACAACGCTCCAGCCGTGACCGCCACGATGATCCCGAAGGGCTGGCCTGAGCCAGTACCAAGGGTGAGGGCGGTTCCCTCAAGGTCGTTGCGACCATCGACGAGCAAGGTTGTCACAGCTTCGGTGACGTTGGCCTCATCGGCCAAAGCCTCGATGCTGATCGGCACGAAGCCCTGCGCCTTGTGAATCACCACTGTGGGCTGAGTGAAAGTCGTAGCATCGTCGCTCACCTCCGCAGCCTCAACATCCCAGCTCCAAGAAACTGCGCCAGAGGCGACGCCGTTCCAGACATCACCGGTGGCAACCACCGTCTTGGAAATCCGGCGAATGTCGGAAATTCCTAGATCGTCGGTCATGATCACGCTGGGGTCCAACTGGAAGGGCACCAAGAATCCACCTTCGCTGTCGGTGAGGGACATGGCCCTGCCGAACTCACGAACGCGGCGAGCCGCGCGGATCTCCGGGTCGGTCAGTAGCGGGGTTGTGTCCCGCATCATCTGACTGAAGGCGCTCAAGTAGTCGGGGTCTGAAGTCACCAAGGCGTATCTCGCAATCACGCCGTCGGGGTCCTGATTTTCGATCAGCCCGGTCGCCTTAGAACGGCTGGCGTCGCTGAGTCCCGATGCAACCTCGACGGCACTAAGAGCTCTGCTCTTTGCCTCGTCGACGGAAACGCTCCGGCCGAGAACACCCGACTCCAGCGAGTCCCAAGGGTTTGAGCCGGTGAAGTAAGGAACGTCCTTGTGGTCCCGGATCGGGTCGCGGTCAAGGTCGAACCCGTCACCACGTTCGATCGCGTATTTGCCGGACTTCATGCCGGCCTGGATTTCGACGGCACGTTCGGCTTTCAGGACGGCTTCCCGTTCGTCGAGCTGGTTGATCTCCTCGATGATTTTCGAGACGCCACGGTTCAGGCGGCGTTCCCGCTCCGAGCCGTGTTCGGTGGTTTTGATATCCGCCTGAATGGACTCGACTTTGTCGAGCAGCGCTTCACGCCGCTCCGAGATTTGCTCTCGTGTCATTTCCTACCTCTTGGTTAAGCACGCCGATGAGGGCAATGCAGGTTTTAGCTTGAGCTTCCGGCGAGGCATGTGCGGCACCGGCGACACTCGCACCAAGAGGTCGGCCCTTGCACTTGGCGGCGGTCGGCTCGAGTTGAGCGGACGGCGGCACCCTTGGCTAGCGGGCGGACGGCCTGAGCTTGTCCTTCAGTCCCGGCGAGGCATGTGCGGCATCGGAACCTAGGTTCCATGTTAGCCGAACTTTGAGCGAGATTCAAAGTTGCTTCGGCGTAAAGTCAAACCATGCTGCTGTTCGGGATGCGACTACTGAGGCTTCTCGTCAGGGTGATGCTCTTCGTGATCCCGATAGTTGTAGCTCAGATGATTCCCTGGCTTGCGGACCCCGGTCCATACGATTTCGAAACTGCATTTAATGGGTGGCTAGCACTCGTGGTTGCGTTTCTCACTTTGGGGGTTGGGGTGTGGCTCAACATGTGGTTTACGGACTGGAGCCGGGGGCGGCCATTTTGGCGGCGAGGCCTGGACTAATCCCTCCCAGCGGCGTCTCGCAGTTCACCCTCCAGGCCAGTGATCAGATCATCAGTCGCCGCGCCAACCAGATCAACCTTCGCTATCAGGTCAATCCCCTGGGCGTGGATCACCACCGTCACCTCGTCGTTTCGTAGTCGTTTGAGGGTTGCCGGGTTGAGGGCCAGCTGGTCGAGGAGGGCGCCGAACACGGTGCCGAGGTTCAAAATCCATTCGGCGTCGTCGATGGTCGTAGGTGGTGGCAGTTCCATTTGTCTTCCTTTCTATGCGAGCCAGGCGATCTCGTTACGCCTCGGCTCGGTCTTGGTTACAGCTCGGGCCCGGTAAGCAGCCTGGCGACATCGCCCCGAGCAATATCGAGCGTCGCGGCGAGACGCCATAAAAGCCTGTATGCAATAAGCGCAAATCTGGTATCGCCGTCTCGCTCGAGGTTCAGTCACGGTCCCAGCCTTTTTGAGACCTGAACAAGAAAACACTATTGGGCGTGTCTAGAAGTCGGTCCCTATGAGTTCCTTCGGGGTTCCCCCCTACCCGACGGTATGCCAGGGCTAGGTCGTCCGGGTGGGCCAGTGGGTGGTGGCTATGGGGGGTGTGCTTCATGGGGTGTCACCGGGGAGGTGGGGGCCGGGGTAGGTCTTCAAGTACCAATCCAATCTGTCTTTCTGCATCCTCTCGGCGTGGCCTTCTTCGTCTGGCAGTTCTACGAGTTGGCGGCGGACTCCATCCGGCCTGCAACGATGAAAAAAGATCACGACGTGGGGAGGGGAGGTGCCCGACCAGGCGCACCCCTTACACGCCCACGTCCGGCGGTTGCGTTTGAGGGCTTCGCCGGGCGTCTGCTCGAAGTCGGGAGTCATTGGCGGTACTCCTTCTGCTCTTCGGCGGGCGTGATCTGTTTTGTCAGGTTGCCGCACGTTTTACAGAGGGGCTTATCCAGGTTGATGGTGACTGGTCGGGCGGGACGCTTCCCGCATGGCACCACCCACCGTTTCTCATTGATGTCCCAGCCGGCGAGGTGGATGCGTTCTGGACTATCAATGAAGTGAAAGGCGCGATAAGAGCGTCTCACGCCGGGTCCGGTTTGTCGTCGACGTCGACGGGCGGTTTCTCATCGGGGGTTGGTGGCCCGCAGTCCCGGCAGTAGGGAATCCGGTCAGCCCATCGCCAGGCGACAGCCCCGCAGCTGCAGTGGTCACCGTCGAGGACACCGGGAGTGGAATAGTCGTCCTCCTCTGAACCGGTGGTGTCGGTGGTTTCGGTGACGGAGAATGCATCGAGGACAGGTTGGTTTGGGTCTGGTTTGTCTATCCCGCCCGCTTCTTCTCCCGACCGTGTGTTCAGTGCGCCGGTCCCTATAGGTACCGGCGCGCTCAACTGACTGCGCCGTGGTTCAGTCGGCGCACTCCCGCGCACTGGCGCGGTCAACTCGAAAAGTGTTGCATTCCTTGGTCCTTTTGTGACTTTGACCGCGCCGTTTAGTGCTCCGTCGGGTCCGCGCAGTCGGAGTGCGCGCCGGATGGATTCCCGTGAGTGCGCCGGCGCGGTCAAACCTTCACCCGATGCTTCGACGATTTGCCTTATAGACATTGGCTTTTCGGCGTTTTCGAGCAGCTTGAGGATGTCGGGGATGGCTTCGCGGGCTTTGGCGTCTTTCCGGTTTCCTCCGGCGACGGTGAGGTGGCGTGTCGTCTCGTCGTAGGTGAGGAGAGACTCAGGAAAGTCGACGTCTCGTCCGTAGGCTTTGATGTACCTGGGAGACGCGGGGTCTTCTTTGTCTTCCCTGACGAGCTGCCATTCGACATCGGGCCAGTCGCGGAACCGGGAGTCGCCGCGGGCACGTTCGGCGGTGTGCCCCATGTGGTGGATGATCAAAGAATCTGGGATTCCCGCCTCGTGGCACAGCTCGTCGAATGCGGTGAGGAACCGTCCGCCGTCGCGGTGTTCGTCGAGGCCGAGAGCGTCGAGGATCGGCCTGAGCGGGTCGAGAATCAGGTAGTCGAACTTGGCTAGCCGTTGAGCCCATTCGGAGAGTGTGGCCTCGTCTAGAAGGTCGAACGTTGACGCCTTGCCTCTCATCGGTATGACTGTGACCCGGTCGTCGGCTTCGATGCCCTGGTCGGCGAGCCACGCGGCCAACTGGTTGCCGCCCATTTCGAAGTCGAGGATCACGACACGGTCGACGGTGTTCACCTCAAACTTTCCGAGGAAGAGATCCCCGTCGACCAGTGCTCGGGTGACGTTGTCCCGGACGGTCGTTTTCCCCGCCTTGTATTGAGCTGAGAACATCACCCTCGTATCGGCGGGTTGGAGGCCTTCGATCCGATAGGTAATTTCGGGTTGTGGTCGTGCCAGTAACTCCCGGAGGGTGAGGATCTCCGGCGGTTCCACTTGTGGCCGGTTTTCCGTGTTGAACAGTCGCCGCGCCTTGTCCCGTGTCCTGAGCCGGGTTAGCTCCTGTTCCACTTCGGGGTCGAGTGGCTGCGGGGTCAGGTAATACTCGAGGTTGTATTCGAGGTCGCCCCGGCAGTCTTCGCAGCCCCAATAATCCCCGAGGGGGCTTTTCCAGGTGGCCGGCTTCTCGCAGATGAAGCAGTCGTGGCCGTCCAGCGGTTCGTCCGGCGTGTTACTCTGGGCCTCAGTTGATGTAGTAGTTAACTTTTGGACCTGGGCCTCTGCGATGAGGCCCGGTTCATTTTCTGGCGACGCCATCACTCAACCTCGAGGCTCGGGTTTGAGGCCTTCACCCATTCGGCGAGAAGGTTCGGGTCGTATCGGACTCTGCCGCCGATTTTGACTGCGAGGCTTCCGGGTTGGACGCCGCGGGATCGCTGCATGGCGAGGGCTGTGGCGGATGTGCCGAGAAGCTCTGCGGCTTCTTCGGGCGGGATAACTAGGGGGGTTCCCATTGGAAGGGTCTCCTGTCTTGTTCCGAACCCAAGACTTTCTTGGGTTCGCGGCGACATACGTTTTCCCTTCGTGTTGAATTTTCCCAGCGTTATGGGCCAATGTCAACGATGTTAGAAATGCCCGTCGTTGTTAAGGATTTCGGGTGGTCGCAGCGGTGGGTTAAATGCTGTTTTCGCGGTTTTCGCGGGTTATCGTGGCCGCATGGCCGCATGGATCACGAAAAGAGATCGGCCTAAACCGTGGCTCGCACGGTTCGCCCCACCCGGAGGCCGCACCGTCTCAAAAGCGTTCTACCTGAAACGGGAGGCGCAGGTCTGGTTGTCGGCGAAGCGGGCGGAATATGAGGCTGGCGACTTCGTCGACCCCCGAGCCGGAGCCGACACCTTCGGTGCGTATGCGGCTGGCTGGCTGGAGCGTCGAGAGGTCAAACCGTCGACAAAGTATCGGGACGGCTCTTACATCCACTCGTTGATGCTCCCCACCTTCGGCGAACGGCCGCTCAACGCGATCACACCCGACGAAATCGAGGGGTGGCTGGTCGAGGTCAAATCTGAGAAGGCGCCGGCGACAGTCCACATGGCCCGGAGGATCATTGGCGCGGTGTTCACCGACGCGGTCGACCGGGGGCAGCTGGCCCGGTCTCCGATGCCGTCGAAGGCCAGGCTGAAACGGGTGCTCCCCAAGTATCCGAAACCGTCGAACCCGAACACCAAGTTTCTAACCATCAAGGAAGTCGGCGGTCTGGCAGACGCCATCGAGCCTATGTACCGGGCAATGGTGCTCACCGGTGCCTACGCGGGGCTCCGCTGGGGCGAAGTTGCCGCCCTATCACCGAAGAGCGTCGACGTCGGAAAGCGTCTGCTCAGTGTTCACTCCAATTTGGCCCAGCCGGTAGGCGGTGAGCCCTTCAGGGACAACGTGATGAAGACCGACGCGGCGAGGCGGACGATTGCTCTGGGTGCTCTCACCGAGGTACTTGTCGACCACGCCGAGAAGTACGCGGCGAACGGCTGGCTGTTCCCTACGAAGGCGGGCGGCCCGTTGCGTGCCGGGTTGTGGCGCCGCCGGTATTGGCTTCCAGCATGTGAGGCCGTAGGGCTGGCTCCGCTAAGGTTCCACGATTTGAGACACACCCACGCCGCCCTTCTGATCGAGCAGGGTGAGCCGGTGAAGCTCATCCAAGAGCGTCTAGGTCATGCCACAGCCACAGTCACCATGTCGGTTTACTCCCATTTGTTCCCCGGTGTCGATGAGGCGGCGGCGGATAGGCTAACCGGCAACCTGTTGTGACTTTCCGCGCACCATACGCTCACCGCAGCAATATCTGAACCCAGTAATCGTTAGGTAACAGTTGATGATTCGTCGCCTTAGGCTCATGCACGAATGAGGCATTTCCTCAACACCTCAGACTGGACTCGCCCTGAGCTCCAGGCCCTGATCGACGATGCCCGCTTGCTCAAGGAGTCGCCACATGGCGATGCCCTCGAAGGTAAGACGATCGCCCTTCTCTTCCTCAACAACTCCCTGCGCACCCGCACCTCATTCGATGTCGGAGCACGCCACCTAGGTGGACACGCCATCGTTCTCTCGCCGTCCGGAGGGATGTGGCCCCTCGAGTTCGAAGACGGTGTGGTGATGGACGGGGAGGCTGAGGAGCACGTCCGCGACGCCGCCAAGGTCCTTTCCCGATATTGCGACCTGATCGGGATCAGGGCGTTTCCCAAATTCGAGAGCTGGGAGGAGGATCGCAAGGATCGAATCCTCAACGCGTTCGCCGCTCACTCGGAAGTACCGGTCATCAACATGGAGACCATCACCCACCCTTGCCAGGAGATGGCGCACTTGATGGCACTCCAGGAACGACTTGGCCCGTTGGACGGGAAGAAATATGTGTTGACCTGGAGCTACCACCCCAAGCCGCTCAATACCGCAGTCGCCAACTCCGCTTTGATGATTGCGGCCAAATTCGGAATGGATGTCACCCTGCTCTGTCCCACCGACGACTACATCCTCGACAAGCGGTACATGACCATCGCGAGCAAGGACGCAGAAGCGAATGGTCGGTCGGTCACGGTCACCCACGATCCCGGGGCCGCCTATGGCGGGGCCGACATCGTCTACGCCAAGAGCTGGGGCGCCCTCCCCTACTTCGGCAACTGGGACGCTGAGAAGCCGATCCGCGATCGCTACAAAGACTTCATCGTCGACGAAGACAAAATGGCGCTGACCGACAGCGCTGTGGTCAGCCATTGTCTCCCGATGAGGCGCAACCTGATCATGACGGACGGTGTTTTCGACGGACCCAACTGCTTCGCCTATGACGAAGCGGAGAATCGCCTTCATGTCCAGAAGGCCATCATGAAGCGACTGGTGGAGGCGGGCTGATCGATGGCACCGAATCAGGACGTCCGCCAGACAATCGTTCATCTTTTGTCGAACATGAGCGACAGCAAGGAGATCCGCACCTACCTCCGCCGGTTCTCCGAGCTCGATCGCTCCCGGTTCGCTGTGATCAAGATCGGCGGGGCTGTCCTCCGTGATCGTCTCGAGGAGACGGCCGCTGCCCTCGCCTTCCTTCACACCGTAGGGCTGACGCCGATCGTCCTCCACGGTGGCGGCCCTCAGCTCGAGGAGGCCCTCAACGAACGTGGGATTGAATCCGAGAAGCTGGATGGCCTCAGGGTTACCAATGAGGGGGTACTCGATGCTGCCCGGCAGACTTTCACCGAGCAGAATATCCGCCTTGTCGAGGCCGTCCGCGGACAGGGGGTGTCCGCCCATGGCCTCGTCACCGGTGCCTTTGACGCCCGGTTTGTCGATCGTGACAAATACGGGTTCGTCGGCGAGCCAACCAATGTCCACTTGGACCTCCTCCGGTCCATCGTTGGCTCCGGCGCCATCCCGATTCTCACCTGCCTCGGCGTGGTGCCCGGAGGCCAGTTGGTCAACATGAACGCCGATTCGGCCACAGGTCTTCTCGTCCATGCGGTCCAGCCCATGAAGATCATCTTTCTGGCCGCCGTGGGCGCCTTGCTCGACGCCGATGGCCGCCCCATCGAGTCGATCAACCTCGCCTCCGACTATGACGAGCTCATTGCCCAGTCCTGGGTGCACTCGGGAATGAGACTCAAACTTGCCGAGATCAAGCGTCTGCTGGACGACTCGCCACCCTCATCCTCGGTGTCGATAACCACGCCTTCCGGCCTCGCCCGGGAACTCTTCACCCATGGTGGATCGGGGACATTGGTACGAAAAGGCGAGCTGATCATCAAGGCAACCGACAAATCGGAGCTCGATCGCCACCGAATCGAGCGGTTGGTGTCTCAGGCATTTGGCCGCGAGCTCGAGCCATCGTGGTGGGACAACCTGGACCTCACCACCGCCTATGTGGCAGAGAGCTATCGCGCCGGCGCCCTGATGGCCCGGGTCGACGATTTCACCTATCTCGACAAGTTCGCCATCCACGAAAGTGCCCGCGGCGAGGGTCTGGCCCGCACCGTGTGGAGCCATATGGTTAGGGACCACAAGACCCTTTTCTGGCGTTCGAGGACCGACAACAACTTCAACTCGTTCTATGTCGAGCAAGCCGACGGCTCGGTCAAGCGTGACAACTGGACCGTCTTCTGGAGAGGCGAGCACGACTTCGCGCGGATATCGACGGCCGTCGACCGGGTGATGGCCATCCCCCCGGCCTTCAAGTGGGATTCCTCCGGTGTCTGAGACCTACCGCGTCGGCATCGTGGGAGCCCGCGGGCACACCGGATCCGAGCTCATCCGGCTGATCGCAGCCAACGAGCAACTGCGCCTGGAGCTGGCCGGGTCTCGTGAGCTCGCCGGCGAACCGGTACCTGGCGCTGCCGGAGTCGTTTTCGAGTCGCCCGATCCTGCAACGACCGCCGAGCGTTATCTCGACGCGCTCTTCCTCGCTCTCCCCGACGGGGCCGGCGATGGCTATGTCGAGGCCGTCGAATCGACCTCCCCGGACACGGTGATCGTCGACATCTCGTTCGATCATCGCCTAGATGACAGTTGGGTCTACGGACTGCCCGAGTTGAACCGAGACAAGGTCCGCGGGACCCGTCGGGTGGCGAATCCCGGATGCTACGCAACGGCGATGCAGCTCGCACTGGCACCCCTGATCGATCGGACATCGGGTGTTCCGGCAGTGTTTGGAGTTTCCGGATACTCGGGGGCGGGAACCACGCCGGGCCCGACGAACGACGTCGAACGGCTCCGCGACAACCTCATGCCCTACAAGTTGGTCGGTCACAACCATGAGCGTGAGGCCTCGCGACATCTGGGTCACGAGATTCGGTTCATGCCCCATGTCCATCCCGCCTTCCGGGGCCTCATCGTGACCGCCCATGTTCCTCTCCAAGAGCCATCGACCACCGAGGAGATCGCCACCCTGTTCCAGGAGAGATATGAGGCTGAGCCCCTCGTCTCGTTACAGGACGCACCGCCGGAACTGCGGGATGGAGCAGGGTTGACAGGAGTGGTGATCGGAGGGATTGAGACGAGTGCCGACGGGCGAAACGTGGTGGTGGTCGCCGCCGAGGACAACCTTCTCAAGGGTGCCGCGGTCCAGGCGTTACAAAACGTCAACCTTGCCCTTGGATTACCCGAATTCTCAGGAATCCTCTGATTCGACCGGATAGCTTGGACAACATGGCGTTCACCGCAGTCGAACTGATCGAGACCAAGCGCGACGGCGGGACCCTCTCCGACGATGCCATTGCCTGGCTGATCGCGGGCTACACCGACGGCCGAATCCCCGACTATCAGATGTCGGCGATGACTATGGCGGTCCTCGTCAACGGCCTCGACGAATCAGAGCTGTCCGCCTGGACTTCTGAGATGCTCGACTCTGGAGAACTCCTCGACTTCTCAGACATCGCCGCCCCCAAAGTAGACAAGCACTCGACGGGAGGTGTGGGCGACAAGATCTCGATTCCCCTGGCCCCCTTGGTCGCGGCATGCGGGGTCGTGGTGCCGATGATCTCGGGCCGAGGCTTGGGCCATACCGGAGGAACACTTGACAAGCTGGAATCCATCCCGGGCTTCACCACTGAGCTCGACCCCGGCCGATTCAGGTCGGTGGTCACAGACCATGGGCTCGTGTTGGCCGGACAGTCCGAAACGATGGTCCCCGCCGACCGGAAACTCTACGCCCTTCGCGACGCCACCGGGACCGTCCCCTCGATACCGCTGATTTCGTCTTCGATCATGTCAAAGAAACTGGCAGAGGGGCTTGACGGGTTGCTTCTCGACGTCAAGACCGGTTCCGGTGCCCAGATGAAAACCCTTGATCGCTCCCGTGAGTTGGCACGGACGATGGTCGGAATAGGAAAGTCCTACGGAGTGAGAACAGTCGCTCTCATCACGTCGATGGATCAGCCGCTGGGGAACGAGGTGGGCAACGCCAACGAGATTCGTGAGTCGATCGATGTATTGGAAGGAAACGGCCCGGATGATGTGACCGAGCTGACCCTCGCCTTCGGCGAGGTGATGCTGGAGCTGGCCGGAATAGAAGGAGGAAAAGATCGTCTCGAGGAAGCGATCGAATCCGGCGCCGCGCTCCAGAAGTTCATCGATGTCACGGTGGCGCAAGGTGGCGACCCCTCGGTGATCGAGGACACCAGCCTGCTCCCCATGGCATCGGAGGAAGCCGTGGTCGAGGCGCCCCGGTCGGGAGTGGTGACCAAATGTGATGCCCTGACCATCGGGCTGGCCTCCACTCACCTTGGCGCCGGGAGAGAGAGCATGGAAGATCAGATCGACCTTGGTGTGGGCATCACGATCTTGGCCAAGCTCGGCGACCGGGTGAAAGAAGGCCAGGTTCTGGCTCGGGTGGCCTACTCCGATGAGGCCCGATGGGAGGCACAGCGGAAATTCCTGGCGTCGGCGTGGGCCATCGGCTACACCGACCCAGAGACCGCCCCGTTGATATTGGAGCGCATCGAGTAGCGGATCTGATGACCCGGACGCTCGTTACTATCGCCGCCGAGCAATTCAGCAAGGAGCGGAAATGAAAGTCGTCGTCTGCATCAAGCAGATTCCCGACCCCGCCACCCCATACACCCTCGAAGAGGGCACGAATTGGCTGGTTCGCCCCGATGAGCAAATCCTCGACGACGGCGACCGCTACGGGGTGGAGGTGGGTCTTCAGATCGCCGAGGCCAATGAGGGGACCGTCACCCTGGTCAGCATGGGCCCATCCGGCAACGGCCAGGGGGTGCGCCAGGCACTGGCAATGGGAGCCGACAAGGCCATCCTCATCGAGGACGATGCGCTTCGAGGCTCCGACGCGCTGACGACCGCTCGGGCGTTAGCCGCGGCGATCAAGGAAGAAGGCTTCGATCTCATCATCGCAGGCACCGAGTCGACCGACGGCTACTCGGGTGTGGTGCCACAGATGATGGCCGAGCTGCTGGGTGTCCCGGCGCTCACCTACGCCACCAAGGTCGAAGCCGGAGAAGGATCCGTCACCATCCACCGCCAAACCAACGCCGGTTACGACGTCGTGAACGCAGCTCTACCCGCCCTGGTAGCGGTGACCGCTGGAGTGGTGGAGCCCCGATACCCCACCTTCAAGGGGATCATGGACGCCAAGAAGAAGCCGGTCGACAACCTGTCCGTGGCAGATCTGGGAATCGAAGTCACTTCCGACCAGACGGTGGCATCCATCGCCGAGGCAACGGCGCGAACCGCCGGCCAGAAGATCGAAGATGAGGGAGAGGCACATCTGGCGATCGTCGCGCTCCTCGAAGAGCGGAAGGTGATCTGAGGTGGCCAATATCTTCGTTCTCGTGGAACAGGAGGGCGATGGGCCGACCACTCTCGGCCTCGAACTGCTCGCCAAGGCCCGGACTCTGGGCGAGGTCACCGCGGTCTACGTGGGCACTGGAGCAGGAGTCGACGTTCTCGGCGAGCACGGTGCCGCCCGCGTACTTCAGACCGACCCCGGCGATCGGCTTCCGGCCGGACCGGTGGCTGAGGCGCTGGCTGAGAGGGTTTCTGCCGAGAGCCCCGATCTGATCCTGTTCGGGCAGGCCTATACCGACCGCGACATTGCCGGCCGGCTTGCCGCCCGGCTGGGCGTTGGCGTCCTGTCCAACGCATCAGACGTGCGTCTGGTCGAGGGAGGCGTCGAGACCGATCATGAGATTCTGGGTGGCAGCCAGATCGCCACGGCCAGAGCCTCTCGGGGACCTTTCATCGTCTTGGTTCGACCCAAATCGTTTGTCGCGGAGTCGACCGGTGGAAACGCCCCAACAGTGGAAGAGCTGGTGCTTCCAGCTGCCGGATCAGCCGAAGCCACGGTGAGCGAGTCTCACGTCGAAGAGCGCGAGGGGCCACAACTTGGTGATGCATCCATCATCGTGTCGGGTGGCCGAGGCCTCGGATCGGCAGAGGCCTACGAGCTCATCGAGAGGCTGGCCAAGCAGCTCGGCGCCGCGACCGGCGCCACCCGCGCCATCGTCGACTCGGGATGGGTCCCCTATGCCAAGCAGGTCGGGCAAACCGGCAAGACCGTCAAGCCGGATGTCTACATCGCCGCCGGCGTGTCGGGCGCCATGCAGCACATGGTGGGCATGAAGGACTCCAAGACCATCATCGCCATAAACAAAGACCCCGACGCGCCAATCTTCTCTGTAGCCGACCTGGGAGTGGTCGGTGACGTGCACGACGTGTTACCTAAGCTGATCGAGGCATTGGAAGCGCGCTGATCTCGAAGGAACACGGACAGATCGAGCGTTGGTCTGGTCTGAAGGCAAGTCTCTACTCCTTGTTCGGCCGTGACCCGAAGTCCAATCGGGCTCTCGTAGCCCATGCCGGTGTCGGCGAGGGTGACAGAGTGCTCGATATCGGGTGCGGACCCGGTGCATCCCTCGATCACGCACATATGGCAGGTGCCGAGGTCTACGGGGTCGACCCCAGTCCGGGGATGGTCAAGCGGGCTAGCCGCAGGCTTCCCTATGCGACAGTGATTGAAGGTTCAGCAGAAGATCTCGAATTCGCTGATGGGCTGTTCACTCATGTATGGACGATTTCCGCATTCCATCATTGGGCCGACGTAGACAAGGGGATCGAGGAAGCCAAACGGGTGCTGGCTCCCGCCGGCCGACTCCTGGTCGTCGAGAGAAAGCTCAAAGATGGCAAGACCGGTCACGGGATCAGCCGTCATGACGCCGACTCTCTTGCTGAAACCCTGGCCGAGCACGGTTTCGACGATTCACAGGTTGAGACGCTCAGGGCCGGCCGCTCCGACTATCTGGTGGTGAGCGGAAGGGCCTGATCAGCCGGCGTCATTCGACATCAGAGTCTGGGGTCCTCAGCCAGGCCAAGAATATTGCCCTCGGAGTCCTTGAACCACGCTCCCCTTGACCCGTCGGGAAGGGTGAGCACTCCGTTCTCGGTGCGGAAGTCTTCACCAAAGTCGTAGTCCTCGAAAACCACACCTTTTGCGCTGAGATCCTCCTTGGCAGAATCGAAGCTGTCGACTACCAGCCCGGCGGCGGTCGCTTGGTTGGTGCCTGCGAACTGGGACGGATAAACGAGAAACCGCGACCCATCGATCTCGTAGTAAAGGGAGCCGTCCTCGGATGTGTCATACGGCTCCAAGCCCAGCTTGTCGGAATACCACTTGCGGGCTCGGTCGATGTCCGACGCCGGGAGCGAAGCGAAAACCTTCATATCCATTTCTCCTTCGTTGAGGTCCGGAAACTATAGGGCTTGAAGTGGTCAGCGGGCCGTTCCGACCGTCTGGTGATGAGCGGTAGGCCTGATCCGCCGGCTGCAGAATCTGTCAGACCTTCCTTGTAGACATAGGGCCGTGAGCTATTCGGAATACTCAACGGACGCCCTCGAGCAGGAAATCCTCGCCCACTGCCAGGAGAGATCAAGGCTGGACAGCGAAGACATTGAAGTCCTGGAGGAACTCGATCGGCGGCAGATTGCCTCGGCCGATGGTTGCCGAAGCCTGGCCGAGTGGTACTCGATGAAATTCGACGTCGGATTGGATACCGCCAGGAAGACGGTGCGCACCATGCGACGGACCGAGCGCCGACCGGAATTGCGGCACGCCCTGGCCGAGGGAACATCATTTGACCGGGTTGAGGCCCTCTCCAAGATCCACGACGACATCGGGCTGATGGAGCATCTTGATATCGGCGGCCTCCGTCGAGAGTCTGCTCGGCGGGCACGGATCAGTGCCGACGAGGAGCACCGCACCGCCAGGGAGCGATTTCTTGTGGTCTGTCGCATAAATGCTTCGAGTGTGTCTCCGAGGCATCGGCGTTCGAATCGCAAGGACGCACAACGAAGCCGCACCTGATCGTGCGGCGAGGCGGAGGACGCCGCGAGCGGCGTCGAGGGCCGGAGAGACGCCGGAGCCATCTATGAGACGGGCCACTTGCTGCAACCGAGTCTTGACGAATCATGGTGGAAGTTGTGGGGAGGCCTGGACGGTCCTTCTGGCGCCATCGTTGAAAAGGTCTTGACCGAGAAGGCCGACCAACTGCCGGCATTCCCTGACGGAACCACGGGCGATGTCTCCTGGCGGAAAGCCACCGCCCTGGTCGAAGTGTGCACCTCGGATGACCCTCCACCTGCTCAGGTGACGATCTTCGTTGACGCAAAAGAAGCGGTCGAGTCTAAGGGTCAGGCCGGTGTTGTTCTCGAATCTGGACCGAAGGTGGGGGCCGTGGCCCTGGAAGCGATCCTATGCAATACCACCACCGAAGTGATCGCGAAAACGGAGGACGGACGTCTCATGGAATACGGTCGGAGACGCAGGACTGTCCCGCCTGCCCTCAAGAGAGCCATCATCCACCGCGACGGCGGGGTGTGTGCCGCCGACGGTTGTGAGAGCCGCTATCGGCTCGAGGCCCACCACACCATCCTCTGGTCTGAGGGCGGGACCACAAATCCCGACGATCTTCTTACTTTGTGTTGGTTCCACCATCGTGTCGTTGTCCACGAGCGAGGTTTCGAGCTATTCAGACACAAGGACCACGGTCGGATCCGTTTCCGAAGACCCGATCGATGTAATTAGGGGTGGCCCCTTCCCCACCACCCCGGATGGTTCAGGGATAATCAGAGGCAATGACCGGATACAGCGGGACACCCTTGTCCAAGAAGCTGGGGATCAAGGAAGGAAGCATCGTCGGACTCCTCGGGGCGCCCGATGGCTTTGCCGCGACCCTGGGCGACCTGCCAGCCGAGGTCGTGCTCCATCATGCCTCCAAACCTTCAGACATCTTCATTGTTTTTGCTCGATGGACCTCCGAAATGAAGGCCGGCTATGCAACGGCCATGGCACTCATCCCCGCCGACGGTGCCATCTGGGTTGCCTGGCCCAAGAAGAGCTCCGGCGTCGAGACCGATCTCACCGGAAACACCATGCGCGATCTCTTTCTCCCCACGGGAATGGTCGACAACAAGGTGTGCGCCATCGACGAGACATGGTCCGGTCTCCGGTTTGTCGTTCGCAAGGAGAATCGCGGCTCGTGGCCTGGGCACGGTAGCGTCTGACGTATGGGAATTGATCCCGTCTACCGCACGCCACATGGGCTCACTGACGAGATTCGAGCGCGTCTGGCAACCCAAGGAAACGCGATCCTTGCCACTGTCAATCCCGACGGTGCTCCCCATCGAGCTGGGAGGCGACATCGACTCCAATCCACCCAACACCTGGTTCAAGGATCTGGATATTTCGTAGAGCCACCGTCCTAACCCGCGACTCGGCGTAGCCTGCTCCCATGCGAGCCAAAGCGACGTTCACTCTTTTGGCTCTCCTTGTCGCAGCATGCGGTGGGAGCGCCGACACGACCAGCACCACGGAGGCCGCCGCGGCCACGACCACCACTGCGCCGGCTCCGCAAACGACCACGGCTGCAGCTGCGACTACGACGACTACGACCGAGGCCCAGACCACAACCACAGTCGCAGCGGAAGAGGGTGCCCGGTTCGTTCTCTCCACCGTGGTGTTGGGGGACGGGGCCATGGTTGTCATCACCAACATCGGGAGTGAGTCCGGAAACCTGGGCGGGTACGCCCTTTGTCAGCGGCCCAGCTACTTCACCCTTTCAGACTTCGAGGTCCCCGCCGGCCAGTCAGTAGCTATCAGCCTGGGCGGAGACACATTCGATCCGCCCGACGGCGCATTGGTGATAGAGGAAGTCGCGCGCATCAGCGCACTGAGTCCCGACAGTGGTGAGGTTGGTCTCTACTCGATCTCCAGCTTCTCCACCAGCGATGCGATCCTCGGCTACGTGGAGTGGGGCTCATCGGGGCACGGACGAAGCTCGGTAGCCGTCGGTGCCGGGATCTGGGAGACCGGTGGATTCGTGGAGACCACAGCCGAAACCACGACGCTCACCGCAGACCTCTTGCCGCCGGCCGAGTCGGGCGACTGGAGCGCTTCCTAGAAACGAGTTGACCAATCAACGGTTGGTGGCTGGGAACCCCGACTACAAGCTGAACCGGTGGGGCAGCAACTCTTCGAGGGTGTGCTCCCGAATCTCAGAGCCATCACCGGCGGTCACTATCAATCTCTCGACGTCGAACTCGGACATGATCTGACGACACCGCCCACACGAGTAAGCGCCCTCGACGTCGTCGGCGTCGATACAGGCAACGGCGACCGTTTCAATCTTGCGAATCCCCTGAGCGGCCGCAGTGTTGATTGCAGTGGCTTCGGCACAGTTCGAAGAGGGGTAGGCGGCATTCTCGACGTTGGCGCCTGTGACTATCTCACCATTGCCGCCGACCACGACCGCACCCACCCGGAAGTTTGAATACGGCGAGTAGGAATGCTCGGCCGCCGCCCTTGCCGCTTCAGCGAGTTCTTGGTTGTTCATGCCTGCTCCAACAATTCGGTGACGAAACTATTCGGATCGAACGGCTCGAGGTCTTCGACACCCTCCCCTATACCGACAAACTTGACCGGGACCCCAAGACGACGCTCGATGGCAATGACGATGCCACCCCGGGCGGTGCCGTCGAGCTTGGTGAGGACGATCCCACTTACCGGTACAGCCTCTGAGAAGGCGCTCACCTGGGTCAAACCGTTCTGGCCCGCCGTCGCATCCAATACCAGAAGCACTTCGTCGACCAGGCCACCATCACCGTCGGCGACTCGATGGATCTTCGACAATTCCGCCATCAGGTTCTTCTTGTCGTGAAGCCGACCGGCGGTGTCGACGATGACCACATCCGTTCCCTTCGATCGTGCCGAAGCGAGCGCATCGAAGACGACCGCGGCCGGGTCACCGCCTTCCTGACCGCCGACCACATCTATCCCGATGCGCGATCCCCAGGCCTTCAACTGCTCTCCGGCTGCGGCCCGGAAAGTATCGGCCGCTGCCAACAGGACCGACTTTCCTTCTGAGCCGAGCCTCGAACCGAGCTTGGCGATGGTGGTCGTCTTGCCGGTGCCATTGACCCCGACAACCAGGATCACTGACGGCGCCGACCCATGTCCCAGATCCCGATTCTTTCCGTCGAGTTCGGCGAGCAATCGACTGGTCAGAAGTTGCTTCGCCTCACCAGCGGTCGCCGGTTTTTCTGCCCGAACCGCGGCAACGATCTCCGACGACGACTCCACGCCCATGTCTGCGGCGATCAGAGCCTCCTCGATCCCGACCCAGGCGCTGTTGTCGAGGCCCGATCCCCAGGCGCCTCGAAGTGCTGCCCCCAGGCTTGCCGCCGTCTTGGCAAGCCGACCAGTGAGCGCTCGATCAACGGTCGCGCCACCAGGTCGACGAGCCCGCACGAAGATCAGCCCCGCCGCAACCAGGATGAGGGCGACGACACCCAAAACGACCAGAAGCTGCGTATCCACGATCTAAATGGTGTCCCCGAGTCGGGCCTTACGCAACCTGGTCGACTCCAACCTTGGTCATGTCCTTTCGGACCGCCTGCGACGATCCACCCGGTTCCATGGTGACGCCGTACAGAACGTCGGCCGCTCCCATGGTCTGCTGCTGATGGGTCACGATCAGGAGCTGCGCCCGCAGCCGAAACTCGTCGACGATCTTCAAGAAACGACGCAGATTGGCGTCATCGAGGGCGGCTTCGACCTCGTCGAGCACATAGAACGGGCTGGGCCGGGCCTCGAAGACCGAGAACAAGAAGGCCAACGCGGCAAGCGACTGCTCTCCACCCGAAAGCAGAGTGAGCTGGCTCACCTTCTTGCCCAGGGGCTGGGCGTCGATGATCAAACCCGAGTGGGCCTCTTCGGGGTCGGTGAGCTTGATCCGGCCACGGCCCCCAGGGAAGAGAATTGAGAAGTACCGCTGATAGGCCTCTGCGACCTCATCGAACGCTTCCTGAAAACGCTGATCGATCTCGGCTTCGAGGGCAGCGATCACCTTTCTCAACTCGGCTCTCGACGACTCGACATCAGCGAGTTGTGAGGTGAGAAACTCGTGTCGCTCGCTCATCTCGGCGTATTCAGCGGACGCGAGTGGATTGATCGGCCCAAGACGTCTCAGTTGGGACGTTTTCTCCTCGAGGATCTGCTCCAGGTCGGCGTCTTCCGGATAATCGGGTCTAACCGCATCCTCGGTGGCCTCGATCTCGGCGTCGGCATCGCGACGCACTCCTTCGACGACACTCTCCCTCTGGAGTCGCAACTCGGTGAGCCTGACCTCGATCTGACCCAACCGTTCCCTGCCGCTGCCGACGCCCGCTTGAGTGGTCTCGTAAGCGCCTCGCGCCGTCTCGAGCTCGGCAAGAGCGCCCTGGTTGGCCTGGCGGAGCTCAGCCTGACGATCGCGGAGCAGACGCAGCTTCGCGCTGAGAATCTCGACCGAACGGCGCGCGTACGACTCCACCGACTCAAGGGTGCCGGTGTCGAGCTGCCCCGGCTGACCTTCACCCACCCTGGCCAAGTCAGCCTTGATTCTGGTGACCCGCTCTTCGAGCAGCTTGCGTCTCTCTGACACAGATTGGTTGCGGGTGGCCGCCTCTTGCCATTCGGACCGGGCAACCTCGCGCGCTGCCGCGAGATCGAGCCGCCGGGACTCCATCTCTTCCCAGATCCTCACCCTGGCGGCCTCCTCCCCTTCCAGCGCAGAGAGCCGCTGTTGAAGCTGAGCAATCTGACGCTCATGCTCGGCAGCGCCCTCGGTCAGAGACAGGCTGCGCCGGGTAAGGCGGGACTGCTCCTCCTCCAAGACGTCTACCGACTTCTGGAGACGGGCCATGGCTTCAGTCTTGCCGGCCAAAGAAGCCTCGATCGCCTCAAGGGCTTCGAGGGCGGCCCGCTCGGCCTCTCGGCTCTTCTCGAAGTCTCGTTTGGCCGCCGTGAATATCGACTCGGCGCGGGCAAGCCCGGTTTCGGCCTTCTCCTGGGCGACCTCGGAGGCTTCGAGCATCGCCGGCCCGACTCCGTCGGGATGCGCGATCTGGACACCGGCCACCGAAATGAGATCACCCTCCGGAGTCACGGCTCGAAGCGCGGGATGCTTGCGAACCAGTGACCACGCAGTCGTCCAGCCTTCAACCAGCAGCACATCTCCGAGAAGCCGGCTCGCCAGGCCCGCATCCTTCCCAGGACCCAATCGGTCTACCAGCGCCTCGACACCTGATACGGCTGCGACCTCCGATGCCGGGCTCGGAACGGGACTCGTGACCGACACAACGGGAATCCCTCCGACTCCCGACGACTTCACGGCCTCGACCGCCATTTGCATTTCTTCGACGCTGGTGAAGGCGACCGAGCCGACCCAGCCGCCCAGCGCAGCATCAACGGCTCTCTCGAGCCCTTCGGGCACGTCGAGAATTGAGGCAAGGTTCCCGAGTGCTCCGGTCGCCGACTCGACCTGGCGCCTGGCCTCTACGTCAAACGAGCCCTCCAGGGCCGCAGCCACGGCCTCAACCCGGGCCTGGGCCGCAGCTTGATCGAGTTTCGCAGTCGTGGCGGTCTCCTCTGCTTGTGACCAGGCCTCCTGGTCACGGGTCCGGGCGCGGATGGCCGACTCGTAGACAACCGACAGCTCGGAGAGCCGTTCGTCGGTTGATCTGACCTCATCGTTGATTCCGGCAATCTCGCCTGCCTCATCACGAACCTGTCCGCCCACGATTTTCAACCGGCCTGCAACGGACTCTTCCTCACGTGCGTCCCGGGCGAGCGCTGCTTGGAGAACACTCAGCTCACCTCTGACCGCGGCGACTGCGCCCTCAGGAGAAAGTGAGGTTTGGATGGCGATGGCTCGCTCTTCATCTTCGAGGCTGCGAAAGGCTGCTTCCCGGGCAGCAGCGAGGTCCGCTGCCTCGGTCTCAACAGCCACTACCGAGCCCATCTCCTCATCTATCGCGGCATGCTCCGACTCGAGGTCCTCCCTTCGCTCGACCTCTGCTCCACGACGACCTTCATCTGCCTTTATCCGCTCGTGGGCCACAGAGCCCATCCGACGAAGACGTTCGACTGTGGTCTCGAGCCGGGCTGCGGCAGCCGTGTCGCGTTCCAGGTCCGCTCCCACCGTCGAAGCCAGGTCGGTGAGCCGGGTGAGATCGGCTGAGAGTGTTGCCTTCAGGCCCCCGTCATGTTCTACCTGGGAGGCAACGGTGAGCTGTTCGGCCTCCAGTTCGACGATCTCGGCGCCATATCGCTCCAATGTGTGCCGTGCGAGATACAGGTGAAGGTCGCGAACTCCTGCCTTGAGGCCGTCGTACCGCTCGGCAGCGCGCGCCTGGCGCTTCAAGGGCCGCATCTGACGTTCGATCTCACCTACGAGGTCGCGGAGGCGGATCAGGTCGTCATCGGTGCGCTCGAGCCGCCGTTCTGCTCTCTCCTTGCGCCGCCGATGTTTGAGGACTCCGGCCGCCTCCTCGATGACCGCACGATGATCCTCCGGAGATGCGTTGAGCACCCTCCCAATCTCGCCCTGACCGATGATGACGTGCTGGTGGCGGCCGACACCCGAGTCGCTGAGCAGGTCCTGAATGTCGAGGAGCCGGCAACCGACGCCATTGATCTCGTATTCACTTGACCCGTCGCGGTAGAGACGGCGAGTCAGCGAAACCTCATCGAGGTCCAAGGGAATCATCCGCTCGGCGTTGTCGATGAGGAGGGTCACCTCGGCGCGATTGAGGGAAGGCCGAGTGGCAGTGCCGGCGAAGATGACATCCTCCATCCTCTCGGTTCGCAACGCTCTGGTCGACTGGGTTCCCATCACCCATGAGAGAGCATCGACGAGATTCGACTTGCCGGATCCGTTGGGGCCGACCACGACGGTGACGCCCGGTCGGAACTCCAACCGGGTCCGATCAGCGAACGACTTGAAACCGACGAGTTTGAGTGACTTCAAATACACAGTGAATCCCTGGCGAATAACACGGTTGTAATTATCCCAAAAGGCTAACAGGCGTCGATCGGTCAGTGGCTCTTACTGGGGTTGGAGTGGATGAAGAAGTCCTCGAGCGTCCGATCGGCGGCAACCACATCCGACTCCACGCCGGTCACTATGGCATGCGACGGACCCGCCCACAGCCAGGTGACCAGATGGTCGATCGAGTCGGCTTCGCCCTGTGCCAATACCTCGACTCGACCATCGGCCAGGTTCCTGACCCAGCCAACCAGATCCAGGGATCGGGCCGTCTGACGACAACCCTGCCGATACCCGATTCGTTGGACTGCTCCGCTCACGAACGCATGAATCGTCTTGTCAGGCACTGGGACCCTGCTGGCACGACGGGCAGAAATGGGTCGAACGGCTCCGGACCAGTATGCGTCTGATCGGTGTCCCACACGTCAGGCAGGGCAGATCGGTGCGGCCGTAAACCATCAACTGCTCCAGGTTCTCCCCCGCCCGGCCATCGGGCAGGAGATAGGCCAGATCGGACAAACTCGTTCCGCCGTTCTCGATTGCGGCCTCGAGAACCTCACGAATCGCCTGGATCAGCGCGGCGAGCTCTCCGGAGGCGATTGATCCTCCGGCACTCATCGGGTGGATCCTTGCCTTGTGCAGGGCTTCGTCGGCGTAGATGTTGCCCAAACCTGAGATGAGGCCCTGATCGAGAAGCAGGGCCTTGATCGCAGCGGTGCGGCCAGCAAGAGCCTGCTCCAGTTCGGCCGGGCCGAGTGGTGAGGTCCAGGCGTCAGGGCCGAGCCTTGCCAGCCCTGAGAAGCCGATCTCCTCCTCATTGAAGACGGCAACGAAGCCAAAAGTTCTCGGGTCGACGAACCTGACGATGTTTCCGGTATCGAGGGACGCCCGGAAATGGGTGTGCGGCTCCGCTTCCCCGTCGATGGTGAACCGTCCCGACATCCCGAGATGGGCAACCATCATCTGGCCGTCATCGAGAGTTGCATGGAGGAATTTCCCGGTTCGGCCCACATCGGACACCCGGCGGCCAACCAGCCGGTCTTCCACTTCTCTGGGTCCCGAGTTGTAACGGGCGGTTCGTTCGTGGGTTACCGCCACCTCTTGGATCAACGCACCGGTCATGACTCCAGCGAGGTGACGGCGGGTGATCTCTACTTCGGGAAGCTCTGGCATCTGATTCGGTCCGGGGCGGGTTACCGTACCGCCGCCCATGGAGATACACGCACGCGGCTTCGGCGAGATCCTCACCGTCGGAATGGGGTACCTCGGCAAGGTATGGCGCAAGCTGATTCCGCCGTCCTTTGGGGCGTTCGTGGTCCTTGGCGCGGCCACGATCCTGATCTTTCGGGCAACCGGGGCCAATGAGGTCCTCGACCTCATCTTCACCAATCCTGAAGCCCTGGAGACAATGACCGACGAGGAGATCCTCGAGTTTGGCGGCCAGATCTTCCAGGCAATCGCTTGGGCAGTAGTCCTCCAGTTGATCGCATCGGGTTATGTGGCCCTGGCCGTGCACCGTCTGGTGGCCGCCGAGATTGCGGGCAACCCGATCTCGGCGGGTGAGGCTGCCAGGTTCGCCTTCACCAGATTGGCCCCGCTGTTGGTTGCCGGCTCCATAGGTGCGATCGGGATCTTCTTCGGATTGTTGTTTCTGATCGTCCCCGGCGTCTGGCTTGCCGGCAGCCTTGCGATGACCGCACCCGCGATGGCGATCGAGGGATTAGGCCCGACGGATGCCCTGAGACGGAGCTACCACCTGGTCCGGGGGCGCTGGTTCCCAACTGTTGGATTCATGCTCATGGTCGGTCTCCTCGGCATGGTCGCCGGTCAGTTCGTTCAACTCGTCGGCGTCCCCCTGTTCACGGTCGGGTCCCTGGGCATCGGGCTCGGGCTCGCCTTTGTCCTCTCGGTCGTGATCCAGGGCTTCATCGTTGCCGCCATCGCGGTGATGGGCACCGCCTGGTATGTGGATCTCAGAGCTCGGAAGGAAACGTTGCTCAGCGAGAGTCTCGGCTAAGGGCGTCCAACGCCTGATGCGCGGCCCCTTGCTCGGCTTCCTTCTTGGAACGCCCCGCCCCCTCTCCCAAGTCCTTCCCGTCGACGGCAACCACCGACTTGAAGACTCGGGCATGGTCGGGGCCGGAACCCTGGCTGGTATAGACGGGCCGTCGTACAGGCGCGAGGACTTCCTGGAGACGGGTTTTGTAGTCCTTGACCCCGGGCCGCTTGGCCCGCTCCACTATCCGGCTGCCCCAAAGCCGGTCAATCAGTTTGGCCGCTTCGTCAAGGCCACCGTCGAGATACACGCCTCCGATCACGGCCTCCATCGCGTCGGCGAGTATCGAGTCTTTATCTCGCCCGCCGGTTCTCTCCTCGGCAGGAGCCAACTCGACATGTGAGCCCATATCGATCGACCTGGCCACCTCGGCCAGCGGTCCGCGGCTCACGACCGCGGCTCGAACCTTCGCCATTTTCCCTTCTGCAAGATGCGGGAAGTCCTCGTAAAGCCGGCGGGTTACCACCAACTGAAGAACGGCATCGCCGAGAAACTCGAGACGTTCGTTGTCGTTTCGGACCGGATCCTCAGAACTGACCGAGCGGTGTGTCAGGGCAAGACGAAGAAGCGCGGGCTCATTGAATTGGTAGCCAAGAGCGGATTCGATGCTCACAGTGACGCGATCATGGAGGCCACCTGATCGGGTAGGCCCTTGTCGGCTCCATCCATCGCCACTACCAGCGCATTGCAGATCGAAGTCCGGCTGGAGCTGCCGTGGGCAATAACCACGACACCCTTCACACCGAGTAGTTGCGCCCCGCCATAGGTTTCGTAATCCAAATGCTCTCGGACCTTCACCAACAGAGGCCTGATCGCCTCCTGCAGCTTGGAGTCGAGTTTCGCCACTTCCTCATCGGTGTAGTCGGCCACCATCTGCGCAGTTCCCTCAATCGTCTTGAGGAATACGTTGCCGGTAAATCCGTCGGTAACGATCACGTCCGCTTTGTCGACCGCGATGTCCCTGCCTTCGACGTTGCCGATGAAACGAACCCAGCTCTCTTCGAGGAGGTCGTAGGCGGCCCTCTCGAGAGCACGACCCTTCCCCTTTTCCTCGCCGATGGACAACAAGCCAACCCGGGGGTTCTCCACGCCTAAGAGCGCCCGACTGGCGAGACTGCCCATGACCGCGAACTGGAGGAGTTGCTCCGGCTTCACGTCCGGGTTCGCTCCCATGTCGAGCACCATCGTGGGAGTTCCCGGAGTGGGAAACACGCTGACGATGGGTGGCCGGGAAATCCCCTTCACCCGCCCGACGACAATGGCCGCGGCAGCCATCGCGGCGCCGGTTGAACCAGCCGACACGAATCCATCGGCATTACCCTCGGCAACGAGACGGGCAGCCACTGTTACCGATGCCCCCGGCTTTTCTCTCAGGGCATGAGCCGGGTCGTCACCCATCCCGATGACATCGGGTGCGTCGACAATGGGAAGGCGAAAGTCATGCTTGGCCAGCTCGGCCACCATTGTGTTGTGTTCACCAACGAGGACGACATCGACGCCGCGACGCGAGGCGTCGACGGCTCCAGCGACTGTTTCCTCGGGGGCATGGTCGCCCCCCATCGCGTCGAGAGCGATCCGAACCAAACTCAGTTGGCCTCGACTACCTCACGGCCGCTGTAAGTCCCGCACTCACGACAGACGCGGTGGGGCAACTTCGGCGTGCCGCACTGCTCGCAGGCGACTGAGTTGGGGCTTGAGACTTTCCAGGCAGCCTTGCGCTGCCGGGTCCGTGAACGCGACATCTTTTTCTTGGGCACCGCCATTGGGGGGCACTCCTTGGTATCTCAGGAATCGAACAGATCTTTCAGGACGGCGAAAGGCGAGTCAGTGTCATCCTCATGACCGTCGCAGGGGTCACTATTCAAGTCGGTTCCGCATGTTGGGCAAAGTCCCAGACAATCCTCACGGCACACAGGAGCGGCCGGCAGCGCCAGAGCCAACTCGGCGCGAGCCGGCAGGGACACATCGATCTCGCCCTCGGCGATCCCAAAGCCGTCCTCATCGGGAATGACGCCGAAGTACTGCTCCACAGCTATCGAGATCTCCTCATCCCATTTGGTGAGGCATTTCGTGCAGATCACGTGAACCGTGGCCAGGGCCCGAAACTCCGCCATGACCCCATCGGGAAGGCCATGCACGGTCCCGACCACCGACATCGGGCCGTCGATTGTGCTCTCGCCGAGGCGAAGACTCACCGATTGTCGGCCGGAGAAAGAACGCTCCTTCCCGGGCGACCCGATCAGGTTGCCGATCGGGACAACAATTTCACCGGTCATGTCAGATCGGCACGTCCGGCGGTTTGGGCCGGGCCTGATGGAACTCATCCCGAGCAGTCCGGACCTGGTTGATGGTCTCGGAAAGGAGGCCCTCAACACGCTGAAGCTTCTTCTCTATCTCGTCCTCTGTCTCCAGCCGCAGCCTCCTTGCTTCGCCCTCGGCACGACGAACGAGGATGTTGGCCTCCTCGACAGCCTCGGCAAGGATGTTTGAGTTGGAGATCAGCTCGTCGGCTTCCTTGCGAGAGCGGTCGACAATCTCATGTGCATTCTCATTGGTACGAGCGATGAATGCCTCCCGCTCGCGAACCATCCAGCGGGCTGCACGCAGCTCGTCGGGCAGTTCCACCCGAATTCGCTCTAGTTTCTCGAGGAATTGCTCGCGGTCCACCATCGCATTGCTGGAAAGAGGAACCGACTTCGCCTCGTGAAGGTGGACGATCAGGTCGTCGACCATATCCTGAAGGTCTCCGACCTCGGTTCGGGCCCCCTGATCCAACTCGACCGATTCGTTTGCTGGTGCCCCTGTCTTTTCACTCATTGCAGTCTCTTCGCTCATCGCAGTCGCTCCTTGAGAGCACTTTCTACAACATCGGGGACCAATCCGCTGACCGATCCACCGAGTCGCGCCACTTCTCTGACCAGGGAAGAGGAGACGAAGCTCCAATCTGCCTTGGTGGCCATGAAAACCGTTTCCATGCCGCTGAGGTGGCTATTCATCTGGGCCATCTGGAATTCGAACTCGTAATCAGCAACGGTCCGAAGCCCCTTTACCACGACGTCTGCTCCCGTCTCGTCGGCGAAATCGACCAACAGTCCGCTGAACGTGACGACTCTGGCCCGCTCCCCGAACATCTCCGTCAACATCGCGAGTCTCTCATCCGTCGTGAAGAACGTGTCCTTCGCCGGGTTGTCGACCACTGCCACAACGACCTGGTCGAACGAGGCGATAGTTCGCTCGATCACGTCCACATGCCCGTTGGTCGGGGGGTCAAAGCTCCCGGGGCAGAGTGCGGTGGTCATTGGTCCTGGCCCTCTTTCTCGTATCTAAGGATTCTTGTATCTCCGTATCGCCGATTGGTGGCAACTCGCCAGGATTCTGGCGGCGTCGGTACCTCGTCGCTGTGGCGCCTCGAGATGATTATCTCAGCTTGCGCATCTACCAGACGGTCGACCCTTGCCAGGGCGGTTTCAATCTCATCTCGGCCCAAGGGCCACGGAGGATCCATGAAGACGAGGTCGAATGATCCGTCTGAGCGTTTCAGGAAGTCCTCGACCGAAGAGCTGACCACAGTTCCTCCCAGGCCCACGGCTTCGACGTTCCTCCTCAATGCTCCCAGCGCCTTATGACCGTTCTCGACAAAGGTTGCCCGGGTCGCCCCCCGGGAAAGGGCTTCCAGCCCGAACGAGCCGGAGCCCGCGTAGAGGTCGAGAACGGCGGCTGACTCAACCCAGTCGCCAATCGATGAGAACACGGCCTCGCGCACCCGGTCGGTAACCGGGCGGGTGCCTTTGGAGTCGGGCGCCACCAACCGCCGGCTTCGGGCTGTCCCCGCGATGATGCGCATGTAGAGACGGTACAAGCGTGTGCAAATACGGGTGCCCCGGCCCGGTTTCTACACACGCTCAGCTGACAAAGAGCCAGTCCACCGAGTCGCCCAGCATCGCCCGAACCTCAGCAGCCAACTCGGGGTGGCCCGACAATTGCGGGTCGTCGTCGACCATCCCGAAAGCGTCTCGCCGGGCAGCCACGAGCGTGTCGAAGTCCTCGAGGATGTCCGCCAGCCGGAGATCCTTGACCCCCGATTGGCGTGTACCAAAAACGGTTCCCTGGCCCCGGATTCGGAGGTCTTCCTCGGCCAGGCGAAAACCGTCGTTGGTGCCGGCCATTGCAGCCAGCCGCCCCTCGGCCTCATCCGTCGTTGGGTCGGCGATCAGCAGGCATGTCCCCGGATATTCGCCGCGGCCGACCCGACCCCGGAGCTGATGAAGCTGGCTCAGTCCGAATCGGTCTGCATCCTCGATCACCATGACGGTTGCGTTGGGGACGTCGATCCCCACCTCGATGACCGTTGTGGAAACCAGCACGTCGATGTCGCCGGCCCTGAACTCGGCCATGACCGCCTCTTTGTCGGCGGGTCTGAGCTGACCATGGATGAGCCCGACCCGCAGATCGGGCATGAGAGCAGATAACCGCTCGTATTCAGCGACAGCGGACGCTGCCTCGACCTTGGGACTGTCCTCGACAAGCGGGCACACCACGAACGCCTGACGTCCCTCCGCAGCCTCCTCCATGATCAGTTTCCAGGCCGTCGACTCCTCCATCGGGGTCAGGACGCTGGTCTTGACCGGAGTCCGACCCGGAGGCATTTCGTCGATGATCGAGACATCGAGGTCGCCGTAGAGGGTCATTGACAGCGTTCTCGGAATGGGAGTGGCGGTCATGATGAGCAGGTCTGGCACAACGTCGGAAGCCTTCTCCTTGAGCTGGACTCTCTGTGCCACGCCAAACCGATGCTGCTCGTCGACAACGGCAACCCCGAGCCGGGAGAAGACCACCCCTTCTTGGATCAACGCATGAGTGCCCACCAACAGATCGACCTGGCCAGAGGCCACATCCTCGAGCAGCTCGGTCCGGCTGATCTCCGGTTTGTAATTGGCTGCGGCTCTTGATCCCGTGAGGAGGGCGAAGTGGACTGCTGGGTCGTCGCTGGTGAAGAGGCTGTCCATGCCTAGGTCGGAGCCGGGTCCGTGAAGGTCCGGCGAAAGGCCGGCGTCCGCCAGCAGGCTGGTGACGCCGAGATAATGCTGTTCAGCGAGAACCTCAGTGGGAGCCATGATCGCTCCCTGCCAGCCACCCTCGATGCCGTTCAGCAAAGTCGCGACCGCGACCACTGTCTTCCCGGATCCAACCTCACCCTGAAGCAGACGGTGCATGGGGTGAGCGGTGCGAAGATCGCCTTCGATTTCGTCGAGGACTCTCTTCTGCGCCCCGGTCAACTCGTAGGGAAGTCCGGAGATGAATCGGCCGCTGAGCTCGCCGCTGGGCTCATGCGGTATCCCCACGGCGTCGAACATCTGTATCCGTTTCTGAAGCGCAAGCGCCAGTTCCAGCCGGAAAAGTTCGTCGTACACGAGACGATGCCGGGCAGGCCCGATCCGATCCATCGACTCGGGGAAGTGGATGTCCCAGAAGGCCTGGTCGCGGGACATCAGATGATTGTCGGCGACGATCGCGGGCGGGATCGGATCACCAATGGGCCGAGAGCGAGTGAGAGCATTGTGTATGGCCCGCCGCATGATCCCAGGGCTCACATTGCCGGCCGATGAATGGATGGGCACCACCCGCCCCGTCTCGAGTGACTCGGATGGCGAATCCAGCACGTCAACCGCTGGACTCTTCATCTGGAGGGCACCGCGGAAGGATTCGACAACCCCGGAGAGGGCGACTTGGGACCCCACGGTCAGCTGGCGCTGGCGAAATGTCTGGTTGAACCAGACGGCTTTGATCATCGCGGTGTCGTCGAAGATCTTGGCCTCGATAATGGCCAGATTGCGACGGGGACGCCTCGTGCTCACCGCCTTCACCTCGCCGATTACGGTCACCTCGGCTCCAAGCGGTATCTGCGCGATGGGGACCTTGCGGCTCCGATCGATATATCGGCGCGGCACATGGTGGAGAAGGTCGGCCACGCTGTGAATCCCCGAATTGGCGAGTGCCTGAGATCGTTTGCCCGCCAGGCCCTTCACCTCGGACACGGCGACCTCGGCCAGCCGGCTCAGGCTTGCCATGAACGGTCACCTTGGCTGAATTGGCCCACAACGCCACGGTACATCCGGAGTAGGACTTGAACCGGAACGCCGCTATTCTTTTCCGCGGTCACGCGGTGCCGATCGGCCCGTCTAATCTTCCGGCCCGTTCCAGGAGTCTTTTCATGTCTTATCGCTGTGAGATCTGCGGCAAGGAGCCAAGCTTCGGCAAGTCCGTGAGCTTCTCCCACAAGCGCAACAACAGGCGCTGGCTGCCCAACATCCAGAGGGTCCGTGTCAAGCACGGCTCCAACACCCGTCGCGCCCGTGTCTGCACCTCCTGCATCCGGGCCGGCAAGGTAGTGAAGGCCTGACAATGGCTCAGGGCGTGGTCAAGACCTACGACCCTGTCACCGGCGCGGGCGTCATCGTCCGAGACGACGACAAGTCCGAGGTCTACCTTCGCCCCGGGTCCCTCAAGGGATCCATCTTCCGCAATCTCAGACAGGGCCAACGTCTGGTGTTTGACATAGTCGACGAGGAGGGTCATCTCTTCGCCACTGCTCTCCGAATGGGCCAAGAGGGTTATTGAGGAGTCTGCGCTCAATCCAGGCCAATCGGGCGTAATCCCCCGACGACCGCGACTGTGTAGGGTTCCGGCCCCCTAGAGCTATAGGAGGCTCAATTGGTCGAGGCTTATGTCCTGATCCAGACCGAGGTCGGCAAGGCCGCCCTGGTCGCAGAGGCAGTGCGAGAGATCCCCGGTGTTGGCTCCGGAGACGACGTCACCGGTCCTTATGACGTCATAGTCAAGGCAAGCGCCGAGGACGTCGACTCGCTGGGCAAGCTCGTCGTCGCCAAGATCCAGGCGATCGAGGGAATCACACGCACCCTTACCTGCCCGGTTGTGCACCTCTGATCTGACCTCTCGAGCGTGTGCAAATCACGGGGGTAGAGCACCGGGATTTACACACGCTCAGTCGAGTTTGGAGGCGATGGTGCCCGCGCTGCGGAGAGCGGTGCCGTCGCTCCCCGCCACCGAGAAGACTCTGACCGGAGGTCCTTCTGCCTCGGCAACCATGTCTCTGAAGAGCTGCTCCCGTTTGAGCGGCGGGTCGATCCACAGGTAGGTCGCCATCGATCCGGGGATGGTGTTCACCTCATTGACCACGAGTTCGCCGTCCATCTCGAGGAAGTCGATCCGGGCGATCCCGCGAAGTCCCGCAACATCGGTGATCCTTTGGGAAAGCGAGACCACTTCTGCCGCCACCCGGTCGGTCATGGTCGCCGGGAGCTCCCGCCCTTCACTCACTTCCCCGCCCCATGCCAGATACTTCTGGTCGTAGGAGTAGATCCCTTCGGCCGCCCGAAGGGGGGCCTCCACGGCGGACATCTCCCAGTCCGGATAGGTGCGAACCGCCACCTGAAGATCTCTGCTCCCCACTAGGAACGGTTCGACGACGGCGCCCTGGTCAAAGAAAGACGAGCTCTTCTTCAGAGCCAAGACCGTGTCCCAATCGTCGGCGATCTCGATGCCGATCGACGAGCCGCCAAATCGCGGCTTGGAAATGTATGGCCCCTCGAACTCCGGGGCCTCCTCCTCTCCGGTCGCGACCAAGATTCGGGGAACCGTGGGCAACCCGGCGGCAGCCATCGCCGACCCGAAGGCGAGCTTGTCCATTCCCAAAGCAGACGCAGCTTGGCCCGGGCCCGTGTACCGCAGGCCGGCCAGGTCGAGCAGACCCTGAAGGGTCCCATCTTCACCCGGCCCGCCATGGCAGGCGATCACCACCGCACTGATATCGAGTGGTTTCTTCTTCAAGACCAAACCTTGCCCTGGGACAGCCATGAAACTCAGCTCGCGGGACCTGCCTGGTGGTCCCTCAACAAAGTCGGCCGCCTCGAGGTCGGGGTCAACCAAAAACCAGTCGCCCGACTTCGACCAGAAGACCGAGTGCACCTCACCCAGAGCGTGGATCACCTGGAGGCCGGTCAGAATCGAGATGTCGTGCTCGTCGGATGGCCCTCCGAAAATCACCGCCGGCTTTGACATTCAGACCTCATGGATAGTGATCGGGCAGATCGTTCTCGTAAAGCACGACGTCTCCTGACACCAGATTCTCTCTGACCCAGACAACCGCTTCCTCACGCGAGCCGACGACGGTAACTGAAGCCGAGCCGTTGGAGGAGCCATCGAGAAGAGCTCCCCGGTTGGTGCCTCCGACGATCACGAGATCGTCGACCTCCGTAGCGGCCCGGCGGGCAAACGCAACGTTCTCCGATTGTTGTCGAGGACCGAGCTCGACCATTCCAGGAGTCACCACGGCCCGGCGTCCATTCCCGCCGACGCGGGCGAGGGTGTCGAGTGCGGAAGCCACGCCATCGGGATTCGAGTTGTAGGTGTCGTCGATGATCGTCACGCCTCGCTCGGTCACCCGGACGGTTTGGCGATGCTCGACGACGGGAAGATCAGCCAGCCTCGGGATGATCTCGTCGACGCTCATTTCCAGGGCCAGGCAGATGCCGACCGCGACCGCGAGATTTACTCCCAGGACCTCCCCGCCCACGTCGGCCACCCGAACGCCGTCGATGAACAGGGCGCGGTCCCTGACCACCACACGGGCCTCGGTATCTCCCGTGCCGGCCGTCATGACATCCATTTTCGACGATCTCGAATCGGCCAGGTCGGCAAGGAGGTGATTATCAACAGCGATCACCCCGACCCCGGCGTTGTCGAGAATCTCCGACTTGGCCGAGACAATCCTCTCTTCGGTCTTGAATCGTTCCAGATGGACCGGACCAACGGCGACAATTGCGGCGACCTTGGGAGGGATCCATTCACAAAGATCGGCAATCTCGCCAGGGCCGTAGGTGCCCATCTCCGCGACAAATACCTGGGTTCCTGGGACCAACTGCTCGTTGATGGCCCTCGCCAGACCCATCCGATTGTTGAACGAGGCCGGGCTGGCCACCACCCTCTTCGACCCGCTGAGCAGGTGCACGACATAGCCCTTGGTCGTTGTCTTGCCATATGAGCCTGTGATCGCGACCACGTCGGCCCCCGACGACTTCAACCGCGAAGCCGCCTTGATCACCCACTGGTCCCCCAGGCTCTTCTCGACAGGTGTCAGAGCCATGAGGGCAACGTCGACCAGTGCCGGAAGCGCAAAAAGCCCCACTACGACCACAAACGGGGACTGGGTCAGGCCGCCAATCAAATACGCGAGAGCTACCAGCACCCCGGAGGTCACCGCGAGACGTCTCAGCCGCGGCGTCCATGCCAATGGCGAAGTTCGGCCCCGCAGAGAGAGGCCAACCGGCCCGATCTGAGCGAGGGCTACGAGAAACCCGAGCCTGGGGCTCCACAGAACTCCGATGACGCCCACGAACGCGACAAAGGCGAGCATCCGGTTGATCGCTCCAAAACCCCACCAGCGCAGGGCAAACCTCGTTGTCGACGGAGCCAGATAGTGCTCTCGCTGGGCGACGCGCAGCCATCTCAGCCCGGCGGGAATCGACGCTATCCCGCACGCCGCAGCCAGGGCCCACGTCACCGGTTCAACGCCTCGACAACCGCCTGGCGAAGCTGATCCGGAGCCTCGACAGGAGTGAGATGCCCAACACCAGGAAGAACCGTCAGGGTCACTTCGACACCGGCCTCCTTCATGATGTCCCGTGCGGTCTCAGCCACGACCAGAGGGACTTCGCCATCGAGCTCACCCCATATGAGATGGACAGGCGATCGCAACTGCCGGAGTTGATCCTCGTAGGACTCATTGACCACTTTCACCAAGATATCCCGCATGACACCCGACACAGCCCGATAGTCGGCCGAGCCGCGCCTCTTCTTCTCTGCCTCCAAACGGGAGTCGGACACGATACCGACACGATTGAGCGCCTTCACCGTCCGGTAGGTCAGGTTGGAGCGACCCGACGGCGCCCTCCGCACCAGGGGGACTCCGCTCAGCACCAGTGGCCCGACCCTGTCGGGGTAGGCCGTCGCAAGACACACCGCAACTCGCCCACCGAACGAGTGGCCAAGCAAGACCGGTGGCTCATCACACTCGTCGAGGAGAGGCGCAACAGCTTTGGCATAGCCTTTGGCACCCAATACCTCATCCGGAACTGGTGATGCACCGAACCCGGGCAGATCGGGTGTAATGGCGTCAACACCCTGGATAACTGGGGCGATGTCACTGCCACGCCTGGCCCAGCCGTGAAGTGCGAGGACCCTCGATGGAGACGTTCCAGTGACCTGGGCAAACAGGGTCCCATCGGCGAAAGAACGCAAAGCCAAACTTCAATCCTCGATCATGTAGGAAGAAACGCCGAGAATACAGTCGAAGGGTTGCGACTCAGCGACATGGAGAACATTTGAAACCGACCACGCACCAGGCCATGGCGCGATTCCGGGCGTCGCTACTTCGACGCGCCTCAGCAGTGGCTTGGGTAGTGCTCATCATCGTTGCGGCGCAAGCCGTGAGGACGGAGATATTCGTCGAACCCGGGTTCTGGATCCCGATGTCGGCTCTCGCCACCCTCCTGATCGTCTCGACGGCCATCCGCTGGGAGAAAATGATGGCTACGTCGGCAGCGCCGTGGATCTCGACAGCATGGCTCTCCGGCTTGGTCATCGGGATCAGCGCCCTGGCGACAGTCCCCGAACTGACCGCTACCGCGCAGCCCATTCTCTTCGGCATCGCCGCCGTATCCGGCCTGCTCCTCGCATGGTGGGCCCACGCGTTCATGACCGTGTTCATCGGGCTGGCCATGACCTTCATCGCATTCCAATTGCAGCTGGCCGACGCCATCCCGGACGTGCTGGCGCCTGTTCTCACGATGGCAACCGTCGCCGCGGCCACGGCTCTGGTGGGTATGGAATTCGAGCGAGAGGCCGTCAGGGCCATCGAGCGGGAGATCCAAATCGATGAGCAGCGGCTCGACTTCGAGCGGCTATATGCCGTCTCCTCCACGCTGGCCCGGGCGGAGTCACTCGCGGAGATCGTCCCTCACTTGATCGGGACCATCTGCAAGTACCTCGATGCCGAAGTGGGCGTGGTGCTTCTCTACAACCCAGACCGTCATCGGCTCGAGGTGATGAGCCCGATCTGGGTCAATGGCTATCCCGTCGACGCCGATCCGATGAGCTTGGAGATATCCGCCCCCGGAATGGTCACCCAGGCCTACCGGGCAGCCAAGCCCCTCCTGGTCAAAGAGGTATCGCAGGACACCGATGCGCATATCCTCCTCCACGAGCTTGGCATCAGTCAGGCCCTCGTTGCCCCACTCAAGGTCGAAGAGATGCGAGTCGGCGTCATCATCGTGGGAGACCCGTACGAGGGGTCGTTCAACGAGGAGCAGGCAGAACAACTCGGCTCTTTGGCCGCACCTGCCGGGCTCGTCCTGTCTCAGATTGGTCGGTACGAAGCTCAGGCCGAGACAACGAAACGCCTCGAAGAGGTGGCCCAGATGAAGACCGATTTCGTCTCAACCGTGAGCCACGAACTCCGCACACCGCTCACGTCCATCATCGGCTCTCTGGACACGGTGAACCGACCGGAGCTGGCCCCGACCGAACCGACCGCCCTCAGACTTCTATCTACGGCACGCAGCTCGGCCGGACGGCTCCAGAGGTTGATCGACGATCTGCTTGTCGTATCCCGAATCGATCGGGGAGCGATTCCGGTCCATCTGGAGCCGCTCAACGTGATGAAGGTTCTCCAGGAGGTCAATCGGGTGGCTTCGGTCGAGCCGAGCCTGACCGTCGACCCCGACGACCTCGTCGTCGAGGCCGATCAGGATCACCTCACCCGGATCCTCATCAACTTGGTGGAGAACGCGGCCAAGTACGCCTCCGAGAGTGCAATCGAGATCTTTGCCTGGGTGCAGAGCGGCCGCGTGATGATCGCCGTAGTCGACCACGGCCCGGGAATCCCACAGGATCAGCGAGAGCGAGTGTTCGAGCGGTTCACCCAAATCGATCAGTCAGACACGAGGACACGCGGCGGAACGGGCCTCGGTCTGTCGATTGTGAGGAGCCTCTCCGAAGTCATGCATGGCACGGTCCGAGTGGAGGAAACCGAGGGTGGTGGGGCGACATTCGTCGTCGAACTGCCGCTCGCTCCAGTCCTCCAAACTATCGAGTAGGTCAAGCTCACCTCGCGGTGAAAGGGGCTACTCGCCCTCTTCGATCCCAGCCGCCACAGCGTGAAAGCCGCCATCGACATGGACGATCTCGCCCGATGTCATTGGCGCCCAGTCGCTGAGAAGGACACACACCATCCGCGCCACCGGGTCGGGGTTGGACGCGTCCCAGGGAAGGGGTGACCGGGCCGCCCACACCTTGTCGAATGCGCTGAATCCGGGAATCGACTTGGCGGCGACCGTTGCCAGCGGACCGGCCGACACGGCGTTGGCCCTAATCCCGTGCGGCCCCAGATCCCGGGCCAGATAGCGGGTGACACTCTGAAGCGCCGACTTGGCCACGCCCATCCAGTCATAAGCCGGCCAGGCCTTGGTGTTGTCGAAGTCCATCGCAACAAGTGCGCCTCCATCCTTCATCAGCGGAAGGAGAGCCACGGCGAGGGTCTTATATGAGAATGCTGACGTAACGAAAGCCGTTTGTGCCGACTCGACCGGGGTGTTGAGGAAATTGCCGCCAAGGGCGTCCTCGGGCGCGAACGCAATGGCATGGAGCGCACCGTCAACCCTCCCCCATCTCTCACGTAGGTCGGCAACGAGAGCCTCCACGTGAGACGGATCGTTGATGTCGAGCTCCAGGACGGGGCATTCCTGTGGAAGACGCTGAACCGAACGCTGGGTGAGACGCATCCCTCGCCCGAACCCCGTCACCGCTATCTCGGCGCCTTCCTCCTGGGCGACGCGAGCGACATGCCATGCGATGGAGTCGTCGGTGAGGATTCCGGTGATCAGCAGTTTCTTTCCTTCGAGCAGCATCTCTCCTCCTAGAAGCTATTACCGAACGTCATGATCCCCCTGATCCCCAAACCCATGGTGAACAGCATCAGTAGGCCGTAATAGAGCGTGGGACGCTTGCGGAACTGGGCCCGGTAGATGTAGACGAACGTAAAGGTCACTGCGATTACGACACCGTAGAAAACATGCTGGTTACCCGGATCGATCCCGGTGTTGGCCAGGACGACACCAAGAACAATCTGAACGATCAGCGAGGCGATTGCCACTCCCACTGCCCAGAGGAAAGGTCGCGGAGCCCCATCTCGCCTTGCCATTAGAACGCCCCACAGACCAACCAAACCGCTGATCGAGACCGCGACGTATCCCCAAACGACATGGAAAGAACTCACCGAAATGAGCTTAGAACTCCTCGTCGAGCCCGTGGAGCCTCGCTAGAATTACCGTGAGGAGGTTCGAGATGTTCGAAGCGGTTGAGTTTATAGAACGACCCAATCAGTCGGATCCGGCCGAGAACGCTCTCGGTGAGTTCGATAAAGAGCTGGACGCCGTGAATGCCGCACGAGAAGCTCGCAAAGCCTTCATGGACAAGGGATCGAAGGAATACGCCTGGTGGGTAGTCCGCAAGCCGGGCGCTCGTTTGGCCCAGTTCATCTCCGACTCCAAGAGCGACAAGGAGTTCGTCCTCGACCTCTCTTCCGGCGAGCTAGTCGAAGTCTGACCCAGACGTCCGGAAATGACACTCCCTCTAGCCGGGTTCAAGGCGCTCAGTTTTGACTGCTACGGAACCCTGATCGACTGGGAAACCGGGATCTGGGAGGCGTCCCGCCCCCTGTTCGAGACGGACTCTGGTCGAGCCCCTGGCCGGGCCGAGTTGCTTGCCGCGTTCTCCGAGATCGAGCCGGCTGTCGAGGAGAAACACGGTGACGCGCTTTATCGCGAGATCCTCACGCGAACTCACCGTGAACTCGCCGGCCGCTTCCGCGTCGATTCGACTCCCGAACTCGACACTCTGTTCGGGGATTCCGTCGGGAATTGGCCGGCCTTCGACGACAGCCCAGATGCCCTGGCCTATCTGAAGCAGCACTTTCGCCTGGTGATTCTGTCCAACATCGACCGGACGAGCTTTTCGGCGTCGAATGCGCGATTGGGGGTCGAGTTCGATGCGATATACACCGCCGAGGACATCGGAACCTACAAACCCGACCTACGCAATTTCGACTACCTGGTGGAGCATCTCGAAAATGACCTAGGCATCGAGAAGCATCAGGTTCTTCACGTTGCTCAGAGCCTCTTCCACGACCATGCCCCCGCCAAGCAACTCGGGTTCACTACCGCCTGGATCGATCGGCAGCGACTATCGGAGGGTGGAGACTGGGGAGCGACCACCCTGGTGGAGAACCCTCCCCAACCCGACTACGTGTTCTTCTCGATGGCCGAGTTCGCCGACGCCGTGGCCGCCGAGCTCGGATAACACCGCTAGCGCGACCTCGCAGATCTTGCTTCGCACTTCCTGATCGGGACTAGTCACTTGGGATTTCCTCGGGATGACACCCAAGTAGCAGCCCCGGGCGCGCCGATAAGAGAGGTCAACGACGCGTCGAAGGGATCATCGAAAAGTGGACACACGTATCAGTAGCCGGGCGAAGAAGGACTGTCCGCATCTCGAAACCACCGTCACCGTTACCGCGGGTATCCGACGAGTCGCGTGTCGGGCCTGCGGCCATATCAGTGTCGAGTACCAAGGCAACGGCGTAGGCGAACACACCGTGATGACCGCGTCCGGAGTGATATCTCGCAAGAGCTAGCCGAAGGGAGGCGATCCATGTTGAAGAACATTCTCGAAGAGAGGCCCCCGTGCGCCATCTGCGGAGCAGAGGGAATCCTTCTCACTCCTTTCGGGCTGATGTGCTACAGGGACGGCTTCGCTGCGGCAAGTGAGGAGACCGCCCACGATCACAGCTGGATACCGTTACCAGTCAAACAGCCCAACAGCGTACCCATCGAGGATATGAGGGGCGCCCGAATCGGGTGACTGTTTTCGCCTGACGACGCCCTGTGTCCTGCGGCGGGGAATACACGGGAAGGATCGCGCCCTTCCGGTGGTTGCATCAACGGCCTCGCATCCGATGCGGGGCTTAAACGTGTAACAAATTGAAGGAGACAAGAGACGTGAGCGATTGGAATTCGAACATCATCGACGAGTTCAGGGACAACGAGGGCAAGGTCGGCGGAATGTTCGAGGGGGCACCCCTGCTGCTGCTGCATCATGTGGGAGCGAGGACCGAGACCGAGAGGGTCACTCCCCTCATGTACCAGTCGATAGACGGCGGATACGCCGTGTTCGCCTCGAAGGCGGGTGCCGACACCAACCCCGACTGGTTGCACAATGTGAAGGCAAACCCCGAGACCAAGGTCGAAGTGGGAACCGAGATAGTGGCCGTGATTGCCCGAGTGGCTGATGGCGACGAGCACGACCGCATCTGGAGCAAGCAGAAGCAGGACTGGCCTCAGTTCGCCAAGTATGAGAACAAGACTGCCCGCGACGTCATCCCGGTGGTAATACTCGAAACCGACTGACTGCGGCCTGCGCCGTAGGATCAGGTGATGCCCCCATTCGTGTTGCTTGATGTCGGCCGCCCGACGGAGGTCGACGTCACAATCGATCAGGGCGATGTCTGGATCGACTCGGCAAGTGTCGACTCGGCGCTCGGCTGGGAGCTGAAGCCAGAGGGATTTTGCAAGGACGACGTCTGCATCCCGGTCGCGAGCAACCCCGGCATAGTGAACAACGGAGAAATTCGCCTGGCAGCTCTCGCGGATCTGTTGAGACGACCCCTCGCTCTGTCCCTGGAGGAGCGAGCCGCATATCTCGGCCCACCGCGGGCCCTCTACGACCAAACCGTCGAGACGCTGGACGCCCCGGACTTCACATTTCCCGATCTCGACGGCCACCCCCACTCGTTGTCGGAGCACCGCGGTTCAAAGGTGCTTCTGGCCGTCTGGGCCTCCTGGTGAGGCTGCCGCTACGACCTGCCCGGGTGGCAGGCTCTCTACGAGGAGCTGCAAAGCGAAGGCTTTGTGGTCATCACCGTCGCAGTGGACCGCGCCAGCGACGCCAGACCCTGGATAGAGAAAGCGGCGCCTACTCACCCGAGCCTTGTTGACGAAGCTCATCACCTTGGTGAGCTCTACAACATGGTGAATGTCCCGACTGTGGTGTGGATCGACGAGGAAGGTCGTATCGCCCGACCCAACGACGTGGCCTTCACCACAGAGTGGGGCGGCAAGTACGCCAAGGTTTCGACCGACGAGCAGATGGCTCTGTTGCGCAGTTGGATTCGGGGCGAGACGCCGTCCCAACCCGAGGACGTGCTGCGCGGCCAGATCGCTGCGATGCCGGACGAATCCCAGGAGGCGCGGGCCCACTTTGGCCTGGGATGGTGGCTCCTCCAGTCGGGCCATACCGGCGCGGCCGAGCATCACTTCCACCTTGGCGGGGAACTAGCTCCGGATGACTTCATGATCCGACGGGGCACGATGCGCTTTCGCGAGTCCGATCCGTTTGGGGCCGAGTTCGTCCAGATGGTCGCCGACTGGCACGAACTCGGTCATTCTTACTACCTGCCCCTGCCGGTCGAGTAGCCCTATCTCGAGTGCCCTGTCACTTATTCCTCTTGTGGCGACGGCGTTCACTCTCGGTGAGGTGACGCTTCCTCACCCGAATCGCCTCTGGGGTGATCTCGACCAACTCGTCGTCCGAGATCCACTCCATGGCCAGCTCCAACGTCAACACACGGGGAGGCTTGAGCTTGATGGCGTCGTCGGCGGCGTGAGTGCGAATGTTGGTCAGCTGCTTGCCCTTGGTGGCGTTGACCTGCATCTCCTCAGGTCGGGACGCCTCGCCGATGATCATGCCTTCGTAAACGTCGACACCCGGTCCAAGAAACAACTCGCCGCGCTTCTGAAGGTTGTCGAGAGCGAAGCCGGTTGTGGCCCCGATCCGATCGGCAACCATGGCACCACCGATACGGTGTGGAAGCTCTCCTGCCCACGGTATCCAGCCCGCATGATGCTGATGCACCAGCGCGGTTCCTCGAGTGGCCGTCATCAGCAGCGAGCGAAACCCGAGCAGGCCGCGTGCCGGCGCCTCCAAGGTCACCACTGTTCTCCCGGTGTCACCAGGGCGTAGATCTGTGACTTTGCCTTTTCGAGGGGCGATGGCCTGGGTCACCGTGCCAACGTGATCGTCGGGAACATCGACGACGGCCCGCTCCAATGGCTCGTGAGGCTTGCCATCGACCTCACGAATGATGACCTGCGGTCTGCTCACCTGTAGTTCGTAGCCCTCTCGCCGCATCGTCTCGATGAGGACGGCTAGCTGCAACTCGCCCCGGCCGGCCACCTCGATCACCTCGGGTGACGCCGTGTTGCCGATCCGTATGGACACGTTGCCCAACACCTCGCGTTCGAGGCGGTCACGGAGCTGACGTGACGTGAGAAACTTGCCTCCGCCCGACAGCGGCGATGTGTTGACACCGAAGGTCATCCTGAGGACTGGCTCATCGACCTCGAGCCGCGGCAGGGGCTTTGGGTTGGTCGGGTCGGCCAGGGTGTCACCGATCTCCACCTCGGGAAACCCTGCAACGATGAATAGATCGCCGGCGCTCCGCTCGTCGACGTCAACCCTCCCCAGCCCGGCGAACCCCAAGAGCTGAGTGAGACGTCGCCGTAGCGGCGGCTCCTCTTCGTTCGAGTGACAAAGGGCAACCCGCTCCCCGCTGCGCAAAGTGCCTTCCACCACTCGGCCTATCGCAAGACGCCCCAGGTAGTCGGAGGCGTCCAGGTTGGTGACGAGGGCCTGAAGCGGTGCGTCCGGATCGCCCGCAGGACCGGGGATCGCTTCGACGATGGCGTCGAGCAGAGCGCTGAGATCAGCGTCGTCGTCGGGTATTCCGATTCCGGCAACGGCCCGGCCATGACGAGCAATGGTCGAGACTATGGGGAATTCGATGTGTTCCTCCGCCGCACCAAGATCGAAGAACAGCTCGTACATATCGTCGACGACCTCGTCGATTCTGGCTTCCGGGCGATCGACCTTGTTGATCACGACGACTGCGGGCAGTTGCAACGCCAGAGCCTTGGAGAGGACATAGCGAGTTTGAGGCATCGGGCCCTCTGCGGCATCGACGAGAAGCAGCACACCGTCGACCAGCGCCAACGCCCTCTCCACCTCACCGCCGAAGTCGGCATGCCCCGGCGTGTCGACGAGGTTGATCTTGGTTCCCTTCCACTCCACAGAGGCCGCCTTGGCGAGGATGGTGATGCCCCGCTCGCGCTCCTGATCGCTCGAATCCATGACCCGGTCGACCCGCGTCTCGTGGGACGCGAACACACCGGTAGCACCGAGCATCGCATCGACAAGAGTGGTCTTGCCATGGTCTACGTGCGCGATCAATGCGACATTGCGAAAAGGGGCTCCAGACATGGAATTGGGGATGGTAATGCCCGACCGGAGATTCAGCGGATCAGAGTCGTCCTTGGATCGAAGTTGAAGGTGACCGCACGGCCAAACTCGGGTTTGATCACTAACAGACCTTGACCTCGTGCCAGGAGCCTGTAAGCGACCCATTGGGCTTCGGTCTGGTTCTGACCGCTGGTACCGGAGTAATCCGCCAGGGCCCAAGGCGTGAAGAAAACTCCCTCCATCTGGAGTTGCCCTTGACCCGCCCAGAAGTGGGTAAAGGGTGAGTCGGACCAGAGCGCCAGGTCGTCGAATGGGCCGCTATCCGGCGCAATCCAGACGAGGGCGCCATTGCCGCCGCCCGCTATGTCGATACTGGAGGTCTTTGACAGGTACACGGCGTTGTATTGGATACTTAGCGACGATTGTCCGCCCTTGGTGAAGGTCCCATCGCGGAAGAAAGTCCATCCCGGATTTCCTGCTGGACTCTGGATCTCAAGGGAGCCTTGCGACTTCACTTCAACATTGCCTTTGAAGATGACGTTTCTGCCGTTGATCGCGACATCTCCCTCCACGATGAAGTTGTCACAGTCGACGAATATGGGGCGGGAACCGCTGCCGACAGTGGCAGTCTCATCCGCTAGAACATTGCAGGCCTTGCCCAGGTCTGCGACCCACGCAAGGCCGCCGGCCTTACCGGACTGACCCACGGTGTTGATCAGGTCATAGATGTTGGCTGCCGTTCCGTCCGTGCAGCCTGGAATGTCCTGCTCAGGGGCGGTGAGGGCGTCGACCGCCCATATCACCCCGGCCGGAGGCGAGGCGTAGTTACCCCAGCAATTGTATCTGTGATCGATAGGTGCCCTGGTAAGCCGTCCCGGAAGTGCCGTAGGCTCGGGGTTGGGCGGGTTGGCGCCACCCGCTCCAGCAGTGCAGGCCGGGAGGTTGCATCCCGGCGTACCCGGGGCAAGGACCTGGATATCGCCGCACCCGAAACCGCTGAAGAACCCCCCGACAGTCCCAATTCCGGTCTGGTTAGCGCAACCTAGGGGTCCGTCCGCTCTCAATACACCATTCGAACCGTCGATATCGATGACACCGTCGGCGGTGCATCCCGCGCTCCCATCGGAATCTGAGGCCGCGATCCCCGCAAGCAGACCCGTGCCGGCCTCGTTGATGACCGCGTTGACGCTGACCCCTCCGTTCCCTTGCACGAGGATCGCCTGGCACCCGAAGCGGTCGAGCACCAGAAGATTGAGCGGCACTCCACCCTCGTCCGGCAGGAAGGCAGTCGCCACCGTGCGCACCGTGGTGGTGCCCTGATCGAATCCGAGAAGCTGGGAAAAGAGTCCTTGGTGAATCGCACTCATCTCCACGCCGACGCGCTCACATGGATCGCCATCACTCGCCACGACAGGCTGGGAGGTAGTGACGCCGAGAATCCCGGACGTCATCATGGGATCAGTGTCGGGCACCGGATATGTCACGGTGATGGTGAATCGACCAGAGAAGACGGTAAGAAAATCTGCCATCGTCGGATCACAAGTGGTGGAAAACGCAGGGGGTGCGCACCCCGAGTCATCCAGCGAATCGATGGCGTTAGCGTTGTTCTCAACATAGGCAAGGGCCGTCTCACAAGCTTTCTGTCCGGCCGTTGGTCCGGCCGCGCTGAATGCCGCCAGGCTTCCTGCGGCAGCTGCACTATCGGTGACCTTTTGATCAATGCTCCTGTCGGCGCGCATCGCAGCAAAATCGACAGCAATCGCCGAGGCTCCGAGCAGCATGAACAGGGCGGTCGCGAGCAGGATCATCGAGGCGCCCCGATCCGACGACTTGATGACAGGTCCTAGGTTCATGGTGCTCTTTCGTACCGGGCGACAGCCGGCGCCGACAGCGTGACGTCCGTGGAGAACACAACCGCCTGGATCGAAGTGTCGCGTTGTGTCACCACCTGGACGCGTGCCTCACCAGCTGGGCGACCATCACTAAAACACTCGAGAGCCGCCGGGGGAGCCGCCGGAGGATCCTCCGTTCCGGCGATATCCGTCATTCGGAAGTATGTAGACCCGTCATAGTACGCAACACAGATGTACTGACCTTGAACAGACGTCTCTAGGTCTCCGAGAGCCGCCCCCCGGGCAACATCACGCACGTTTCGGAGCCAAGTGATATCTGCTGCTCCGGGCAAGGTAGCTGCGAAGCGACTCGCCTCCCTAGCCGCGTTCTGAATCGAGTTCTGCTGACCGAATGCGATGGCAGACGTGACGGTGCCGACCAGGAGCATCATCAGGAGCGTCAGCGTCAGGGCCAACTCGATCATGGCCGCTCCCCTATCGCGACTCGCATCGCGATGCCGCGTCATTTGGCGCCTATCAGTCTCGAGTAGGGCGAACGCCATTTCCACGAGAGCCGCCCCTCGATCGGAGAACCTCACGCCCGCTGATTCACGATTCGCCGTAGACCTCCCAGGTCCGGTCAACAAAGCTACACCACGGAGAGTGGCAGTGGAAGGGAAACTTCTTCGCGCGACCAAAGACTGGAGATCGGTCGATGCCTTGGCACCACTCGCCGACATGGCGTCGCCGGATGTCGGTCCAGCCTTTTCAACCTAGTCCACGGGATAGGCTCGGTCCTCAGATGGCACTTCCCGGCGTCCGGACCCAGGAGCTGTTCGCTCCGCTGGCAAAGGATTACGAGCGGTGGGCGGCGGTCCTGTCGATGGGCCAGGATGCTCGGTGGCGCCGTCGCATGGTCGCGAACCTGGGTGTGGAGCCCGGAGACTGGGTACTGGATGTCGCCGCCGGCACCGGTTCAATAACCAGGCTGCTGCAAGCCCGCGGAGCAGAGGTAGTTTCACTGGATCTGACTGTCGTGATGCTGGCCCACGCCGTAGATCGAGGCGCGACCGGAGTGATTGCAACAGGGGAGGGGCTTCCCTTCCCGGACGCCTCCTTCGACGCGGTGACCTTCGGCTACTTGTTGCGTTACGTCGAA
>JACZUI010000055.1 GCA_022573225.1 Acidobacteriota bacterium
GATCGCGGATCACTGTGGTACGAAGGGTGACACGTTCTACGTAGCCGTTGACAGCGCCGACATCGACACGGTCGCCGACACCGAACTGGTCTTCCGCAAGCATGAATACTCCACGCAGAAGGTCCTCGACGATCGATTGGGCGCCGAACCCGATGGCAATGGCGAGAATTCCCGCGGATGCAATCGCAGGTATGACGGCGATACCAAAAGTAGCCAAGATCATGATGACCGCGATACCGAAAATCACCACCGTGGAAAGGCTGCGCAACAGCGAACCGATCGTGTCTGCCCGCTGTTCGGCTCGTTCGCGGCTCCGTTCAGATACGACACGGGTTTCGGCGGTTGCTTCTCCGAGACGGTCTGACAACTTGGTGATCCCCCGACGCGCCAGTCGATTCAGAACCAGGGCAAGGATCGTGACGATGACGATCTTCACTGGCGTGCCCAACACCCACGAGATCGTCTCAGCAAATGCCTCATTTCCTGTCCAGTCGGCCAGGAGGTTGCAAAAAGGACCAAGATCCGCGCACGCCTCAGTTGTTTCAACCACGATTTCGGTTGGCTCCTCGACTTCTTGGGCGAGTCCTATCAGCTTCCACATGTCTGCCTCCTCAGGTTGGCTGTTCCATTTCGCCGCTCACAGTAGAAAACCAAGGAAAAAAGACCTCGCCTGCTGCGAAGTCTGACATCCAGAAGTTGATTTAGACCGTCGATTAGGTAGCTGAGATACCAAAGGCTCTCGGTGGGCCGAGGCCGCAATCACCCGCACATAACGCACTTATGTACGCCTGAGATGGGTGCACATAATGCCGGTTATGGGCGGGTAGGTGTTACTTCTCTGGTGCTGGGTTGTTGGTTCGACCGGCACCGGTAGTTAGGGTGCGTCGGCCGCTGGGTTGTTGTCCCGGTGAGGATCTACCGGAGGAACAATGAAACGACTTCTGATCGCTGCGTTTTCGGCAATGTTGCTGTTGAGCGCCTGCTCGCCAACTGTCGAGGAGGCGACTGCTGCCTACTGTGAAGACCTACAGACCCTGTTGGATACGCTTATCGCTCAGGATATTCAGCCGGCTTCGGCCGTTGACGATGTGGAAGCCTACGTTGATGACGTGAAAGCGGCATACGACGATGTTGCGTCGTCTGCGGAGGACCTGGATCAAGCGGTGAGCGACCAACTTGAGGCGGCTCGTAACGATTTCGACGACGCTGTCAGTTCCATTTCAGGCGCTGCCACGGTTGGTGAGGCGTTTCAACAGTTTGCAGACGCCAGAGACGCATATACCGCTGCGGTCGGCGAAACACTCGACAGTGTGAATTGCCAACCCTGACCTCAAGCGAACTTAACTGCCGCACATAACGGCACTTATGCGTGGTCGGTGAGGGATGCATAATGCCGGTTATGGGCGGCCACGCCATGTAGGTTCCACGCCAGCCGTGTGAGAACGGCCGTCTATCTGGGAGAAGTTGTATGTGTTGTTTGTTCGCCACTCTGGCTTTGGTCGGTCCTAGGGCCGCCATCCTCGTCTGGTGGCTTATCGACACCTCTCGCTGGGAGGCAGCGTTCGCCAACTTCTGGTGGGCATTCGCCGGGTTCATATTTGCCCCTTGGACGACGTTGATGTGGGCTGCGGTTGCCCGGGGTGGCGTGACCGGGTTCGACTGGTTCTGGCTTGGTCTCGGCATCGTCGCCGACATCTCATCGTGGACTTCGGGCGCATGGTCAGGCAGAAAGAGGTACGCACCTGCGACCTGATGGCCAGGCGTCGATTGGCAGGCCTTCAGTAATGGGTTCGAGTCTACGATTCGCGTAATGAGTACTTGCCCGAATACAACATTGGGATTGAGTATCAGGGAAGGCAGCACGACGAACCTGTGGACTACTTCGGTGGTGAGGATGCCCTCGCGGAACAGCAACGGCGCGACCGAAGGAAGCAGAGACTATGTCGCCAAAACGGATGCGAATTAATCGAGGTGCGGAACGGATACGAGCCTCAATCCCTAGTAGCCGAGATCAAAGAACTGATCGCGAATCGGGAGGAAGCGTGAGTTGCCTGTCAGAGATCCGCAAGTTATCGCGAAGCGCCCCGGGTGGTGGCTCTTTGCGCACGCTTTCTCCTGCACGCAGCGACCAGCAGCAGCAGCGCTCCCGTCATCCCCGGTGAGCCGCCCCTGCTTCTAGAAGATGCCCCCGGACAGTTCACCCTGTCAAGGGGGCTTCTTTCTCCACCAATCACAGTTGTTGACGCCGACATGCCCTTTCCCAAAAAGGCCTCCTCAGAAGCTGTCGTGGCAGAGATTGAGCCTTGGGTGTCCGCAAAGTGTCCGCATGACTGCGCTATTTCACGCGATTCCGCACTATCCCACGCCTACAACTCGGTGCCTGGTGTGACACGAGAAAAGCCCCGTAGTCATTGACGATTCGTCTTTGACCAGGTGCTTTTCGGTTGTGGGCGTTGACGGACTCGAACCGCCGACCCCTGCCTTGTAAGGGCAGTGCTCTAGCCATCTGAGCTAAACGCCCGCTGGAGGGAATTGTAAAGGTGACTTGGCGTTCCGCCCACTCGGACGGAAACGCCCTTGATCTTGCGCCTTTGAAGCAACGCTGCGGTGGCGGGACTCGCCTAGCCCGCACCAACGATTAGAGCGCCGTTCGTATCCATGCGGAACAAAAAGCTAGGTGTGCCCTTAGGTCTACGTGCCCATTAACCGGCTGTGGATAAGTGTCGATAGAGATATTGACAAATGCCAAACAGTGGCCCGTGGTCTTCCTACGCTGGCCTAAGTTGAAAGCTGGACGAATGAGCAGAGGCAGAGCTATCGAGCGCGAAGTCAGCGATGAGGCGATCCGTCAATACCTGGACGGAATCGGCAGTTACGACCTACTCGACGCCGAGGATGAGGTTCGTCTTGCCAAGGCCATCGAGACCGGCCGCAAAGCGGATGGAGCTCTCGAATCAGAGAAAGACGACAAGAAGAGGCGCAACCTCCACCAGATGGTCCGGGCCGGCGAAGAAGCACGGCAGACCTTCATCCGCTCCAATCTCAGGCTGGTGGTCTCGATCGCCAAGCGTTACGGACACGCCAAGCTCCCATTCCTCGATCTGGTCCAGGAAGGCAACCTAGGCCTGATCCGGGCTGTTGAGAAGTTCGAATACCGCAAGGGATTCAAGTTCTCCACATATGCCACCTGGTGGATTCGACAGGCGATAACCAGAGCAATAGCCGACAAGAGTCGCACGATCAGGGTGCCGGTCCACATGATGGACACCATCAACCAGATGCACACCGCAGAAGGCAATCTGACCAAGCGCCTGGGCCGCCAACCGACCGACGAAGAGCTCGCCGATGAATCAGGTCTCACCGTCGAAAAGATCACAGAAGCCCGCAAGGTCGCTCCTGAGCCCGTATCCATTTTCGAGCCTGTGGGAGACGACAACGCCATGCTCGGCGACTTCATCGAGGATCTCGACGCAGCCGCCCCCTTCGACCTGATCGCCTCCAAACTCAACATCGAGAACCTCCGATTCGTTCTCGAGCGCCTCACCGATCGGGAGCGAACGATCATCGAGATGCGCTACGGACTCGGGGGAGGCGATCCGGCTACATTGGACGAGGTCGGCCGTCACTTCAACGTCACCCGGGAGCGCATCCGGCAAATCGAGGCAAAGGCCCTCGCCAAGATGCGCCACCCGTCGACGCCCGGTGGACTCCGAGAGCTGGCGGTCTCCTAAGTAGACCGCTCCGCCCTCGGGGTTCCGTTTTGTAGAAGCCACCTATGCGGACTTCACCTGTTCCCACGGTTCGGAGACATCAACCTCCAGCGGGAGATTCGTTTCGGACTCTCTAGGTCGCCCCCTGCCCCGCTTGCGGTGAAATGGCTGGCCATCCCAGAAGATGACCCCTCCCCAGACCCCCCACTCGTGGTGGTCGCTGAGGGCGATTTCCAGGCAACGGACTCGAACCACACACCCGGCGCAAATCGTCTGGGCCTGGGCGAGCTCGGAAGGTTTCTCGGAGAAGAACCACTCGTGGCTCCCCTCCGAGCTACATCGTCCGCTTTCCTGTATGTCTCTCAATTCTGTGTTCATTACTCGAAATCTTTCGTGTCGTATTCACCGGCCAATCAGAAAGGCCGCCGGGGTTGCCGACGGCCTCACAACAACTGTTGTTGATGTCACTTCACGTGACTGGAGGAGGCCGCCAGAGGGTGGGGTTGGACGTCACGCCCATGAATGGAGATGCGGGCGCGCGAAGACCCAGAGCATTCCCTGCGATGAAAGTGAGAATCTTCTTCATCAAGGCCTCCTACAACTCGAAGGCGCCACCTTGGCAGACCGACGTGCAGAAAGTCAAGGGAATTAGGGATCACCTTGCGGGTTTCCAGGCGTGTGCAAGAACATCTCGATCTCCTCGACTATCGACGCCGGGTAGCCGCCCTGTATGCCGAGGTGAGAGACACAAACGAACCGGCCGCTTCGGACCGGTGGCGATCGGCACGAGATCAACTCTTCGCAACTCATCCCCAATCGGCAGTTGAGGACAAGGCGAGTTTCACGGGCCTCTCCTATTTCCCATACGACCAGGCTTGGCGAATCATCGGGACCTTCCGACCTGACACGCCGGAGAAGGTCTCAGTCCCCCATAACTCGGCGGGGGCCACGGAATTCACGAGAATCGGCAAGGTCGAGTTCTCGGTCGATGCCAATAGCGCGGAACTGGAGGTGCTTTGGCTGAGCGCCTATGGCGGCGGGCTCTTCCTCCCGTTCCGAGACCAGACCAACGGCGCCACGACGTACGGGGGCGGTCGATATCTTCTCGATACCGCAAAGGGCGCCGACCTGGGCCACCAGGGCGACCAGATCGTTCTCGACTTCAACTACGCCTATCACCCTTCGTGTGTTCAATCGCCCCGGTGGTCGTGTCCGCTGGCACCTCCTGCCAACAACCTCTCCTTTGCGATCACGGCCGGTGAGCGTCTCAGTGAATCGCCCTCACCCCAATGAACCCCAACGTCACCAACCCGATCCCCAGAACGACGAGACGAAGCTCGGACCGCCGTCGCACCAACCAGAACGCCACCCCCCAGGCGACAATCACCAGCGCGAGTTGCGCGGCTACCCCGGCGTCTGTCTCGGGCAGCAACATGTCTCGAATGAAATCCATCTACGCCATCAACCAAACGTGATCAAGGGCGCTTCCCACCCTCTGGAGCTGGCTCTGGGTCTTGGCCTCAAAAGACTCCTTCAGTGGGGGCTTCCTCTCTCCGCCGCCATGTTGCTGTTCCCCGCTCCCCCTCCTGACGATGGTCTCCTCATTTACAACCTGGTTCACCTCGGTTTGCTCCAAATAGCCGCTTTGCTGTTTGCCGCCGAGATCGAGAAGCTGCTCGATCACCCTTGGTTCCCGGATACGAAGAGACGCTGGCTCGCCTCAGCTGCCTCGCTGGTAGCCCTGGTGACAGGGTTCGCTGCTCTGCTCACACTCGCCACGTCGGCCGCTGCCCGCTACGACGTCTCGCTTCAGTTCCTCCAACTCCTGTCCTCTCTCGACATCGCATGGGTGACGGCTGCCCTGTTTTTCGGGGCGATGCGGCTGTGGCGACCATCTCTGGCGTGGGCTGCGGCCGTGGCCATCGTCTTGGCCTGCATTGGTTCGATCGCCGCCTACCTGATCGAGGTTGGCTTCACGCCGGAGGGCGGCTGGGTGGTCAGCGGAGCAGACCTGATGACGATTGTCATACCGACCGACACAGTGGCGGCTGTGATTTCCATAACTGTTCTGCTGGTGGCGTCTCAGAGAAACGATCAACTCGCCGCGCAGCGAAGTCCCCAGTCATAGGACTGGAATCTGACGTGGCGGTCCCCTTTTAGATCCTCCGGGACCCAGGCCTGAAGGGCCCTCAGAACCGAGCGACTTCGGGTGGGGATGAAGGTGGGCATCCGGCCGGGCCTGACAAAGTCGGCCCCGAACCAGAGAAACACTCGACTCAGTAAGATCGCTTCGCCGTCGCCGGCCGCACCTCCTCCTTCGAGAAACACTCTCATCTGATCGTCCAACTGCTGGCTGAGACCGACGCCCGTATAGGGCTGGGAGCGAACTGTCGGACATGACACCGATCCGCATACCAAAGCGCCATGGATTCGGGGGTCACCAAACCGACGGATCTTGCCGTGCTCGATTGCGTCTAACGAAAGATTCTCACCCGCGACAGCAACGAAGGCTTTGCCGAACGCGCCTGGAACCCGGAGGACGGAAGAGTGCTCTAGTTGCGCCGCCGTCACAGCGAGGCGGATGGCTCCCGCGTTATACAGATTGAGCCAGTAGGCGAGCGACTCCGAGACCGAAAGTCGATCGGGGTCGATACCCTGGGCCGCCTCGATGTAGCCATCGAGCACCGTCACCTGTGCAGCGACGCTTTCCAGTCCATCCTCTGCCAACGCTTCCAGAGCCGAGGCGAGCGGGCCGTGGTCGACCGAGCCCGATCCCTGTGGGGAAGGTCGTCTCGTAACGGTCAGGACCCGCAAGATGCTCCAAAGAACTCCGAGAGAACTGGGCTGCTCCATGCTCCCCGACAACACCGCCGTTGCTGTGGCTCTTCCCGGCGTGAGGCCGTGCCGTAAGGTACCGGCCAATGAAGATCCTGCTTCGTATGCTCGGGTTGGCAATAGCCGGAGCGTTCGGCGCCGCTCTGATTGCCAAGATGACCCTCAAGTCCAAGGGTGACCCCTCAACCGAGGAAATCGATCTGGTCACGATCATCGGGGGCCAAGAGCTCGTCTCGTCTGCCGATCCGTTCTATGGAGGGAAGGTTCTCACCCTGTTCGGGGGAACATTGCTCGATCTGCGGAAGGCGCAACCCGCACCGACTGGCGTCCATCTCGACGTGGCCATCGTCATGGGGGGATTCAGCCTTGTGGTTCCTTCAGGCTGGAAAGTGGAGTTTGTCGGCGACCGTCTAGGAGGCGGCTATGACGACGCAACCCATCCCACCACGGATCCGGACGCTCCGGTTGTGCGAGTTACCGGAAAGATCATTTTCGGCGGATTCCAGGCGACCACCCGGTCCCCGGTCGAGGTGGTGGCGTAATCCGGCTCCGTGAGGGGCCGCTGGTTGGAAGAGCGCCACAATCTTCACAGAAGGCCTCACACGATTCGTCGCTTGGTCGCCCACCGTGCCAGTTCGTGGCGGTTGGAAAGCTGGAGCTTTCGGAGCACAGACGAAACGTGAGTCTCGACCGTCTTGATCGAAATGGTCAGCTTTCGGGCTACCTGCTTATAGGCGAACCCTCTGGCGATGAGCCTGAGGACATCCTTCTCTCTGGGGGTGAGCTGATCAAGCTCGGGATCGTCCTCTGACGGAATGGCGCCGGCAAAAGCATCAAGGACGAAACCTGCCAAACGCGGCGAGAAGACAGCGTCGCCTGTGTTGATCCGCTCGATGGCGTCGGCGAGATCTCCCGGGTCAATTGTCTTGGTGACATAACCCCTTGCCCCAGCCCGAATCATGGCGATGACGTCCTCCGCCTGATCGGAGACGGAAAGCGCGAGGAACTTCACATCAGGATTGGTAGGAACGACCCCCTCAACAACGGCGACGCCTCCTCCGTCGGGCATGTGGACGTCCACCAGCACGACATCGGGGTTGAGATCCCGGATCTCACCGATGGCCGTGTCCACGTCCGAAGCCGAACCCACGATTCTGAACTCCTCCGACAATTCCGCCTTGACCCCAGCCAGGAACAGAAGATGGTCGTCGACCAGGTACACCCTGGCGCTCATAGGTTCTCCGCGCTCATTTTCAGGATGACTTCAGTTCCTTCGCCAATGACGCTATCGATGACCAAAGTGCCACCCGCCTTTTCCATCCGGGCGGCTATCGAATTCGCGATTCCCTTCCGATGGCCCTCGACTCCAAAGGTGTCGAACCCTTTTCCCTGGTCGGTCACGTACACCGCGAGATCCTCGCCCTCTGCCTCAAAGTAGAGAGAAACCTTGTCCGCTCCGGAGTGCTTGGCCGCGTTGACCATCGCCTCCGAAGCAGCGCCAACCAATGCCCGATTGGATTCGGTCAAGGGGTGGTCGCCGACCACCACGACATCGACAGGGACCTGGTGATCCTCCTCGATCTTGGTTGCCGCCTGACGGAGGGCAGTGGAAAGCAGATCGACCCCTTCGAGCGGGAGGTTTCCGTATAGCCAATCGCGCAGCTCTCCCTCCTGGTGGCGAGCCAGCATCGACATCCGTGCCGTGTCGTCGGCCCGTTGAATGAGGACCAGAGTCTGAAGGACCGAGTCGTGGAGATGTGCGGCCATTTCTGCCCGCTCCTCCTGCCTGATTCTCTCTCGCCGTTCCTCACCCAGGTCTTTCGCCAGCCGGGTCACCCACGGACCGAAAGCAACGAGAATGCCCACTCCGGTCAAGCCGACCGCCAGCAGCACCGGTCCAACATCGAGTAACGGATCGACGTTTGAGGCGAACACCGCCAGACCACCGACCAGCAGGCCAATGCCGATGAGCAACCTGAGTCGCCCGGGCTGCTCAACCGACGGGTCGACCAGGGCGGCGAGCGGTCCGGGCACGCTCCTGTCGGTCAAGGCCGCTGTTCCGAAGGTGATCGCGCCAACGGTGAGGACCAGCGCATTTGAAGGCCACCAACCGACGACACCCAGAAACAGCATGAGACCGGCGAAGGCGAAACCCAGACCGAGTGCCTGATGGCTTTCCACGGGTTCGGCGTCGACGTCCTCGACCCGATCAATCGCGATAAGCCAAAGAGCGAGATAAATGAATGCGCCCAGTCCCCAGACCATCGACATCGTGATGAAGGCGGCGCGAACGAATCCATCGCTCACACCGAGAGCATCGGCGAGGCCGCCGGCCACGCCGGCGACCATGCGGTTACTGCGCCGGCGTCTCATCTCGAAGGAACGTCGTTGCGTCACAACCAGATCATCGCGCCACCAGAACGCAAGCTCAATCGGGAACATCCCTGACCCACTCAGGGTGGCTTCAGGGGCGTCCCTGATTGCCGGAAACACTCCAACCTCGTCCAATGAAGGCATGGAACAGAACAACACAACAACTGAGGCGCCACAGTCTCAGCCAGCGACGAAGGAAATCGTCCGGCCCCGGGAGGGTCGGATGATCGGCGGCGTTTCCGCCGGCTTGGCCAATCGATTCGATCTCTCGGTGTGGCTCTTTCGAGCCTTCTTCATTTTCTCCCTCTTCTTCGGAGGCCTGGGTCTCCTGCTCTACGGAGCCGGTTGGGCTCTGATCAGGTCGGAAGACGAGGAGCAGACACCGGCCGAGCGATTTTTCTCGGGAGCAACAGGGTCGAGAGCGTGGATTGGGATCGGACTGGTCTTCCTGGCAGTTCTGATCCTGGTGGACAATTTCACCTTCCTGAATGGCGGTGCCGTTTGGGCAGTCGGGCTACTGGTAGTGGGAGTACTCCTCTACACGGGCGATCTCCCTCGTCTGGTCAGGCAGTCCGGCCAAAAGGAGGGAGTTCAACAAATGACAACGACAGATGTGGCGGTGACCGAAAAAGGGGCTCCATCCGACGGGACGCCCGCCGGCGGCGGCACACCCCCGACGCCAACACCGACGCCACCGATCCTCCCTCCGTCGGCGCACGAGCCAAAGGAGAAGTCCATCCTTGGCCGGCTGACCATCGGCCTGGCGATTCTCGGGGTCGGCGTCCTCGCCGCCCTTGACGCCATCCCAGGAGTGCCCGTTTATCCCGAGCCGAGGCACTACATGGCCCTTGCCGTCACCATCCTCGGCATCGGACTGATCGTCGGCGCCTTCGCCGGCCGAGCTCGGTGGCTGATCCTGGTAGGTGTGCTCCTGATTCCGACGCTCCTGTTTACCCCGGTCTTCGAGTGGGACTGGACCTCAGACAGCTTCGATCAGTCAGTTGTGGTCACCTCGTTTGAAGAGCTGGAGGACTCCTACGCGATAGATATCGGCACCCTCGAAATCGATCTCACCGAACTGGATTGGAACGGCGAGGAGATCGAGTTAACTGTCCAGGTTGACGCGGGCAACATCACAGTCTGGGTTCCCAACGACGTTGCCATTGTCGGATTCGCAGCGGTCGACGTCGGCCGCGTGGGAGCGCCGGGTCGTGAATCCACCGGGATCGGCCACCCGAGCCTCGAGTTCGACCGGCCCGGTTCAAATGGCGAGGTCTTCCTCGACCTTCAGGTCGACATCGGCAACATCGATGTCTTTATTACCAACTGAGAGAAGGAAATCACCATGAAACAGCACTCATTTGACGGAGTCTCGTTCGTCTCCGGAATTTTCATAGCCGCGATAGGCCTCCTCTTTCTGATCCCGGACACGCCTTCCGACATCATCCACGCGTTCACCAGGCTGGGGTCATGGTTCTGGCCGATCGTGTTGCTGGTGGTCGCGGGAGCGATCCTCCTCCCGATCTTCTTGACTAGATCGGATACATCCGATGAGGACGATCAATCGGCGATAACTGGCTGAGGCTCCGAGCGGAAGGCTCGGAACAGAGTTTGGGTCGCAACAAACAGCACTAGGAATCCGAAAACCAAGGAAAGAGTCCTCCCCTCAACACCTAGGGCAAGCTGCGACCCGACGATGGCTCCGATGGCTCCGCCCACACCAACGACGAGTCCGTCCTGGAGACGGACTCGTCCGTTCCTGAGATTCACGGCCGTTCCTGCGAGTGCCGTGAGCACAATGGCCACCAGGGCGGTTCCCTGAGCCTCATGTTGGGCGAGGCCGAGGAAGAAGATCGTCGCCGGGACAATGACCACTCCCCCACCGATCCCGGCCACACCAGCGAAGAACCCCGCGACCAGTCCGATGGTCAGGGCGATGGCGACCTGCATCGGCCCCTCGAACTCATTCGCCCCAGGCAGAGGGTTGGCACCAAAGATCATTCGCAGAGACGCAGCCAGAAGGACCACGCCAAAGACCATGCTCAGCGCCCGTGAGCCCATTCGATGCATGGTCGAAGCACCCAGGATCGAGCCGACGACGCCACCCAACCCGATGGTGACACCCAGACCCAGCGCCGTTTCACCAGACACGCCGAAAGACACAGCTCCGGCCGCCGCAATCAGGACAATGGCGGCCAACGACGTAGCGTGAGAGCGGTGCTGATCGAAGCCGATCAAGAGGAGGAGCGGGACAAGGACGATCCCGCCGCCCACACCAAGACCCCCTCCAACAAGGCCGGCCGCTGCGCCGATGGCGATCAGCGTCCACACACGGGTTCTCACGACATCAGTCATGTCTTAGGAGGCTAGAACCACGGCTGTGACCAACCAGGTATGGGGCAACCTCGAAACATCGACAGGGCGCTAGGTTTGGCCACCACTTCACCATTCAAGGACCGATGACAACAGAAACCAGCACAAAAGCACGGGAATTGGTGGCACTCAACGCCGACATCGTGGGTTACAGCAGATTGCTCGCCGACAACATGGAACAGACCGCGTCTGTACTCGACGACTACCAGCGGTTGGTCAAGGCGGAAGTCACCAATGGCAACGGGATCCTGGTCAACTTCGTCGGCGACAACTTCATGTCTGTCTTCGACGAGACGACCGACGCAATGCGGGCCGCGATCGCGATTACCACCGCGGTGGAAGAGCGCAATCGGAACGAGCCAGAACAACGACGCGTCAGGTTTCGGATGGGCATCGACCGGGGGCCCGTGGTGATCACTGATGAAGGGCAGTACATGGGCGACGCGCTGAACATTGCGGCGCGCATTCAGGCCATCGCGTTACCCGGCGGATTGAGTGTCTCTGGCGATGTGTATCGAGCACTTGATG
>JACZUI010000056.1 GCA_022573225.1 Acidobacteriota bacterium
CCGGAGTATTGGCATGCCCCATCGACATCAGGCAGTTCATGGCAGCCGGTCAAGGAGTACAAGATGGTGTTCCTCGGCGGTCTCTGGTTCAACTGCAGCGCCGGGGCAGGTTGTGGTGCGATCTACTACCCGGACAGCACAGAGACCGGCGAGGTCTGTGACGTGTTCGGAGGTGGCTGCAAGGACCTGGATCTGGACCAGATGGCGGCCTGGCTGATACCAGATTCTGCGGTTCCCGACATTGTGAGTTCATCCTTCCCTGGTGGTGAAGTCTCACCGTTCGAGGTCGCCCTTTTCCGATAGAAACCCTTTCTCAAGCGTCTCGGCGACCCAGGATCTAACCTCCGGCGGGTGAACCCACCTCCCGAATACATGCCTGCTTTGTTGACGCCATTCACAGTGTCAGGTGCATTGGACATCCGTGCTCATACCGGCAACGTCCGCACCCTCGCCGAAATTGGGATGGAGGGCTTCGTCATCGGAGGGTCCAATGGCGAGGGGCCCTATCTGGAGGCCGGGGAAAGAGCCCGCCTGGTGAAGGCGCTGCGACGACGCAAGACCCATCTGATGTGCGGCATCGCCGCCGAGTCGACCCGAGTCGCCCTCCAACAGGTCAACGAAGCCGAGGAGAGTGGGGCCGACAGCATCCTCGTGATGACCCCTACCACCGTCGCCAGGAATCGGGACAGCGCGGTGCTCGCCTTCTATCGCACCATTGCCGAACACTCGACGCTCCCGGTGTTCCTCTACTCGGTTCCCATGGTCACCAGTTACTCCCTGCCGATCGAATTGGTCTGGCGGCTGTCCCGTCACGAGAACATCGTCGGCATGAAGGACTCATCGGGTGACGTGGTCCGACTCCAAGCGATCATTGATGCCGCCCCCACAGACTTCGTCCTCTATTCGGGGTCTTCCCGAGCACTCACCGCGGCCATGGCCATCGGCTGTCACGGTGCCATCACGGGTTCTGGCAACTATCTGCCCGAGCTGGTGCTCGAGTTGGTCTCGAAGGCAAAGGAGGATCCTGGGAAGGCTCGACGGCTGCAGAAGCGGTTGAGTCGGATCAGCGCCGATGTGGAAGCCCACGGTGTCCCGGGGGTGAAAGCCGCGGCACGAGCCGCCGGTTTGGAGGCCGGATTCCCCAGAGCGCCATTGACACGGTTGTCCAAAGGAGTCGAGACCTCGATTGCCAAACTCATCTAGTTTGAGCTTTTGCTCAAATTCTGGCCACTAGTACGATCCCAAACCGTCGATCACCAAGGAGCATCACCCGTGTCAAAGTTTCTCAGCGAGGAGTGGGTCAATGAGGTCACCACTGCTCTCAGCGAGCATCAAGGTTTCAAAAACGCAATCGGTGACGCCGATCTCGGCATTCAGTTCAGCACCGACGACGCACCCGACGGAGGAGTCGACTACTACCTGTCGGCCGGCGAAGGCAACGCGACGATGGCCCTGGGCACTCTCGACGGAGCAGACGTCACCGTGAAGCAGTCCTACGACACGGCAGTAGCCATCTCCAAAGGCGAACTCAACACCCAGACGGCCTTCATGACCGGCAAGCTCAAGGTTTCGGGCAACCTCGCCAAACTGATGATGCACCAGGCCGCAATCATGCAATGGGGCGTCGCGGTCGGCGAGCTAGACGTCGAGTACTAATCGGGTGCGAGCTGTCGATTTTGGGGGCGTAGATTCGTCATAGCGTTGTAAGGCGTCCCATAGAGAAGGAAGACAGATGCCCAAGTATGCAGCACTCATCTACTCCCCGGCCGAAGAAGAAGGCGTGGAGGTGTCGCCCGAGGCAAGGGAGAGGGTCATGGCCGAGTACTTCGCCTTTGGCGAGGCGGCAGGAGACACCATCGCCGCAGGTGAAGCCCTCCACGACACCAATACCGCTACCACCATCCACGTGACCGGTGGCAAGGGCGGTGAGGCGGTCTTCACCGATGGTCCTTTCGCCGAGACCAAGGAGGTCCTCGGTGGCTTCTATATCCTCGATTGTGCCGATCTCGACGAGGCATTGAAGTGGGCCCAGCAGATCCCGGGCGCCTGGTACGGGAAGGTTGAGGTGCGGCCCGTTATGGAGTTCGAACAGGAATAGACGCCGGCTCTGACATCAAGCGTGTGTAAATCCGGGTGCTGGACGCCGGTATCTGCACACGCTCATCTTCGAGAAGCGGTCAGATCAGACCCAACTCTGTCACCGTGTCCCGCTCTTCCTGGAGTTCGGCCACGGACGCGTCGATCTTGCCCCGCGAGTAGTCGTCGATCTCGAGACCTTGCACGATCTCCCACTTGCCATTACGGCAAACGCATGGGAACGAGGACATCAGACCCTCGGGGACGCCGTATGAACCGTCGGACGGAACACCCATCGAAACCCAGTCGCCCTCGGGAGTTCCCATCACCCAATCTCGAACATGGTCGATGGCAGCGTTGGCCGCCGACGCCGCCGACGAGGCTCCGCGAGCGTTGATGACGGTGGCTCCCCGCTTGGCAACCGTTGGAATGAACTCAGCGTCGACCCACTCGTGGTCGTCGACCAGCTCGTAGGCTGACTGGCCGTCGACCTCACAGTGAATCAGGTCGGGGTACTGGGTCGTCGAGTGGTTGCCCCAGATGGTCATCTTCTTGATCGATGACACCGGCCGACCGGTCCGGGCTGCCAGTTGGTTCAGCGCCCGGTTGTGATCCAGTCGGGTCATGGCGGTGAAGTTCGCCGGGCTCATCCCCTCGGCGTTGTTCATCGCGATCAGCGCGTTGGTATTGGCCGGGTTCCCGACGACCAGAACCTTGACGTCGGCCTTTGCCGTTGAAGCGATGGCTCGACCCTGTGAAGTGAAAATGGTTCCGTTGGCGGCAAGCAGGTCTGACCGTTCCATGCCCTGCTTCCGGGGCATGGCACCCACCAGGAGGGCGATATCGGCGTCTGCAAACCCGGACTCGGCGTCATCGGTCTGCACCATTCCAGCAAGGAGAGGATATGCGCAGTCGTCCAACTCCATTGCCACGCCTTCAAGGGCTGAAAGAGCCGGCGTGATCTCCAACATCTGGAGAATCACCGGCTGGTCGGGACCCAGCATCTCACCTGAGGCAATACGGAAAAGGAGGCTGTATCCGATCTGGCCGGCAGCCCCGGTGACGACAACTCGTACTGGATCTTTCATGTGCCCGAACCTACGCCACTAGTGGTCTGACCGGAAATCCAAGGCAATGTCGAGCTGAGGGGCGGAATGGGTGATCCAGCCCACCGAAATCACGTCAACCCCCGTCTCCGCGATCTCACGGACATTGTCGAGTGTGATCCCGCCCGACGCCTCCGTCACGACCTTGCCCCCGACGATCTCGACAGCTTCACGGAGCATCTTCAGATTCATGTTGTCGAACAGGACTCGATCGGCGTCGGTCACGAGAACTGTCCGCAGTTGATTCAGGTTCTCCACCTCGACCGTGATCTGGAACGAAGGGCCAACCCTTTCACGGGCAGCCGAAACGGCATCGATGATGCCAAGACCGGCCACGAGGTGATTGTCTTTGATCATCACCGCGTCATAGAGGCCCATCCGGTGATTGACCCCTCCCCCAGCCGTCACCGCATACTTGTCGAGGACCCGCAATCCGGGCATGGTCTTCCGAGTGTCAGAGATCCGAGCTGCCGTTCCGTCGACGGCTGCAACCAGCTCGGCCGTCGCCGTCGCCACGCCCGACATCCGGGCCAGCAGGTTCAGCGCCGTGCGCTCCGCGGTGAGAATCGATCTGGCCGGACCTGACACGATGCCGACAACCGAGCCGATGTCGACACGATCGCCGTCGGCCGCACCCGAACGAAACTCAATAACAGGATCGACCACATCGAATACGTGCGCTGCCACTTCGAGCCCCGCAACTACACCAGGCTGGCGAACCACCAGGTCACCCTGGGCCTGCACACCTGAGGGGATGGTGGCGTCACTCGTCACGTCCCCCGCGTCTGCAAGGTCTTCCGCAAGTGCCGCGGCGACGATCGGTTCGTAGTCGGCTTTTTGCACTACTGCCCTGTGCTAGCCCACCGGAACCAGGTCGACCTGAGTGGGGTCGATGAGAGTGCGGTGCTCCTGGATGGGATCCGGCTCGGGGTAGTCAGCCCGATAGTGGCCTCCTCGGGACTCAGATCGCCGGAGCGCGGCCAGGACAACCATCAAGGACAGGTCTGCCGCGACCCGGCCCGCGACCGTCCTCCGCAGCACCGAGTCGAGTTCGAGAATATGGTTTCTTGCCTCCCAAAGACCATCCCCGGTGCGGATCAGCCCGACCCTGTCCCACATGATCTGACGGAGGTCCTCCAAGGCCGGCCCGGCGACAAGCGGTAGGTCGAAGGCTTCCTTCGGCGCCATTGGCTGGCCGGCAGGGTCAACCTGATCATGTCCCACGTCGGCAGCCACCCTCGCCCCAAACACGAGACCCTCCAGCAACGAGTTGGATGCGAGACGATTGGCGCCATGAACCCCCGTCGAGCTGCATTCACCCACCGCCCACAGCCCGGCCACGGAGGTCCGCCCGTTGGCGTCGGCGTCGATCCCCCCCATGTAGTAGTGGGCGGCAGGCGACACCGGTAGCAGGTGCTCAGTGGGGTCAAGACCCACCGACAGGGCGTGAGCCGTCACGGTCGGGAACCGTTCGTGGAAGTTCAGTACGTTCCGGCAATCGAGGTAGGCGCCAGAACCCCTGTCGTACTGCCAGAAGATGGCACGTGCCACGATGTCACGCGGCGCCAGCTCAGCCTTCGGGTGGTACCGGTCCATGAATCGCCGACCATGAGGGTCTACCAACTTGGCCCCCTCACCGCGGAGAGCCTCGGTCAACAACGGCATGGGGTCCTTCCCCGCCAGCAATGCCGTCGGGTGAAACTGGACAAACTCCATGTCGGCAAGCCGCGCGCCGACGCGTCCGGCCATCGCTATGCCATCACCCGTGACCCCGACCGGATTGGTGGTGCGCGCGTAGAGACGGCCGGCTCCCCCGGTGGCAAGAACAACCGCAGGCGCCAACAAGATGGTGCGCTTCTTCCCATCAGCGGTGACAACACCCGCCACCCGGTCGTCCACAATCACCAGATCGACCACTCGGCCCTCGAGACTCTCGATCGTCTCGGAGGCGTCGACCGCCGCGGTGAGAGCTCTCATCACTTCGGCGCCGGTCGCATCCCCGTCGGCATGAACGACACGTCTCGTCTGGTGCCCACCCTCCTGTCCGAGGAGGAGATTACCTTCGTCGTCTCGGTCGAACTCGGCGCCGAGAGAGACAAGCCGCTCGATCGCCGCCGCCCCACCATCGGTCAGAATCTCGACAACTTTCGACACTGCCAGCCCGCCCGACACGCTGAGGGTGTCCGAGGCATGGAGTTCCGGTGAGTCGTCGGATGAAAGCGCGGCCGCAATCCCGCCTTGAGCCCACCAGGTGGATCCCATCTCAGGCGCGGTGACGGTGAAGCTTCGATCCAGGCCGAGGGCCACCGATAGCCCGGCCACGCCGGCGCCAACTATCAAGGGAGCATCGAGATGGGTGACGTTGGTCACGAAGGTGCGTCAGTCCTTACGGCCGACCTCGAGCATCCTCGTGACCGCCTGACGAGCCCGTCCGGCCACGTCGGGGGGGATCTCGATCCGATGCGTGAGGCTGGCCAGGGACGTCCGGATGTTTTCGAGAGTTATCCGCTTCATGTGAGGACAAAGATTGCAAGGCCTCACGTATTGGGTGTCCGGCGTGCTTTCGGCCACGTTGTCTGCCATCGAGCACTCGGTGATCATCATCACCTGAGAGGGCTGGTGGAGCTGGACCCATTCGATCATTCCGCTGGTCGATCCCACATAGTCGGCCTGGGCTAGAACATCTGGAGGACACTCGGGATGTGCGATCACCGAAATCTCGCCCATGTCACGCTTGTAGTCGGAGATCTCGGCGCCGGTGAAACGCTCGTGCACCATGCACGATCCTTCCCAGAGGATGACATCGACATCAGTCTGGGTGGCAACCCATCGACCGAGGTACTGATCCGGGGTGAAGATCACACGGTCGACTCCGAGAGACTCAACGACGGCGACGGCGTTCGAGGAGGTACACGTGATATCAGATTCCGCCTTGACCTCGGCCGATGTGTTGACGTATGTGACTACTGGAATGCCCGGGTGCTCCGCCCTGAGACGTCGAACATCTTCTCCCGTGATTCCATCGGCGAGCGAGCAACCTGCCTCGAGGTCGGGGATGAGAACCGTCTTGGCCGGATTGATCAGCTTCGCCGTCTCCGCCATGAAATGAACTCCGGCCAGCACGATGACATCGGCCTCCGTCTCCAAGGCAAGATTGGCAAGTGCCAAGGAGTCGCCGGTGATATCCGCCGCGAGGTGATAGATATCGGGCGTCATGTAGTTGTGGGCGGCGACGATGGCATTCCGTTCTCGCTTCAAACGGTTGATGTCGTCGATGATCGGTTGAAGCGCGACGACCTCCTCCTCAGGAAGCACATCACTGGCACGGGTGATCTCAATCGTCGTCATTGGCCTGTCTGAATTGTAGATGTACTCAGGAGTCAGCCTTCCCGAAGGACGCGCGGGGACCCCGCCGGTACTCCCCCACTCCGGATGTTTTGATCACATGTGGGCGATTATTGCGTCGGCAAACTCCGACGTCTTGACCAGAGTGGCGTCGTCTGTGAGACGGGCGAAGTCGTAGGTGACCGTCTTGGCAGCAATAGCGCCCTTGAGGCCCTTGACGATGAGATCGGCAACTTCGGTCCAGCCCAGATAGCGGAACATCATCTCTCCCGACAGGATCAGAGACCCAGGATTGACCTTGTCCTGGCCGGCATATTTGGGCGCCGTGCCATGGGTCGCCTCAAAGATGGCCACACCTGTGTCGTAGTTGATGTTCCCGCCGGGTGCGATGCCAATGCCACCGACCTGGGCGGCGAGGGCATCGGACAGGTAGTCGCCGTTGAGGTTGGTGGTGGCGATGACGTCGTAGCTGGCGGGGCGGGTGAGGATCTGCTGCAGCATGGCGTCGGCTATGACATCCTGGACGAGCAGTTTGTCTCCTGGATCTCCTCCGGAGTCCTCCCACGACACTGCCCGGTCGGAGAATTCATCTTTGACCACTTCGTAGCCCCAACTACGAAAGGCACCTTCGGTGAACTTCATGATGTTGCCCTTGTGGACAATGGTCACCGACTTGCGGCCGTTGGCGAGGGCATATTCGATGGCGGCGCGGACCAGTCGCTTGGAACCTGTGACAGACATCGGCTTGAGGCCAAGTCCTGAGTCGGGTCTGATTTCCCACCCATACTCATCTTTGACGAAGTCGAGGAGCTTTCGCGCTTCGGGGGTGCCCTCCTCGACCTCCTTGCCGGCGTAGACGTCTTCGGTGTTCTCCCTGAAAATCACCATGTCAACGAGTTCGGGCCGCTTCACCGGTGAGGGAACGCCCTCGTACCAGCGAATCGGACGAACACACGCGTACAGATCGAGGATCTGACGGAGGGCGACGTTCAACGAGCGAATCCCACCACCCACCGGCGTGGTCAGCGGGCCCTTGATCCCAACGATGTAGGTCCCGAATGCATCGACGGTCTCATCAGGAAGCCACGATCCAGTCTCGTTGAAGGCTTTCTCACCGGCGAGCACTTCGTGCCAGTCAACCGATCGCGAACCGTCATACGCCTTCTCAACCGCTGCGTCGAAGACACGGACCGCCGCGGCCCAGATATCGGGCCCGATCCCGTCACCCTCTATGTACGGGATTGTCGGGTTGTCGGGTGTTTGGAGGCCCTCCGGCCCCATCGTGATGGCTGTGCCCATGACGGAGAATCTCCTACAGGTGAATCGGGGCGCTGGACATTAGTGCCCGAGCGATTTACACCCTCTTTCACATCAACGCATAGGTTTGGCGAGGTTATGGCTCTCCTCACTCGCAGAAACGTCCTCATCGGTGCAATCGTCGTCGGCATCCCCATACTTGCGCTCGGCTGGTGGCTGGGATCTCCTCTGTTCATCACGAACGAGGTTGACGAGGAGTTCCCCATGTCGGCAGGTGCGATTGTCCCGGTCGACATGACCCCTGAGGAGGTTGAAGCCGAGATGGAGACAGCGGCCGATAGTCCCGTCGACCAAACGGACGAACCAATGCCCGGCGCCGACCCGGTGAAGCTCGTCGGAGGGGTATTCGTTGGTGCCGACAGCTTTCACGAGGGGTCCGGACGAGCGACGATCTACGACTTGGGCGATGGCGAAAGGGTGCTGCGGCTCGAGGCGTTCACTGTGACCAACGGCCCCGCCCTCCACGTTCTGCTGGTGCCTAATGCGCGCCCGGAGGGCCGAGACGACGTGACGGGCTACCTCGATCTGGGGGAGCTCAAGGGCAACGTGGGAAACCAGAACTACGAGATCCCAGCAGATGTCGACGTGACCGAATTCGGCAGCGTGGTGATCTACTGCGAGCCCTTCCACGTGATCTTCGCCACGGCTGGCCTGAGCTAGCCCGTCGTCAGGCCCGCCCTAACCATGAATGCCGCCATCTGACCCCGAGTGACGAGGTCGTTCGGACAGAACCGATCGTTGGCCGGCGGGTTGCAACCCTTGGTGATTCCGGCTGCGGCCAACTTCGAGATCGCAGCCTCGAAAAGATGTCCTTTGGCATCCTCAAAGACCACGGGGGCACCCGGGATAGGCAGTTTCAAGGCCCTCGCCAGGAACGCCGCCATCTGTCCTCGAGTAACTCGATCCTCCGGGCAGAACCGAGTGGGAGCACAACCGCTGGTGAGCCCGGCGGCTTCCAACCATCGAATGGCATCGGCAAAGACTGAAGTCTCGATGTCATCGAACGGGTAGAGGGCGTTGTGCGCCTTCGCCCAATTCTTCGCCTGCGTGGAGAAGAGCCAGTCCAGGCCGCCCGTGCGCGCCTGCTGCGTTGCCGCGGCGAAACCACTGGTGAGACCCGACGGGCTGCTGACCCGCATGTCCAGACCCCACCTGTCCACGTCATCCCACTGAATTCCCACGACGTGGGGATGCGAGGCTGCCAACGCTGCAAGAGCTTCGACAAAATCGATCTGCGCCGCGACGCTTGGGTCTGCTGGAGCTCCACCAGCTGACACGAAGAAGGGCACGCCAGGACCGGTTGTCGCTGCTAGATCGCTAAACGCCGCGGAGTAATAGCCGGCGTTGCTGCCTGCGGTCTGCACGTACCCGTTGATTCCGGCCAGATCGACGTAGTTGTCACCGGGCCAAAAGAGGGGGAAACCGCCGGTGCCGTACTGAGTGGACGAGTACTTGTCGGAGCTCATGGCTCTCTGAGCCGTGAAGGCGATCCGCACCTTCGAGCTGCCGATGCGAGCGCGAGAGTCGTCGGCGATTTTCCTGAAAGCGGCCTTGAACCCGGTAGGACTGTCGCCGTACGCAACATTCTTCTTATTCGAGTCGGGAAGGATGTCAAGGATGAGCCGCCGCCCACCACCGAGATCGGTGTAAGCAGCGAAGCTGGCGAGCATGTTCGCCAGTCGCTGGTCGTAGGCCCCAGAGTTGAGCCCGCTCAGATCATCAACAGTCAATCTCACATACGGTGTCGCCCCCTCGAGCCAGATCCGATCCAGCTGGATCGGCACCCAGTAGTTGGGGTTCTTCCCAATTCCGGTCGCGAGCCAGTCCTTGTCGCCCCCCTGGTCGATGGGATAGGTCACGACATATGTGTCTAGGGGAGCACCGCCTGCGGCGAACACGTCAAGCGCATCGAGGTAGTGCTGATGCGAGACACCACCCCAGAAGTCGGGCGGGGATGGAGGCGGGTCAGGAAGGCTGACCGGATACAGGCTTCCAAGCGCCCTTTTGAGGAATCCAGCCATCTGGCCCCTAGTCACATTGTCGTTGGGGCAAAACCGATCGTTGACCGGCGGGTTGCATCCCTTCGTGATGCCCGACGCTGCGAGTTCCTCAATCGCCTTCTCAAAGGGGGAGTCGTCGTCATCCAGGAAGGTGCCCGAACCCGATCCCCCATCATCGCATCCCACTCGGCTCGGCCCAGCGGCAAGCGAGTCGAAAGAGACGGCATTGTTGACCGGAGAGGTCGCCGAACCCCCGTAGTAGATGTCATACCAGAGAGATTTGACCTTTAGCTGGGACTCGCCGGACCGGCGGAAGTTGAGATTCGTCGCTGAGAACGCTTCCTGCCCGTTGACGAATCCCTGCAGGACTCCGTTCTTCTCGCCGGGGTCGTCCAGCTTGACGCGAGCCTCGATGCAGTACCAGAGGCCATGCTGAAGGGTTGACAAGTCGGGATCCCAATGAAGCACCTCACCGGTCTGTCCCACGTCGTTGCCGTTGAGTAGATAGGCGTAGAAGCCGACCCGGGTGACCTCGGCAGGATCATACGGATAGCTGGGCAAACCATCCCCCGGATAAAGCGGCGAGAAGCTCATCCGCGCCGACCAACAGGGCTCTGACTGCGTCGACGGCCTGTTGCCTAGACAGTTGTACGTGTAGAGACCGCCGAATCCGGGAAGCTTTCCTCTCGATGGGGAGTCGACCCTGAACCCTGGGTTGAACCTTATCCAATAACGCATCCACATCTCGGTCGGCTCGAATCCGATGTTGGGCTTTGTGTTCCAGTGGGCAGAGGACCCCCAGTGGTCTCCTTTGTCGATGCGCGAAATGATGCCCTTGCCGATATGCCCCTGCGAGGTGGATTCGAGGCCCCAGCCGGAATCAAAGACGTTGTCGACTCCATCTTGAAAGTCTTCGTCGAGCCAGGGGCCCGATGCAGCCAATGCCGGCTGGGACGCTGCGGGAACGAGAACCACGACCATCACCAACGCGGCGAGAGCAGCCAGAACCCGGCGGAGGCTCACCTTCGTCCCGACCGTTCCGCGACAGAGTATGGGCCTCTATCAACCATTCATTGGGTATCGGCCGCTCTGACGGATTCTTTATGACCCGGGACACCTCGAGCGTGTGTAAATCACGGGGTAAGGCACCGGGATTTACACACGCTCAGGGTCGTCGGGCCTTGGCCGCCACGAGGGTGTTCGACAGCAGCATGGCCCGGGTCATCGGGCCGACACCCCCCGGCACCGGGGTGATCGCGCCAGCAACCTCGACGACGGAATCGAAGTCGACGTCACCCACGAGACCGGAGTCGGTTCGATTGATCCCCACATCGATCACGACCGCTCCCTC
>JACZUI010000018.1 GCA_022573225.1 Acidobacteriota bacterium
CCCTGACAGAAACGGACCGGAAATGGGGCTTTTCTAAGAAAATGTGAAAAGATCTATCCCATGCTCGTGGCTCTCAACATCACCGCCGTCGGACTCGGCCTCGGAGCGGGAGGGCTGTCCGCAACCTTCATCGCCTTATTGATCGGCGGAGGCCTCAGCCTCGCGGGTGTTGAATCGGGAGCCGATATCGGTCTGGTGATAGGCATTGGCGCCGGGCTGGTGGTAGGAGGCTGGGTTGCCGGAGCGATGGCACGACATTCCGGCCGGTTCCATGGTGCTCTCACCGGCCTGGCCCTGGCCACGCTGATCGTCATCGTCGCTCGTATCGGAGGGAGCCCGGCGGCAACGCTCTCGGTTGTCTTGGTCTTTCCCCTCTCAGCCGTCATATCTGGGACCACCGGTTGGTTGGCGGGTAGACGAAAGAGCGCCGCGTCGTAGAATTGTCATTGCGAGCCCGTCGGGCGGCCGCGGTCGAAAGACCGAGGAAAGTCCGGACTCCACAGGGCAGGGTGCTGGATAACTTCCAGGCGGGGTGACCCGACGGAAAGTGCAGCAGAGAGAAGACCGCCGATGGCCCCGAATAGGGCACAGGCAAGGGTGAAACGGTGAGGTAAGAGCTCACCAGCGTTGCGAGCGATCGCGACGGCTTGGTAAACCCCACCCGGAGCAAGGCCAAGCAGGGACGCCGACGGCCCGTCGACTGAGTCCCGGGTAGGCCGCGTGAGCGCATCGGCAACGGTGCGCCGAGATGGATGGTCGTCGATTACAGAATCCGGCTTACAGACGGACTCGCAAGATGTGGAGTGGCCCTCTTCGGAGGGCCACTCAGCTCAGACGCAGAGTCTTTCGACGCTTCTGGAGACGATGATGTTCGCCGGCTTGTAGCTGTTCGGCTGGCTCGCTGGCGGATTTGGGCGGAAGAAAGGGGGTTTCGTCAGACCACCCAATCTCCTTGCTCGTGCCGATGAATCTCAGATTGTCCGCCGGTCTGGGGCTTCTTGCGACGATCTGGGCAGTGGCACATGTGTCGGGTGCCCACTTCAATCCGGCGGTCACGCTGGCGATGCTGATGGATGGGAGAACATCGCTCAGTGATGCCATCGGATATTGGATCGGTCAGTTCGCCGGCGCGACTGTGGCTTCGCTGGTGGTGCTTGCGGCTTCCAGCCAGGATGCGGTTGCCACCACGATGACTACGTTCCAAGACAGGGATGTGGCCATCCTGCTCGAGGTCATTCTGACCGCGATATTCGTGTGGACGATCCTCGCCGTTACCAAAACCGGCGGCCACACGCCCCAGTCGCGATCGCCCTGACTTTGGTCATGGTCCACCTCGTCGGCATTCCATTCTCAGGTGCGTCGGTCAATCCGGCCCGTTCGTTTGGCTCTGCGGCCGTAGCCAACACCTTCGGGAACCTGTGGGTCTACCTCGTGGCGCCTTTGGTGGGTGCAGTCATCGCCTTCGGGTTGTACCGGCTGTTCCCCGCAGACGAGGCATAGCTTCCGAAGAATCACAATGGAGAGGGCCCGGCGGGATCCCGGGCCTTCTTCTCATGCGAAAAGGGGGTCTTCGCCGAAGTCCTCGAGAGCCATCACCCAGCCCGCGGGCAGCGACCAATGTCTGGCCCCGCGGATCATCGAGTCGAGGTAGTCGGAGTTGGGTCGGTGGTTGCCATTCGGAGCCCCTTTGGCGACGAAGGTCAAGCAGTCGTGTTTGTTCCCGGCTCGGTCGACGGCTTTTTCGGACCAGCCCGAAACCCGGCCTTCGGCCTCCTCGGCGTCGATGAGTGATTGAACCTCAGATCCAGGAACCTCGAACACCCCGCCCCAGACTGTGTGACCGGAGTCGACAACGAGAGTGGGAAGACCTCCCACATCAGACGACTCCACGAAATCGAGCTTTGTCTCCGGGAAGTGGGCTGTGAACATGAACCTGGCGCCCGGAGCCACGGCTCCGATTCGATCCGGGTCGAGAAGCGCCGCGTAGGCAAAATAGAGGGTCGTATCAGGCACGGGTCAGCCAGTGTACCGGCATGTGACCTCGATCTCGCGCCACTGGTTTATGTCTGTTGAAGCTTCGATGGTCTAAATTGCCGGTATGCATCGGCGAATCGCAATGGTCTCGCTTCTGGCGGTGGTAGTAGCTGCATGTGGTCCCTCCGTCGCGGGGGAGCCGTCGTCGACCACCTCCGAGGCAGTCGTTACGTCAACATCGTCGGCCGAGCCAGGGACGACTACCGCGGAAGCCACCACCACGCCACGGCCTTCAGAGACGACCACCACGTCTGATCGGGAGGTGGCGCCTGACTTCACACTCGAACTGGGCGACGGCGGCTCGTACACGTTGTCTGAGGGCGAGAAGCCTGTCTATCTGGTCTTCTGGGCCGAATGGTGACCCACATGTCGACGGGAGTTGCCCGTTGTAGACAAACTGGCGGCCGAATATGCCGATCGGATCGACTTTGTGGCGCCGGCGTGGCACGGGACGCTTGAGGCTACCCGGCAAAGGGCTCGCGAACTCTTCAGATCAGGCAACGTGATGTGGGGTCTTGACGAAGCCGAGGGAATCTTTCAGATCTACGGCGTGCCCTATCAGCCGGTGACGGTGTTGATCGCCAGTGACGACACTGTGGTCGAGGCCTGGCCCGGGATCCGAAGCGAGGAAGATATCAGGGTCTCTTTGGAGAACCTGATATCCCTGACAGGTTGACACAAACCCGTAAGCTCTTGGGAAGCACAACAGGGGACCGGTCCAATGGTGAGTTCACTCAGGGGGAAGGCCAATAGGGCCAAGTGGCAAAAACAACTCTTGGATCTCGAGCGGCTTCTTCTCGACCCCGACGCCCGCCATTCCGACAAGAACCTCGAAGAGCTTCTTCACCCCGACTTCATCGAGTTCGGGAGCAGCGGCAAGGTCTACAACCGCAAGATGATGATCGAAATGATGACCCAAGAGGTCTCGGCGGCGGTGGTAATCCGTGACTTCGAGGTGCGCACCCTGTCTCCCGAGACCGCGCTCGTCACCTATCGATCGATCGGGCAGTCGGGTCAGGAGGCCCGTCGCAGTTCGATCTGGGTGAAGGACAACGGAGATTGGCAGGTCACCTTCCACCAGGGGACGAGGATTCCGAACCGCTGGGGTGGCATCAGCTAGGAGCCCGTTTGCCCTTCATAGGCCTCCGACACCTTTATCGTCGCCGTCGAAGTGCGGAGGTTTGAATTCTTTCTGGTGTACGGCGAAGTGTTCGCTGTCGCCTGGCCGGCCCTATTCGGGGTCAGGACCCGGAGGGGTATCGTCGCCGGCCTTCTAGCCGGCCTTTTTGTCCTCCACTGGCAGATCGAGGGTCTTCGCTGGCAAATGATTCCCTTCTATGTCGCCGCTCTCGGTTTTGCCATCGGCGACATCATCATTGTCGAGCGGAATTTGGATTGGACACGGAGAGTCGCACGAGGGCTGTTCGGAACGGCCGCGCTTGGGATTGCTGTGATTCTGCCGCTGGCTCTGCCAGTTCCCCAGCTCCCTGTACCTACTGGAAGCGTCGAGATCGGAACCGTCACGATCGAGATAGTTGCCATCAACCGGGAAGAGATATACGGGGAGTTCCCCGGTGGTCCACGCCGACTCAACGTCCAGATCTGGTACCCGGCGGCTAGCACCGAGGATGCCGATCCTGCGGCTTGGAGCGAGGACCTCGAAGTGGTGGCTCCGGCCCTTGCGACCAACATGGGATTCCCCGGATGGTTCTTCAACCACACCCGCTATGTGGAATCGCATTCCTTCGGATCCGTACCGGTGGCCAGTGGCTCGTTTCCCGTCATCATCTACAGCCACGGTTGGACCGGCTTCCGAGCCATCGCGGTGAACCAAATCGAGAATCTGGTCAGCAACGGGTACATCGTCATCGCTCCCGATCACACTTATGGGGCCATCGCCACAGTGTTTGAGGATGGAGAGGTCGTTGAGTACGACCCCGCCGCGCTCCCTGACGAGGAAGAGATCGGGGAGGCGGCATACGCCGAGGCGAGCGAGCAGCTCGTTGACGTGTTTGCAGCCGACATAGTCTCGATACTGGACGCTCTCGACCGGGGTGAGCGAGGGCCGCTCGAGGTGGTGGCCGGCGCTGCCGATCTAACCCAGATCGGAATCTATGGGCATTCGACGGGTGGTGGAGCGGCGGTGAAGGTTTGTCTGGAGGACGAGCGGTGCGATGCCGTCCTGGGTTTGGACGCCTGGGTCGAACCTCTGCCCGACTCTGTCCTGGCCACCACGGCCTCCCGGCCGGCCTTGTTCATGAGGTCGGACATGTGGCGAGGTGACGAGAATGACGCGATTCTTCGCGGGATATCAGACCGAAGCGCCGAAGTCACCTACTGGGTTGGTGTAGAAGGGGCCAGTCACAACGACTTCGTGATAACACCGCTGCTGTCGCCTGTGGCGCACAGGCTTGGCATCAGGGGGCCAATTCCGGCCGGCCGGATAGTCCCGATCGTCGACCGCTACCTCTTGGGTTTCTTCGACGTGTTCCTGATTGGGACCGGCTCGGCTGCCATCGACACTCCCAGCTTCAGCGAGGTCTCGCTCGAGATAATTCGGCCCGGCTGACGATTCAATCTGGCTGCTGCTGCGTCTCACCCGTGATCTGTTGTCCGGGGGTTTCGCCCCGTCGGATCGCATCAATCGTGGCGCCGAGGATGAGGGCGTCGGCTTCGCCGATGATCTTGCCGACAACCACGCCTGAGGGGTCTATGAAGAATGTCTCGGGTATCCCGAAGACCCCGTAGGCGATGGCAGTTCGGCTGCGTTCGTCATACAGGTATCGAGTCACCTCCGAGCTACCTACCTCGGTCAGGTACGCCAGCGATTGATCGGCATCTTCCTGATAGCCGATCTGGACGAAGGTCACTCCTTGACCGGCAAAGGCATCGGCTGTCGCCACCAGGTCGTCGTGCTCGTTTCGACACTCGAGACACCATGAGGCAAAGAAGTTGACCACCACGATGTCGCCGGCGAGATCAGATGATGAGACGGTTTCGGACTCATCCAGAGTGAGGAGGTCGAATTGAGGTGCAGGCTGCCCCAGGAGTGGAGAGTTGACCAGCCCTGGGTCAAGGCCGAAGCGTGAAGCGAGCACGACTGCCAGCACCACGGTCGCGCCGACAACCCCCCAGGCGGCCCACCGGAGTGGACCTCCTGTCATGCGCATGCCTCATCTCCCGAGGCTCGGGCGATGTCGGCTTCGATCTGAGTCCGGGATTCCTCGGCCAAGTCGGGGTCGGAGAGCAAGCCGACGAGGATGGTGGTGGCTGTCTCGGCGTCTCCTTCTCCGCACCAGATGACTGTTGCCTTGAGATACAGGGCGATCTGGGAACCGGGTTCGATTTCCAGGGCCTGATCCAATAGCCGGTTGGCCGTCCCCACCTCTCCGTTCCCGTCATAGGCCATCCAGCCGAGACGCACCAGTGAGGTCACAGCCTCGCCGCCGGTCGCAGTGCCATCTTCGGCGACGGCCAGATAATGAGGAAAGGCAGATCTGTAATCGCCGGCGTCGTAGTACCGGCCGGCCAGAGCCAGGCGCATCCCGTTGATCTGAGGATGGTCGAGGTTGGCCGCGATGACGGCTTCCAACGTTTCATTGCTGACCTCGGAGAGATCCTGGTCATCCAGGTCGGCGACGCCCGCCGACGCTCCTTCCCGTTCCTGGAGAGAGTTCGCCGCTACGACGACGACTCCGGCGAACGCTGCAATCAACACGATGGCGCCAATGAGGAGGCGCCGCCTGCTGGGCGCACCGTTGGCTCCCGGTGTCGACTCATCCCCAGGATGCCGACGCCACCAGACGATGACTGTCACACCGATGGCGATGGCCACCATGGGCGCCAGCCAGAGAGCAAGTGTGGCGCCTGAGACCGGGGGATCGAGAAGTACGGCCCCGCTGTACGAAGCAAGTAGCTCGTCGATGATGGCTTCATCCGAAAAACCTCGATCGACCCTCTCGGCGACCAGATCCATCATGTCCCTTGCCATCTGGGAGGGAGAATCGGCAATTGATTCGCCCTGGCACACCGGGCACTTGATTTGGGACCCGAGTGCCCCGACCCTGTCCTCAGAGGCAGGGCGGGTTGAGACAGTCGCCACGAGAAGCACCGCCATAGTCGCGATGATGGCGAGGAGAACGATGTTGCGGAGACGCTCAGACATCAACTATTTGACGCTCTTCCCGGCGGATCCGTTCCGCACGGCGGATAGCGACCGACCAGAAGCCTCCAGCAGCCGTAGTCAGCCCTCCGAGCCAGAGCATCCAAATCAGCGGCGAGGTATTGAGCCCTAGGTCGACACTCTCGGAGTTGATGTCTCGCAGGGTCACATAGAGGTCGCCCCGAGGCCGACTCAGCACGGCCGGCGACACGACTCCGGCGGTGTCCGCTCCGTAGAAGTTCGCTCTTGGCTCGAGAGTGGTGATGAATCGGTCACCTCGCAGCACGCTCAGACGTGCCCCCTGTACCAGCCGGTTGGGCTCTCTCACCTGGAAGGGCGACTCGTAGACCAGGGTGTAACCGGCAAAGACGACCGTTTCGCCTGGCTCCAATTCGACCTCGGCACGCGAGCCGAGGTTGGCCGCGAAGGCAATCCCGACGACTACGAGGACAACTCCGATGTGGCTGACCTGGCCCGCCCAGAAGGCCTGGTTCCTGGATACCACCTGCCTTGCTTCCATCCAGCGTGTGTTTCCTGTCTTGATCGCACGAGATCGCGCCTGCTCCAGAAGCAGTCCGGCGAGACCGCTGACGACGTACACGCCAAACGCGACGGATAGGACCACCCAGCCGACCGGACTGACGAAAACCGAAGTCAAGACGCCGGCTGACAGGCCGGCCGCAATGGGAAATCGTATCCGCCTCCATAGCTGACCTTTCGGGCTGCCCTGCCAAGGAGTCAGAGGGCCGATGCCCATGACCAGTAATAGGAGAAAGGAGAGGGGAACGGCCAACCGATTGAAGAAGGGGGAACCGACCCCCACCTGGGTGCCGGTGAAAGCCTCGAGAAGAAGGGGGTACACCGTCCCGATCAGCACCACGAACCCGTAGACCGAGAGCAGGAGGTTGTTGATGAGAAAACTGCCTTCACGCGAAACGAACGACTCGACACGTGGCGATGTGGCGACGACGTGTGACCGCATCGAGAACAGCGCGAACGAGCCAATCAGGACGAGAACCAGGAATCCGAGCAATGCTGGGCCAATGGCCGACTGAGTGAAGGAGTGAACAGAATTGATGGTCCCTGATCTGGTCAGGAAGGTCCCAAGGATGGTCAGGGCGAACACCCCTATCACGAGAATGAAGTTCCATGCTTGGAGCATTCCTCTCTTCTGTTGGACCAGCGCCGAGTGGATGAAAGCCGTTGCCAGGAGCCAGGGCATGAGTGAGGCGTTCTCCACTGGATCCCAAGCCCAATATCCGCCCCATGAGAGAACCTCGTACGCCCACCATCCGCCCAGAACGATGCCCAGGCTCAGGAATGACCAAGCGACCAGCGTCGAGCGATGGCTGCGGCGGAGCCATTCCGGTCCGGGGACACCGATCGCGAGAGCGCCGATGGCGTACGCGAACGGGACTGTCATCCCCACGTACCCCAGATAGAGGATCGGCGGGTGGATCGCCATTAGGAAATGGTTCTGGAGGAGGGGGTTGGGGCCGGGTCCTTCCGCCGGGGCTACCACGTTGGCGAAGGGCCACGGACTCGATTCTGCGCAGCCGACCTCGAGGGCGTTGACACAGACCTCAAACGGGTTGGCAACGGTCAGCATCAGACCGAAGAAGAACACGGCGACGGCGCCCATGACGGCGAGAGCCGCCGCCCCCAGCGAATCTGGCTCCCGGCGATAACGACTCAGCGCCGCCCAGGTGAAGCCCGCCAGGATGAGGCCCCAGAGGACAATCGACCCTTCCAGGGCGGCCCATGCCGTTGCTACGTCGAAGGGAAACGGTGTGGTCGTCGAATGGTGGTTGGCGACATAGGCGACACTGAAATCATCGGTCAGGAGGGCGAGTTCCAAGGCCACCATCGAGGCGATGGCACCTGAGAGAAGAAGGCGGGCCGGTCGAACGAGGTCGGATTCGTTGCCGCGGGCTGACTGGATGCCCCGGAAAACCAGAAGGAGTGCCCCTATCAGGGCTGCGGCCATCCCTGCCGAGCCCAGGAATGCCAGCATCATTCGACCGGGTAGGCCCCGCCCTCCTCGGGGATTTCGTAATTCTCATCGTGTCGGATGAGGGCCTCGTCGGCGACGAAGGTGTCGCCGAACCAGGCGCCTACGAGCAGCACCGGGACGTTCTCATCAAACAAGGATGGCGCCGTATTGGTCAGGAGCACGGGAACGGTGGCTCCGCCGTCGGTGACCTCGAACGTCATGTCGTCATCGCCCTCGATCAGGGACCCGGAGACGACCAAGCCGGCAAGCCGGAATCGATTGCCATCCGGAAAGTCCGCTCGCTGCTCCACTGCCTCGGTGGGGTAGAGGTAGTAGGTCAGGTTTTCACCGAGACCCGTCAAAGTGAGAGCAAGGACCAAACCCACAACACCAACGATCCCAAGGAGGACGAACCGTCGATGAATCACGGTCAGCCTTTGGTCCGTCGACGACGCAGGTGAAGGTAGACGGCGTATCCGATGATTGCCGCATAGGAGATCCCAAACGTTCCGGCGACGACGAGTTGATCAGACATCCTCGACCTCGCCGAGCCGTGGCGGGCTGATGCCTTCCCCTGCCATGCTCGCAACGGGGGCGGCAGCCTCCTCTACGACCGCAATCTCGGTCCGCGCCGCCATAAGGGCCACATAGAGCAGGGTGAACGTGAGCACATTGATGAGCATCGCGATGAGCATCTCCGGTGGCATGGTCGATCCGTCAGGTCGAATCGATTGGGTCTGATGGAGCGTTCGGAACAGGTTGACCGAGAAATAGACGAGCGGAACCTGAACGAAGGCAATTGTCCCCAGTACGGCCGAACGTTGGGCCCTTGCCGGCTGATCAGGAGTTGCCCTGCGTAAGGCCAGGTAGCCGAGGTACACAAAGAACATGACAGCCGTCGTGGCCAGGCGAGCATCACCCCAGTCCCACGCCCTTCCCCAAACGGCTTGACCCCATACCATCCCTGTGAACAATCCGATGGCAGTGAAAAGCACACCGATCTCGGCGGACGCAGAGGCGAGACGGTCCCACCTTGGCTTCTTTCTGATCAGCCAAAGGATCGATCCAAGGGCGGTCACTCCAAAGGCTAGGAAAGCGACCCACAGGGAAGGAACATGGATGTTGATGATGCGGCTGAACTCTCCCTGAAGTGCATCGGTCGGCGCGGTGAAGGCGAACCAGAGTCCGACAGCCACGGCTGCGCCAGCCATGGCGAACAGGACTCTCACGCGGGTCATCTCGATGCCTCCTCGAGCGGTCTAGCCAATCCCACCCCGGCCACGGCAAGGGCCAGGTCGGTGGCGAGCAACAGCAGTATCCATGGGAGGATAGTTGCCTCACGAGCTACCGATTCGAGCGTCTGCGAGCCGCCGATGATCAGTGGAATCGCCAGTGGAGCGACTATCAGGGAGGCCAGCGAGGTCCGGCTCCTCAACCCGGCCGTGACCTCACCGGCCAGTGTCCCCAGCTCGGTCAAACCGATCGCGACCAGCATCGCGCTCAGAAGCGTCGGGGCGAGCCATCCCTCGGGAAGTCGCGGGCTGTAGAGCACCACCATTGCCACTAATAGGGCGGCGAAGAAGCCGAGGGTGAGGACTGCCCCGGATATCGTCCTGCCGGTGAACTTTGCGGCTGGGTCGACGCCAAGCAACGCGTATAGGTCTCGTCGCTCTGGTGAATCAGATGCGGTTTGCCTCAGTGCTACCTGCATCCCGAACAGAACCCCAAGGGCCCAGAAGACCGCTGGACCGATCCTGGAGATTCCGGAGAGGTCCACACCCAATGCCAGGGGAAAGACCAGAAGGGCGATCACCGCGAACGGCACGACAATTCGGGTCACGTCGCCAGTACGCCTCTCCAGGCTCATGTCGACTCTGGCAATCTCCATGGTTTGAGACCAGAAACTCATGTCATCTCCGTGAGGGCGCCCACTGCAAGGCCGAATACGGTCGATGCCTTCTCCATCTGAAGTGGATCGTGAGAGACCACGATGACGGCCCCTCCAGAACCGACCGTTCGGTCGACCAGTGCATCGATGAGAGCGTGGGCGTCCGAGTCGAGTCCGGAAATGGCCTCATCTAGAAGGAGAATGCTCGGCTTGGTGATGAGAAGGCGGGCGACCTCAGTTCGCCGCTTCATCCCGAAGGAGCTGTCGGACGCCTTGCGGTCAGACGAGCCCTCCAACCCAACAGCTCGAAGAGAGTCGGCGACTTTGGCGGTTTCATGGCCCGCCAGCCGTACTGCGTGGAGCAGGTTCTCCTCGAGGGTCAACTCGGGAATCGTGGTCGGGATATGAGAGATCAGCCCGATGCGCCGTCGAATGGTGAATACCTCGCTGGTTCCAAGCCTTGCTCCCAGGACCGTGCCATCGCCGCGGTCGGGGGCGATCAGCGAGGCGATCAGTCGGAGCAGGGTGGTCTTGCCTGAACCGTTGGCACCGACCACGCCAACGACTTCTCCAGGTGCGACAGAGAAAGTGATATCGCTCAATACCCTGGTGTTTCCCAGGGTCACCCCGGTTCGGTTGAGAGTCGCTAAAGCGGCCACGGGCGGAGTCTCATGGGCCACGGTGAGACCTTCAAGTCGTGTGAATTGGGGCGGACCTGACAGCCCGTCCACCAAGAGTCACCACGACCACGCCGGCTGCGATGCCGGCGATGTACCACGGCTCCAGGCCTCCCTTGATGGTTAGGCGAAGTGGCTCGGTGAGAAGGAGGACAAGCGAAGCCAACGCGAACCCGGCACCCGTCCTGAGAAGGGTGCGTATCGGGAGCCGAGCGACGATGAAGGCTGCGGCGATCAACCCGAGGGCGGCATAGATCTCAACCGGGTGTCGGGTGATGGTGCTGGAAGGCAGCGACCAAGCCCATGGCAGATCAGAGGCTGCGCCCAGGCACGTGTTCCGCCACAGGCACCCGGCATGCCAGCCGGCCAACCCGAGCACCGCAGCGGCAGCAGTAGCGTCCAGAAAGCGGATCTGGCCCTTGACGGCCCAGAGGTAGACACCCAGGGCGCCGACCGTGGCAGCAGCCGTGTGAACCCCACCTCGTATTACCAAGATATCCCCAGGGTGCGTGAGCGGGTTGGTCCCTTGGAGGGTCATGGCGACCAACCTCCCCATGAACAGCCCGGCGGCCGCGGCCCCCACCATTCGGTCGGTTGCGTGATCGGGAAGGCCTTCGGGCCAGAGGCGAGTCCCTCCCCAGGCGAAAAAGACGCCAGTCAGAGCCGCCCAGAGCAGCGTGAACTCCATTCAGCTCTCAAACCGGAGGAGTTCGTCGATGCCGAGTGCGAGAGCGTGGTCGTCGATCACGCCGTTGTGGGTCGACAAGAGCTCCCCGCCGGGAGCGAAGAAGAAGGTGATCGGGGTACCGATCCCGGCGTAATGGTTTGGGATAGCGCGGCCCGAATCGAAATAGCTGTCGAACTCCACCCCAAACTCAGCGATGAATTCCTTGGCGTGGGTCTGACTGTCCCGCACGTTGACGCCGATGAACTCGATCTCGCCTCCATACTCCAGGTGAGCTGCCGTGAGCAAGGGTGCCTCCGACCGACACGGGATGCACCACGATGCCCATACGTTGACGATGGCCGGGCGTCCGAGCGACTCCAACTTTGACGCGAACTCTTCGACCGTGACAGTCTCGAGGTCAGGCACGCCGGAGGTGTCCACCTCCGCGCTTGCGCACGCAGACGCGATCAACACCACAAGGACGATTCGGGCGATGTGCTTGGTCACCTGGCTGATTCTGTCACCGACTCGCAACAAGGCCGGAGTGGGAGCCCCGCGTCAGCCTCCTTGGGCCCTCTGATTGAGCCGTTTCGGGCGATTAATCGGAAGGGCAAGGAGCCCCGTGGAGTCGATGATTCGTGGAGAGTTCGTCATGAGCCACTTCCACACGAGATCAGCTTCACTCGCCACTTCCACATTCTGAGGAACCTCGGTGACCTGGTGCGGTTCAGGCGCAACTGGCATCAGTGGAGCGGGCTCACCGGTGCGCCAGGTTGAGACCAGACGCCCGTGGTCTATGAGAACCTTGGAGCCGTCGTCTGTCTCAGCCTCCCACCAGCCCAGACCCTGAAGTGCTCCCCAGGTCTGTCGACGTTCGATGGCGCGGGCAAGAGCGTCGTGGCGGTCGCGTGTCCATCCAGCTTCCTCGTAACGCCGACCGTCGGCCAGGTCGGACATCTTGGCAACGAGAGGTTCGAGCAGGAGGCTCGGGTTGATGGTGGCGCCATCGATCAGGCGGTCCACGACCGGCTTGTAGTCGGCCTGAGAAAGCGTCCCATCGCATGGGCATGACGCGACACCGAGCTGGGCCGGAGCGCACTTTCCCCCTCGACCTCCCGGTCGAGTCCGACACCTCCTGATCGGGATGCTGTCCCAGAGGGCAGTCATCACCAGATCGGCCGCGCGCTTGGACCCAAACGGGCCCAGGTAGAGCAGACTGTCGTCTCGGAGAATTCGAACCACCGAGAGCCGTGGAAAGGCCTCTTTGGTCAGCTTGACGAAGTGGGATGTCTTGGGAGGACGGGAGCGACGGTTGTACCTGGGCCGGTGGGCATGGATCAGCCGAAGCTCGGTGATCTCGGCCTCCAGCGTGGTGCTGCAAATTTGATGATCGATCGTGTGAAGCTCTCTCATCATGTTGGTGATGGATCGGCGGGGGTCGCCGTAGAAGTACTGTCGCACCCGGGACCTCAAGTTGGTCGCCTTGCCGACGTAGATCGGCGTGTCATGGCGATCCCGAAAGATATAGATCCCGGGTTTCCGAGGCAGGTGCTCGGTCAGTGCGATCTTCGAATAGTGCGCCGCTCCGCGGGCACGGGGGAGCAGGAGCAGATCGTCGATGTTGGTCACCCCCAGGGAGCCCGCCCTTTCCAGGAGCGCATGAAGCACATGGGCGGTCGCTTGCGCATCGGCCAGAGCACGATGGTTGGGGGTCACCGGGCTTCGAAAGTGTGCCGACAGGGTTCGCAGCTTGAGGTTTCGAACATCGGGTCGAACCAGTCGTCGCGCCAGGGCGGCGGTGTCGACAGTCTGATTCTCGAGCCTTCCATAGCCAAGTCTGATGGCCGCCGCATTGAGGAACGACATGTCGAATCTGACGTTGTGGCCCACGATGACCGCACCGCCGATGAATTCGAGGAACGAGGGGAGGACCGCCTCGATTCGGGGGGCATCAAGGACCATGGCCTGGGTGATGCCGGTGAGGATGGTGATCGTCGGGGGAATCGGGGAGCGAGGGTCAACGAGGGTCTGAAATGTTGCGATGAGATCGCCGCCCTTGTGTTTGACGGCACCGATCTCCGTGATCTCGCAATCGGCGGCCGAACCGCCGGTGGTCTCCAGGTCGAGCACGCAGAAAGTGACATCGATGAGACGAGTGGAAAGGTCGTCGAAGCTGGGCTGGAGGGCAACGGTCATGCCCACGACAAGCTACCTCGAACATATGTTCGATGTCAAGAACAGCCTTCCCAACGCACCGCGAGCCGTATCTGACTCGATCAGCAGCCAGTCGGTCACTTGGATCGCTGGCGGACGGCTTCGTAGGCGAGAATCGCCATGGATGCCGAAGTGTTCAGCGAATCGACTGCGCCCAACATGGGAATTCGGATCAACCGGTCTGCGGCGGCCTCGGCGGCATCGGATAAACCGACGTTCTCGTTACCAACCATGAAGGCCACCCGACCGGTGAGATCCACGCCCCACGGGAGAGTCTCGGCATGGGGGGATGCGGCCAGCACCGAGATTCCGGATGACTGGAGCCATTGCAAGGTCTCATCGAGGGCGGCGTCAGCGAAAGGAACCGTGAAGATCGCTCCCGTTGAGGCCCTTACGACATTGGGGTTGAACGGATCGACTCTCGAGTCGACGGCGATGACGGCGTCAGCTCCCGCGGCGTCCGCGGTCCTCAGGATGGCCCCCAGGTTGCCCGGTTTCTCCAGACCCTCAGCCACCAGGATCAAGGGGTCAGAGCCGAGAGCGATCCGGTCGAGTGACGTGTCCCACTGGTCGATTATCCCGATCACGGTGTCCGGCCTTGTCTGATAGGAGGCTTTGGCCATCGCTTCCGCTGAGCAGAAAAAAACCTGGCTGCCCGGAAAATCCACTGCGTCACCGCTCGGCAGGTAGACCTCCCTTGGCGACAAGCCGGCGTTGACGGCCCGCTCCAGCTCACGACGCCCCTCGACCACGAGTACGCCTTCGTTGTCGCGATGCCTCCGTTGTCGCAGCCTCACCAGCCGCTTGATGCGGTCGTTGGTCGGCGATGTGATATCAGCGGCCATGTCGCCAGTATCGCGCTCAGGTCTTAGGCTCCCAGCGTGGAACTCGTTCGCGTTGGCACCTACCGATCGGTAACCGAGGCCGAGCTAGTGCGCGCTCGCCTCGAGGCCAACGGAATCGACTCGGTCGTACAGGCAGATACCGGGTCGGGGGCGGTGCCGATGTTTGCTGCATCGGAGGGCATTCGAGTCCTTGTCAGGGACGAAGACCTGGCGGAGGCGTACGAGGCCCTGGAGAGGATGCTGCCTGCGGGCGACTAGTGCCCCGACCAGCAACGCTCGCCGCGTTCAGGGCGTCCAGTGACGCCCCTGGCTGTGTCCTCGCCCTCGACGAACGGCCAGTGCGCCTTCGTCCTGCGTCCTTGCCAGAGACGCCCCTGCCTCGCCCTCAACATCGCCAACGTCACCGGACAGGGCACTAGCTCCACTCATTGAGGTGGATCACCTTGGATCTCGGCTTCTTTCCCCGGGTCAGACTTCCCGACTGGCGATCGGGAGCGGGATATCCGATGGTGACGACGCCGATAGGGTGATGGTGTTTGGGGATGCCCAGCAGTGACGCCAGTTCGGGCATCTTGTGCACGCCGAGGAAACCCGCGGCGAGACCCTCGTCCACTGCGGCAAGGAGCACCGCCATCATCGAAGCGCCGGCATCGATCCACCAGTAGGGGACCGGCCACTCGATGGCGTTCCCGTCGGGGTCGAGTTTGTCCGGTTCGTCGTACCGGTCGCGATAAACCTTCTCGCTGACGGAAATCACAAGATGAGCCGGCGCCCGCGATATCCACGGGTCGAATCCCGCAGCTACGTACTCGGCCTCGTCGCCAAGTTCGGCAATTGCCAGTCTCTTCGATTCGTCAACGACCACAACTACCGCCACACCCTGGGAGTTGCCGGCAGAGGGGGCCCGCAGAGCGGCGTCGGCGATCCGATCGAGAATCTCGGGAGACACAGGGTCCGACAGGTAGTTCCGAACCATCCTTCTCCTGGCGAGTGCTTCCTTGAATTCCATGGTGACAATGATGACATTGTTGGCAATGTGCCGTTCTGGGAATCTCGGTGGTGGATCTGTCAGTTGGATGCCGTATGGTGAACACCGCGGGAGAAACCTCGACAGCGAAGCCGGACAGGGAGAGATGAATGGAAGGTCGCCAGCCACTCGATGCCAGAGACACCCGGGTTGTCTGGACGCGAGGCAAGGGGTGTGCCGAACTGGCTGATCTTCTTGGCGATGGTGAATCCAATCGAATCACCGGAGACCTTGTGGAGGAGTGCATCTCGCTGCGGGGTGACATCCTGGTTACCCGTAGGCTTCCCAGCTCATTTGATTTGGTGGATGTTGCGGTCCCGCTCGATTTCGTCTCCGGGAATGTGACCAAGATTGTGTCTGCGGTCGGTGGGGGTCCTCATTCGGCGTTGGCGGCTCAGACGGCAGCCACCTTGGGGAGACGTCTTGGCGTGGAGGCAGAGATGGTCTCTGCCACGACACCCGGCGACGATCCAGGCAAAGCCATGGAGGTGATCGACCGTCTCGGTTTGAGTGTTGACGAGATCGGCGGTCGGGTCATCGAGGTCAGCGGAATAGCGGAACTCGTAGAGACAGTCGACGAAGGTTCGCTCCTGGTCCTGGGAGCTCCAGGTGGATCATGGTTCAAGAGGGCAATGTTCGGGCCTGGTGCCCGCCTCAGGAGCAAGGCGCGCGCCGGCGCAGTCGTGGTGCGAAAGGCGCCCGAGCGGGTGTTCCGGTGGATGGGTGAGCCGGTGTATGTGAGTCCCATGCGTCAGGCGGATGACACCTTGCGCATTCACGAAGAGCGAGTTCTAGCGGTCGCCGACAGTGGTCTGCTCATAGGTCTTGTCCGACGCGAAAACCTTGCCGTGGCCGGGACCTCGGCTGTTGGGTTGCTGATGGAGGAGGCAATGTCGGCGAAAGTCGATGAGACCATTGACGAGGCGAGAGCGCTGGAGCCGACCTTTGGGGATGATCCGATTCCCGTGACCGATCATGATGAGCATCTCGTGGGCGGTTTGTCTTTGCGACAAGGCTGAGACAGGGCAGAATCTGGAGCCGTGACGTCGAGAACATTTTTCCGGGGCATATTCTGGACGCTGATCGCTCTGGCTCTGGTGTTCCATGTGGCGGGGGGTTGGTTCTTCTCCAGCGAATTGATTGACGATGCCTTCGTGCCCGATCCCGATTCCTACGTCGTGACCAGCGGCGACTACGAACTGGAAGAGATCAAGTATCAGTCGCCCCTGGGTGAGATGGATGCGTGGTACCTGCCTGCGGAGGGGACGACGTGGGTGATCCATGTTCATGGCCTTGGTGCCACACCGGCCGAGGCCGAGCCACTTTTCGGACCTATCCAGGATGCTGGATATCAACAGCTCTCAATCACCTATCGCAATGACGAGTCGACGCCTCTGGACCCGTCCGAGTACTACCAGTACGGAATATCGGAATGGGAGGACATCAGCGGCGCCGTCGACCATGCTCTCGCGAACGGTGCGGAGAACGTCATTCTCAGCTGCTTCTCGACCGGCTGCGCCCACACCATGTCGTTCATGTTCAACCGGTCGTTGGACTCGGTTTCGGGGGCGTTGATGGACTCGCCCAACATCGACATGGGCGAGACCGTTGACTATGCCGCAACGCAGCGAGAGCTGCCGCTGATCCCGGTCACAGTTCCTCCGACGCTGTCTGCGATGGCCAAGTTCATCACCTCGCTCCGCATCGGCGTGAATTGGAAGGCCATCGACTACGTCAACAAGGCTGACCTCATCATCAAACGGCCCGTCCTGATCCATCACGGGACCGAGGACCTCAAGGTGCCGATCAGCGTGAGTATCGAGCTGGCCGAGGCCAGGCCAGATGCGGTACGTCTCATCTCGGTCGAGGGTGCCGGGCATGTGGACTCGTATGACGTGGATCTCGAGAGGTATCTCGAGGAGGTCCTCAGGTTCCTCGATCGGGTCGGGTAGTGGCCCGAACCTAAAGTCCGACGATGTCTCGGACAAGGAGCCCGTTGAACAATGCATGTCACTCATCTCGACGACCAGATCATCGCCACTCGCGGTGTCCTCGGCTCCGCCGTTCCGCACCGAGGAGTGGCGAAACCTCGTCCTTGCGGGTGACGTGCCTGGTCGCCGATCTGAGCAACGGCATCATTCAGCAGACTCCTAGCGCTCTCGCCGTTGTGCAATGATCCGCCTTGATCACGTCACCAAGGTCTTCCCCGGCACGTCCCAGCCCGCGGTTGCCGACTTGAGCCTCGAAATCGGGCGGGGAGAGTTTGTGACACTCGTGGGGCCGTCGGGCTGCGGGAAGACGACCACTCTCAAAATGATCAACCGCATCATCGAGCCGACGTCGGGGCGTATCGAGGTGGCTGGGCGGGACGCGTTGTCGGTTCCCCCTCACGAACTGCGGAGGTCCATCGGTTACGTGATCCAGCAGGTAGGCCTTTTCCCTCACCGAACGGTATTTCAGAACATCGCCACCGTGCCTTCCCTCATGGGGTGGGACCCTGGCCGGATCGAGGAGCGCGTGGCGGAGCTGACCGAGTTGATGGGACTCGAGACGGAGATGCTGGAGCGCTATCCATCCGAGCTCTCCGGCGGTCAGCAGCAGCGTGTCGGCGTTGCTCGGGCGCTGGCCGCAGATCCTCCAGTCTTGTTGATGGACGAGCCGTTTGGGGCGGTCGATCCCATTGTTCGCAGCCGGCTTCAGGAGGAGTTTCTGAGGCTCCAACAGCAACTGGGCAAGACAGTCCTCTTCGTCACTCATGACATCGACGAGGCGATGTATCTCGGCGAACGGGTAGCGATTCTCAATCTGGGAGGCGTGGTGGAGCAATACGACACACCAATTGAGATCCTCTCCAATCCTGCGAACGAGTTCGTGGAGGAGTTCCTCGGAGGGGAGAGAGGGTTGAAGCGACTCGCATTGATGCCGATCAGCGAGGCCGAGCTTGTTCGTGGGCCTGTGGTCCAGAGATCGGCGTCGCTCGTCGAAGCCACAGACACCATGGACGCCCACCATGTCGACTGGTTTGGCGTCCTCGAAGGTGATCAGTTGTTGGGCTGGGTCGATAGGTCGGATCTCGACGGTCGAAGCATTCAAGATCTGGAGTTACGGCCGATCGAGATGTCCGTCTCCTCTTCCGACTCGATGCGGGTAGCCCTCGACGTTGTCGTCACCGGACATACCCGGCACGCCTTGGTTGTCGACGATGGTTCCTATCGGGGAATGCTGGACGTGGAATCGATCGCAGGGGAGATACCTGAGTGATGATCCTTGGCCAAACGACGACTCTGTTCGACTGGTCCTGGGTGAGGCGAAACCTCGACAACATTTGGGACCGGACAGTCGAGCATCTGACGCTGACCGGAGTCGCAATCGCTGTGGGTCTTCTGGTATCGGTTGCCCTCGCCTCCGCCGCCCTGAAGTGGCCTCGGATCTACGAGCCGGTGGCATCATTCAGCGGCGTCCTCTACACGATCCCCTCACTTGCTGTCTTTGCACTGGTGGCGCCTGTAATCGGGATCGGGACACCAACCCAGAGGTTCATCACGGCCGAGATCGCCCTCATCTCATACACCTTTCTCATTCTGATTCGAAACATCGTCACGGGAATCCGGGGTGTTGCAGTCGAAACGACCGAGGCGGCATTTGGCATGGGTTACCGTCGCTCTCAGGTTCGCCGCAATATTGAGGTGCCACTGGCCCTACCGGTGATAATGGCCGGCATCCGGATCACGACCGTCACGGTCATCGGCCTTGTAACCGTGACTTCGCTTCTCGGTCTGGGTGGCCTTGGTTTCTTCATCCTGGACGGTTTGCGGAGGTCGATCATCTTTCCGACCGAGATCATCGTTGGGGTGGTCCTCTCTGTTGCACTAGCAGCCATTCTCGACCTCGCCCTTCTCTGGTTGGGACGCGCGGTCACTCCGTGGGCCGAGAAGGGGATCTCGTGATCGAGTTCCTCTCCCAGGTTGTCGCTTGGTTTGGGGAGGAGGGGAGATGGTTCAGCGACGACGGGATTGTTCCAAGGACGGTCGAACACCTGTGGCTGGCCTTACTCGCGATGGTCATTGCCCTGGTGGTGGCGCTGCCGTTGGCGGTGTGGCTCGGGCATCGGAGGATCGGGGCTTTCTACGCCAACGCGATCGTCAACATCGGTCGTGCGATACCTTCGTTTGGCCTGATCATCCTCGCGGCGGTCTTCTTCGCCCGCGCCGGCATCAGTCTCCGATTCTGGCCGGCCGTCGTTGCGCTGATGGCTCTCGCCATCCCTCCGATCTTTACCAACGCCTACACGGCCATAGCCAACATCGCGCCTGAAACGGTCGAAGCTGGGCGAGGGATGGGTCTCACCGAGAACGAGCTTCTCTGGGACGTCGAGGTTCCGATAGGTGCTCCAGTGATCCTTGCCGGGGTGCGAATCTCCTTTATCCAGGTACTGGCGACAGTGCCCCTGGCGGCCGTTCTGTCGTCTGGTGGCGGCCTCGGTCAATATGTCGTTCGTGGCTTTGCTCGAGGTCCTGGTGGCACGATTGAGGTTTTTGCCGGTGCGCTCCTCATTGCAGTTCTCACTCTCGTGGCCGACCGCCTTTTCACACTGGTGGAGAGGAGGCTTCTCCCGGTAGGCGTCAAGCGACTCTCGGACGCAGAGGTGCGAGCCGCCGTTTCGGTGTCGTGAGATTCTCGGAACAGACCGACCTACTGTCGGGTTTAGCAGTAACGACGCCCTTAAGAGGCGTTCTTCACATTGTGAAAGAGAAAGGAAGACCCATGCGGACAAAATCCCGCAGACGCGTCTTTGGGGCGGCCTTCGCGGCAACCGCGCTGGTTCTAGCAGCGTGCAGCCCGGGGTCGGGTGAAGACGCGACCGTGCCTGATGGGCCCACCATCACTGTGGCATCGTTCAACTTCCCCGAGTCGGTGATTCTTGCCGAGATTTATGCGCAAGCGCTCGAGGACGGGGGCTACCCCATCGAACGAAACCTCAACCTTGGATCGCGTGAGCTGATCTTCCCGGAGATCGAGTCGGGAGCCATCGGCTTCCTCCCCGAATACTTGGGTTCATCGATTGGGGTCGGGTTTGGCGAAACCCCTCCGAACAGCACATCAGACGCGGTGGCGATGCTCTCCGACCTGTTCAGCGCAGAGGGAGTGTCCGTCCTCGAACCGGCGCCAGGACAAGATAAGAACGTCTTCGTGGTCACCAGCCAGTTCGCCGCCGACAACAACCTGACGTCGGTGTCCGACTTGGCCGATCTGGAAGGTGTCACATTGGGCGGTCCGCCCGAGTGTGAGGAGCGAAGCACCTGTTATGCCGGGCTGGTCGAGTCCTACGGACTCGCCGACCTCCGGTTCGAGGCAATCCAAGAAGGCGCGGCTCGCGTCGCCGCCCTCGAAGCCGGCGACATCCAGGTCGCGCTGCTGTTCTCGACCCAACCCGTCATCACAGTGAAGGGTTTCGTTGCCCTTGAGGGAACCGAAGACATCATTTCTCCTGAGAACATCATCCCGGTGGTCAATGACGAGATAGTCGACGCTTATGGAGACGACTTCCTCGAGTTGATCAATTCGATTTCGGAGAAGATCACAACCGAAGTCCTGCTCGACCTGAACGGTCGCGTTGAGCTGGACGCCGAGAACCCAGACGACGTCGCCACCGAGTGGCTGGTGGAGAACGGCTTCCTTGACGGCTGACCGACCAAGGACTCCCTGAAAAGTGGCCCTTTCGGGGGCCACTTTTCGTGACGTGACGGCTCAGATCCTCTTTCCACTCACAGAGCGGCTGGTCAGCCCTCGGTGGTGGTAGGAGTCGGCTCGAGAACGGTCAGCTCGACTTCCCGAACCCGACGGCCATCCATGCGGCGGACGCTCAGGGTGAATGTGTCGGACACGACCTGATCGCCATGTCGAGGGACCCGTCCCAGCCGATGCATCACAAATCCACCAATTGTCTCATACGGGCCATCGGGAAGCACTACATCAATCGATTCCACTTTCTCGATCCGGGTCTGCCCGGCCACGAGGTATCGGTTCTTGCCGGCTGGTCGAATCTCGATCACTTCTCTGATGTCGTGTTCGTCGCGGATCTCACCCACTAGTTCCTCGGCGATGTCCTCGAGCGTTATCAGACCGGCCGTCGTGCCGTGTTCATCGATGGCGATCGCAATATGGGTCCTACTCTCCCTCATCATTTCCATGACCGGCGCGATCGACATCGTTTCTGGAACCAACGGCGCCCGACGGAGGATCGATTGGTCGATCGGCTGATGCCGGCTCGCGCTCGAGATCGTCAGAAGATCCTTGGCATGGACGAAGCCCTTCACGTCATCGAGCCCGCTGCCATATACCGGGATACGGGAATGGCCCGTGTCCATCACGGTCCGCTCGAATTGGGCCGGAGTGGCATTCGCCGGCAGTGCCACCAGATCCGGGCGAGGGGCCATCACCTCGGCGACCGATGTATCCCGAAAAGATATAGCCGCTGCCAGCAGCCGTGACGGAGCGTCTTCAATGACACCCTTCGCTCCGACCGTCTTGACCAGCGCCGCGATGTCCGCTGCGGAATGGGTGGACTCGATCGACTGTCGAGGAGTGACTCCGAACAACCTGAGAAGCCCGGTTGCTACCCAGGTCAAGGCCAGAATGAGAGGGCGTAGCAAGGTCACGTAGATCCGGAAAGGGCCGGCGACAATCAGTGCCGTTCGCTCGGGTGCCGCGATCGTCGCGTTCTTTGGCGCCATCTCGCCAATGACGTTGTGGATGAAAGCCGTGACGAGCAGGGCGCTGATAACTCCCAGAGTGACCACAGCGCCGGAGGGGAGGCCGATCAGATCGAACAGGCCCTCGAACAGCCCGCCCAGGGCCCCTTCCATGACGAACCCGAGAGCCAATGACGCCCCGGCTATACCGAGTTGGGCGCCGGCGAACGTAACCGGGAGTTCGTTCATCGAGGCCAGGGCCATCCTGGCCAACCGACTTCCTTCCGCTGCTTCCTCTTCGAGGCTCTGGCGTCGCGAGGCGGTGAAGGCGAACTCGACGGCAACGAAGAAGCCGTTGATCATCACGAGGGCTATGACGAGGGTCAGGGCTCCGATGCTCAAGGCACCGCCCCTGGCTGTGTGACCCGGACCCGGTCGATCCGAAAGTTATCCACGGCGGTCACCTCGAGCCGCCACCCCTCCGTCTCGACTATGTCCCCTTCCTTCGCGTTCCGTCCGAGCAGTGCCGTTACGAGGCCTCCGAGCGTTTCGTAACGACCCTCCGGCCATTCGAATCCGGTTAGCTCCTCAACCTCATGGCGATGAAGCAGCCCTGAGAGCTCGTCCGGAGCACTTGGGAGTTCGGGATCTGTGTGGTCGTATTCGTCTTCGATGTCTCCGAGAAGCTCTTCGAGGAGGTCCTCTGACGTCACAATCCCGGCCGTTCCCCCATATTCATCCGCCACGATGGCCATACCCGAGCCGCGGGTTCGCAGTTCGACCAACACGGTGTCAACCGGCTGGGTCTCGGGTATCACCAGGGCCGGACGCATGGTGTCCGCGATAGGCGCCCTCTCCCGGAGATCAGGCGGAATTCTCAACGAGTCTTTCACGTGGGCGACTCCAACGATCTCGTCGAGGCTGTCGCGGTAGACCGGAAATCGGCTATGCCCGGACTCGACCGATGTCTTCTGGAGGTCCGCCACGGTTGCGTCGATGGGCAGGCCGATCACCCTGACCCGCGGGATCATGACGTCCGAGGTGAGGTTTTCCGTGAACGAGATGGAGCGAGTCAACAGGGCAAGCTCGTCATCGGTCAGTTCGCCGCCCTCTCCCGATGCCCGGATGATGAGTTCGAGCTCTTCCAGTGATCGGACGCCGGCCAACTCCTCACGAGGTTCGATGCCGACGGCTCTGACAGTTGCGTTGGCAGCACCGTTGAGAACCCGGGTGATGGGTGACAGGAGGTTGTTGACAAACAACATCGGCACACCCACCCGGACGCTGGTGGGGTAGGGATAGGTGATGGCGAGGTTCTTCGGGATCAGCTCGCCAAAGACAAGTTGAGCCGCTGTGGCAGTCGCCAGAGCGAGAACCACGGTTGCAGCAGGGAGCGTTGCCTCCGAGACCGGAAGCCACGAGAGCAACGGCTCAAAGAGTTGACCTAGAGCAGGCTCCGCGATGAATCCCAGAATCAGGGACGAGACAGTTATGCCGAGTTGGGCTCCCGAGAGATGGAATGAGAGCTTCGACAACCCGGAGAGGATGCGCTTGGCCCTTCGGTCACCTTCCTCGGCGAGGCGGCTGACGCGGCTTCGCTTCACCGTGATCAGTGAGAACTCCCCTGCGACGAAGAAGGCGTTGATAGCCAGGAGGAAAATGACGGTGATCAGGCCGACTGCGATGCTTATGAGGACAAGGTACTAGCCCGCTCTTGGTCCCTCTGACTTCCTGTCACACCCGGCTTCTACCTTGATGGCATGGAGGTAGGACATGCTCATTGATTGCCGGCAGTGCGCGATGCAGGAAACAAGCGCTTGCGACGACTGTGTCGTGACGTTCCTGCTTGGCGTCCAGCCACTTGATCTCGACGAAAGCGAGGCCGCCGCCCTCGACAATCTTGCTGAGGAGGGTTTGGTCCCACGTCTCAGGTTGATCCCTGCTGAGCGCCGGGTCGGCTGACCTCGTGGCACAGCGGCAGCCTTACCTACTGTGGCCGCCGCCAGGTCTTTCACGATTGGGCTTGCATTACCCTGACCGACCGATGGTCAAGGTGTACTCGGTCTCACTCGTGCTCGGAATTGTCGGGCTTCTCGTGGTGATTCTCGGCGGCGCCTTCGCCGAGAATCTTCGGCGTGACGATCTTGATCCAAACGTGAAGGCCGGAGTCGGCGGTCGGATGATCATTGCCGCCCTGGTGGGTTTCGGTATGGCCGGAATGTCTGCGGAGTTCGCCCCATTGGGCTTCGAGTGGGGTGTTTCATTGGTCCTGGCGATCGTGGGCGGTTCTGCCGCGGCCACTTGGACCCGTTACGCCCCCGATGCCGGCGGTTCCGGCTAATGGCCGATCTCACTCGAAGGATTTGTACGACAGACCTAGTGGTCCGTCACTGATGTTGGTCATCTCGGACATCCATTTTGCTCTCGACGCTCTTCGTCGGGAGGTGGACCGTGGGGAGCTGCTTCTGCTGTTGGGCGATTTCGTCAATCTCACCGACTACCGAACCGGTGAAGGGGCAATCGCCGACGTTCTGGGAATGGAGTTCGCCCGTCAGGCCGGCGACGCGAGAGCCGGGGGAGACTTCAAGGCGATGCGTCGGCTTTGGGAGCAGGCGGCCGGGGACCGGTCGGACGATGTTCGGTCGGCCATCAGATCGTCGATCGCCGACCAATACGGCCTCGTGTCGGCGGCCCTCGCCGACGGTCGGGGATATGTCATTCATGGGAACGTCGATCAGCCCGGACTACTCCAGGACTCCCTTCCTCCAACACTGGAATACGTCCATGGAGAGACCCGGGTGATAGAGGGTGTCACGTTCGGATTCGTGGGCGGCGGCATAGAGACTCCCCTCAACGCCGAAGGCGAAGTCTCAGACGAGGAGATGCACGAGATTCTGGCCGCTATGGGCCCGGTAGAGGTCTTGTGCACTCATGTGCCGCCCGCTGTGGACGCTCTCCGCACCGATGTCATAACGGGGCGAAATGAGCGCGGGTCTGAGCCAATCCTGGAGTACATCCGCGTGCACCAACCGCGGCTGCATCTATTCGGGGACGTTCACCAACCTCAGGCCAGCACCTGGCGGATCGGAAGGACCAACTGTCGCAACGTCGGCTATTTCCGAGCAACGGGCCGGGCATTCGAGATCAACCTCACGCAGAACCGATGATCGAAGGTCCCACCAGTGGTCCCCGCCGGAGCCATCTATGAGACGGGCCACTAGCCTGCCTGACTCAACGACCGCTTTGGAGATATGACCGAGGGCACCTTTCAGACGCTGGAGATCGACGCTGCCGCCGAAGACCTCTATGACGTGGCGGCCGACATTGCCTCGTACCCGGACTGGGCGACTGGGGTCAAAGAGGTGGAGATTCTCGAGACCGACGAGGACGGGAAAGTAGCGAGGGCTCGTTTCGTAGTCGAGGGTTTTGTCAAACAGATCGAGTACGTGTTGAGATACACCCATGACCGGCCCAATAGATTGGACTGGGTAGCGGAAGAAAGCCCAGATGTGAAGATGCTGGAGGGCACCTACACCTTCAGTCCGGTCGATGACGCCACGGAGGTGGTGTATTCGCTCAGTGTCGAGCCCAACTTCACCGTTCCCGGCTTCATCCGCCGGCAAGCCGAGAAGCAGATCGTGACGACCGCCCTTCGCGGGCTTCGCAAACGAGTCATCGGCGCCGGGTAGCCCTATGAGAATCGTGTTGGTCACGGGAAAAGGGGGAGTCGGGAAAACGACCATCGCGGCCGCAACGGCCCTCGCATCCGCCGACGCCGGGCACCGGACCCTGGTGACTTCGACCGATCCGGCACACTCACTTTCCGACGCGATCGGCATTGACCTCGGCTCGAGCCCATCCCCGATCGTCGCGGGTCTGATGGGTCAGCAGATCGACACCCAAGAGCAACTCGACAAGTACTGGGGGTCGATCAGGCAGCAATTGCTTGATGTCCTCGACTGGGGAGGCGCGACGGGAATCGAGGCTGAGGAGTTTCTCGTGTTCCCCGGGATGGACGAGCTGTTTGCCCTCCTCGAGGTAAACCGTCACGCGCGGTCCGGCGAATTCGATGTCATCGTTGTCGACTGTGCACCCACGGCCGAGACTCTTCGGCTGCTGTCATTGCCAGAGGTCTTGAGCTGGTACTTCGAGAAGGTCATGCCCACCGAGCGAAGAATCATGAAGGCGGCTCGACCTCTGCTATCCCGGTTGACCGATCTTCCCATACCCGAGGATGAGGTGTTCTCTGCGGCCCAATCGGTGTTCGAGGCCGTCGAAGGTGTCAAAGAGTTGATGTCCACACCCGACGTCACCTCGGCTCGACTCGTTGTGAACCCGGAGAAGATGGTGATCGACGAGGCCCGTCGAACCTACAGCTATCTGGGACTTTTCGGCTACGGAGTTGACGGGGTGGTGGTCAACCGGATTCTTCCCGATGAGGTATCCGATCCGTACTTCGAACGGTGGAGGTCGATTCAAAAGGGTCATCTCGATGCGATCGATGACGCTTTTGCCGATGTGCCTCGGCTGCGGCTTCGACTCTTTGATGATGAGATGGTCGGCGTCGACCGTCTTCGGTTCTTGGCGGATGAGCTCTATCGGGACAGCGATCCCATCTTCGATTTCAAGGCGAAGAGCCCGTTCCGAATAATCGAGCAGGACGGGAGAGTAGTGATGGAATTGGACATCCCACTGGTGGAGAAGTCAGAGCTCGAGATCCACCGTCATGGCTATGAGCTCTATATTCGGGTGGGTCCGTATCAACGCTCATTTATACTTCCCGACGCGCTGCATCGTCGCGAGGTGGATCGAGCCCGGTTGGAGAACGGGGTGCTATCGGTGGAATTCGTCAAGCGGGAGAAGACGCTGTGAGCCCGGAAACGCCTCCGACGATAGAGGTGTTGGGGCGCGCCGGGCGACGTGCGATCTATCACCTCCTCCAGGCTGTGATAGAAGGCCTCAAGGCAATCGAGGCCGTGATCGAAGAGGTGGGGACCCTCGGTGACACCTCGGAAGAGCCCGGCGATGAAGGCCGGGTCAAGATCGAGATCGAATGAGTGACGGCAATCACCGGATCCGCCCTGACGAGATACTCCCGCCCGACGGGAGTTCGATCCAGGTGTCCCAGTTGGTCAAGGACGCCGTTCTCCTCTTGCCCAACATCGTGAAACTGATTGGCAGACTCCTCCGCGATCCAAGAGTCCCGAGACGCTCCAAGATCGCCCTCGGGATGGCGGCGGCCTATGTCATCAGCCCCGTGGATCTGATCCCTGATGTGATACCCGTCATCGGGTGGGCCGACGATGTGGTGATCCTGATGTTTGCCATCGATTCGCTCATGAGCCGTGCCGACCCGGTGATCATCGAAGAGCACTGGGACGGACCAGGAGACCTTCTTTCACTGGTGCATGAGGTCGTGGGTCTGTCACGGAGCATCCTGCCGAGGCCTATCAGCGCTGTCCTCGATCGTCTGTACGGGTAGGAGCCTGCTGAGTGATGCCGTCGGTCAGATCGGCTGCATCATTCAACGGCCTCCCAACTTTCGCGATGTTGCACTAACACCAATACTCTTGAGTCATGGCGTTCTCTGATGGCATAGCCGATTTCCGATCAGACACGGTCACCCGGCCAACCCCCGAGATGCTGGAGGCGATGGCTTCTGCACCCCTGGGCGACGACGTCTATCACGACGACCCAACCGTCAATGGGCTCGAGCAGGAGTCGGCCGACCTTTTAGGTAAGGAAGCTGCCGTATTCGTGCCGACCGGCACGATGGGCAACCAGTTGGCAATCATGGCCCAGACCAACCCCGGCGAAGAGGTGCTTGCCCATGAGGGATCCCACGTGCGCAGCATCGAAGGTGGAGCGCCACAGGCTCTTTCCGGTGTTGGATTCAGAACAGTGTCCGGTGAAGGCGGGCAAATCGAGCCGGCGGACGTCGACTCGGCCATGGAGTGGTCCGGGTTCTTCCCGGTTATCGGGCTCATGGTCTGGGAGAACACGCACAACCTTTCCGGCGGGAGAGTCGTGCCGATCGACCTAATGGAGAAAACGTCGGAGTCGGCCCGACGCCACGGGCTGAATGTGCATATTGACGGTGCACGCATCTTCAATGCGGTAGCGGCCAGCGGCGTCCCCATCACCAGATATGCGGCAACGGCGGATTCGGTTCAGTTCTGTTTCTCCAAGGGTCTTGGCGCTCCAATCGGCTCCATCGTTTGCGGATCGACCGAGTTGATGGCTGAGGTGCGGCGACTGAGGAAGCGGCTAGGCGGGGGCATGCGTCAGACCGGGGTCATTGCAGCGGCGGCGCGGGTCGCCCTTGCGAGCAGAGATCGACTTGTCGAAGACCACATCCTTGCTCGGCGTCTTGGAGACCTGTTTGCCGATGCCTTCCCCGGGTCGGTGGATCCTGTGTCCATCGAGACCAACATGGCTCGGATCGACTTCCAGTCGATCGGGCTGTCGTGGGTCGAGGCCAGCGAGCGTCTCGAGTCCGCTGGGATCAAGGTCAATCCGCCCCTTCCGGGCGGATGGCGGATCGTGACCCACCGTGATGTTGATGCCTCCGATGCCGAGAAACTCCTTGCGGCACTCTCGTAACCCGGTCAGGCCAGGTGGGGTCGGATAACAGCGTGAGTCTTGGTGTTCTTTTCCCGGGCCAGGGAAGTCAGTTTGTCGGCATGGGGGCAGATCTCTTCGAGGCGCGCCCTGATCTGCTGGGTAACGCCGCCAATGACGTCCTTGGCTTCGACCTGAGGAAGATGTGTCTCGAGGGCCCCGAAAAAGAGTTGACCAGGACCGAGCATGCCCAGCCCGCCCTATTCGCCCTCTCGTTCGCTCTCTGGGACGAGTTCCGCAGGAGCCTCGAGGGCACACCATCAGGCATGGCAGGTCATTCCCTCGGGGAGTACACGGCCCTGACCGCGGCGAACGCCGTCGAGTTCGCCAGTTCCCTGGGAGTGGTCGCTCTCCGCGGGCGGGCCATGGCCGCAGCCGCAGATGCCGAACCATCCGGGATGGCTGCCCTCATCGGGGCCGATGAGGAGCTAGCTCAGTCGGTATGCGCGGTCAGGCGCGAGATGGGTGGCCGTCTCAGTGTGGCCAATATCAACTCACCCGGCCAGATCGTCGTGGCCGGTGGGGCCGCGGACATCGAATGGCTGGTCGCGGAGGGCAGAGATCACGGGATTCGTCGGGTCATTCCACTGAAGGTGGCGGGAGCATTTCATTCGTCGTTCATGGCGTCGGCATCCGAGTCTGTGGCGGATGGGTTGGGCAAGGTCGAGATCAGGGAGCCTGAGGTGCCGGTTTGGGCGAACGCCACAGCGTCGCCGCATGAAGAGTCGGCCATTGTCTCTGTCCTAGCCCGCCAGGTAGTCGAGCCGGTTCGTTTCATGGAGATATTGCAGAACATGAGCGAAGCGGGGATCTCTACGTATGTCCATATTGGTCCTGGAGATGTGACGGCCGGACTTGTCCGCAAGACCCTGCCCGGCGCAGAAGCCATGGTCGTGTCGTCAATTGAAGACATCAGTGGGGTCGTCGATGCCCTCGGTACGATGGTCCAACGCTGAGGAGATCGTCTATGCGCAATGCTGAAATCACCGGGTGGGGCAAGTGCATGCCTCCGAACGTCCTTTCCAATCACGACCTCGAGCAGTTGGTCGACACCTCGGACGAATGGATCACGACTCGGACCGGGATCAAGGAGCGGCGCATTGCCCATGTCGAGGCTTCTGATATGGCCGCTGTTGCCGGTCTGCGCGCCCTCGCTGCCGCGGGCAAGACGGTCGCCGATGTCGACCTCATTCTTGTCGCCACTTGCAGCGGGGACTCCATCATTCCGTCCACGGCTTCGGTAGTCCAGAAGAAGATGGAGGCCTGGAATGCAGCCGCCATGGACTTGAACGCCGCCTGCTCCGGTTTTGTCTACGGGCTGGTGGTCGGGACCAACATGATTCGAGGTGGCACCAACTCGACGGTGCTCCTCATCGGCACGGAGAAGCTCCACTACTTGATGGATTTCACCGATCGCGCCACCTGCATTCTCTTCGGGGACGGGGCCGGCGCCGTGGTCCTCGAGCCGACGGACGAGCGGATCGGTATTCTCTCCTCCGAACTTGGAATGGATGGGTCTGCCGGCCACATACTCGAGGTCCCCTCGGATGGAACCGCTGGTGACCGAAGGCCCCGCGATCCTGCCCAATGCGGCATTTCAATTGAAGGGCCGGAGCTATTCCGGCGGGCTGTCACCACCATGAGCGAGTCTTCGGGCCGAGTCTTGGCAGAGGCCGGCCTGGAGCTCGAGGACATCGACCTTCTCATCCCCCATCAGGCAAATGTGAGGATCATCGACGCCACCGCGAAGCGGCTCGGGGTGGACTCATCAAAGGTCTACGTCAACATTCACTCGTACGGCAACACTTCAGCAGCCACTATTCCTGTTGCCCTCACCGAGGCGCTCGAGCAGGGACGGATCAACCCTGGAGGTCTGATTGCCTTCACTGCTTTCGGTGGGGGGCTCACCTGGGCCTCGGCAATCTACCGTTGGGGTGGCAGGGTCGAGCCGCTGGGCGAGAGCGACGCCAGTCTGCCTCCCTCCGATCGAACGACGATGGAACTACTTCAGCCCAATTTCGATTTCTTTGGGTTGCCGGAGAAGTTGGCGTGACTGAAGTCGATGAGAATCGAGTGGCTGTCGTTACTGGAGGGTCGAGAGGGATCGGGCGCGCGATAGCAATGAGGCTGGCGGAATCCGGACACGCCGTGGTCGTCAACTACGCGTCGAGTTCGACCGCAGCCTCAGAGGTTGTGGAGAAGATTCAGGCGTCCGGTGGTGTCGCCCTAGCCCATCGCGCCGACGTCTCAAAGACTGATGAGGTCACCGAGATGTTCGAGAGAGCTACGTCTCAGCTAGGACCGGTCTCGGTGCTGGTGAATAACGCCGGGATCACCCGGGACAACCTCCTCCTGCGGATGACCCCTGAGGATTTCGACGATGTCATCGCGGTCAATCTTCGCTCGGCTTTCCTTTGCACAAAGGCGGCCTTGCGAGGGATGCTCAGGGCGCGCTGGGGCAGAGTCGTGTCAATCGCCTCGGTAGCCGGCATCACCGGCAACCCCGGCCAGGCCAACTACTCGGCATCGAAGGCCGGCCTGATCGGATTCTCCAAGTCCATCGCCAAGGAGTACGGCAAACGCACAATCACCGTGAACGTCGTCGCTCCCGGTTTCATCACCACCGACATGACAGCCGACCTGGGAGATGACGTAAGAGAGGGTGCACTCGAGACGATCACGTTGGGGCGTTTCGGTGACCCTGAGGATGTCGCATCGGCAGTGGATTTTCTTGTTTCAGATGACGCCGGTTACATCACCGGCCAGGTTCTGTCGGTGGACGGCGGGATCGCGCTGTAAGTTCTGCAACCCAAATCAAATAGGAGTGGAGAATGGAAAGAGACGCGGTATCCGAAAGGCTCAACGGCGTGTTGGTATCGGAGCTTGGCCTCGACGAGTCCAAGATCAACGATGCTGCACATTTTGAAGAGGACCTGGATGTCGACAGCCTCGGAGTTGTCGAGCTGTTGATGGCCCTCGAGGACGAGTTTGGTATCAAGATCCCTGATGAGGACGCCGAGTCCATCATGACGGTCGGTCAGGCAATCGATCTGGTTCACCAAAAGCTGGGCAGCTAGTTCATCACCGGACAGACCACTAACCCCATGTCAGAGCGACGACGGGTTGCCGTCACCGGACTGGGCGCCGTCACTCCAATTGGCGACGACGTCGGATCAACCTGGCGAGCCATGTTGGCGGGCGAGTCGGGGATTGGGCCTATCACCCTGTTCGACACCTCCGGCTACCGCTCGACCATCGCGGGTGAGATCGACGGATGGGATCCGGAGGACCATTTCGACCGGCGCGAGGTCAGGCGGATAGACCGCTTCGCCCAGTTCTTTCTGGTGGCGGTCCGTGAGGCACTCCAACAGGCCGGTCTGAGCTATGAGGAGGATGACCCGGCGGCCACCAGGGCTGGTGTCGTGGTCGGTGCCGGCTTTGGCGGCATGGGCTCCTTCATCGAGGAAATCGAGACCCTTTCGGAACGGGGCCCTGGCCGGCTGAGTCCGCTGGGTGTGCCGAGAATCATCCCCAACATGGCGGCGGGTCTGGCCTCGATCGAAAACAACCTGCTCGGACCTGTCTCATGCGTCGTGACGGCGTGTAGCGCTTCTGCCAACGCGATTGGCGACGCGGCCGAGATGATCCGGCGCGGGGCGGCCGACGTTGTTGTCGCCGGTGGCGCCGAAGCGGCTGTGACCACCTTCGGCATCGGCACCTTCGCCCAGTCGCGAGCCCTGTCGACGCGGAACGATGAGCCGGCTCGCGCCTCGCGCCCCTTCGACGCCGATCGCGACGGTTTCGTGATGGGGGAGGGAGGTGCCGTCTTGATCCTGGAGGAATACCAGGCAGCCGTGGAGAGGGGAGTGCCGATCCTTGCTGAACTGACGGGCTACGGAATGTCGGCTGACGCGTACCACATCACATTGCCCAGGCCGGGAGGGACCGGCGCAGCGAGGGCGATGACCGCGGCGATGGACGATGCCCGGCTCACCTCCGACTCAATCGGGTACATCAACGCTCATGGCACCTCTACCCGGGCCAACGACTCGACCGAGACGGCTGCAATCCGGATTGCGCTCGGCGACGAGGCCGATTCGGTACCGGTGTCGTCGACCAAGTCGATGACGGGGCATCTTCTCGGCGGTGCCGGTGCCGTGGAGGCAGTCGCATCGATCATGGCCCTCCAGAGCCAGGCCGTCCCGCCAACCATCAACTACGAGAGCCCAGATCCGGAGTGTGACCTCGACTATGTGCCCAATGAGGCCCGGGAAGTAGATCTCGACCACGTCATGTCCAACTCGTTTGGATTTGGCGGACACAACGTCTCATTGGTCTTTTCCAAGGCCTGAGCTCGGGTGAGTCCCAGGGCACCACCTCGCCTCAACCCTGTCGATCACGCCATTCGGCGATGCTCTGGAAGACGAGGACAAGGATCAGGGCCGTGCCGATCGTGACCACGAGCAGGGAGCTGATTGCGAGAGCCAACGACCACCCCGGGCAGCCGGTGAGTGGGTTGGCGAGGTCGCAACTGACGCTGGTGACCACCCAGGCGAGCACTCCCGCGAGAACCCCGAGGATGACCGAGGGCACCGAGATCCAGGGGTTCGGGACACGCCTCATCGTCTCTTTCCCTTCTCATCGACATCGGCGGCCTCGAGGATCTCGTGCGGCGCCAACTCGGGCGGGATGGGGAAAATGGTCCCGCGTTCCCTGGGTGGGTAGAAGGCCACCTTGACCGATGGATCTCGGGCAACGATCGCAATGGTGATCCCGAGCCCCGCAGATACAACAGCCGCAGCCGGCTCTTGGAACACCGACAACCCGATCGCGAGTATCGGCCACAGGTAGCGGGCAACGTACAGTCCGCCGGGGAGGACGTGCGAATACCACCAACCGGTCAGTGGCGCGGTCAGTGCGACGACGAGCGTGGCCGGGGCAGACCCCTGCCATGAGGCCAGCCCAAGTGCGAAGGGGACGCCAAGAAGAAGCAGAGTGAGGAGAACTGAGCGCTCGGGTGGGCCGGTGGCCGCAGGAAGTTTCCTGATGGATGTTGTCACCGGTTTTGTTGCGAGTGCGATGAGGGCTATAGCGCTCGAGGTGATCCCAATCATCCAGGCGACATCCACCGGTCGCACCGTCGCGAGAAGGAATGTGGCGGCGACGACGGCATACCCGGTCCGGAGTGCCCATCGACCTCCCACCAGGATCATTCCCACGGTTGCCACCGTCGCCATGGTGAGAAGACCGAAGCCGAGCATGAAGACAGAGCCATCGTCATATGGCCCCGGGTCGATCAGCAACGCAACGATCCACACCAGGGCTGCCATCAGCGGCAACGAGGCGGCAAGCATGGCTTTCACACTGCGAGTGTCGCAGCGCGGGCGGTCAAGCCGAAGTCGGAGGCGACCCGCTGTCGGTTGTGCTGAGAACTCTCAGATCCGACTTCTCGCCAAAGCGCGGCGACTCGCTCGGCTCCCAAACGGTCTCTTCCTTCCAGGATGGTCCCGGGCGAAGTGTCACCACCGCTCCGTGTCCCAGTTTCTCGTCATGGAGGAGGTCCAAGGAGGATCCGAGGAGGCGGAGCCTTCCTGCCTGGATGGGATCTTGGTGAGAGACGATGACCACGTCGCCATGTGGGTGATCTGCGTCAAGCCGCTTCGCCGCGTTGGCGATTCGCTCAGCGACATCAGCCAACGACTCAGATCCGAAAGTCAGTTCGGCGGGCTCCTCCAGGTATGCCTCGAGCTCACCGGGGAAGGTCTCGGGAATGGAGCTCCAACTGTGACCTCGCCAGCGGTGGGCCAACTCCCACTCCGTTAGATCGGGGTCGATCTTCACGGGCACACCGGTTCGGCCTGCGATTTCCTCGGCGGTGCGCAGGGAGCGCTCCAACGGAGACGACCAGACCGCGACGACGGGCCGTGGCCCGAGGTAGCGCCCCACCCGTCTTGCCTGCTCGACTCCGTGTGGGGACAAACCGAATCCGGGTAGGTCGGCGTATACGAGATGCTCGGGATTGTCTACTTCTCCGTGGCGGACGAGATGTATGAATGCGGCCATTGGCAACAGTTTGGCCTTTCCTGCCCCAGGATCGAGGTAACTTCCCCATGTGTGGACCGAGCCGATCCTCCATGTCGACATGGATGCGTTCTTCGTCGAAGTGGAAAGACTCAGAGATGAGACGCTTCGAGACCGCCCGGTCGCTGTGGGCGGCGTCGGTCGCCGGGGCGTCATCGCCAGCGCCTCGTACGAGGCCCGGGCATTCGGAGTCCGTTCCGCACAGCCCACAGCCATCGCGCGGCGGCTGTGTCGGGAGCTGGTGGTCGTCTCACCGGGCCACGGGCGATACGGAGAGATGTCAGAAATGGTGTTTGCCATTTTTCGCTCCTTCACCCCCTATGTCGAAGGCTTGAGTCTGGATGAAGCCTTCCTCGACATAACGGGTCTGCGGCGTCACTACGAATCCCCGATTGATGTGGCCAGGGATATCCGGGCAAAGATCGCCACCGACTTGGGTCTACCGGCGTCGGTCGGGATCGCCGCCACAAAATTCGTGGCGAAGCTGGCGTCCGAGGTCGCCAAGCCAGACGGATATCGACATGTTCCAGTCGATGTGCAGTTGCAGTTCCTTCATGCCTTGCCGGTGGACGCGTTGTGGGGTGTCGGGCCGGCCACCTTCGCCGGGCTGAGAAAACTGGGAGTGATCACAGTTGGCGACTTGGCCGAGATTCCGGAGCCGACGGTCACGTCTTCGCTCGGCCCGACTGTGGGCCGACATCTGATCGATCTGGCGAACGGCATCGATCCTCGTCCCGTGCAGTCCGACTCGGAGGCGAAATCCCTCTCGGTTGAGGAAACCTTCTCATCTGATCTTCGAGGACAGGACAGGATCGAGGCAGCTCTCCTCGGGCAGTCGCAACGGCTGTCCGGCCGGCTCCGTCGTTCCGGGTTTGCGGCTGAGACGATCTCGATCAAGGTCAGATACGACGACTTCACGACGCTCACCAGAAGTGTGACTCCCGGCGTGGCCGTGGACAGCCCGCGTGATCTGTTCTCCGTCGGCAAACAGTTGCTGGGCGAAGTCGACCTGTCCCGTCCTGTGCGGCTGCTCGGCCTCGGCGGAGCGTCGCTGGTAGCAGCGTCTACACCGAGACAATTGCGGATGGATTCCAACGAGCGCCTGGATCGGCTCGCCGACGCCGTGTTCGGCGTACGGGAGCGGTTTGGTGAGCACGCGGTCGATCCGGCGCGTCTCATTGACATGCAAACCGAAGATCTGGAATCTGACCGGTGAACTGATTCCGAACCACGTGTATTGTTTCTCTTGGGTTCGGATCTAGCTTTACCACGAGGTAGTTATGCCCCTCGATGACAACGAACAGAAGATCCTCGAAGAGATCGAGCGTCAGTTCTACGACGAAGATCCTGAACTGGCGCGTGCCGTTCGTGACATTCACCACCCCTCCCGGTTCGGGGTCCGCTCGTCGCTTCTTGGCGTGGTCGCCGGTCTTGTCATAGTCATCGCCTTCTTCGCCTCCAGCACGATCGTCGCACTTCTTGGTTTCGCGATACTCGTTGCGTCGGCGACGAGCCTCGTGAATGCTCTCAAGACTCGTGACCGGGGCTCGCGTGAAGTTGATCCCGAGCAGGAACACTCCGAGTAACCCCACTTCTTGGCCAGTGCAATCGCCCTCTGATCAGGGTGTTCGATGGTCCGTTTTCACTGTTCATGCGGACCTCCACGGGACACGCTATTGTTCCGGCACCCGGCGGTAGCTTCGGGGGCACCAAGCCGCCAGAGGAGGAGAAAGGAACCCCTCGCTTCTGGGTTTCGTAGTTTGTTTTAGGAAGGGACCAGTGGAGCAGTCATTCACAGCCGACCAGGCCTGTCGGCTGGCCAATTGCACGCATCATCAGCTTCGTTACTGGGACCGGGTAGGACTCATCGAGCCTTCGATTCAGGGCAGCGGCGGGCGGCCCGGTGTTCGCCGTCTCTACTCGTTTCGTGATCTCGTAGCCCTTCGCGTTGTGAGGAGCCTTCTCGACAACGGAATGTCATTGCAGCGGGTCCGCCGAGCCTGGGAGTATTTGCGACGCGAGGGTGAGATGGAGCTCCACCTCAGCGATGTCAAGCTTGTGACCGACGGGCAATCCATTTTCAGGGTGAGTTCGGATGACGGTGAGTTGATGGACGCTCTGAGACAGGGCCAGCTGGCCTTTTTCGTGGCTATCGACGAAATCGCCAGGGAGGTCGAGGAGGACGTGACACGTTTCGAACTAGATCGCGACCAGTTTCTCAAAATGCTGCGTCGGGTCGAGGACGATGTATCCGATGAGCTGGCGGCGGCCGGCTCCTGATCTCAGTCTGAGTTGAACAACGACCGAGGATTGAGTCCGGCCCGGAATCGCTGGCTGCCCTCATAGCGACGCCTCAGCCAGTCCTCCACGATCTCGAGGTCAGCTTCCGTGGCCATCCCGTTGCGATTGCCGTACACAGCCGCCGAGTAGTTGGTCGCCAACGAGATCAAGGAGTCGTCGGTTCGCGCAGCGAACTCCATTGGCGTCTCATATCCAGGCACCGGCTTCCCTAGATCGGTGAGTCTGTCGACGATCTCGTCCCATGCCGCGGTGATGTCACCGGTCCGCAGCCTGGCCAAGCGTCGTCTTCTCCTCAAACTCTTGAGCCACGGCACCAGCCCGACCATGACCACGAGGGCCGGGATCGTCAGTAGCCACTCCCACGGGAACGACGACTGACCGAGAGGGCCGCCGAGCGCCTCTGCCTCGAGCAACCCGGGGGGGACCAACTCGTCACGATTCTCGAGTGGGATGTCGGTCGGAGTGTCTGGGACGGGTATGTAAGCGACGGGGTCGAATGAGGCTGTGATGCTTTGGGGAAGGGCTCCGTCGCCCCGGGGCGTCGGGTCGAATCTGACCCAGCCGAACCCGTCCATCCACATCTCAACCCAGGCGTGAGCGTTGTTGTCCCGCACTGTTATCAGCTCGGTCCCGTCTCTCCCGGTCGAGACCTCGCCAGGCGTGAATCCCCAGACGACTCGGCTGGGTATCTCGAGAGTCCGCCCCAGCACGGCCATCGACGCCGCGAATTGTTCGCAGTAGCCGGTGCGGTAGTTGATGGATGTCGAGTCGGTGAGCCAGTTCTCCAATTCGAGGCTTCCGGCGCCGGTGCTGACTGTGGTGGAGTAGGTGAAATCACCACTGTCGCGGAACCAGTGCTGAAGCAGCCAGGCACTCTCGAAGTCCGTGGCCGCCCCTTCTGTCCGAGCAAAGGCTTCGGCTCTGATCGCCACTGGCAGGTTCTCCGGGAGCTGGAGGTACCTGTCGATGTCGTCCGGTCGCTCGGTGTCACCTGTGCGTGATTCGGGCTCGTAACGGAAATCGCCTGCCTCGGCAGCCTGGGCGAACAACGGGCTGAAGGTTCCATCCTGAGTGGTTGCCATGGCGGCAACGTCGGCCTCGTATAGGGGCAAAACCGCCCGATTGATCGTGTACCGATCTCCCTCGTTGAATTTGGGTGTGTAGATGAGTGATCCATCGCCGGCCACCTGAAGAAGTTGTCTGTTGATGACATCGGCGTCCATGTCGTAGACGATCCCGGCGGTGGGCATTACCTCCATGCGCAGCTGCTCGATCTCCACAGTGGCTGCGATCTGCTGGCTCGTGCCGCGATATGCATAATCCGGGTTGCCCCCCGGGTTTCCCGGCTCATCGAAAATCGAGGTGAGACCTGAAGTAGACCAGGAGGTTCCGTCGAAGTTGTCGAGGCCTTCCATCCTCCAATAGACCTCGTTTCCGGGCGGAGCATCCTTGTCCAACGCCGCTGTGAAGACGATCGCGTTTGAGCGAGAGATTATTCGCTGCTGGAGACCGGCGAGGCGATCGTAGGTCACGCCCCCGTAACCAGGTCCGTAGCCACTGCCAACCCGCCACTGGAAGTTCCCGTTGGGCGGAACCAGGCTCGTGGCTGTCGTGGCTGTCGTAACTGCCCCAACTGCGATCACGGAGGCAATGACGAAAGCCGTGGCCTTGGTCTGGCGGGGGATGGGCCGACCTTCGGGATCTCGGACACGACCTGCCTCGGTCTTGCGATCGAAGCCCACCGCGATGATGCCAAGGCCGATGACGATCACCGCGGCGATCATCCACCCTATCCCGGCCGAGAACCGATCCATGACTGCGAACTGGAGGTATAGAGCGACCGAAGGGAGAGTCATCGCCGCTGTCGAGCCATCTGAAGAGCCCCACACGTACAGACCTCCCACGATCCACATCAGACCCGAGAGGATTGCTATCACTCCGGCGACAGGTTCGACGGGTGCCACTCCAAAACGAATAAGGCCAATCGCCTCGGTCATGGTCACGCCGAGGGCATCGAATGTGTCGGGGCTCGGCAGAAAGCCGCCGACGAGTGTGTCGGCCGCCGAGATGCGAAGAAACAGGACGACGCCGGCTCCTACGAACAATCCGACTGCCAGTTTTCTGTTGGAGACGGTCTGGGATAGAAGCCACCAGATCACGCCGCCCAGGAATGCCGAGGCGATCATGATCAGATGCCAGGCGGTATCCCCGGACTGGATCAGGCGGCTCAGCCTGACGATCATCAGGACAAATGCGGCAAACCCGGCTATCCGACCGATGCGTTTGTCCATGAGGACCTCATAGCTGTCATCCACGCCGGCGCCCATAGCTCGTCCGGGGAGATCGAGACGGTTGAGACGCCGAGACGTTGAAAGCCGATCAAGGCTGGAGCGGTGGAGTCGGACACCGTGAGCAAGATGGTGGTCGGGTAGTCGGTGCTGAGCAGCTGCTGGACGCTGAGCAGCGGACGGTCCGCTATCCCGGTCACGATGACGAGGGCACCCCCGCCGCCTTTCTGGCGAATCCGGCCCGCAACCGCCTCGATGTCAACCGCCGGATCCGGCTCGACGAGTGCCAGCCGCTCCATGGCGGGTCCGTAGCGAGAGGCGTCGATCGGCTCGGCGTCACCCGCCCAGAGATCTGCGTCGAAGCCGGAACCGATCAGATGGGTCACGACGGTGGCTGCACCCGACACGGCACTCTCAAACGCACCCTGTGATTCGTAGGAGGCTGCCCGTATGTCGAGCAAGACGAGGGCGCGAGCCTGCCAGGGAGTCTCGAGTTGTCGGATCATCAGCTCGTCGGTCTTGGCCGAGCTGGGCCAATGAACCCGCCGAAGGTCGTCACCTCGCTGGTATTCCCGAAGGGTGTAGAAGTCTTCGCCGCCTCGACGGCTGTGCTCGGGTCGGGACGCCTGCATCGCCGGATCCTGACCTCGGACAATCGGGAACCCGGTAAGAGTCTCGACTGTGGGATACACGACGATCCGGTCGATCGGTCCCGCGGTGGATTTCAACTCCGCAAGTCCAAGCGGATCGGAGGTTCGGATGGCCGCGGGCCCCACGTGGTAGACCCCGCGGGGCCTGCAAGTGACCCGATAGGTTGCCGTGGTTGAGGCGCCTTTGTCGATCTTTGCCACCTCAAAGGTGGCAACACCCAGCCGATTCACATCATCTTCGATTGTCAGGTTGGTCACAGACCGACGGTCGCCGTTCTCGATGAGCAGAGTGACGGTCGTGGTGTCGCCGTCGTGAACAACGGACGAGCCGAGCCGACGACTTACCGCGACCTTTGAGCGACGCAACCGAACTACAACAAGCGCCAGGATCTGTGCGAAAAGCACGAAGGCACCGGCGAGGAGGAGTTCGGGCTCACCGAGCCCGTACCAGAGAAAAAGGAGGGCCAGCCCGGCCCCCGATAGCGCCCACCCCCGGAGGGTTGGCATCAGGTGGCGATCCGGGAGGTGGTTCCCGGCACCCGGAGCCGGCCCATGATCTCATCGAGCACGTCGGGAAGCGACTCTCCTCGCATCTGTGCCTCGGGGCGAAGCGTCATCCGGTGTTCGAGGACAGGATGGGCGAGAATCTTGACATCATCCGGGGTGATGTACTCCCGACCTTGTGAAACGGCCCGAGCCCGCGCCAGACGCTGGAGAAACAGAGCCGACCGAGGTGATGCGCCCAGCATGACATCGCTGTGGTTTCGGGTCCCTTCGACCAGATCGACAATGTATGTCTTCACCGACTGGGAGACGGAGACCGCCTGAGCCGTGTGAATCATCTGGTCGACCTCATTGATAGTGGCCACTGGTTCGAGATCGAGAAAGGTTGACCGGATGCCATGGGTGTCGAGGATCTCGAGTTCCTTGTGTCGGCTCGGGTATCCGATCACTACGCGCATCATGAACCGGTCGAGTTGGGCCTCCGGCAGCGGGTATGTGCCTTCATGCTCCAACGGGTTTTGTGTGGCGATCACCATGAAGGGAGGGTCGAGCGGCCGGGTGACGCCGTCGGAAGTCACCTGTCGCTCCTCCATTGCCTCGAGTAACGCAGACTGTGTCTTGGGGCTGGCCCGGTTGATCTCGTCGCCCACGACGATGTTGGCGAATATGGGTCCGGGCTTGAATTCGAATTCGCTCCGGTTTCGATCCCATATCGAGACACCAGTGACATCGGATGGGAGCAGGTCAGGGGTGAACTGGATGCGCTGGAAGACGCTGTCGATCGACCTGGCGACCGACTTTGCCAGCTGCGTCTTGCCGACGCCAGGCACATCTTCTATAAGCACGTGGCCCTCTGCAATCAGCGCCAGAATCACGAGCTCGACCACCTCACGCTTGCCCTGGATGACCTTTTCGACGTTTGTCGCGATTCGATCGAACCCGTCCGTAAACTTCTCTACCTGCTGAGGGGTTAGCTCGGCCAAACGGTCCTCCCGCCGTTTTCTCCTGTGCGAAGACTCTACCTGCGGGCCTCCCTTGGCGGAGTTAGACTGGGTGTGGGGCATGGCTATCGCATCGTGAGAAACCGTCTGGGCATTGGCAGGCATTTGCTGGCTTTGATTCGCCGGCCAGTTTTGCTGTGGGAGGCCGCTCGAGTCTCCGTAGCGTTTCGTACTCATCGTGGTTTGTTTCCCTCCTCGGAATACCTCGACTGGAGGTTTCATACCGCCTACGGCGATGACATGTCAGCGGTGGTTGTGGAAGACACCATCGCCTTCCTGGGCTGGCGGCGAAGGATGAGGCGGGTCGCATGACGAATCTTGCGCTCCGTCTCCAGGATGTGCCCGGCGTCGCCTCCGTAGTGGTAGACCTCGACGACACCGAAACCGAGGGAATCAACGTCCGGCTGGACCCTGGAGCGGATGAAGCCGCAGTGATGGGGCGAATTCGGGCGCTGCTTGTGGCATACGGGGTTCGATCCGCAAACTCGCCCAGGCTGCGGGTTGGCCGGTCGGCGTTTCCCATGTCGTCGGACGACTTGGGCGTTGAAGTCCGAATAACCCCAATCAAGGGCGGTGCCCGGGTTGAGGTGATGGGCAGATTGGTGAGGTCGTTCCGAATCGTTCCTCCTAACCCATCGGCAATCGCTCAGGGCGTGTCTGACGCCTGGTGTCAAGTCGTAGGCAAGATTCCGATGGAGATCGTCAGGGTCAACCTCGGCGACGGGGGAGAGCTGAGTGTCGTCGCGTCGAACGGGAGCACCGAGAGTGTTGGGCGCGCCAATGTGAGCAGCGGTTGGGAGACCGCAATCGCGCACGCGGTCGGGCAAGCTATCGGGTTGATAGGCAACGCCGACAGCCGGAGCGAATCGAGGCTGGCTTCAAGCGGTTGGTAACGTCGCTGTGAGGCGATAGGCAAACCAATGTCCAGGGTTCTTGTATTGAACGCAAGCTACGAACCACTGTCGGTGGTAGCTACGCGTCGTGCCGTGGTCCTGGTCTTGAACCAGAAGGCGACCGTTGTCGTGCCCCGTTCGGAGATCTGGAGCAGTGAGCATGAGATCCTCGAGGTGCCTTCGATCGTTCGTCTCAACCGGTTCGTCAAGGTCCCGTACCGACGCGCTGCTCCGGTCACAAGACGAGCGGTGTTTGGTCGCGACGGTCATTCTTGCCAATACTGTGGAGCCGCCGCCGAGTCCATCGATCATGTGCTGCCGCGATCGAAGGGGGGGAACCACAGCTGGGAGAACGTCGTGGCTTGCTGTCGCAGCTGCAACATTCGTAAGGGGGACCGTCTCCCCGGCGAGGCCGGCTTCAATCTCGCCAGGACTCCAGGCCCGCCGCGACGTTACGCCTGGATATACGCGTCGACTGGTTATCAGGTCGATCCCGATTGGCGCCCGTACCTGGAAGTCGCCTGACCCGAAGAGTGGGCTCCTAGCTGACCTCCGCTGGTTCGTCGTCGGCTTCCGCAGCGGCTATTTGCTCAAACGACATGTCGGGGATCCTTCTTGCGGTGAACATCGCCCCGATGACAATGGTGGCGACGACGACCAGTCCAATCCGGAGGGCCAGCAACTGTCCTGTC
>JACZUI010000019.1 GCA_022573225.1 Acidobacteriota bacterium
GATCGGCTAGGTATCAAGCCGCTACATTACACGATCCTTCCTGACGGACGACTGCTGTTCGCTTCCGAATTGAAAGCGCTGCTAGTTCACCCGGACGTGGATAAGCGGCTCGATGATCAAGCGGTCGAAGAGTATTTCACCTTTGGCTATGTGCCTGACCCGAAGACCATCTACAGCACAGTACGGAAACTTGAGTCGGGCTGTTACTTGAAAATCCGGCGCGGGTCCGGACTGGCGATTCCAGTTCGCTACTGGGACGTACCACTTGATCGTACGACCAATGAGCGCGCCGAATCCGAGGTCGCGGCTCAGCGCATCAGCAGCACCACGCTGACGATGGGGAGCGTCAACACTTCGAGGGCGGACCGAGTGCTGGGGCTGGTGGCACAGTGCACGGGCCGTCTGGACGATTCGGCGTCCCACTTCGAGGACCCCCGGCGCTGATCGAGCGTGGACTTAGCCTGATCAAGATTCTCAGAGTCTGGCCTGAGCATAGCTAGTCGCCGGTCGGCGACCATGTATCCGTGGCGGGATCGTACACGTCTATCGAGGCCGAAGGCGTGAAAGTGCTCATTGACCCGATGAGCTTGAAGCATCTCGACGGCGCCGAGGTGGACTACAAGGACGACTTGATGGGTGGCGGTTTCGCCATCAAGAACCCCAACGCCCAGTCGAGCTGTGGCTGCGGCCAATCGTTCACGCCGAGTGAGGGAGGCGCGGCGAAGCACTGACACAGCGCCGTTCGCCCGACGCCGTCCGAGAAGGGCCGGGCCAGGATGTCTGAGAGCCCGTCCCTGCTCCTTCCTCTTTTCCCCCTCCCCGACACCGTCCTCTTTCCGGGGATGCCCCTGCCGCTGCACGTCTTCGAGCCGCGGTATCGCAGGATGGTGGCGGACACCCTGACGACCCACCGCACGATCGGGATGACCCTGCTCCGGCCGGGCTGGGAGGAGAGTTACGAGGGCCGTCCTCCGATCTACCCGATCGGGTGCTCCGGAGCCATCGCCCAGCACGAGCGCCTGAAGGACGGACGATACAACATCGTCCTGCGGGCCCAGTCGCGCTTCCGCGTTCTCGAGGAGCACGAGGGAGAGCCGTATCGACCGTGGCCGCATCACTTGCAGCCTATCCTCTGCTACTGACGGAAAACGGGTGCAAGGCTGTGGTCGAGCGGTTCAACCTCCGGATGGCCGAGCGGGCCGACTCGAAGCACGTGCCGTGGCCTACGGGTGCCGTGGTGAACAGATATCATGCGGTTGCACAGGTAGACGGATTGCAGGCAGCGAACTGATTAGTCATAGGTTGTAGGTCCGAGTCCTACCCGCGGAGCCTCAACCCGACGGTTCTCTTGTCAGATGATGCCGTCGGTCACTCGCTGCGCCGTGACCACCAGAGCATGCCGATCCCACCTGCCACGGCCAAGGATCCCCACAGCACCCAAATCCGATTGTCAGTCATGAAGCTTTCCGGGGCGAAGGCAACGTCAAATCCCTGAAGGATCCAGATCGTCCCGGCAATCACCAGCAGAACCCCGGCAGCAAGTCTCACTCTTCATCTCGCGGTATCTCATGGGCGAGTCGCCCCGCGGCCAGCCGGTGAGTTCCACTCCTTACCACGAGGGCCGACGATGTGGCCATGGCCACACGTTATGCCTTCGAGCTGGATATCTGCCAAGAGCTGACCTGCATTCGCCCCACCTGGTGAACTGCGACAGGCGACTGGCTATTGACATGTCGCACTGATCGGGTGAATAATCCAGTCTGTATGACGACGAACCATGCCAGCGGACTCAGCGCCACTCCAGGGCAGTCCTTTACGTTCGTCTATTTCGGCGTCTAGCGCCGATCTACCCCACCTCCGCGTTACTCCTTTAAACCCTCTTCTTCCACGGATCCATTACCCATGACCAATTCCAACAACTCCGAACCCAAGAGCATCGAGCAAATCCGAGATGACATCGACAACGTCGATTCGGCGATCCTCCGACTCCTTGCCGAGCGCCAGGCCCACAGTCGGCGCATGGCACGGGAGAAAGGGCGATCGGACGTTCCCTCCCGCGATCAGAACCGCGAAGAGGACCTGATCGCAGACCGCATTGCCGGGGGACTTGACCACGACCTCGACGCGGGTCTCGTCAGTCGGCTCTGGCGCGAGATCGTCAACGACTCGGTTCGAGTGCAACAGGACGTGCTTGGTCGCACTCAAGGTGGGCCCGACACCGTTACCGCTGCCATCCAGGGCATCGAAGGCTCTTACAGCCAGTTGGCAGCCCATCAGTTCTTCGAGTCAAAGGGCATTGACGTCACATATGCCACGTCGAAGACCTTTTCGGAAGCAGTTTCCAGCGTCCACGAAGGATCAGCCGACGTCGCCGTGCTCCCCATCGAGAACACAACCTCTGGAGCAATATCCGAGGTATACGACCTCCTTCTCGACAGCGGGCTCCACTTCGTCGGCGAAGTTCGGTTCAGAGTTCGTCATCGCCTGCTCGGACTCGCGGCAGCTTCGATTCCAAATCTTCGCAAGATCTACTGCCATCCCCAGGCCGTGGCGCAATGCTCGGAGTTCCTGGCAACGCTCGACGATTGTGAGGTTGTCTATTTCTCCGACACAGCGCTCTCGGGCAAGCGGATTGGCGAACTCAACGATCCCACTGTGGGTGCGATCGCAAGCGAGGACACTGCACGGCTTTACGGACTCCAGGTGCTCAAGACCGGAATCGCCGACCGGGAGGAAAACTACACCCGATTCGTGGTAGTCGGGCCGAAACCGATCGAGGTTCCACCCGGGGTTGCCGCCAAGACATCATTGGTGATGGCCGTTGGCAACCATCCCGGCGCTCTCATGGATGCTCTGGGCGTGTTCCGTGAGGCCGACATCAATCTCATCATGCTGGAATCGCGACCCATTCCCCACAACCCGCGCGAGGAGTTGTTCTACGTCGACTTCGAGGGAGACCTCGCCGACGTGGGCGTGAAACAGGTGCTCGAGTCCCTTACCCGGCAGGTCAGATTCCTCAAGGTGCTGGGAAGCTACCCGTCACGTGATCTGCGGCCCAAGCCCGCCGCAGCCCGATCTGGCTCGGTCGAGCCCGTTGGCAGGGGCCAGCTGGTGGATCCTTCTCCTTCCACGGATAACCCAAAGGGCTACAAGCTGGGCAGCCGAGGCCACAAGCCAAACAACACTGTGGTGGAGGTCCTTGGCGCCAGGTTTGGTGGGGATGATCTCGTGATGATCGCCGGCCCCTGCGCCGTGGAGTCATGGGATCAGATCATGACCACGGCCAAGGCCGTCGCAGAGGCCGGTGCCTCAGTGCTCCGGGGTGGGTGTTTCAAGCCTCGGACCTCCCCATACTCGTTCCAGGGTCTGGGTTTCGAGGGTCTTGACATGCTGGCCGAAGCGGGCAAGACCTATGGCCTCCCGGTGGTAACCGAAGTGGTCTCACCGTCGGATGTGGATCAGATCGCTCGCAAAGCGGACATCCTCCAAGTCGGTACCAGAAACATGCAGAACTTCTCGCTTCTGTCCGCCGTGGGGCGCACCCACCGTCCGGTGCTTCTCAAGCGGGGGATGAGCTCTTCGCTGGATGAGCTGTTGCAGGCGGCCGAATACATCCTGGCGGAGGGCAACCAGCAGGTGATCCTCTGCGAGCGGGGAATCAGAACATTCGAGACCTCGACTCGGAACACGCTCGATCTCAGTGCGGTGCCGGTGCTTCGGAGCAGGACCCATCTTCCGATCGTCGTCGATCCCTCGCATGCGGCCGGAAAGCGCGATCTGGTCGCCCCGCTCGCACTCGGTGCCCAGGCCGTGGGAGCGCATGGTGTGATGGTGGAGATCCACCCTGATCCGGAGACCGCCCTCAGCGATGGGCCCCAGTCACTCCGGTTCGATCAGTTTGAAGCGCTCATGGCAGCCCTCGGCATTCCTCCCCGACTGTCGGGTGGGGCGGGTTAGGCAGCTCCACCCGCCGTTGTCATGGGCATCCACGACGGACGTCTGGATTCGTGCGCCGAGATGGCCTCGCCGTGCCCAAGCGTCACTCCGATGGTGTCGATACCCCCGAGCAGTCGTTCCTTGACGTTTGGGTTGATGTCGAACTCGAGAGTCAGCTCCCCCGAAACGATGGTCTGTTCCAACAAGTCGATGTCGATGACTGCGGCGGGATCCGTGGCGATGTCAAAGAGCACAGCAACATGCTCACCATCGAGCTCAATTGGGAGCAGCCCGATATTGGCCGCATTGTTCTTGAAGATGTCAGCCAACGAAGGTGCGATCACCGCTTCAAATCCCCAATCCTGAATTGCCCAGGCGGCATGTTCGCGAGATGACCCACATCCAAAGTTCGGTCCGGCGATCAGGACTCGGGCACCTGAGCGTTGCGGGTGATTGATGATGAACTCGTGATTGAGCTCTCCATTGTCATGGTGGGCCCAGTTGTGAAAGAGAAACTCGCCGTAGCCATCCCGTTCGATCCTCTTGAGAAACTGTTGGGGAATGATCTGGTCGGTATCGACGTCGGCTCGGTCCATGTGAAGCATCGTCCCGGTGATGGCGCGGACCGGTTTCATCGTGGTTCCCACTCTCTCACGTCGACGAAGTGGCCGGTGATCGCCGACGCTGCGGCCATTGCGGGGCTGACCAGGTGAGTACGCGCACCGCGACCCTGTCGTCCTTCGTAATTGCGATTGGACGTTGAGGCGCATCGCCCGCCTGGGGGTATCACGTCAGGGTTCATCGCGAGACAGCTGGAGCAACCAGCGTCGCGCCACTCGAATCCGGCGCTGGTGAATATTCGATCTAAACCTTCCGCCTCGGCCTGAGCCTTCACCTGCATCGACCCGGGCACAACGATGGCACTCACCCCGTTCTTGACCGACTTGCCTTCAGCCACCCGAGCCGCAGCCCGAAGATCCTCGAGGCGTCCGTTGGCGCACGAGCCGATGAACACGTGGTCGATGACGATATCGGTCATGGGGGTGCCCGGGTCCAGGTCCATGTACTGAAGGGCCCTCACCGCAGAGTCTCGCTGCAAATGATCCGTAAAGGTCTCGGGATGCGGCACCTCTCCGTCGATTCCTACGGTCTGAGCGGGGTTGACGCCCCAAGAGACATGGGGAACGAGCCGGGAGGCGTCGACATGGTGGGTGGCATCGAAGACTGCGTCGGGGTCGGTTCGCATAGTCGTCCATGCTTCGAGTGCCAGATCCCAGTCTTGCCCTTGTGGCGCAAAGGGACGATCTTTCAAGTAGGCAAAAGTGGTCTCGTCTGGCGCAATCATCCCGGCGCGGGCACCGGCTTCGATGGTCATGTTGCAGACCGTCATGCGTTCTTCCATCGTCAGCGCCTCGACGGCTGCACCCCGGTACTCGATCACGTGTTTTCCTCCCCCCGACACACCGATGGCGGTGATGGCACCGAGGATGAGGTCCTTGGCACTTACACCCCAGGGGAGCTGCCCGTCGATCTCGATCGCCATGCTGCCGGGTCTCGATTGCCAGATGGTTTGCGTCGCCAGGACGTGCTCGACTTCGGAAGTGCCGATTCCGAAAGCCAGAGCGCCGAAGGCGCCATGGGTCGAGGTGTGGCTGTCGCCACAGACGATCAGCATGCCTGGCTGGGTCAAACCCTGCTCGGGCGCAATCACATGGACGATTCCCTGGCGGGGGTCGTCCAGATCGAAGAGGGTGATGCCGTGGGTGGCGCAGTTGGCGCGGAGGGCGTCGATCTGGGTCTTGGAAAGCCGGTCTCGGATCCCGAGATGGCGGTCGGTCGTGGGGACGCCATGGTCGATCGTGGCCAGAGTCAGGTCGGGCCGGCGCACCCGTCGGTTTGATTGAGCGAGCCCGGCGAACGCCTGAGGCGAGGTGACCTCGTGGACAAGTTGGAGATCGACATAGAGCAGGCTGGGGTCGGTCCCGGTGACGACGTGTGAGTCCCACACCTTTTGAAAAAGAGTCTGGCCCGCCATCAGACTGTTCCCACCGATGCGACGTTGGCGACGGCTTCGACGACCTGATCGCCAACCTCTGACGTCGAGGCGCCCATCTCGGCTGCCCGGAGTGAGGGAAGAGCTCCGGCGACACTTGCGACTGCCCCCTCGATTGCGGCTCCCGCTTTGTCCTCCCCAAGAGTGGTGAGAAGCATCGCAGCGGCTCCGATTGCAGCAAGAGGGTTGATCTCTCCTCGGCCTTCGAACCCGGGCGCCGTTCCGCCGATCGGCTCGAACATCGAGATTCCGGTTGGGTTGATGTTGGCCCCGGCGGCGATGCCTAGACCGCCCTGGAGGGCGGCTCCCAGGTCTGTGATGATGTCGCCAAACATGTTGTCGGTGACGATCACATCGAACCGACCGGGATCGTCGACCATCCAAAAGCAGGCGGCGTCGACATGGGCATAGTCGGTCTCCACGTCCGGGTAATCGCCGGAAACTTCCGAGAACACCCGGTCCCATAGATCCCATGCATAGGTCAGGACATTGGTCTTGCCACAGAGCGTCAGGTGCGGGCGGTTTCGCCGCTGTGCCAATTCGAAGGCGTATCGGATACAGCGCTCGACGGCGAATCTGGAGTTGACCGAATGCTGGACTGCGACCTCGAAAGGGGACCCCTTGGCGGTGAACTCGCCACTGCCCGCATAGAGCCCCTCACTGTTCTCACGGACCACGACGAAGTCGAGGCTCTCTGGCCCCACCCCGGCAAGTGGACCCCTAACTCCCGGCAGCAGCCTTACCGGTCGCACATTGACGTACTGGTCGAGCTCTCTGCGAAGTCTCAGCAAGATCTCTTGCTCGAGAATTCCAGGCGCAATATCGGGGTGGCCGATGGCCCCGAACAATATGGCATCGGTCCCTCGGAGCAGCTCCAGGTCGGAACCGGTGAGCGTCTCCTTGGTTTGGAGATATCGCACCCCGCCGATGTCATGGCGTTGGTACTCGACTTCGAATCCAAACACAGTGGCCGCATGGTCGATGACCTTGGTTGCCTCGGCAGTGACCTCGGGTCCGGTGCCGTCACCGGGAATGACCGCAATCCGATGCGTTCTCACTGAAACGATGATGCGACTCCTTCGAGTACCTCGATGCCGGACACGACCTCGTCCACGATGGCGCGCAGCTGTGAGTCGGGAATCTCTCCGCTCTGGTCGGCAATCTCCTTCATCCGTCTGAACGCGGCCTCAAAGGTGGACGGGTCGAGTTGGATACCGATTCTGTCGAGCGCAAACTTGAAAGCAGCGCGCCCGGAGTGCTTGCCGATGATGATCGACGAACCGGCGGCCCCGACGGCCTTAGGGTCCATGATCTCGTAGGTGGCGCGGTTCCGCAGGACACCGTGTTGGTGGATCCCAGACTCGTGAGCGAATGCGTTCCTGCCCACTATCGCCTTGTTGTACTGGATCGGGTACCCGGTGTGTTCGGCGACCAGCCGTGACGATTCATAAATCTCCTCAGTGGTTATGTTCACATCCACCTCGAAGGCGTCCTTGCGAATCTTCAGCGCCATCACAACCTCCTCGATTGAGGTGTTGCCGGCACGCTCGCCTATCCCGTTGATGGCGCCCTCGATCTGTCTGGCGCCTGCCTCGACGGCGGCAAGCGAGTTGGCAACGGCCAGGCCGAGATCGTTGTGGCAATGGGCGGAGATGGTCACATCCCGCCTCGTTCCCTTGACCTCGGATACCACGCGACGGATCAGGTCGCCGTAGTCACCCGGGGTCGCATAGCCGACGGTGTCGGGAATGTTGATCGTGGTGGCGCCGGCGGTGACGGCCGCCTCGCAGACGGCGATCACGAAGTCGGGGTCTGATCGGGTCGCATCCTCGGGGGAGTACTCGACGTTGTCGGTATGGGCCTTGGCTCGGGCGACGCCCGACTTCACCGCAGCCATCACATCTCCGGGGTCCATCCGCAGCTTGTATTCCATGTGGATCGGAGACGTGGCCATGAATACGTGGATCCTGGGCGCGGCGGCGTGTCGGATCGCCCTCCAGGCGGTGTCGATGTCGTCGCGCTCTGTTCGCGCCAGAGCGGCAATAACCGGTCCCTCCACCTCCCGGGCGATTCGGCTGACGGACTCGAAATCACCCGGAGATGAGATCGGGAAGCCGGCCTCGATCACATCCACCCCGAGTCGGGCGAGCTGAGTTGCGATGGCAACCTTTTGGTCACCGTCAAGCGCAATTCCCGGTGCCTGTTCCCCGTCTCGGAGTGTGCTGTCAAATATCTGTACTTGTTCGGTCATGTCTGGTTTCTCCTCGTAGTGGTTGGTGGCTGGGCGCCGGTCGTGCCGCGGGGGCACACCGGCTAGGTAAGGGCGAGGAGGCCCTTGTCGTTCGAGAGGAGGCGAGGAGTCTGGTCGAGAGTTTTCATGAGCCCACCGAGGTCTTGGCCGGTTGTGACAGGTCGGAGGTCTTCTTCATCGCGATTCGCCCCGACTTGACCAGGTCCACGATCCCGTATCGTCGGACTTGATCCAGGAATGAGGAAAGATGGGCAGGTGCCCCGGTCAGCTCGAAGGTGAGCGAGTTGTCGGCGAGGTCAATCACTTTGGCGTCAAACAGCGATGCAGTATCACGGAGCTCGCCGCGAGCGGCCACGTCGCAGGAGACCCTCACCAGCATGACCTCACGCTCCAACACTTGATTCGGGTCCAACTCATGGACTTTGATGACGTTGATCAGTTTGTGCAGCTGTTTCTTGAGCTGCTCCAGCTCTGGGGCGTCGACCACAAGAGTGATCCGCGACCGACCCGCGACGTGTGTCGGCCCGACCGCCAGGGAGTGAATGTTGAATCCCCGGTTGGAGAACATGGCGGACACCCGGGCGAGCACACCAGGTTTGTTCTCGACGATGACGGCGAGGGTGTGTTGCATCAGAGGTCCTCGGGTCCCATCACGATGTTGTCGTTCGAACCGCCGGCGGGGACCATCGGGAAACACATTTCGTCGGGGTCGACCACGACTTCGATGACAACGGGTCGATCGTCGATCGAAAGAGCCTTGTCGATCACGACATCCACCTCGGATGGGTGTTCGGCGCGGAGTCCCACGCAGCCCATGGCCTCGGCGAGCTTCGGGTAGTCGGGCGTGTGGTGGGTCAGGTCGACAGACGACAGCCGTCCTCCGTAGAACAGGTTCTGCCACTGCTTCACCATGCCGTACCCACCGTTGTTGAAGACAGCGACCTTGACCGGGATCCCTTCGACGGACGCCGTGATCAGCTCCTGCATTGTCATTTGGAAGCAGCCGTCGCCATCAAGGGCTATCACCAGCTCGTCGGGTCGGGCGGTCTTGGCGCCGATCGCCGCAGGTATCGCAAAGCCCATTGTTCCCAAGCCGCCGGAGTTGATCCAAGACCGGGGCCGGGAGAATTTCCAGAATTGTGAGGCCCACATTTGATGCTGACCCACACCGGCGGCCACGATCGCCTCGCCTCCGGTTATCGAGTGAAGGCGTTCGATGAAGTACTGAACCTTGATTGGCCCGTTGGGGTCCTGCTCGTAGGAAAGCGGCTTCTCCGCACGCCAGGTCTTCAACTGAGTGAACCACTCATCTCTGCTGGGGGCCGGCTGGTCGCCTCGCTTGGCTTGGAGCCTTGCAATGAGGTCGGTGAGCACCGACCGGGCGTCGCCGACGATCGGAATTTCGGGCTGTCGGACCTTACCGATCTCTGCCGGATCGACGTCCACATGGATAACTCGGGCGTGTGGGGCGAACGAGTCGACATCACCGGTGACGCGGTCGTCGAATCTGGCCGCCAGCGAAACGAGCACGTCGGAGTGCTGAATGGCTGTGGTGGCGGGGTAGGTGCCGTGCATTCCCGGCATGCCCAGGGCGAGCGGGTGGTCGTCTGGGAACGCACCTCGCGCCATCAACGTGGTCACCACCGGGGCATTCACCGCTTCGGCAAAGGCGAGCAACTCCTCAGATGCATTCGCCTTGATGACACCGCCGCCAACGTAGAGAACGGGTCGCTCGGCGCCCTCGATCATGTCGATGGCCGCTGCAATCTGGACCGGGTGGCCGGTTGTAGTCGGCTTGTAGCCAGGCAGACCAGTGAGTGATGGTTCCTTCCAGGTGGTCCCCTGATTGAGAACGCTCTTGGGAATATCGATGAGGACCGGGCCCGGACGACCGGTCGAGGCCAGGTGGAACGCCTCGTGGATGATGGACGGAAGATCGTCGGCAGTCGTGACGAGATAGGCATGTTTGGTGCAGTGCATTGCCAGTCCGGTGGTGTAGGCCTCCTGGAAGGCGTCGCTCCCAATTGCCGAAGTTGCTACCTGACCGGTGATCGCCACCAGAGGAGTGGAGTCCATCATGGCATTCTGCAGAGGAGTGATCAGGTTGGTAGCGCCGGGCCCGGAGGTGGTCATAGCCACTCCCACCTTTCCCGTCGCCATGGCGTAGCCCTCGGCCATATGGCCGGCACCTTGCTCGTGACGAGCCAATACATGGCGGATTCGGCTGTCGAGGAGGGGGTCGTAGGCGGGGAGGATGGCACCTCCGGGCACACCGAATATCACTTCTACGCCTTCGTATTCGAGGCTTTCGAGAAGTGAGTTCGATCCGGTGTATGGCTTCTGTGTCATTTTGGTAACAAAAAACCCTCCAGTAGGGAGGGTCGAGCGCACGCAGACTGTCTGCGCGCGCTATTCAATAAGAAGTACTAGTGCGGGGGCCGTGGTGATCTTCATGAGTGAGCTAGAAGTATGCACCAGGGAATCTCACTATGTCAAGGTTTAAGCCGCCAAATACGACTACCTGGTCTTGGTGACCTTGTCGAGGCCTCTCAGTGTCTCGGGGTCCAGGCCCTTGGCAAGCGTCAGGTGGTAGGCGAAGAGCTGGTTCCTATCTGTCCCACCGCTCGGCAACAGACGAGGTTCCGATATATCGACGTGAGTCCGATGAGGACACCAAGACCGTCGCTCTGAATCTCTCTGACGAGCCCCAAGACGTCCAGCTCAGGTCTGGCAAAGTGCTTTTCTCTACTGTCGACCCGGGCCGGAACGAGGATTTCACGGTGAGCCTCGCACCCGCGAGGGTGTTGTGATCGGACACGGTTGATTTCTTGGCGCCAATCAGTGTGCGGCCGAGCGGAAAAGAGTTCTGAGGATGGTTACCGGGGGCAATCGGAGCTGATCGGTTCGGCTACCTTGGCGGGCGATGTCTGAGCTAACCGCCATTCCCGGTGGTGAACAACCGGAGGCCTCCGGCCCGCAGGGAAACCGTCTCGAGCTGTGGATGGACCGGTATGTCGCGGCATGGACCGACAACCATCCCGACCACATTGCCGCTCTCTTCTCCGAGGACGCCGTCTACGACCCCCAGACGGCAGATGGCGAGCTTCACGGGCTCAAGGAGATCGTCTCATGGTGGCGTGAGATAGACGACGACCCCGACAATTGGGATTTCGAATGGCAGCCACTGGTGGAGACCGACGACGTCGCCGTCATCATCGGGACGACCCGCTATTTCGAGCCGTCCACGAGCTTCCGGAACCTCTGGGTCATCCGGTTTGACGAGTCGGGGAGGTGCCGCGACTTCACCGAGTGGTATGTCGAAGAGGATGACGGCTAGTGCCCCCCGTCGCCGCCGCCGCCGACAACCTCGAAACAGCCGACCTGGTTGGCCGGAGTGAGAAACGGTGATCACAGCATTTGTCATCGGCGGGGGAGGCCGATGGGGGGCGGTGGAGGTCGGGATGCTCCAGGCCCTGACCGAGGCCAATATCGTTCCCGACCTGGTTCTGGGCACTTCGGTTGGAGCATTCAATGGCTCGGTTATCGCCGACGACCCGGGGCCAGATGGAGTGAAGAGGCTGGTCGGGTTCTGGGAGGAGGTCTCGAGTGCCGGAATCTTCAAAGGCGGGTTGTTCGACCGGATGAGAAATGTGGCCACGATGCAGCCGGCAATCCACGAGACCGATGAGCTGCGTCTGCTGCTCGAGCACGTTCACGGCCAGGGCCGTTCGATTGAGGATCTTCTCATTCCTTTCCAATGTGTGGCGGCCTCGATCGAGAAGGCGGCCGAGCATTGGTTCACCGAAGGTCCGTTGATTGACGCTGTCCTCGCCAGCTCCGCGGTGCCGGCACTGTTCCCACCGGTCGAGATCGATGGGGAGCATTTCTACGACGGCGGGCTGGTCAACTCGATTCCGGTCGGGCGGGCTGTTGAGTTGGGAGCGGAGGCCATCTACGTTTTGCAGGTCGGCCGAATAGAGGCACCGTTGCGACCTCCGGAACGACTTCACGAGGCCGCCCTGATTTCCTTCGAGATCGCCCGACGCCATCGCTTCGCTGCCGACGTGAGGAATCTTCCCGATGGGATCGGCTTTCATCTGCTCCCATCCGGTAATCCGGTCAAGTTCGACGACCGCCGTCAGTTGAAATGGCGCAACACCGGAGATAGTGCAGAGTTGATCACCGGGGCCTATGAGGCATCCTCTTCCTATCTGAAGGAGATTGGGCGGCGGTGACGCCGCCTCCGACATGGGTGCGAAGATTGTTTATCGACCCATTGATCGTGGTTGGGGTCGTGCTCGCTGCGTTCTCGCTTCCGGTCTGGATTCTCGTGGCGTTATTCGTCTCGAGACTCGTCCCCGGCCGGTGGCGAATATTTCGCATTGCATGGTTCCTATTTCTCTACTTGGCCGTGGAGGCGCTGGCCTTGATGGGCCTCTTCCTTCTCTGGGTTGGGTCGGGCTTCGGCTGGAAGATCCGCTCGAAGTCCTTTCGGTCCGCTCATTACTGGTTGTTCGGATGGGCTCTTCAGAGAGTGGTGCGGTCGGCGAAGTTCACCTTCAAATTGACTCTTCTCGTGGAGGGCCCGATAGCCACAACCGCTGGAGAGGTTGGCCGCAGACCGGCCCTGATCTTCGGTCGTCATGCCGGCCCCGGGGACTCGATGCTGCTCATGGACGCCCTTGCCAACGGGTATCACCGTGATCTCAGAATCGTTCTAAAAGAATTCCTCCAATGGGATCCAATGGTGGACGTCATGCTCAATCGTCTTCCTACCGCGTTTGTCCCGGGCGGACGCAAGGGTGGCGAAGCGCTCATAGCGGCGATTGGTGAGCTGGCCGGTGGAATGAGCATGGACGACGCGTTCGTCATATTCCCCGAAGGGGCCAACTACACCGAACGACGACACCGTCGAGCTATCCAGAAGCTGAGGGAAACCGGTCGTCCTGATCTCGCGGAGCGGGCCGAGCAACTACGCAGGACATTGCCGCCTCGGTCCAAGGGTGTCATGACGGTACTCGCCTCCGCTCCATCCGATTCAGATGTCTTCTTTGTGGGCCACGCCGGACTCGAGACCTTTGTCACGGCAGGTGATATCTGGCGAGGGATGCCGATGGATACCAGCGTTGCTGTCAGGATCTGGCATGTGCGAGCCGAGGAGATTCCGCCCCCAGACGGCCAAGAGGAATGGCTCTACGACATGTGGGCCGAGATCGACGAGTGGATCCACTCGAGCTTGTCCGAAACGGGGGAGTTGGTGTTCGACGACCCTGACGCTTACTGAGGTGCTGTCTTCGGGTCGAGGAATGGCATCAAATCACGTAGTTCCTTCCCGACCAGTTCGACTTGGTGTCCGCGATTGGCGGACCGCTGCTCGTGAAGGACCGGCGCCCCTTCCCTTGCCTGGGCGAGCCACTCGTTGGCAAAGGCACCCGACTGAATCTCTTCGAGAATCTGTCGCATTGCCGCCCGGGTCTCGTCGGTGACGATCCTCGGGCCGCGGGTGTAGTCGCCATACTCCGCGGTGTCGGAGATCGAGTGACGCATCCACGACAGTCCTCCTTCGTAGAGAAGATCGACGATCAGCTTCAGCTCGTGGAGGGTCTCGAAGTAGGCGGATTCCGGCTGATATCCGGCGTCGACCAGAGTCTCGAAGGACGCCTTGATCAGCTCGGAAACACCTCCACAGAGGATCACCTGCTCACCGAAGAGGTCGGTTTCGGTCTCCTCCTTGAAGGTGGTTTGGAGAATCGCCGCCCGCCCCCCGCCGATGGCGGAAGCATACGACAGCCCGAGAGCGGTGGCCTGGCCAGATGCGTCCTGCTGCACCGCTATCAGACAGGGCGTCCCCGAACCCTCTTCATAAGTCCTCCTCACCAGGTGGCCCGGCCCCTTGGGGGCGACCATGGCCACGTCGACGTCTTCGGGCGGGACGATCTCACCGAAGTGGATGTTGAATCCATGAGCGAACATCAGCATGTCGCCAGAATCGAGATTCTTGGCGACCCACTCGTCGTAGATCCCGCCCATGAATTGATCCGGTACCAGCATCATGATCACGTTGGCCCATTGAGCGGCCTTCGCCGGGCTCATCACCGCACACCCGTTGCGCTCTGCCTCCTCCCGACTCGAGGAGTCGTCGCGAAGGCCGACGACAACGTCGACTCCCGACTCCTTGAGGTTGAGCGCGTGGGCATGTCCCTGGCTTCCATATCCGATGATCGCCACTCGCTTTGCCCGAATGAGCTCGATGTCACAGTCGCTGTCGTAGTAGATCGTTGCCATGAGCGGATTGTGGTCGGTTTCATGCGGGGGCCAAACCCAAGGCCGTAGGATCGGCACTGATGATCAGCAAAATCAGATCCCAGGACGTCACCGAAGGGCCCGCCAAGGCCGGAGCGAGAGCGATGCTCCGCGCGGTGGGCTTATCCGAGGAGGACTTCTCGAAAGTGCAGGTCGGCGTGGTGTCGGCAGGCAACGAGGTGACTCCATGCAACCTCACCGGGCCGGAACTCGCCAGAAACGCGAAGAGGGGGATCGTCGAGTCCGGCGGCACTGGCTTCATCTTCACCACGATTGCCGTATCTGATGGGATCTCGATGGGTCACGAAGGGATGCGGGCATCGTTGGTGTCCCGAGAGGTAATTGCCGACTCGGTCGAGCTGGTGATGCATGCCGAACGGTTCGATGCACTCGTGGCGGTCGCCGGATGCGATAAGTCGCTTCCGGGGATGCTGATGGCTGCCGCCCGGCTCGATCTTCCGGCAGTGTTCCTATACGGCGGATCGAGTTTGCCCGGTCGCTACAAGGGACGCGACATCTCGATAGTCGACGTCTTCGAGGGGATCGGAGCCGAATCAGAAGGCCGAATAAGCGCCGAGGAGCTTCTGGCAATCGAGCAGGCTGCCTGCCCGGGCGTGGGTTCGTGCGCCGGGATGTTCACCGCCAACACCATGGCGTCCGTGGGTGAGGCACTGGGCATGTCCTTGCCCGGCTCGTCTTCGGTGCCGGCTGTCGACGGGCGTCTTGCCGAATACGCCGAGCGCTCGGGGAAGGCCGTCATGTCACTTCTCGAGGCCGATATCCGACCCAGGCAAATTCTCACACGCCCCGCGTTCGAGAACGCCATCATGATCGTGATGGCTCTCGGTGGGTCGACCAACGCCGTTCTGCACCTTCTCGCCATTGCCGACGAGGCCGGAGTCGACCTGGAACTCGATGACTTCGACCGGATCTCCCGTCGAACGCCCCATCTTGGTGACCTGAAGCCGTTTGGCCGGTACCACATGGTTGATCTAGATCGTGTTGGGGGAGTGCCTGTGGTTCTCCGGGCCCTCTTGGATGAGGGTCTCCTCCACGGGGACACTCTCACGGTGACAGGTAAGTCCATGGGGGAAAACCTGAGCGAAACTCTCCTTGACGAGGGTCAGGATGTGATCGCTCCGACGGGGCGCCCTCTGGCTCCTGAGGGTGGGATCGCCGTTCTCCGAGGGAACCTCGCTCCTGAGGGAGCAGTGGTCAAGGTCGCCGGCATCGAACTGGAGACCTTCGAGGGGCCGGCCCGGGTCTTCGAAGGGGAGCAGGCAGCCCTCGAAGCCCTGTTCGAACACCGGATCAATCATGGTGATGTTGTCGTCATCCGAACCGAGGGGCCACGGGGAGGTCCGGGAATGCGGGAGATGCTTCAGATAACGGCTGCGATCAAGGGCGCTGGATTGGGCGAAGACGTCTTGCTCATCACCGACGGCAGATTCTCAGGCGGTACGACGGGTCTGTGCATTGGGCATGTCGCCCCCGAGTCTGAGATAGGAGGTCCGATGGGCCTGGTCAGAGAGGACGATCGCATCCGAGTGGACCTGCCCGCGAGGAGGCTTGACGTGCTCGTTGCCGATGACGAGCTGAGGCGACGTGCCGTCGATTGGGAGCCGCAGCCTGTCCGCTATTCGACTGGGGCGCTTGCCAAGTACGCCAAGCTGGTCGGGTCGGCAGCATCGGGAGCAGTGACCGGATAGGAGAATCGCCGGAGGTGTTTGTCAGCGAGCAGACCGGGAACGGGCTAACTTTCCTCTCGTGAGCGTTGACGAGCGCCAAACTGATGACGAACCCCGGAATGGTTTGTTATCCCGGGCAGCTCGGGGGGCCAGTGAGCGGGTTCTCGACATCGTCGATCCCGACATGGTGCTTGAACATGTTGATGTCAACGCCCTGCTCCAAAGGATCGACCTGGACACCCTGCTTGATCGGGTAGATCTCAACGCCCTGCTCGACAGGGTCGACATCGACGCTCTGCTTTCTCGGGCCGATATCGATGCCCTCATGGAGCGCATCGATGTGGGAGCCCTGGTCGAACGGGCCGGGATCCCCCAGATCGTCGCCGAAAGCACCAGCCATCTCACCGGTTCGGCCCTGGATCTCTTCCGCAGGCCGATCGTCGGCGTCGACGTGATCCTTTTCCGTTTTCTCAACCGTCTGATCAGACGTGACCCGGACGAGTTCCCATCTGGTCCGCACCGCCTGGTCGATTGGGTTGACCAGCATTCCGAGGAGGATGCCTCGGTGTCGACGGGAAGGTATGCCGGGCCATTGACCCGGCTGCTTGCCGTGGTACTCGATGCCTTCATCGTGACCACCGGGTTCACGCTCACCCTGGCCGGTGCCTCGTTCCTGATAGGGCTGGTGTCAGACGCTGCTCTTGACATGACGGGACGACGTGGGATCTGGTTCGCCCTTGCCTTTGTCGTCTGGGTCCTCCTCTATCTCTGGATCAGCGTGGCCATATTCGGCAGGACGGTCGGCAAGGCCGTCCTGGGCGTGCGTGTGGTGGGAGCCGACGGGTCGACAGCTCTCCAAGGGCGTCAGGCATTCCTCCGAGCCTTCACATATCCTCTCAGCTTTGTCATCTTCGGAATTGGACTGCTCGGCATCATCTTCGGACGGGAGCGGCGCGCCTGGCACGACCACTTTGGCGGCACGGCGGTGGTGTATGACTGGGGCAGCCGTACTGCGCGAATGCCAACTCCTCTCGCCGACTGGCTGGTACGACGCGAAGAAGACTCGGAGTCGGACGAGACCTAGGAGGCCTCCACCGTGACCAGGGCCCCCTTGAATGCCGGAGTCTTTGAGGCGGGGTCGATCTTTCGGGGGACCAGTACGTTGGCCTCCGGGTAGTACATCGCGGCGTTGCCAGGCGGAATGTCGCATGCCCGCACCAGAATCTTGCCCAAGGCGCCGGTGTCACTCTTGACGGTGACAGGCTGATCCAACACCAGACCCATGCGCTCGATGTCCTCTTTGTTCATCATGATCACGTCGCGTCTGTCCTGGCCCCGGTAAATGTCCTCATCCTCGTAAACGACGGTGTTGAACTGGCCTTCGCTGCGGACTGTCATTAGACGCAGGTGTCCGTTTCCTCCGGCCAGAGCCGGCAGATCGACCGCGTGGAATCTTGCCCTTCCCGTGTTCGTCTTGAAGTGCGGTTCGTGGAAGGTCCTCCCGGTGATCTGGAACTCCTTCTTGGTGGTGTCGATCTCTCCGATGGGCTCGTATCCCGGGATCACCTTGGAGATGGCCTCGCGGATTCGTCCGTACTGCTTCATCGATGACCAGTCGAGTGGGCCCTCGCCGAGAGTCCGCTCCGCGATCTCGGCAATAACGGCCACCTCGGCCCGAGGGCCCTCGTGGCGGGCCTCTCCGCCGTCGGACAACCGGACGTAGTTGAACATGGACTCCTGAGTCGTTGGCTGGGGCTCCTCGTCGCGGGCCAGAACCGGGAGGATGATTGTCTCCTTCCCGCGCCCGGCGGCGTGTCCGGTGTTCATGGTCGTCGACAGGTAGACGACCATGTCGATGGCACCCAGGGCTTTTGAGGCAAATTTCGCATCAGGGTTGGAGCCATAGAGGTTCCCACCGAGGCAGAAGGCAAGGCGGATCGCATTCTCCGATGCCCTGACCACGCAGCCCATGGTGTCGAGACCCTGTGATGTGGGCAGCGAGGTGGCGAACTCGGATTCGATGGCGTCAAGGACCGCCTTCTTGAGCTGCGGAGTCACCCCCATCGACCCGATCCCCTGGACATTGGAATGTCCCCGCAGCGGGAGTAGGCCTGCCAGCGGTCTCCCCAACATGCCTCGAGTCATCGCCAGATTGGCGATTGCCTGAACATTCTCGACCCCATGGGCGTGGTGGGTAATGCCCATGGCCCAGCAGAAGATGGCGTTGGGGGCCTTGATGTAGTGATCTGCGATGAGTTGGATCGTTTCTTTGGGCACACCGCAGCCCTCCTCGATCGAGTCCCAGCTCAAGGAGGTGACGTTCTCTCGAAACTCGTCCCAGCCGTCGGTGTGCTCGGAGACGAATTTGGTGTTCTCGGCGCCGGATTCGATAACCGACTTGGCGACGCCTGACAGAAACGCGATGTCTCCGCCGATATCGGGCTGGACGTACTCGTCGGCGATCTGGGTTCCGAAGAGGAGGCTCCGGATGTTTGACGGAACCTTGAACCGGACCAGGCCGGTCTCCTTCAGCGGGTTGACCACGATGACCTTGCCTCCGCGACGCTTGAACTTGGACAGCATGGTCATCAACCGGGGATGGTTTGATGCGGGATTAGCGCCGATGAGGAAGATCACATCGTCCTTGCCCAGTGCTTCGATGTCCTCGAGGACGACGGTGGCCGTGCCCGACCCGGTGACGCTCGCCAGCGCAACACCCGAGGCCTGATGGCAGTAGTAGGAGCAGTTGTTGACGTTGTTAGTCCCGTAGAGCCTGGCGAATACCTGAAGCAGGAAACCTGCCTCATTCGACGACCGACCGCTGACGTAGAAGAAGGTCTCGTCGGGAACACTCTTCTGGAGCTTGCCCGTGATTCTATGAAACGCTTCGTCCCAATCGATCTCTCGGTACCGGCTGTCGAGAGGTCCGGCATACAGAGGTTTGGTCAGCCGGCCCATCGCCTCCAACTGGCGGGGTGTCATTGCCTTCATCTGCTCGAGAGTGACCCGGCCGAAGAATTCCTCGGGTATCGCGCCTTGCATGTCGGCCGTCATGGCCTGAATCGACTTCTTGCAAACTTCCGGGAAATGGCCCGTTTCGTTGACCATCCCGCCGAGTTGACCGCCCATGCCGAGAGCACAGGTCTTACAGGCGTTGTTGGAGCGGAGCGCCCGGTAGAGCTTGAGAACACCCCCCGCTTCGCGACCCTTGCGCAGGGAGTAGACGATGGCCTGGAGCCCGCCACCGGCGGTCAGCGCTTTCATCCGCTACGTGTTTGTCCCTCGGGCATTCTGCGGCTGAGCATAGGCAGCCAAAGCGGCCTGTCTCATGAATGGATCCGGCGTCACATTCGCATCACTTTTCGCAACAGATAGCTAGCTTGCGAGCAATGGTCGGTCGGATCACCGTGACGGCCCTCGCCGTAGTTGCCGCTCTGGGTACGTTTTTGCTCGCTGGGGCGAGAGATGGCGGCGGCGAAACCGATGGACATGACCGCCGCCAACGTTCTGTTGCTCACCATCGTGGTGGGCCTGGCAGCCATTGTGGTAGCCGCCGTCCTCGACCGTTTCATCGGCAACGGGAGACGGGTCTGGTCGATTGTCGCCATCACGATCCTGGCGTTGTCCTTCCTGCTTGTGTTCCCTCTCGAATTGGAGGGTGCCACGCTGGTGTGGCAGGTGATACTCCATCTGGTCTTTGCTCTGATCCTGATTGGCGGATTCTGGAAGATCTGGCCGGACGACGGGCCTCTCGATTCGAACACGGCCGGCGCATAACCGGCCCGTCTCAACCTCAGGTTCTGAACCGATCCGGAAGGGTCCTTCCAGGATCGACGCCAGCCTCTAGGAGATTCGCCGGCGTCTCATCTTCGAGAACCTGGCTTGCTATAAGTTCTCCATAGCCGGGCGAGGTCATGATGCCGATGCCACCCTGACCGACCAGCCAGAAGAAACCCGGCGCGGTCGGATCCTCGCCGATGACGAGGTCACGGTCGGGCACGAAGGTCCGCAACCCCGTCCACTGGGAGTTGACAGTCCTGATGCCCAGTGTTGTGGCTGTGTTGATGCGGTCGATCGCGAGGGCAACGTCTTCCATGTTCGGCCGGGGGTCGCCTGGGTCGGCTGGGATCTCTTCGGCCAGCGAGCACAGCAATTGGGTTCCATCGGGCCGGAAGTAGAAGCCTTCGTCCACGTCGACGACCAGCGGCCAGTCACTGTATGCCTCATCTCCCGGGACCATGAAGGCGGTCCTTCGCATGGGGACAAGGCCGATCGGATCGACTCCTGCGAGGGTCGCGATCCTGTCCCCCCACGCTCCCGCCGCGTTGATGATCACATCACAATCGATCTCGGCATCGTGGGTTCGAACGCTCCACCCGGTGCCCTGGGTGACTATCCCCACCACGGGTGATCCGGTCCGGATCTCGGCTTCATGGCGTCTGGCAATTCGAACAAAGGCCTGATGTAGTCCGGCGACGTCTATGTCACGTGCCGATGTCTCCCAGAGGCCGCCGGCGACATAGGCAGGGTCGAGGGCAGGCACGATTCTCCGAACTTCTTGGGCATCCACCATCACCGAGCCGGCTCCCGAGGCTCGGCCGGCTGCGGCCAAAGATTCGAGATGGGAGATTTGTTTCCGAGTGGCGATCCACAGGGCGCCGCGGGGAGAGAGCAGCGGAGAATCGGTGGATGCCGGCGGCGGGTTCTCGTAGAAACTCTGGCTGGCGGCGGCGAGAGGACGGGCGCCTTTTCCCCCGTAGTTGATGAGGAACGTCGCCGCCGATCTGCCGGTGGTGTGGTAGGCGAGGGTTGATTCCATCTCGAGCAGGGTCACCTGTGTCCTCGGCGCAAGATGTGCCGCCGCGGCGACACCCGCGATGCCTCCGCCGACTACGACGACTCGCTTCATGGAGTGATGATCACTCTTCCAATGGCGCTCCTGTTGGCCACCCAGTGGAGGGCGTCGACTGCCTCGTCGAGGCTGTATCGCTTCTGAACGACAGGTGTGAGCTTGCCTTCAGCGATCCACTCCATGATCTGGTGGTTGTTCTCCCGGCTCTGATCGGGTTCTTCGATCGTGAAGCGGCCCCAAAAGACACCGACGATCGAGTTTCCCTTCACCAGGCTCAGATTGAGTGGAATCGAAGGGATGTCGCCCGAGGCAAACCCGACGACCAGGAGGCACCCGTTCCATTTGGTCGATCGGAGAGCGAGCTCGGTCATCTCTCCTCCGACCGGGTCGTACACCACATCGACTCCTGCTCCATCGGTGGCAGTGGCGATTCCTTCTCGCAGGGGAGTCTGGTCATACCGGATAACGTGATCTGCTCCCGCGTCCAGGACGGCGCTTGCCTTTTCCTCAGTCGAGACAGCGCCGATCACGGTCGCTCCCAGGGCTTTGCCTATTTGCACCGCCGCCAAACCGACGCCGCCCGCCGCTCCGAGGACCAAAAGCATCTCACCCGGGTCGATCTGGGCACGGTCCACGAGAGCGTGATAGGAAGTGCCAAAGGCAACGGGGATGGTCGCCCCCTCTTCGAAGCTGACGGAGTCGGGGAGCTTGAGGATCGAGACGGGGAAAGCGACCACCCTCTCGGCGATTGCACCGTATCCGAGGTACGCCGTCACTCGGTCTCCCTTGGACAGGTCTTCGACGTCGTCGGCCCGTTCGACAACTCCGGCCAGCTCCGTTCCGGGAACGAAGGGAGTTTCGGGTCGAACCTGATACTGACCTTGCACAATGAGAGTGTCCGCAAAATTGACAGAGGCCGCCTCGACGCTGATCAACACTGTGCCCGACGTCGGCTCCGGGTCAGGGAACTCTCCGACCCTCAACGCATCGATACCGTTGTAGTTGTCACAGATCAGGGCTTTCACGAAAGAGCAGCCTACGGGCAACGTCCGTCTCATTCTGGAAGAATCGGTGGTAATGCCAATCGAGCCACTTCCGTCTGCATACCAACCGCCAGATCCCAGGACCGCCGACGGGGACGTGGTAGCGGTTGGCGCCGACATGACTCCAGGAACCGTCTTGAAGGCGTATCGAAGTGGGCTGTTCCCGATGTACCTCGAGGATGGGGATCTGGGCTGGTGGTCCCCGGTCGAGCGCGCGGTGCTTCCTCTTGATGGGCTCCACATTTCCCGGTCTCTGCGGAAGGCGACTCGGCGGTTCCAGGTCTCGGTGGACGCCGATTTCGAAGCCGTCATCCGAGGCTGCGCTGAGCCTCTTCGGTCTGGCTCATGGATCTCCGACGATTTCGTAGAGACGTACATCCAGCTTCACCGTCTTGGCTGGGCCCACTCGGTGGAGGTGTGGGACATGGACGGCGAGCTGGCCGGCGGGCTGTACGGAGTGGGTATTGGGGGGCTCTTCGCCGGCGAATCGATGTTCCATAACGTCCGCGATGCGTCGAAGGTTGCTCTGGTGCATCTCGTTGTGGTCATGAATGAGGGTGCCGGTCGTCTGATCGATGTGCAATGGAAGACCCCTCACCTCGAGTCACTCGGCGCGGTGATCATCGGACGGGATGCATACCTGGACAAGCTCGCCTGGGCCCTCGAAGGGCCCGATCCCTTTGAGAAAGCGCACGAGGTAGACAGCCTGTAGAGTCCCCGGCGCATGTCTCGGGAGGAGCGCGTTTGCGGCACATCGTCGCTGGTGTAGACCTGACAGTCATCGGACGGCGCGTTGCTGATCGGGCGGGCATGATTGCCGAGTCGACCGGCTCTGATCTCAATCTGGTCCACGTTCTGGAGCCAGTAGCCGAGGCCCTTATCAGTCGAGATTTGGCCGGGCTGATGAGGGAGCACCAGACCGACCAGGCCCAAAAATTGGCCGAATGGGTCAGAGGTAGAACCAAGGCCAGGGTCAATCTCGAGGTGGTCAAAGGATCCCCCTCGTGGGAGTTGGTGTCCCGCGCCAAAGCGGCCGACCTGACTGTTGTCGGCTCTTCGTCGGTGGATGTCTTTGCCATCGGGCCGGTGTCGGCTCGAGTGGCGCGCATGTCCACCTCCGACACATTGATCGTTCGCCGTCAGCCGCGGGTGCCGTATCGCCGGATACTCGCGGCCGTCGATTTCTCGGAGGCCTCTCGCGCCGCGATTGAGCATGCCATCGCGTCGTTTCCTGAGGCGGACATCACCGCCGTCTTTTCGCTCCCGTCTCGTTTCGACCCGATCCTGGCGGGTGCCGGGCTGTTTCAGGAAGAGATTGAGGCCTCGCGCTTGACAAGAATCGAAGCCGCCAAAGACCGCATGGCCGAGTTCACTGCCTCACGGAACGGAGAGGTTCGGACACTCGTGGTCGACGGCCCTCCTGCCGAGACGATTGAAGAAGCGGTCCGCCGTCGGAATGCCGATCTTGTGGTTGTAGCTAATCGCGGGGCTTCTGCGACACGGATGGTCCTTCTCGGCACAGTCGCCGAGTCTCTGGTCAGGGAGGCGCCGTGCGATGTGATGGTCGTTCGAGACAAATCAGCCTTCCGACGGCCTTAGGTGACCTCCGCTAGATCCTTCTCCAACAACGCGGCGAGAGACTTGGCGTTGCGATCCACTTGGGCAATCAGGTCCGGCCCGATCTGATCCCACACTTCCGGCCCAAGGCCACCGTATCGGAGGGTGCGTTTCGTGCCTCCGTCAGTCGCTTCAAGCTCGACTGTGAGTTTTAGCTCGCCGGGCATACCCGGCATCACACTCGATGTCGTGATGTGGGAAAAGGGGCGCCAATCGGTTATGTGCTCGATGAAAGTGTCTGGTCCGTGCATGCAGTGGTTCGTCGTGCCGACACCCCTTTGACCGTCCGAAACCTGTTCGATACCGGTAATCCCTTGCTGCCAGAGAATTCGCTTGGCGGGATCGGTCATGTAGTTCCAGACAATGGCGGGACTGACGGGGACCTCGTAGCCCAGCTCATAAAGGGCCGCATCCTTGGTTACGAAATCGCGGTTGCGCTCTTGCTCATATGCCCACGCATGCGTCAGGTCCTGGACGAACACCGGCACCTCTCCGATATCGTCGAATGTCTCAGTGTGGGGATTGAGCCTGAGGACGGTCGGTTCCATCCCCAAGTCATCCAGAGCGGTCTTGGTGTAGACCGCGTACGCCGAGGACTCCACCGCATTGCCTGCCGTGCCTTTGAGAAGACGATGAACCAGCACGACGTCGGACCCGGTGAGCTCCTCGGATCTTGCGATAGTCCGGACCACATACTGGCCGGCGTGGACAAAGAACTTGAGGTCGAGTGAAGGGATGAGAACGCAGGCGTTGCAGTCGCAGGTTGTTGCATGGATGACGTCGCGGAGACGTCGACGAAACGAGAAATAGCAGGCATCGACGGTATCGAGCAGCATCGACGGGTTGAGCGAGCCAGACGACGCGTAGGCAAAAGCCGCGTCACCCTCCAGTTTCGACAGCGTGAAATTAGGTTCGAGCGTGTCGACGATATTCTCGAGAAGGTCGGCGAGGACATCCTGGGCATGGTCTAGCTCGGTCCCTTGGAGGTAGCTGGTGTAACCGGTGATGTCGGCGAGCAGGAGACACCCGGTCTGGGGCGCAGGCAGGTTGAAGCTCATGGTGATGAGATTACCGGGTGTAGGAGGCCGCTGAACAATGCATGTCACTCATCTCGCCGACTAGAACATCGCCACTCGCGGTGTCCTCGGCCCCGCCTTTCCGCCCCAAGGAGTGGCGAAACCTCATCCTTGCGAGTTGCGCGCCTGGCCGCCGATCTGAGCAACCCCATCATCCAGCAGACTCCACCGCCGGAAAGGTGATGGTGAAGATCGTCCCGTCTGGTCCGGACGTCGCTTCGATCGTCCCACCGGCACGAGTCACAAGGGTGTTGACGGTGTAGAGACCGAGGCCGGTGCCCTCGCCCGGTTCCTTGGTGGTGAAGAAAGGGTCAAACAGACGCTCGATGTGCTCGGGTTCGATGCCGGTTCCCGAGTCGGCGACGGTGATCACCACCGAATCGTCAATGTTGGTTGCCTTGATTGTCATCGTCCCGCCGTCGGGCATCGCATCGGCGGCGTTGTCGATCAGGTTGGTCCACACCTGGTTGATGTCCCTGCCCGGGGCCTCGATATGAGCCAGATCAGAAGCAAAGTCAGTGACCACCTCGACGTTGCCCAGTTTGTGTTTGAGAAGGACCAGGGTGTCAGCGATCCCCGCCGTCGGATCGATCTCCTGAACCGGCGCCTGGTCGAGATACGAGTAGTCCTTGACGATCCTGACCAGCTCCGAAATCCTGCCGACCCCGATCTGAAGCTCGCCGATCACTTGCGAGGCGAGAGACCGAAGTCCGACCCAACTGGCGAGAGCCGCACCGCTTTCCTGGTCCAGCCCTTCAACCAGATTGTCTAGCGCCCCCGAGTCCCACCCATCCTGCACCAGGGTGGGAGCCAGTTCCCATGGGTTCAAGACGCCGAGCTTCTCGAGCTTCTCTGCCATCGCGTCTTCCAGATCGGATCGGGTCAGCGGATCGAGTTCGATGGACCGGTCAGGAGCGCTGACTCTGGAGGAAATCTCGACACCGGTCTTGGCCAACTTCACGGCAGCATCCCCGAGAGCCTGGTACGTGGCTGCCAGCCCCGAAGCTGACCGTGCAACGGCAGCGGCCGGATTGTTCAACTCGTGCATCAACTGGGCGGCCATCCGACCGAGAGCGGCCATTCTCTCCTCATGTCGCAAGGTCTCCTCGATGCCGCGTAGCCGCGAGATGACAGTGTGAAACATTCGCCTGACGACCCGGGAGTCAGTGATCAGATCCTCGAATGCTGATGCCGGAATACGAATGAGTGTCGAGTCGGTCAGCGAGGTCACAGAGGCTGTTCGAGGCGCTTTGTCGAGTAGCGCCATCTCGCCAACCACATCGCCGGGACCGAGCGCCGCCAGCACGATCTTTCTGGTCGGGCCTGTCTTCCATACCTCCAGCCGGCCCTCGACGATCACATACATCTCCTCAGAGTGAGACTTCTCTTCGATGATGGTCTGTTGCGGCTCAATCTCGATCTGGTCGGAGGCGGCGCAGACCCGATCCAGCAGTTCGTCTTCGAGGTCTGAGAAGTAGGGGAGCCCCCGGAGAATCTCGGAAACCGATCTCACAGGTCGGCAAGGTGCTTGTGGACGAATCTCACAGCCGTCGCACCCTCGCCCGTGGCTCCGGCGACACGCCTGATCGATCCGTGTCGAACGTCGCCCGCCGAAAAGACGCCCGGGACGCTGCTCTCGAAGGGAAATGGGTCCCGGTCGACGTTCCAATCTTTGAGTGGCCCGAGGTCCGATCCTGTCATGATGAAGCCACGGTCGTCTAGCTCGACCAGGCCGGCGATCCAGTCGGTCCTGGCTCCCTGCCCTATGAAGATGAACAGTGCGCCCGCCGAGACCTCGGTTTCCACCGATGTCGTGGTATCGGCGAACCGAAGGGCGCTGAGATGGCCTTCTCCGATCACCTCGACGATCCGGGCATTGGCTCTCACCTTCACCGAAGGGCTCGCTTCGATGGCGTCGATCAGGTACTGGGACATCGTGGCCCCCAGGTCGTCTCGCCTGATCACGATCGTCACGTCGTCGGTGAACCGGGTGAGGGAAAGGGCCGCCTGACCCGCCGAGTTGCCCCCTCCCACTACGTACACAGACTCGCCTTTGTGTCGGACGCCGTCGATCTGTGAGGTCCCGTAGTAGACGCCGGTACCGGAAAGCTCGTCTACTCCGGTCGCCGGGAGACGACGATACGTGACACCGCTGGCCACGATCACAGCTTTCGCGGTGATGCTGGAGCCGTCTTTCAAATGGATGATCCGGAAGGGATCCCTTCGTTCGATCCGCTCGACCGACGCCGGAACCAGGATCTCGGCCCCGAGCCGGGTTGCCTGAGCGACGGCCCTCCGGGTCAGGTCGGCTCCGCTGATCCCCTTGGGGAAACCGAGGTAGTTCTCGATTCGAGAGCTTTCTCCTGCCTGCCCGCCTGGAGCCCGCTCTTCGATCAGGAGCGTGCTCAAGCCCTCCGACGCCCCGTAGACCGATGCAGCCAATCCGGCCGGCCCGCCACCGATGATGACGAGGTCATAAGCGGGGTCCACGGCGTGCGTTTGCAGCCCGACCCGCTCCGCCACTTCGGCGGGCGAAGATTGCAACATCGGTTCGGAGTCGGGAAAGAGGACCACCGGCAGGTCGGCGGCTGAAGCTCCAGCCCCGTCGAGGAGCACTTGAGCCTTCTGGTCGGTCTCGAGGTCGATCGAGCGAAAAGGGATCTGGTTCTGAGTCAGGAACACCTTGAGATCATGAGAGGTCTTTGACCACCGATGTTCGATGACCCGAAGGCCGTCGAAGACGGGCCGGTAGCTGTCGCGCCAGTCATCGAGCAGGTCGTCGAGGATCGGGTAGAGCAGGTCTTCCGGCGGATCCCAAGGCTTCATGATGTAGTTGTCGAGCTCGACATCGTTGATCGCGCTTATCGCCACATCGGTGTCGGCGTATGCGGTCAACAGGGCTTTCTTGGCGTCCGGGAAGAGCGCAAGCGATTGCCGGAGGACGTCGATGCCGGTGGTCTTCGGCATTCGTTGGTCGACAAGAAGCAAGGCCACGGCGTCATCGTGTTGAGCGAGTGTTTTCAGTGTCTCGATGGCCTGATCGCCACCGGTAGCACCCACTACGCGATAGTCGGACGCATACCGGGTACGAAGGTCGCGCTCAACGGCAGCGAGGACTCCGGGGTCGTCGTCGACAGTGAGGATGACGGGCTTTGCCGTCATGCCACCGCGACGTCGTCGATAAAGCAATACCGCCAGCTCTCGCCCGGCTCAATCGATTGGATCAGAGGATGGGAATGCGCCCCCCAATGCTTGCGAGCGTGACGGTTCTTCGAGCTGTCACAACATCCCACCATGCCACAGTCGAGGCAGGCTCGAAGGTGTACCCAGGTGTCGCCCACCTCAACACACAGGGTGCATACCTTGCCCGCCGGGTCCACCAGATTGGTGAGCCCGGTGAGGTGAGCACAGGTCTCGTTTGCCATTTCATCCGCTCTTTCGACCGCAGGGCGAAACCTAGTGACCCACTAGCGCAACCGCTCCATTCCCGCTTCAGCCGGCGTTGGCCAGGGCAGCCTTTACCGCACGAGCCACGTACACCTTGGCCAGATGGCTCTTGTACTCAACCGACCCGTACAGGTCTTCCAGCACCGTGATCCCGTCGATGGCCTTCTCGGCGGCTGATTTGACCGCTGCATCAGACCCGTCAGAGCCGATCAGAGCTTCGGCAACACCGGCAGCCAACGTTGGCTTGGTGCCGACGCCGGTCACTGCGACCCGTGCGTCCTCAATCGACCCGTTCGACTTCTTGACCCACGCTGCCACTCCGGCGACGGCGTAGTCACTGCGGCCACCGCGTCGACCCAGTTTGTCATATGCCGATCCTTCGCCTGGGCCGGCCTTTGGAAACCGGATCCCGGTTAGAATCTCGTCGGATCTCAGAGCCGAAGTCATGGCATCGACGAAGAAATCGCTTGCCGCGATCTCGCGAGTACCTGATGCCGACTGTGCGAACATCGTCGCCCCAAGTGCGATGACAGCGGCGGGTTGGTCGGCGGCCACGTCGGCGTGCGCCAGGGATCCACACGTAGTGCCCCGGTTCCTCACCTGGACATCACCGGTCAGCGATGCTGCCGTCGCCAGCGCTGCGGCATTGGCCTTGATCAGATCGCTGGTGGCCGTGTCGGCATGTCGGACCAGGGCTCCGACAGAAATGTGGTCCCCGCTGTCTTCAATGGCGTCGAGGCCGGGGATTCTCCCGATGTCGACAACCGTGGCAGGAGAGAAGAGCCGCATCTTCATCAAGGGAAGCAGACTCATTCCGCCCGACATCACCTTGGAGTCGTCACCGAGTGCCCCAAATGCCTCGTCCAAGGAAGCGGGGGCTACATAGTCGAATTCACGTGGATACATATCAGGCCCTCGCTTCCTGCATTGCTTCCCAGACCCGTCTCGGTCTGAGTGGCATTTCGATGTGTTTGATTCCAAGTGGTGACAGGGCGTCGACGACCGCGTTGACGATGGTTGGAGTCGACACAATCGTGCCCGCCTCGCCGATTCCCTTCACTCCCAGTGGGTTGGCATCCGTGGGTGTTGTGGTCTTGTGAAGATCGAACGACGGGACATCTGTCGCTGTCGGTATTGGGTAGTCGGTGAGCGTCGAGGTGATCAGCGTGCCCTCGTCATCGAATACCGCCGCCTCGAGTAGCGCCTGACCGATCCCTTGGGTGATTCCACCGTGGAGCTGGCCACCGACGATCATCGGATTGATGATGTTCCCGCAGTCGTCGACCGCCACATACTTGAGCAACTCGACGTCGCCCGTCTCGGGATCTACCTCGACAACGGCGACATGCGACCCGTAGGGCCATGTCAGGTTGGAAGGATCGAAGAACGCTGTCATGTCGAGACCGGCCTCCATCCCCTCTGGCATCTTGTGCGGCTGGTAGGCAGTTGCTGCGATATCGGTCCATGGGACGTTCTTGTCCGGCGAACCCGCCACGTGGGCACCATTATCCGCGAACACGATGTCCTCCTCGGACGCTTCCAGAAGATGTGCAGCCACCTTGGCCGCTTTCTCCTTGGTCCGATCTGCAGCGATTGCAACGGCGACACCCCCCACGGCTGCCGATCTCGACCCACCCGTTCCGATACCCATCGGAGTGTCTTTGGTGTCACCGTGGACCACCGTTATCCGTTCCATGGGTATGCCGAGCCGGTCTGAGGCGATCTGTGACCAGACTGTCTCGTGTCCCTGTCCGGTGGGCCCAGTACCAGTCACCACTGTGACCGATGCATCGGGATGCACCCTCACCACCGCGGATTCGTTGAAAGCCGAGGGGAGACCGTAGCCGGCCCATGACACACCCGCGTCTGCGAATCCGGACGGAGCCAAACCGCAGGCCTCCACGAATGTGGCGATGCCGACACCGAAGTATCTGCCTTCTGCTCGGGCGGTCTCTTGCATAGCTCGTAGGCCGGCAATGTCGGCCTTTTCAACTAGTACATCCAGGTTCCCGCCATAGTCGCCCGAGTCCATGGACATCCCGATAAGGGTTGCCGCCGGGAAGTCTTCCGGCTGGAAGAAGTTCTTCTTCCTCAGCTCGATTGGGTCCATTCCGAGGTCCCTGGCCGCCGTGTCTACGGCCCGCTCGACGTAGAACGACGTCTCGGGGCGACCGGCGCCCCGATAAGCATCAACGGTGGGCGTGTGGGTGTGTACGCAATCCATCTTCCAGTAGATCGCGTCCCACTTGTACTGGCCCGGCATCGTGAACTGCCCGAGGACGGGGATTGCCACGCTGAAATTCTGGCTGTAAGCGCCCATGTCGGCGACCCCGACCAGCGAGTAGGCCAAGAAGTTCCCATCCGGCTCACTGACGATGGTGGCCGTTGCTGCCCAGCCTCGCCCGTGGGTCGTTGATTTCGATGCTTCGGATCGTGTCTCGATCCATCGGACTGGTCTGCCCAGCTCTCTGGATGCGAATACTGCCAGCATCTCTTCGGCGTAAACGTTCAGGCCGCGCCCAAATCCACCGCCGACTTCCGGGGCAATGACTCGGGCCGAACTGACACCGGGCAGTCCAAAGGTGAGCGCCAGAGCACCCGCCACCGCGTGAGGTTGCTGTGTGGTCGAGTGAAGTGTCACCCGGTCGTATCCATGCTGCCACTCGGCCAGTACACCCCTCGGCTCAATGGCAGTGGGGATCAGCCGCTGGTTCACCATCTTCACCGAGGTGACCACCGTATCTTCGCGGTCTGCGAGTGCCTGGACGGCTTCGGCGTCGCCTTCCTCCCAAGTGTGGATGATGTTGGACTCGAGATCGTCATGGACGAGGGCCTCATTGGTTGCCGCGTACTCGGGATCGACGACGACCTTGAGCGGGTCGTAGTCCACAAATACAGCATCGGCGCCATCGCGCGCCGTTGCCGCGTTGTCGGCCACGACCATCGCAACGGCTTCGCCTACATGCTTGACGACCCCGTCGGCAAGGAGCGGCCGCAGTTTGCCGATGGGGACCTGGGCGAGGAGAGGTCCCAGGGAGCGGACGTCATCGGCCGTGTACACCGCTTGCACGCCTGGCAGCGCTTCAGCCGCGCTCTTGTCTATGGACGTGATCTTGGCGTGGGCGAAAGGGCTGCGCACGAAGGCGGCGGCCGCTTCATTGTCTCTTTTGATGTCGTCTACAAACAGGCCTTGTCCGCGAATCAACGCTGGATCTTCCGTCCGCTTCACCGAAGTTCCGAATACTCCTATGGTCATGATCCTTCCTCCCAGTCGGGTGGTGGCGGCTCTTCACCACGCACTTTGGCGCCGGCGTATTCGACGGCCTTCACGATGTTGTGATATCCGGTGCAGCGACACAGGTTGCCTTCGATGCTGTGGCGGATCTCAGCCTCCGATGGGTTGTCGTTCTCCTCGAGTAGGGCCACGGAGGACATGATCATCCCCGGGGTGCAGAAACCGCACTGGAGACCATGACGCTCCCAAAAACCCTCCTGAACTGGATGAAGCTCACCGTTGCTGGCAAGCCCCTCGATGGTCGTGATGCTTGAGCCCTCGGCCTGTACGGCGAGCATGCTGCACGACTTCACAGGTTTGCTGTCGAGAATGACTGTGCAGGCACCGCAATAACCGCTCTCGCATCCGACATGCGTCCCGGTTAGATGGAGGTTCTCCCGGATGAAGTGGACGAGAAGGGTGCGGGCTTCGACATCGCCTGATACCTCTCCTCCATTGACCGTCATAGACACTTGCATCTGGGCTCCTTTCGGGGAGGTGGTTCCGAGTGGAGCCAAACATATCAAATGAGACCATGCCCGTGTCGGGTTGGAGGGAAAGTTTCTGCTGGAATGGGTGACTGCGCTACTAGGTTCGCCGCTCATGTACTCAGATACCTATCTCAGGAGCCTCGAAGATCCGAACGGTTTCTGGGCAGAGGCCGCAGAGGCGATCGACTGGGTCAAGAAGCCGCGCTCGATTCTCGACGACTCAAACCCTCCCTTCTACCGCTGGTTCAGCGATGGCGAGCTGAACACTTGTCACAACGCCCTCGACCGGCACGTCGCCGACGGTCGGGGGAGTCAGGTTGCGCTGATCTACGACAGCCCTGTGACCGATACGGTCGAGAAGATCACCTATGTCGAGCTCCTGGAGCGGGTAGCTCTGTTTGCCGGCGGCCTCAGATCCCTTGGTGTCGGCAAGGGCGATCGTGTGATCATCTACATGCCAATGATTCCCGAGGCCGTGGTGGCGATGCTCGCCTGTGCCCGGCTCGGGGCGATCCACTCGGTCGTGTTTGGTGGGTTCGCTCCGAAGGAACTCGCCATTCGGATCGACGACGCCGAGCCCAAAGTGATAGTTGCCGGCTCCTGTGGCATCGAGGTCGACCGGGTGATCGAGTACAAGCCGCTGCTCGACTCGGCCTTGGAGATTGCCCGGCATCAGCCCGACAGATGCGTGATCTTTCAGAGACCGCAAGCGGCAGCATCAATGGTCCCGGGCCGCGACGTCGACTGGAAGCAACTTGTTGAGACAGCCGAGGTGGCCGACTGTGTGACCGTCGGCGCCACCGACCCGCTCTACATCCTCTATACCTCCGGCACGACCGCCATCCCCAAAGGAGTAGTGCGCGACAACGGGGGCCATGCGGTTGCTCTGCGCTGGAGCATGTCCAACATCTACGACGTCCACCCGGGCGAGGTGTACTGGGCAGCGTCGGACGTCGGATGGGTGGTTGGTCACTCCTACATCGTCTATGCACCGCTGTTGACCGGATGCACCACTGTCCTGTACGAGGGGAAGCCTGTAGGAACTCCCGATCCGGGAGCCTTCTGGAGGGTGATTTCCGATCACGGGGTATCGAGCCTGTTCTGCGCTCCGACTGCGTTCCGGGCGATCAAGCGTGAGGACCCGGAAGGCAACTACGCGCGTAAATACGACCTTTCTTCATTGCGATCTCTGTTCCTGGCGGGGGAGCGCCTTGACCCGGACACGTATCACTGGGCATCGGATTTGCTCGGTATTCGGGTGATCGATCATTGGTGGCAGACCGAGTCGGGGTGGGCGATCGTGGCCAACTGCCTGGGGATCGAGGAGATGGTTGTGAAACCCGGATCGTCATCGAAGCCCGTGCCCGGATATGACGTCCAGATTCTGGATGGTGAGGGCAATCGTCTCGGAGCCGGCGAGGAAGGCCTCGTAGTCGTGAAGCTTCCACTGCCGCCGGGAACCTTGCCGACGCTATGGCATGACGACGACCGGTTCGTTGATTCCTACATGTCGACCTTTCCCGGCTACTACCTGACGGGTGATGGCGGATACATCGATGAGGACGGTTACGTGTTCGTCATGGGCCGGGTCGACGACGTCATCAATGTGGCAGGCCATCGGCTGTCGACCGGAGCGATGGAGGCGGTGCTGGCTGATCATCCCGATGTTGCCGAGTGCGCCGTCATCGGGATCGCGGACGAGTTGAAGGGTCAGGTGCCCCTCGGGTTTGCCGTGCTCAACGCCGGAGCCGATCGCGATGCCAGTGAACTTCAGGACGAGTTGGTCCAGATGGTGCGTGATCAGATCGGTGCCGTGGCTTCGCTGAAACGAATCCTGGTAGTCAAACGTCTGCCCAAGACGAGATCGGGCAAGATCCTGAGACGTATCATGCGGTCGATCGTGGCGGGTGAGGAATACCAGGTCCCGTCGACGATCGATGATCCCATCGTCCTCGACGAGATTGCAGGCTCAGTCCAGACGCTGGAATAGCGCCCGAGGGGACTGGCGGCGTTACCTCAGGTAGTGGGCGCCAGATATGGCGCCATACGAACAGAGAAGCGACGGGGCCGCCCGGCGCACTCAGGCTCGATATGGGCGATATTCGCACAGATAAAGGAAAGGCTCAGAGTGGGAATTGGGATCCGGGTGGCCGATAGCCTGGCTCCCTGGGGCCCGTAGCTCATTCAGGTCAGAGCAGCGGACTCATTACACGAACCCGGTGTGCGCTGTGCTAAATCGCGAAGTCCCAGGTAGTGGAATTCTCCAACCGACCGTGATCGCTGTTGTTATGTCGCTGAGAGCGTGATCTCTACCCGCACATAATGCCGGTTCCAGAGCGGGTTGTGGGCAAGGCTGGTGCCGGTGGCGTTGAGTGATATGCGCGCACAAGGCAGTCCGCTGGGGCGGCCAGCCAGTCGTGTTCTGTGCGGAAACTGGTGCTCTTTCTGTATTCGGAGAGCTGCGCGCCGGGCTAATCCCCCGCCGCTTCGTCGCCCCGCGAATGCGCTATGTCGGGATCTGTTGCGAGTTGTACCTCGGCGAGTAATGGGCTGGTTGGCAAGAAGACAGGCAATGTCTCGCGGGCAGTCTTCCGTGCCGCGGCTGGACGACGGACGATCGCCGCACGGTCGTCGAACCGGACTCAGCCGATGATCGTCTTTTCGTCGACGATGACCATGCCGGTCCGTTCCATGTCTAGGAAGAGCTTCGAGTCATCTACGGCGGCGCCCATTTCCGGCGAGTTCAGGGCAGCGTTCATCGCCTGGTCGCTCTCGAACCAGAGCTCGCCCACTCCGTCGCAGATAGGCTCTCCTGGAGCGGAGGTGACATGGTTCTGGATCCACTTTGTCAAACCGGGGAGTTTCTCGAGCACCGAAGTGTGGCGTTCACCGGCCCACTCCTCGAGGCACTCTGCACGGCTCAGGCCGATCCGGCGATGCAGTACGAATATCACCTTGCTCATGTCAACGTCCTCCGTGTATCCGGGCGCTCCCGACTCTGCCTCGAAACCTTATGACGAACCGCGTCGCCGTGGATGAGCGGACGATGAGGACTTCATGAGAATCTCCGGAGGGGTGGTACGCTCGGATGGGTGAGCTGGAGGTGGCCGTGCAGGTAGCCGCTGTCGGGCGATCATCCCACGTCGGCGTCTTCGTTGGACGACGCGGGGAGCTGTCCCGCCTCAGGGCACTGCGCGATTACGGAACGCCACAGGTGCTGTTCATCCACGGGCTGGTCGGGTCTGGCAAGTCCGCCCTGATTCGGCAGTTCGCCATGCCTGCCTGGGCCGGCGACCCGATTGTCATCGCTCTGGATTGCCGAGAGGTCGAACCGACGGAGCGAGGCTTCTTGGCGGCTCTGGACGACGCAGCCGGAGGTTTCGACGACATCGACGGCGATGGTGTGGTTCTCCGGCGAATCGCTCGGCTGGGTCGCCTCGCCGAGCGGGTCGTGCTCTGTCTCGATCACTATGAGGTCCTCCGGCTCCTCGACACGTGGCTACGGCAGGTGTTGGTGCCGTCGCTGCCCGACAACCTGTCCCTGGTGTTGGCGGGCCGCGAGGAGCCCAATCCGGCCTGGTCGCGTCTTCCCACGGGTGACTTCGAGGCGATGCTGCTCGGGCCGTTGCGACCGGAAGACAGCGCAGAGCTCGTCACGTCGATGGGGGTAGCAGCGGAGGACGTGGTGGTGATCACTCGTTTCGCCGGTGGACACCCACTCACGCTGGTGCTCGGCGCCCTGGCGGCGAAGGAGCGACCGGCGCTCCCGATCCGCGAGGTGGCGATGAGTCGGCTGCTCGACGAGTTCGCCCGGGCCTACCTTGACGACCTCGGCGAAGAGACCCAGAGCCTGCTGGAGGCCGCAGCCGTCGTCCGCCGGGTGAGCAGGCCTCTCCTCGCCGCGATGTTGCCCGACGTTGATCCGTGGAAGGGGTTCAGCACGCTCCGCGCTCTCCCCATCGTGGAGATCACCGCCGACGGCCTCGCTCTCCACGAGGCGCTCCAGCAGACCATCGCCACCCAGCTGCGCGCGGCGGAACCGGCCCAACATCGCGCCCTTCGACAGCGCGCCTGGGGATATTTTCGTGAGGAACTCCGCAACGTGCCGAGGTCGGATCTGTGGCGCCACACGGCGGACATGATCTACCTCCTGGAGAACAAGGCAGTTCGCGAAGCGCACTTCCCGAGTGGCGCTCACCAGTTCGCCATCGAGCCAGCGACACCAGCGGATGCCGCCGCCATCAACGGCATCATCGATCGACACGAGCCGCCGGCGGCTGCGGAGTTGCTCCGGTCGTGGTGGTCGCGCTGTCCCGAGGCGTTCCGCGTGGCGCGCGACCGGCACGGTGCGGTTGCCGGATTCTCCATCATAACCACGAGTGGCCGAATCGATCTTCGCAAGTTCGCCTACGACCCGGTGGTGGCAAGCTGGCTCGAGCATCTTCGTCAGAATCCGATACCTCCCAGTCAGGAGTTCTTGCTCATCCGACGCTGGCTGACCTGGGAAGCGGGCGACGGACCGTGCGAGGCGCAGGCCAGCATGTGGCTGGATCTCAAACGCACCTACATGGAGCTTCGGCCCCATCTCCGCCGGAACTACGGCAGCACCGACCACCCGGAAATCTACGGACCGGTCATGAAGCAGCTGAACGGCGGGTTGATACCGGGGGGTGTCGTTGAGATCGACGGACGCGAGTACCACGGGTTGTACCTCGAGTTCGGTCCGTCGTCGGTGGACGGCTGGCTCACCCGCATCGCTGCCGAGGAGCTCGGTCTACCCGAGGACGACCTGCTGGACGTGCGGCAACGGCAGGTGCTGGTAGACGGCCGCCGGGTGGACCTGACACCGATGGAGTTCGAGGTGATGCACTACCTCCGCGAGCGGAACGGCGATACCGTCGCCCGCCACGAGCTCCTCGCCGATATCTGGGGCTACGAGGCGGATGTAGGGTCCAACGTGGTCGACGCCGTGATTCACACCCTGCGCAAGAAGCTCGGCGGCAAGGCGTCGATGATCGAAACCGTCAGAGGGGTCGGCTATCGGTTGTGCTGAGCGCATGTGATCGCGCGTTCCCGCACCCAGTGCAGATCAATCCATTCTGGAACGAGAACGCCCGAGACGGGGAACCGATCGAGATCGGCACATATCGAGCGGGTTGGGCAGGCGACGCCTCGGCCCCTCTTCGCAAACCTTACCGGTCTGAAACTGAGTTTCTCCCTAGAAATCAACCTGCGGACAAGCTCCAGTAAGAGACCCGAAGCCACACGCAATGTCAGTTATGGGCCGGGCAGAGACGAGGGTCGTGGTCCCCGCTGACCGGTGAGGCCGCCGGGGACACGACCCGGGGACGCTTAGGAAAGGCACCTCAATGCCCGAATCCTTTAGTCGCGGGAGCAGGCCGTGACCACGCCTAAGCCCCCGCCGAAACTACGCCCGTAGGCGTTTGCGTCGTTGGTCAGAAGGCTGGAATGTTTCGCGGCCTGTAGTGGCTCTTAGCCGCACACTCAGAGGTGTTGACCTGTAATCAGATCGGGAAATAGCGGACAGGTTCAGTGAGGTTGGCCGGGAGGCAACACGTTTTGTCAGCCGAGCTGAGAGGAGCTTCCTCGGGGAATCCCTGAGGAGAGTCAGGAGGGGTCAGGGGTCTTCGGGGGTCATACCCTATGGACCGGGCCACTCGGATGTCGCATCGTGGAGACAGACAGAAGACACCACGACAAGGAGACCGTCTATGACCACCGAAACACCCACCAAGACCTTTCCTGCTCCTAATGAGGCTTCCTCGAACTCTCGTAACCTGGCCATGCTGAGCCATCTTTCGGCGTTCGTTGCCTTCCTCGGCGTCCCGTCTCTGTTCGGCCCGCTAGTGGTGTGGCTCCTCAATCGGGACGACCCCTACGTCGAGGCGCAGGCCAAAGACGCGTTGAACTTCAACATCTCGTTCCTTCTCTACGGTTTGGTTGCGGCGATCTCGATCATCCTCCTGATAGGCATCATCGCCCTGCCCGCCGTCGTTGTTACCTGGTTTGTGCTGGTGATCGTTGCGTCGGTGAAAGCGGCCAACAGTGAGGACTACCGGTATCCCTTCACTATCCAATTCGTCTCCTGAACGACCACCCTCCTCCTCCCCTCTGAGAGAGGTGAGGCCGGCACTTATAGGCGATGCATAATGCCGGTTACTGAGCGCTCGCTGAGGATCGAATGGGCTGTTGCGCCCGAGTGATCTGTGCGGCTCTCCGCGGGCGCTCAAGCCGGCAGCTGGTCATGCCGCAAGCCGCGAAACTCATCTGGTGAGCGGAGTCGCAGATCTCTCGCGACGGTTTCAACGTGTTCGGATAGCATCGCGATCGCCTGAGCAGGTGAGAACGCGTGGCTCTCGAGGTCGAGCAGATCGTGTGTACATGAGCCTCCGCGGGTCTGCCCCCCAAGCTCCAGGTCGCAGAAAACGATGATGCGTGCCGTCACTTCCCAGCGGGTCAGTTCTTGATCCTCCTGCGGTCGATGGATCTCGAACCACAGATCGCCGGCGTCGTTACTAAATGCCGCCATTGGCAGCCACCTCCCGGCTTACCGTCGACCCAGCCCGACCAAGACCAGAAGCGATACACCGCAGCGACTCTCCAGCTGCCAACCCCCGAGAGATCTCCTCTCGTTCGGTCAACGACAATCGGAGCGAAGACCACTCAGGGCCCGGCACCGGTCGGCGGAACCCCGAACCCAGCAGATGAGTCCGGATCGACGACGGCGACCTGCCCAACCTGCGGCTGATCGACCGTTGCGACTCACCCGCCTCGAACCGATCCCAAATCTCAGACCTCTCAGCCTCTGGCAACCGTCGCATTCACCAACCTCCTCAACGAGCATCCAACTCTCGTCGAAGGTGTTGCAACCACCCCCTGAATTCACAGCACTTATGGGCGGTAGCCCGACAGATGATGCCGATGTTCCCTGGCTAGATGGTGGTCAGGGTCGTCTCGCGCTTTTGGCGCCAGCTCCACTACCGCCTAGGAAAAACCCGGCACCTATAACGAACCCGAAGTCATACCAGCCGCCGTTGTTGTGGACCTCATAGATGCTCACGGTGTCCGAGAACAGGGAGATGATGAAGGTAATCGGGACGATGATTCCTTGCCAGAGTCCCAACCAGAACCCGGCTACGTCGCCATCTGCCGACGGTGTGTCAACGGCCGGATTCGCTCCAGCGGCGCATGCCGACAGGACGAGCAGCAGGACAACGGCAAGCAGGACAAATCGCAGACTCTTGGACATGTTGTGTTCTCCTCGGTGAAAGGTTGCTGCTTTCGGTTCAGTTGAGGCTGAAGGGTGGGTATCGGTCGGTGACCAGCAGGAATGCGTAGGCCTGTACTCGCAGTCCCCATCTGGCGACCCCGACCACATAATCGAACAGTGCCCGTGGGTAACGTCCGGTGAAGAGGACGGCGAACCAAGCAATGAAGATCGCCAAGATCGCGACGACCACCAGCACGGCGAGCACGATGTAGTGGGGGATGGCCAGCAGCCATTTCACCAACGGCAGCCAACGATTGAGGTCTTGTTCGACGTCGGGGTAGTCGATCTCGAGATGCACCGACTGCTCGTCAACCGTTGAGGGATACTCATCTGTGAGCAGGGCCAGGTAGGCGCCGACCCGGGTCTCGAAACGGGTCAGTTCTCGTGCGAAGTCGAACCACCAGCGTGGATACCGCTCCCGGAACACGATCATCAGCAACGTCGCAGCAAACAGTCCGGCGACAATCCCCCCGCCGCTCTCCGTAGCCTTGGACACCACTTTGCCGGTTTCGGAGACCACAACAGTTGTCACGGTCGAGCTCGAAGTTGCCGAGAGCAACGAAGCGATGATGGCGATCGGGATGATCCAGATCAGCCGGAAGAACGTCGAGAACCGGTCAAGCCTCTCCGGGTAGTCGATGATCAGACGGGCTGGATACGATTCGAACTGGGTAACCAAGGGATGCCTCCTTCGCTGTGACAACAGTGACCCGCCGGACACTACCGACCACGGTTCAGCCGCGACTGCCGACGCGAGGGGAGATCCTGTTCCACACACAAAGGAAGCCGCAAGAATCAGCCGCCCATAACCGGCTGGGAGGGTACTTCCGACTGGTGTGGCACCCACCGGTCGGGCGGTGTTCGCCGGTTGAACTGATACTCCAATTCGGTCGGGTCACCACCGCCGTCCCGGTGGTTTGCCACCCCCTTTGGCCTTCATCAACGAAAGGGGCGGCCATGAGAATCGTAGAAGTCACCGGCGGTGTCGACACTCATGCTGATGTCCATGTGGCAGCAGCCATCGACCGCAACGGCGGATTGTTAGGTATCGAATCGTTTCCCGCCGAGCAGACCGGTTACGAGGAGCTGTTGGCCGGGCTGGTCGGCTCCGGACCGGTAGTACGGGTTGGTGTTGAGGGCACCGGATCTTGGGGTGTCGGTCTGGCCAGGTTCCTTGGTGACCACGACGTGATGGTGGTGGAGGTGGATCGTCCTAACCGTCAGAAACGACGCAGAGAAGGAAAAGTCTGATCCGACCGATGGTGTCTCCGCGGCGAGGGCTGCTCTCTCGGGGGAGGCTTCGGTAACCCCCAAAACCAGGAATGGCCTCGTGGAGCAGATTCGGGTCCCGATGGTGGCTCGCAGATCGGCACGTGAGCAACGTATCCAATCTCTCAATCAGCTGCGCCATCTGGGGTTCACCGCTCCTGAGGAGATCCGGGTCCGATAAGGACCGGTATAAGACCGGACTGGTGTCCGAAGCAGCAAACATGGGGCCTAATAAGGGTTCCGACCCGGTGACCTACCCGACCAATGTGGTGCCAGCTCAAGGGGTCATTGCTCCTCCTGACCGTAAATGACGTTGGGCTTCGTCTTCCTATCGAAAACACCCTGCGCAGCTAGTCCGAGCATGAGTGCACTGGGGATGTAAAGCAACCCGATTCGCAGCAGGCTGATGATGACAAAACCGAGGATGAGTGCGAAAGATATCGCCGAAGCACGAACCGCCGATTTGTCTCGAAATCGCAGCGGGATCGCGGCGATGATCGGAAGGCTGAACACTATTAGGGTGGCCCAGCCGCGGCCGTCTCGGTTGACCCCGCTCACTTTGGGCCACGGGGTGACCGCATCGAGATCGATCTCGTCTACACCAAAGAAGACCACCCAGACTGAAAAGATCGCCGCCCAAGCGGCGGCACCAGGTACAAGGCGCAGATGGCGCTCCCTGGTCGAACGCATTCTCGGACCCTACAATATCTGGGAAATCGGCCGCTTGTCCCGAGAAGGCAGCGCATAATCACGCCGACCGCACCCTCGCGAGCGACACCAAAACCGAGAGATATCTGGCATTCCGTTCTCGCAATCGGAGCCATGCGTCCTGCTGTGGGTAGCGGTTATGGGCAGGGACCACTGCCGGGAACGCTTTAGTTCTTGCCGTTCTTGCCCTTGCTGGCATGCGGCGGCGGATTGCCGCCCGAACCGTCCCAGTCGTCGCCCGGCTCGGCTTCCTGCTCCTGCTCCTGCTCCTGCTCCTGCTCCTGCTCCTGCTCCTGTGACGCCTCGATGTTCTCGACTGTGGCTTCCGCTGTGTCTTCGTCAGCGTCGCCGTTGGCGTCGCGATGTTCCGCGCACAGCTTTCCGTTGTTGTAGTCGTCGAGCAGGGTGGCCCATCCGGAGGCTTCGACCCAAGCCGGGTCTGATCCGCCCACTCCACTTCCTAGGGGGTGAGACTGCAGCCAGGCCGCGGCCGAGTCGACCGTGTCGGCGATGCAAGACGAGTCGTTCCCCGCCGAGACGTTGAGCCATGCTGCCACCAGTGGCCGGCCCAGGTTCCACGTCATGTCCCCGCGAGGCGGAGTCGTCAGGGCCATGAGTGCCTCCTCTTTGGTCAGCTCGAGACAGGTCTCGTCGCCGTCACAGGTCCAGTTGTGGTTCCAATCGCCGATCAGGACCGTGTCGTTGGCGATCGGCCACATGTCGAGGTGGTTCCTCCAGTAGCCGGGCGTGCCGGTTCCACGGTCGATGAGCGTGGTCGTCGCAGACCCGTCATCCTGGACAGGCGTCCCAAACGGATCTGTCCCGGTCGCTGTGGCGGTGTTCGTCAATGGTTCCCACACCGTGGTCGTGCACTCGACCGTGACGGTCTCACCGACCGCCAGGTCTCCGATGTCTTCTGAGCAGTCCGGGACGAGGGGATCGTCGAGGATCACGTAGTGGAGGTCGACGTTGCCGGTGTTGGTCACGTCGATGTGATAGGTGACGTCGGTTCCGGCGATGACGACGCTCGAACTGGCGGTCTTCTCGACGGAGATGGCCGGGTCGGCACACATCGCTGCGGCGATGAGAGCCATCACCTCAGGCAGGTCTTCGAATTTGGAGACTAGGACCACGTCGGTGGCGTCCAGGTCGAGACTCCCCGAGCCGTCATAGACGTCGGGGCCGGCAACCTGCTTGAGCCGGTCGATGCTGGCGGCGTTGGTCAGGCCCGATCCGACACCCACTGCGATGAGATGTGATCCCTGGGAGCGGATTTCGTCCGCCTCTTCGATCGCCCGGTTCAGGCCCTCGGCAGAGACTCCGTTGATGTGGACTCCACCTGCCTCACCAGGCTTGTCCAGGTTGTACGCGGTGGGGTCGCCGTCGGTGAGGAACAGGACGAGGGCAGCGA
>JACZUI010000020.1 GCA_022573225.1 Acidobacteriota bacterium
GCGAAACACAAGAACCTCCCCTTCATTGAGATCTCCTCACCGCCTTCAAGAACCGTGAACTTGTAGTGGTGGCCTTCAGTGATTTCATTGAGGTCCATAGCTGGAGCCTAGAAAGAACTCCGACCCTCCGACGAGGATCGCCCGTCGTAGCGGCGTTTTCCGGTGGTGTGGGTGAGGTTGGGGTGGGTTCGGACTGGGCATGGGGATAGGGACATCCCAGTAAGGAGTACGCCGGAACCCACCCCTTCCTCACCTAGTCGAACCTACACCAACCGACCACTCTCCGCGGTGATTAGACTTACACTCGAACACAACCGGCATCAGGGTCGGCCCTGGATAGACGAAACCCCCGGTGGCCGGTCCGGCTCCTAGGAAGATATTGGACACGGTCCCCCGGGGGTTCCAACATTGAGGGGAAGTTCCACAGTCTCAACAGGATCAAAAATACACTCAGCCCGCTCATTTGCAACCTATGTGTCTGGGCGGGAGGGGAGGTTATCAGCTGGGCTATCTCAGGCCTCCCCCACCCGCCCGGATGACCACCGGGGAAGAGGGGTACCAACTCCCCGGCATCACGGGCAGGCTACGACTGCCAGCCGCCCATAACCGGCATTATGTGCGGTTCCTGACACGGTGACCAGCCGCACATAAGTGCCGTTATGTGCGGGCGCTGCGCTCCGCTCCCGTTTTAGGGGTTGTACGGTCGCATCGGACCCGTTCGGAGGTCTGATGCTCGGCCTGGACATGGGTCGCCGCCGATTGCTGTCCACTTCACAGCACCGTTGCCAGCCGGTTCCACGGTGTAGCGAGAGGCTTGACCTGCGCAGCTCGGGCTGTCCTCGTCACCTGCCCATGTGAATTCCGATCCATCGAGGTTCCACTGTCCCCGTTCTACGTTTCCTTCGGCGTTGCCGTCCGGCGAGCCCGACACGGTAAGCGTGCCGTTTTCGTTGAATTGCACGTATACACCATCGTTGGATACCCACATCCCAACGAAATCATCCTCGTTGAGAGCTTCGTCTCCGCCGCAGCTAACGATGAGTGCGGCACCTGCTACAAGGATGATCGCTGCTCTAAGCCAAGGCACCATTCGCCGCCGGGCCGTGGCCTCCTCCGGGTTGTCTGTCGCACCGTTTCGAGGAATCTCCGTGAGCATCTCCTGTTCATTGCGGAAACCAGTCCGAGAATCAAGGATCGCCGAGGCTTGCTCCAGCCCTCGGTTCTCAAGTCTCAATGCGCTCTGCTGGAAGTGGCATATACAGTACGCACATCGGGCGACCGCGTCTCACATCCGATACGCTACGAACGGGTTGCTGCCGGAACGCCCGCCCATAACCGGCATTATGTGCGGTTTTCGTTCTCCCGTGTGAATGCTGGATTCGCTCCAAAAACCTGGGCGGCCGAACAATGGCCCATGCGCGGGACGTGACAATCCCAGACCGTTGGCCTGGGATTTCTCATTCGTAGCGGGGGCGGGATTTGAACCCGCGACCTTCGGGTATGAGACCAATGCACCACGTGTCCGCTTGTGTCCTGCAATGCACGCAAGTAGCTGTTGGTTGAGATTCTTCGGAAGCAGCGTGTCCCCCCGTGTCCTTTCCATTCCTCGGATTGCTCACCTTCCGTTAGCAAATGGTTTGCTGACAGGACACCTATAGGAGCCCAATTCGTGCCTCAACCCAACCGCTTCAGCGATACGGTAAATCCATGTTCGAACCGACCGAGGAAGTCATAGCTGAGCTTTTTGAAGAGTTGATTCAATCCCACTTCGATGTAACGGTGGGCCTTCGCACGCGGAAGGATGCGACAGACGGGTCGGACCTGCGAGTCGATTTCGTGTACGAAGAAGCTCAGCCACAACCTCTCGCTCTTGAAGTCACAAGCCTCCCGACTGGCTGGCTCTTCGCTGCTCACTCCGCTGGCGAAAAGTGGACTTCGAAGTTGGACGAGATCGCGAAGTCGGAGAGATTGGGTCTCTGGCGAATCCACTACTCCGCTGAAACTGACATCAAACAGTTGGTGGATGTTGTTGCTGATGTTCTGCGACAACCAAATGCTGACGAGTACCGGGATCCAGAGAATCGGTTCAGCTTGTCGCGCACCCAGTCCGACACACACGGTGTCGCCTATCTCGGCGTAATGGGCGGGGTAACGGGAATCGGAGGGTTCTCTGCGGATCTGCTCAACACAGCACTGGACAACGCAGTGAAACTCAGCGAGGCACGGCCACGTCAAACACACCTAATCGTCCGCGTCGCCCTCAATCGGTCGCGGGACCAAACACTGACGCTCGTCCCACCCAATCCGGAACAACTACCGCAATTGGCACACATCGACTGGATATGGGTGGTCTTCAACACGGACTCGCAAGGAATGGGTGACCGTCCGTGGGCATGGTGGGCGCGTCCGGGCAACAACGTATGGAACGTCCAGATCGGATCCCTATGACGGTATCCGGGCTCCCGCTCAGGGCGTGTGAAGCTATTTAGGGGGTTTGCCTCGTTGGTGAGGTCGTCGAGGGAGCAGAACATGTTCGAATCGCCCACCTCGCCACATTAAGCGTCTCGCGGCTAGCTCTGATGTCCTTGCTTGTGAGGCGATAGGGATAGGAACAGCACGGAGATGACGGCCCATCCGAACTCGATTCGTCGGATATCAAGTCCGAAGCATGCAGTTCTCGACACTGGGACCAGGGCATTTGCGTTAGTGCAAACGGAATGAACCGGGGGTGCCGTCGTCTGAGGCGGCAACGTTGACCTTGCGACCATAGATGTCGGAGAAATCTGAGGCGGCAGGGTTGACCTTGCGACCATAGATGTCGGAGAAGTGGGTGCCGTCGTCTGAGGTAGGGGGTGCGGGCCAGAGCCTCTGTAGGGGGCCCCTGCTGGAATCGAGAACCCGTGCCCCTCCCACTCGCCCCTCCGGAGTGGATTGGTCGCCTTGTTCAATCGTTCAGCGAACTTGTCACGGTCCAAACCTTGGCTCCAGGGTTAGGTTCGGGTTCCGATTCCGCTTCGGCTTCGTCGGGTTCGGGGAACGGCGTCAGGCCGGCCCGTATGCGATCCTCATTCTGGATGACGCGCATGTCCAGCTCGTAGACGGAGCCGTCTTCCAGACGCTTGACCTGTGCCGCCCGCGCCTTGGCTGACTCGCTCGGCTCCGGGCGCTCGAACTCGGCCGCGCCTGGCATTGGAGGCATCACGGTCCAACCGTCGAGCGCGGCTCTACCGGCCAGGCCCAGTTGGCGCTGCACCGCCGGCAGCGGTTTCGGTTCGATCTTCCGTGCACCTGGGGGGGCGGTGAGGGCCAGAACGTCCGCGGCGAGCAGCTCGAGGGTTTTCTCGGGCAAGGTGTCGAGGATGGCCTGCAACTGTTGCTGGTAGACCTGCGCGGCGGTCAACTCAGCAGTCTCTGTCTCAGCGGTCGGGCCCTGTCGTTTGGTCTTCATCGTGGTGTCTCCGTCGGTAGTGGTTGGTTATGTGCTGGAAGGTGGGATTCGGCTGTCTCCCAAGGGGCCCCGCGCGGTAGGTCGACCGCGGTGGTCAACCTCAACGCTCGCAGATGCGAACAGTTGGCGGTCCGCGCCGGGCAAGTGCAACTCCATGCGCCGTTTCTGTAGCCGGCTGCGTGTATTGCACTGTCGCCGCGGACTATGGCGTCGACCCGGTCGGGGCCGACTTGGGTGAGGATGACTCTGCCCTCGCCGAGGTATCTGCGGCTCTTCTGATAGGCGCTCTCTCTCATCCCGATACCTGGGTTCCACAACCTGCGCAATAGCCCTCGGTGTCCATCGCTCGGTGGTAGCACTCGCCGGGATGGAGCTTGACCGGAGAAGTATCTGTCTTCGCTTCTCTCGAAGCGGTTTCATATTCCTTTTCTCTTTCTTTTGTGACACCACTGTGGTTCTGCGGCGGCGACCACCTAGGTGCCACGGGGACAGCACCACTGTGGTTACTCGGCCGTGACACCTCTGTGGTTTCACGGTTTCGCTTTATCCGCGATGCGCGAGCGGCTGCCTTCAAAGCGTTGTTTGTCGGCTCTACCACGATCTGCCCCGACTCCCACTCATCATCGGTAGGGATCTGCAAAGCCCAGTGCTTGCTGCCGTACTTGCCCGTCTGATCGTCCTTGATCTGGCCTTTCACGAGGACAAACCAATTCGCATTGATAAGGGAATTCCAGTCATCACGCATCTGCGAGGCAGACCTGAATCCTGACGCGAGAGCGATCTTTCGCTGCTCAGCAAAACAGACCTTCACGGCGGCGCTGTCAACGACGTAGCGAGCCATATTCATGAGGATCAGGCGCTCTGCCCTGGTCACCCATCCGGGTGGGATGCCTCTGACGAGGTCCTCCGTCCTCCAGCCCATCAGACATGCCTGCCGCCGCAACCTCTGGTAATCTGAGGGTTGTCGGTCGGTTGAAACTGACTTGAGGAAGCGCCTCTCGAGACTGAGGCGTTTTCCTTTGTTAGTGGGCTCATTTCACACCGGGATTCTCCACGTCAGGCTCGGTCGGTCTTTTCGCATCGAGGCCGAGGACCTCGCGAAACGGTGCCGCGGGAATCAGCAGTCTGCGACCGACATGTAACACGGGAACACCGCAAAGTTCTCCGTCTCGGGCCACCACCGAGTACGCCAGGCCGCGGGATATCCCCATCATTTCGGCAGCGCGACAAATTGTGATTGTGGCGCTCACTGGACGGCTTCCTGTTTGGGAGCGATCCGGCTCACTGAGACTCCGAGGGCTCTTGCGATCGAGACCACCGTCTCTGGCTTCGGACGCACCTGTCCGTTCTCAAGCCTCGAAATCGTGGCGGCATCGACGCCAGCCAGATAGCCGACAGCTTCCAGCGTGAGCCCTCTTGTCTTACGTATCTCTCGCAGCTCCGACATCCTCGACTTCTCCTCTGGTGGATGGTCGTGCAATCTGTTCTACTATCTGTACAAGACCCTAGTTTGCACGATGGCCGACCACAAACCAAGATGGTGTTGCATCGATATGGAAGGATTGACATGCCTGGAATCCCCGCCCGACGAGAACCACACCCAGGCTCCAAATACCCATCGGACATAGTCGGCCGGCGAGCCAAAGACGCTCGACGCCTCCACGATCGTCTCTCGCAGGAAGCGACTGCTGACAGGATGGTTGCCCTCGGTCATGGCACGTGGACTCGACAGACGGTCGGACAGGTCGAGAACGCCGAGCGAAACTTGACTGTCGACGAGCTGGTATCTCTCGCTGCGGCGCTTCAGACGATGGTTGCGTATCTTCTTAGCCCAGCGTCACCAGCGGATCCTTTTACCGACGAGCCGGTCGACATCGGAGGACCTGACCCTTTAGGTCGTACCGAGATGAGGGGTCTTTATGGTTTCAACAGGACTCCCCACCCCCAGGCGGACGGCTACTACGAGTGGCCCGACATGACATTCAAGGTTGGTACGAAATGGATGGAACTGGAGGGAGAGGGCGTGAGGTATGAGTAGGCGACCCAAGGGAACGGGGAACATTCGCGAGCGTGACGGCCGCTACCAGGCGCGGTATTCGTACGTCGACGGATACGGCAAGCGTCGACAGCGATCGGGGATGTTCGACACGAGGACCGCCGCTCGCGCCTGGCTCAACCAGCATCTGGCTGAAGCCGGCAGCGGTCGAATCACCGACGCCGGAGGCATCACCGTGGGCGAATACCTGATCGACTGGCTTGGTTCGCTCGGCATGCAGCAGCTCGAGGCGGCAACAGTGTCCTGGTATCAATCCGCGGCGCTGCGACACATCATCCCCGCGCTCGGCAAAGTGCGCCTGGCGAAGCTCTCCGCGGTGCAGATCGAAAGCTTCCTCGCAGCAAAAGCCGAAAGCGGCCGGCTCGACGATAAGGGTGGGCTCGGTCCTGCTTCTGTCCGACGATTGCAGGTGACGTTGCACAAGGCTCTCGACGCCGCGGTGCGTAAGGGATTGCTGGCGACTAATCCGGTCGATCTTGCTGACAAGCCGAAGATCCCTCCCAGTGACGTCACCGAAACCGTGTGGACCCCTGAGACCATGACAGCATTCCTCAGTGCGACGGGGACCGACCGGCTCGCCCCTCTCTGGCAGGTGGCAAGCATGACGGGTCTAAGACGCTCTGAGCTGTGCGGCTTGCAGTGGCCTGATATTGAACTCGACTCCGCAGTCCTGTCTGTTAAAAGGGCACGCATACAGATCAACGGCGGCAAGCCAATCACCAAAGGGCCGAAGTCGGCAGCCTCGCGGCGGGTCGTGGACTTCGACGCTGAGATGGTCAACGTACTCCGGCGTTGGAAGGTCGCCCAGCTCGAGGAGCGTCTCCGGGCCGGGACCGCATGGGAGTCGGGAGAGTGGCTGTTCACCAATGAGATCGGGCAGCCGGTCAACCCGGAATGGGTGGGCAAACGGTTCCGCCGACTCATCGCAGACGCCGGCCTACCGATTATCACGATGCGTCAGCTTCGCCACTCCCACGCCACGGCCTTGCTCAAGGCCGGGGTCCATCCCAAGGTGGTGCAGGAGCGTCTCGGACATTCCTCGATCTCGGTGACCATGGACATTTACTCGTCAGTGCTTCCGGGCATGCAGCGCGAAGCCGTCGAGCGTTTGGCCACGATGATGGGCCGGTAGTGGCCGGATAGTGGCCGCGAACCATGGCCAAGAACCTCAGAAGACCCAAGAAACCCTCTGACCAGGGGTTTTAGGTGGAGCTGAGGGGATTCGAACCCCTGACCCCTTGACTGCCAGTCAAGTGCTCTGCCGAGCTGAGCTACAGCCCCATATTGGGAAACAGCATTTTATTCGGCCGGGCCGACGAACCTAAACCGGACTAACCGTCGGCGATGGCGGGCTCCGACCATTCGACCCGCTCTGCGTCGGCCCAGAGACGCTCCAACCCGTAGAACTCTCTCGATCCGCCCTGGAACAGGTGAACGATGATGTCACCAAAGTCGAGGAGGATCCATTCGGCTTCGTTGCGCCCTTCACTGCGCAACGTTTTCAAGCCTGCGCTCTCCTCGAGCCTCTCTTCCACACGGTCGGACAGCGATTGGACATGGGGCCTGGAAGTTCCGGTAGCAATAACGAACACGTCAGAGAGGACGAACAGCCCTTCGACATCAATCAGAAGGATGTCGGTCCCTTTCTGGGCGAAGATGGCGTTGGCGGCCACCCGGGCCAGATCAGCGCTTGTCTCTACGGCGATTCCTCCATGTCGATAGGATCCCCCACCCTATCGGTTCACAGGGACATCCGCATAGAGACCGTTGCTCTCAATGTATTCCGCTACCCGTTGAGCCACGAGATGATCGAACGGCAAGTCCATTCGAACCAACTGTCGAATGGTGGTCGAGCTGATGTCAATCGGCTTCATCTCGATGAACACTGCTTCAGGAACAGCCCGCGCAGCAGTCTCGAGATCCACTCCCTCCCTTGGCAGGACGACCACCGTCGCCCGACTCAGTACATCGCTGGCGCGGTGCCAACTCGATATCCCAACGGCGGCATCGGCACCAACGATGAGAAACAACTCCTCGGCCGAGTCGAATGACTCCAGCGTGTCGATCGTGTGGGTGGGACCGTGGCGATCGATCTCCCGACTGTCAACGTCCAATCCAGCGACCCACTCCAACGCCAGCCGGGTCATCTCCAGACGGTGGAACCCGGGGCTTACGTCACGATCGGTCTTCTGCCACGGGTCGCCTGCCGGCATGAACAGAATCCGGTCGAGGGCGACCTGCGATCCGACGGCCGTCGCTGCCTCCGTGTGCCCGCGATGAATCGGGTCGAATGTTCCTCCAAGGATGCCGGTTCGCACGCCGACGAGGATAGGGCTGTGGTGGCGTGACCAGCCTGAGGGCCCTTGTGATGTCGGTGCTCCGGCAGCCCATGTGACCGGCCGGGTCGACATACTTGTCGTCGATCCGCACCGAGAGATGCACCCCTCCCCTGCCATGTGCCATACCGGCCGTGCCCAGCGGAATGCCCCGTGCAAGCCAAGCGCCCGACGTCGTCGAGATCTCTCGGAGATATGAGACTGACACCTTGTATCCGGTGAGGGGCTGGATGGTCACGCTGTTCATCCCGGCCACCGATCCTGCAAAACTGACTCGCCCCGAGACGGGAGCGACCACCAGCTCACCAGGATCGGCCGCGTAATCGACACCCCAATGTCCCGCGTATTGGCCGTGCGGGGAGTACACCGAGATAATCGGTCCGCTCACCGGACTGGATAGGCACATCGCCGTCAAGGCAAACGTGATCAGCATCTCTCCCCCATGTCTAGGAACCTATCGAGTTGCGATTGTGATGCCCAGGGGTATGACCGCTAGCTTCGCTGGCTTACGAAAGGAACTTGAAGACGACAACTCGGATTGGCCTCATGGGCTTCGGACGGATCGGCAGGAGCGTGTTCCGTCTTCTCCACGAACGCGACGACCTCGACATAGTCGCGGTAAGCGATATTGCAGATCCCGAGGCCCTCACCTATCTCCTCAAGTACGACTCGTTCTACGGACGTTTCCCCGGTGAAGTGTCGTACGCCGACGGAATCCTCTCCTACGACAACAAGCAAGTCATCTTCAGCTCTGCCCGCGAGCCCGGCGATACCGAGTGGGGATCAGCAGGCGTCGAGATCGTCTTGGAGACGACAAGCCGATACCGATCGAGAGACATCCTCCAAAGGCACCTCGCCTCCGGGGCGAAGAAAGTCATCCTCACATCGAGTCCGGAAACACCCGGAGAAATTCCACTCCTATTGCGCGGGGTGAACGATGAGATTCTGAGCGCGGAGACCGACATCGTGGCGCTTGGCTCCAATACCTCAAACGCCATCGCCCCGGTACTCGAGGTGCTAGATCAGGAATTCGGGCTTCGACGGGCCTACATGACAACGGTGAAGGCCATGTCCAACTCCGGTCGTCTGGCCGACGTGCCCTCGGGATCGCCCCGCACGAGTCGCGCCGCCGGTGAGAACATCATCCCCGCCGAGACCAACACGGCAGAGATCATCACTCAGGCTCTACCCTCGCTGGTCGGCAAGCTATCGGTGGTAGCGCTCAACGTCCCGGTCGTCGACGGTTCTATCGTCGACATGGTGGCCGAGACCGAATCGGAGACCAACGCCAAAGAGTTGAACCAGGCCGTGTCGACCGCGATAGAGCAGCGCTACTCGGACGTGATGGAATACGTCTCCGATCCGATTGTTTCGTCGGACGTGCGGCTCAACCCACACTCCGGGATCTACGACAGCCTGGCGACAATGGTTACCGGCGGGAACCTGGTGAAGACGATTACATGGTTCAACAACGGCTGGGGGTACAGCCATCGCGCCGTCGAGGTCGCGGCCGGCATGGCCGCTGATCTCAAGGGAGGTCGGGCCCAGTGACCAATGTTGCCATCAACGGATTCGGACGCATTGGCCGGTCAGTCTTTCGCATCATCGTCGGCCGACCAGATTCGAACATCAACGTTGTCGCCATCAACGATCTCTCCGACCACGACATCCTCGGATATCTCCTTGAATACGACTCAGTGATGGGCCGATTCGAGCATGAGGTAGTGATCAGCGACGAAATCATGCGTGTTGGCGAGCATGAGACCAGGATGCTGATGGAAGGCGACCCCTCCCAGCTTCCATGGGCCGACCTCGATGTCGACATCGTTATCGAGTCGACCGGAGTGTTCCGGGACCGTGCTTCTCTGCAGACGCATCTCGATGCCGGGGCCAAGAGAGTGATCCTCACGGTTCCGGCGAAGGACGACATAGACGAGACTGTCGTCCTGGGCGTCAACGACGATCAGTTGGATGTCGACGACCTCATCGTCAGCAACGCATCGTGCACCACCAACTGCCTTGCGCCGCTTGCCAAGGTTCTCGACGACGCCTTCGGCATCCGCAAGGGCCTCATGACCACGGTCCACGCCTACACCAACGATCAGGTACTCGCAGATGTGCCTCACAAGGACCTGCGGCGAAGCCGGGCCGCCACCGAGAACATCATCCCCACGACCACCGGTGCCGCAAAAGCTGTGGGAAAGGTCCTGCCACAGCTAGCCGGGAAACTGGACGGAATGGCGATGCGTGTTCCGGTGCCGGACGGGTCGACCGTTGATCTGGTTGTCGAACTCGACCAGGATGTCACTGTCGACGAGGTGAATGCTGCGATCAGGGCCGCCGCCGATGGGCCGATGGCGGGGATCCTCGAGTACAACGAAGACCCGATCGTGTCGACGGACATCATCGGCAACCCGCACTCATCCGTGTTCGATGCTGCCGGCACCCAGGTTCTCGGTGGCAATCTGGTGAAAGTGATGTCTTGGTACGACAACGAGTGGGCCTACTCCAACCGGGTCGTCGACCTCGTTGAGCGCCTCGCCGAGATCATGGAGCAGTAGAAGGCCGAAGGTCGACGACGCGCTCGATCGTCAGCGTCGCCTCGGGCCGGCCGGCGCCTCGATAGATGCCTCGCGGCGCCCGATTGGTCCAGACCCCGCGCATCCTCCAACCGTAGACCGGAATGTCATATGCGCCGGTCTGCATCCAGGGAGTGATCTCCATGAAGGACAGGTAGCGGTGGCGACAACCGAGATCGATCAAGCTATCCACCCAGAGGCCCGTGATCTTGCCGTCCGGGTCGGCCACCGCCTCCCACCGATGACGCTGCGACCGTCCGTGGCCGACGGTGAGAAGATGCTCTCGCTTGGTTTCGATCCACTTGATCGGCTGGCCTGTCTCGCGCGATGCGATGACTGCGAGATACTCCTCCTCGGCAAGGTCGAACTTGCAGCCAAACCCACCTCCAACAAACGGCGTGATCACCCTCACAGACGCCTGAGGCAGCCCGAAGTCCGCGGCAAGCCGCTCCTGCATGAGGTGAGGCGCCTGAGAAGACAGATGAACCACCAGCCCATCGTCCTTCCACTCGGCGACAATGGCCCTCGACTCCATCGGTGCCGGAACGACCCGCGGGTGGTCGACCGTTCCCGACAGCCTGATTCCGTCCAGGGAGTCGAATTCGGCTCTATCGCCGCGAGTCCTGTCGTAGGCAACGTTTGATTGCTGACCCTCGTGGAGCGGAGGGGCATCCAATGCCTGGTCGACATCACCCACGAGGGGGAGAGCCTCGAAGTCGGCAAAGATAAGATCAGCGGCATCTCGGGCTGACGCGGCAGACTCGGCCACCACGGCGGCGACCGGATCGCCAGGCATCAGAACCCGACCCTGAACGAGGGGGTATCGGCGGGGAATGCTCCGATCCGGATCAGGCGTCGGAGGCATCGACACGTCGGCGACGTCCTCCGGAGTGAGAATGAGGCGAACACCATCGACCTCGAGGGCTGCGTCGATGTCGATGCCCGTGACATCAGCGTGGGCGAATGGGCTTCTGACAATGGCCAGGTGAAGGGTCCCGGCCGGAGCTATATCGTCAACGTAGGTGGCGGTGCCGGTGATGAGAGCCGGGTCCTCGCGCCGTTGGACGGGCGCGCCGATGAACGATGGAATCAAGGATTCAGTGGTCACGGCGGCAGCCTGCCGGCCAGCCGCCTCAAGCCCCCTACTCGAGCAGGGAAAGAACGGTGGACCGAAAGTCGTTTGGCTGGAAGGGCTTCGTGACGAAAGCGTCAGCTCCACCCTCACTGGCCCGCCTCCGTGATTCCTCCTCCGCGTGAGCGGTGAGAACGACCACAGGAACATCCTCCGTGGTCTCGTCACGACGGATCCGGTCCAAAACCTCCCAGCCATCCATGCCAGGGAGGCCGATATCGAGAACCACCAGATCAGGCGACTCTGAGCTGACTGCGGCGAGTCCACTCTGCCCATCATCACGGGTGATTATCTCCAGGTCGGCCGCACGAAGGCAGACCTCGATCAGCCGTCTGATCACGGCCGAGTCCTCAACCACAAGTATTCGAGAGCCCACTTAGATCACCTTTTTCATACGCCCCCAGGGGGGTTTCGTGATACATCGGCACCCCGCAGGGCGAGGTTTAGCCCTTCAGCGCCGGAATTCCGGCGGGCAAAGTGAGCCCTTCGACGAATTCTTCCAGCTGTCGCAGGGTCCGCACCTCGTGAACGGATGTGCAGTGTGGCGAATAATGCGACATCGCCGAATCCCCGGTATCCCAATACGCCATGGGCTCGGGGTTCAGCCAGACGACCGCCCGAGCGGACTGGGCGATCTCGCCGATGATCTTCCCCCGCGGGGGCCGGTAGTTGTTCCTGGCATCACCGGTGATGATGACGGTCGTCCGTGGACTCAACTGGCTGCCATATCGGCTGAAGAAGGTCTCGAACGAGTTTCCGTAGTCGGAGTGACCATCCTTCCAGACAACCTCGGCTTCGGTCGTCACCCGTTTCAGAGCCGACCCAAAGTCGACTCCCGGGCCAAAGAAGTCAGTCACCTCGTCAACCGTGTCGACGAATGCAAACGACCGCAGCTTGGAGAATTGAGTGGCCATTGCGTGAGTGAACTGAAGGGTGAACCTGCTGAAGGTGGCCATCGATCCGCTGATATCGCACACCAACCAAACTTCGGGACGGTGTGGGCGGGGATGTCGAAACTGGGGATCAACCGGCACGCCGCCGGTGGCCAGGGAGCGGCGAACAGTGCGGCGGAAGTCGAGTCGCCCGGTTCGCTTCTTACGCCGCCTGGCGAGACGGGCAGCCAATTTCCTGGTCAGTGGTCCGATCGCGGCTTCCATGTCGGCAAGATCGCTGGTCGTCGCATGCATCAGATCCACGTCTTCCACCAACGGGCGCCTCAGGGTTCGGGCCACCGCCTCGCGGCCCCGATCGGCCACCAAACGGCGTCGGATTTCATCCTGGATCTCCTCTCGAAGCTGCTCGATGCGTGCCTCGACGTCTTCCCTGATCAGACGCCGATCGAACTCGCTCAGCTCGTCATCTCCAATCAACTCTGCGAGAAGACGCTCCTGCATCGCCTGGAGCTCGAGTCGACGCAGGGTCCGATAGAGGTAATAGGTGCCTCCTACCGGACGGCCGGGTTCCATTCCGGCCAGTTGGTCTACGGCTGCCCGCGCCAGACTGCGCAGGGCGTCGGGATCGAGGTCGGCCAGCGCCTGAAAGAGGCCCTGAAGAAGCCCGTCGAGATCGAACTCCCCGGAGCCCTGGTGATCGGGCTGTTCATGCGGGCCGTCGCCTCCCTCGGGAAGTTCGGTCGGCTCTGACGCCACGGTCGGAACCAAGGAGAAATAGACATCGAATGCTGTGTCGAACGCCCTCTCATGACGCAGATTCTTGACCAGAGTCGCCCGCAGGGTCTCGCGGAGAGAATTGCGGTTGTCGATCTCGATGGCCTCCACGGCGCGCATCGAATCGATGACCTCAACCATCGATACTGGGACGCCTGCTTCTCGGAGCTCCTCGATGAAACCGGTCAGGACACCAAGCATTGTCAGTCTGTTACGCCGGAGACGAGCTCTTTCGCTGTCTTCTCGATGTCTGTCTGATACTTCAGAAGCACGTGGAGCGTGTCGCCAAGGATGGTTTCGTCTACATCCTCAACCGACAATACGAGCAAGGTCCGGGCCCAGTCGATCGTCTCGGAGACGGACGGCGCCTTTTTCAAGTCGAGGTTGCGAATAGACCGGGCCACTTTGGCGATCTGTGACGCGAGATGCTCGGAAAGGCCGGGGACTCTGGCTGTCAGGATCTCCTGTTCTCTTGTCGGGTCTGGGTAGTCGATGTGGAGGAACAGGCATCGCCGTTTGAGAGCCTCGCTGAGTTCGCGAGTGTTGTTTGAGGTGAGGATCACGATCGGCTGACTCGACGCCTCGATGGTGCCCAGCTCGGGGATGGACACTTGAAAATCCGAGAGGATCTCGAGCAACAGTGCCTCGGTCTCCACTTCGACCCGGTCGACCTCGTCTATGAGGAGAATCACAGGCTCCTCGGCCCTGATCGCCTCGAGGAGAGGTCGGGCCAGCAGAAATTCCTCTGAGAAGATGTCGTGTTCGATGTCTTCCCAGTCGTGGTCTGCGTCGGCCTGGATCCTCAGGAGCTGTTTCTTGTAGTTCCACTCGTAAAGGGCCTTCGACTCATCGAGACCCTCATAACACTGGAGGCGGATCAGATCCCGATGTGTGACCCGGGCCAGTGATTTGGCCAGCTCGGTCTTGCCCACCCCCGCCGGACCTTCGACCAAGATCGGCTTATCCAACCTGGCCGCCAGAAACACCACCTGGGCAATGCGGTCGTTAGGCAGGTATCCCACTGACCGAAGAGCATCAGCAACTACCTGGGGGGATTCGAATTCCAAGGTTTCTCCTGTAAGCGAGGCATCATTCTACGGACCGAACGTCAGCTAACCAATGGCCGATGCGCCGAGCCATTTGGTCCCAACAGGGTTAGCCTGGATCTTCTGTGGCCAACAGAAGATTGGGGAAATGCGAATAATCATCGTCGGGGCCGGGGCCGTCGGTTCGTACCTGGCAGAACGACTTGCAACCGAGGGTCAGGACGTCGTCGTCATCGAGGACGATGAGCGCCGCGCCGCCGAGCTGCAGAACACCATCGACGCCCTCGTCATCTCGGGAAATGGCGCCAGCGCACACGTTCTCGAGGAAGCCGGAGCATCCAAGGCCGATCTGCTCATCGCTGTCTCCAATTCGGACGGGGCCAACGTCCTTGCCTGCCACACAGCCAAGGAGTTGGGAACTGCCACCACGATCGCGCGCATCGAGGCCCCGGAGATTCGAGAGGGTGCCGACAGGCTCGGTGTAGATGTCATAATCGATCCGTCGGCGACGGCAGCAGAAGAATTGGTGGGGATCGTCGGCTTGGGTGGCGCCAGCGAGTTGATCCATTTCGCTGACGGGAAGTTGGCGATGATCGGAGGAATCGTGGCACCCAACGCTCCGATCACCGACGCGCCGCTTCGCGAGTTGAGAGCTCGCTCTGCCGAGTGGGGCTGGGTTGTTGCAGCCCTGGTCCGCGACGGCAGAACCATCGTCGCCCACGGGGACACAACGGTGCGCCCAGGCGACCACGCTCTCGTGATGACAACCGACGATCATGTGGACGGGGCAACCCGGATGATCGGAGTCAGGAAACGCCATATCGATCGGGCAATCGTTATGGGAGGAACGCGGCTGGCTGAGCTGACAGCAAAGGAGATGCGCCGCGCCGGTCTCGCGGTGGTAATCGTCGAAGAGGATGAAGATCGATGCACCAGACTTGCCTCCCGGCACTCGGGCAGCCTCGTAATCTGCGGGGACCCAACCGACCCGGATGTCCTTGGTGAGCTAGACCTTGGCCCCAAAGACGTTGCAATCGGACTGACCGGATGGGATGAAGTCAACATACTCGCTTGCCTTGTGGCCAAAGCCAGTGGCGCCGGGATGGTGATTGCCCGCTTCAACCGGATCTCATACGTGTCCTTGCTTTCGGGAGTCGGCATCGATGCGGCCGTTTCCAGCCGGCTGATGGCGGCCAGCGCAATTCTCCGTTTTGTCCGGCAGGGCAAGGTCGAACAGGTGGCCACATTCTCAGACACCGATGCAGAAGCGATTGAGATGGAAGTGGCTGATGGCGCGGAAGCAGACGGAAAAAGCCTCCTCGATCTGAAACTCCCGGTAGGGGTCATAATCGGGGGCATCTCCAGAGATGGCACGACATTCGTCCCGGATGGGTCGACTGTCGTACGGGCAGGAGACCACATCATCTTCTTCTCGCTCCCCCGGGATATCAAGGAATCGGCAGCCATTTTCAGCACATGAACGCCGACCTCTCTCGTCGCGGTCAGGAGCCGGCTGTCGTCCTATTGAAGACAGTCGCCTTCGTCATTGGCTCCGTCCTCATCTTCATTGCGGTGGCGATGGTTTCTGCCGCGATTGTCTCCGCAGCCTACGCCGAGTTCGAATCCGCGATGTGGATAGCGGTTTCAGCCGCGATCACACTCCTATTCGGCTTGGCCATGCGGCGTCCGGTCAGGCGCCCACGCCCGATCACCGTCAAGGAGGGCTTTGCCACCGTTGGCCTTTCCTGGTTCGTATTCTCGATCTTCGGCGCCCTCCCCTACCTCCTCACAGGCGAGATTTCGACGATCACAGACGCCGTTTTCGAGACGGCCTCCGGGTTCAGCACCACCGGCGCATCGATTCTGAGCGATCCGGGAGCCCTATCGCACGGTATTTCCTTCTGGCGTGGCCTTACCCAGTGGCTGGGTGGCATGGGTGTGATCGTGCTGGGTGTTGCGATCCTCCCGCTCCTGGGAACGGGAGGGATGCAGCTGGCCAGGGCCGAGTCACCGGGCCACACCCCTGATCGGCTCACCCCTCGGTTCCAGGAAACAGCGAAGAGACTGTGGCTGATCTACGCAGTGATCACTCTGATCGAGTTCTTCTTACTTTGGGCCGGCGACATGGATGGATTCGAAGCATTGATTCACTCGTTCACCACCATGTCCACCGGAGGGTTTGGGACCGAAGCCAACTCGATCGCGGGATTCAGCGTCTATACGCAATGGGTGATCACATTCTTCATGTTCATAGCCGGTATCTCCTTCGCACTTCACTTCCGGGCCTTTTCCAAGCCGGGTGAATACTGGAGAAGCTCTGAGTTTCGGCTCTATCTGCTGATCTCGGTCGTGGCGGTGGTGATCATCGCCGGCGGGTTGTGGCGGGATCACAGCCCGGCTGTAGCGATCAGAGACGCTGCGTTCAATGCCATTTCGCTGACGACAACCACCGGGTTTACGTCAACGGACTGGAGCCTTTGGCGACCGGCTCTTCAAATCATGGTGGTCGGCCTGATGTTTGTCGGCGGTATGGCGGGGTCGACCGCGGGTGCGATCAAGACCTTCCGCGTCGGGGTATTGACAAAGGCGGCCTTCGCCGACATCCGCCGTCTGGTCCATCCCCGGGCCATACTCGTGACCCGATTCGGGGGTCGGCGAATAACGGAACCGGTGGTCGAGGCGGTTCAATCGTTCTTCCTCTTCTACATGTTCCTCTTCATGACAACGACGTTCGTTGTGGCGTTCATCGACGCCAACATGGCTGAAGGCCTCGACTTGGTGACTGTTACCAGCGCCGTCGCTGCCTCGATCGGGAATATCGGACCGGGGCTGGGCGACGTGGGACCGGCCGCCAACTATTCGGGCCTGCCCGACCTGGTCAAGTGGCTGCTTGCCAGCCTGATGATTGTCGGTCGTCTTGAGATCTTCCCGGTCCTTGTTCTCTTCACCAAGGACCTCTGGAAACGCTGAGAGGCCGGCCGGAGCGAAGTCCCCGGCTACTCCTCTTCGTCGGTCAGCTCCGGGGTGAACTCGAACGTGAGCTCACCAATCCGAACCTCATCGCCCTCCTCGGCCCCGGCCTTCTCCAAGGCATCGTCCACGCCTAGCCTGGCAAGACGGCGTGCCGCCATATCGGCCGCCTCCTCCATTGTGAGATCAGCGAAACCCACGGCTCGTTCAGCCGCGACACCCTCGACGCGCCATGAGCCGGCTTCCCGTGCAATCGTGAAGCGGGGGCCCAGCGGTCGGTGGAGCACAAAGCCCTTCCGCTCGGGGGCTGAGCGCTCAGCCTCGACGACCAGGTCGGCGATTTCATGGAGTGCGTCCCGAACCCCTTCGCCGGTGACGGCGGATACCTCCAAGGCGTCAAGACCGGCAGCTATCCCGCTCATGCCGCCCAGGTCGGACTTGTTCAGGAGAACGATGCGGGGGCGCATGGCGATGTCGGCCGAGTAGTCGGCAATCTCCTTGGTGAGGATGCCAAGCTGCTGCTCTGGGGTGTCGAGCTGGATATCGGACGGGTCGAGGAGAATCACCAGGACACGGGCTCTCTCGACGTGCCGCAGGAACTCATGCCCAAGACCCTTGCCCTTCGCCGCACCCTCGATGAGGCCGGGGATGTCGGCAAGGACGAACTCTCGTTCGTCGAAGCTGACAACTCCAAGATTGGGCTCGAGAGTTGTAAACGGATAGTCGGCGATCTTTGGCTTCGAGGCCGAGACCTTGGAGATGAACGTCGACTTGCCGGCGTTGGGAAACCCGATCAGGGCGGCGTCGGCGAGCAGCCTCAGTTCGAGTGTGAACCACTCGTCACGTCCATACTCGCCCTGCTCGGCAACCGCGGGCGCCCGGTTGGCCGGGTTGACGAATGCGGCATTGCCCCTGCCACCCCGACCTCCCGTCAGGACCACTGCCTGCTGACCCTCCTCGACGAGGTCGGCGATCAGGACGTCCTCGGAGTCGTGGACAACTGTGCCCAGCGGGACGGAGATAACGGCGTCCTCTCCGGTCTTTCCGTGTTTGAGGTCGCCCTGCCCATGGGTCCCGTGTCCGGCGGTGTGGTGCGGGTTGCGCTGGTAACGAAGAAGCGTGGACACCGAAGCGTCGGCCCTCAGGATCACGGAACCGCCCGGGCCACCGCTACCGCCAACCGGCTTCCCTTTCGGCTTCCCTTTGGCCCTTACAAATGAAACAACCCCCGCACCGCCGTTGCCGGCACGGAGGTTGACGCGAACCCGGTCGACGAACACGACCGGCTCTTGATTATTCGGAGACGACGTTGACGTGACGCCTATTGGCGCGCACGCCGTACTTGACCGTTCCGGCTGAGGTGGCAAAAAGGGTGTCGTCGCCTCCCTTGCCTACGTTCTCACCCGGATGGATGCGGGTGCCACGCTGGCGCACCAGGATGGCGCCGGCGTTCACGAATTCGCCGTCGAATACCTTGGGTCCGAGTCGCTGCGCGTGCGAGTCACGACCGTTCTTTGATGAGCCGCCTGCTTTGGTCTTTGACATTTCATTCCTCCTCTGAGGACTCGACGGGCGCTACCTCGGCCTTCGACTTCTTGGCGCCGGGAAGGCTGATGCCCGTGATTTCGATACGGGTGTAGGTCTGACGGTGGCCTTGACGGCGTCGGTAGCCGGTCTTGTTCTTGTACTTGAAGATGTCGATCTTCGGGCCCCTGGCCTCGCCAAGGACCTTGGCGGTCACTGTCGCCTTCTCGAGAATCTTCCGGTCGGACACGGCGGTGCCCTCATCGTCGACCACGAGCAGGGGAGCGAATGTCAACTCTTCTTCGGAGCCTTTGATGCGCTCGATATTGATGACATCACCAGACTGCACCTTGGCCTGCTTGCCGCCGGCGCGAATGATGGCGTACATGGGTGAACCTCTTGTCGAAAGGGGGGAACCAGCGAGATGGTACCTGTGCGGGCGACCTATCGCCAACAGACCTGTGGCGAGTACCTGCTATCCGCTACCGGCTACCTGGGTCGCCGGCTGCTCCACTTCGTAGTGATCATGGACAATGACGCCGCGGCCACCACAGTGCTCACACTTCGACGAGAACTGCTCGAGAAGGCCGGCGGACACATTCTTCCTGGTCATCTCGACCAGTCCGAGATAGGACACCTCGAAGACTTGAGTTCTGGTCTTGTCCTTGGCCAGAGTTTCCTTGAGACGTCTCAACACCTGCTGCTGATTCGTCGTGGACTCCATGTCGATGAAGTCGATAACGATGATTCCGCCGATGTCTCTGAGGCGAAGCTGGCGGCCAATCTCCTCGGCAGCCTCCAGGTTGTTCTGGAGCACCGTGTCTTCCAGCGTGGAAGAGCCGACGAATTTGCCGGTGTTGACGTCTATGACGGTGAGGGCTTCGGTTCGATCGACGACGAGATGACCACCTGACGGAAGGAAGACCTTGCGATCGAGAGCCTTCTTGAGCTGGTCGTCGACGTGGTAGCGCTCGAACAACGGCGTGGTGTCCTCGTAGAGCTGAACCCTCGCGACCAGATCGGGAGCAGTCGCCTGGAGATAGGAGACCACGGTTTCGTAGGCCTTCGCATCGTCGATCAGGAGCTTCCTGAAATCTGCGGTGAAGTGCTCTCGAATCACCTTGATGAGCAGCTGCGGTTCCTCGTGGATCAGGCGGGGTGCTCCCCCATCACCGGCCTCCTCCTGGATTCGCTCCCAGTTCTTGATCAAACGGGAGATATCGGCGGCCAGGGCCTCTGCGGTGGCGTGAAGCGCGGCAGTGCGAACGATCACTCCGTAGTCCTTGGGCCTGACCTCGTTGATCGCCTCGCGGAGACGAGCACGGTCGTCGTCTGGCAAACGCCGGCTGATCCCCACATTGTCCGAGTCCGGTACCAAAACGAGGTATCGGCCGGGAAGGGAAGGCACGCCGGTCAGCCTGGCGCCCTTGGCGCCCATGGCGTCCTTGGTGACCTGGACCAGCACCTCGTCGCCCTCCTTGAGGACGTTCTCAATCCTTTTGTTCGTTGTTCCGTTCCCCCGGCCATCAGCGGCAACATCGGAGGCATAAAGCACGCCGTTCTTGGGGTCGCCAAAGTCGAGAAACGCGGCCTCCATGCCAGGAAGAACATTGCGAACCTTGCCAAGGTAGATATTGCCGGCGACCGAGATGGTCTCCTCTCGCGCTACATAGTGTTCGACCAGCACCGGACCTTCGAGAACCACCATTTGCGTCTGTCGGTTGGCCAACCGGACAAGCATCTGCTTGCGCCCGGTCTCGATGGGAACAATTACCTCGTCATCGATTGGGCGACGGGTGCGGCTTCTCGTGGTAGAGATGCCGTTACGTGAGGACCGGCCGGAGCCCTTGGACTGCTTCCGGCGCTTTTGCTTCTCTTTGGTCGGTGAGGTGGTGGCCTCCAACCGTGTCACCTCGACCTTGTGTCCCTTTACTCGAAGGGTTTTGTGCTCCTCGACGGTCCCCTCGGAAGAAGACCTCCTGACAATCTGGGGGCTCCTACGGAATAGAGCCATGTGATTTCACTCCTCTGAGAATCGCTTGCATCGACGATCTCGACCCGCTTCCTGGGGGGTCGGCCGTCGGACAAATGGTTGGATGCCCGGAGACGCAACGATGCCCACCATTGCTGATGGCCGGTAACAAGACGGATATGGGTCAGGGTGCTCATCGGAAGAAACACTCCAAACGGGAAGATGACCGCGTCCCGCGGACAAAGGAAGGCTACCAGACAGTGGGTGCAGAACCTATCCGGCATCGAGCCCGAGTTCGGGCTGCTCAGGCTCCTCGGGGTCATAACACATTCGACATCTGGCCTCATAGGCTCCTTGAGCCCCGAGCACGACGAGGTCATCGGAATTCACGATCCGCTGGGTGTACATGCCGGGCCCTCCGCACTTGTGACACACGGCGAGCATCTTGTTGACTACCTCGGCTCGATCGCAAAGGGTGGAAATTGGCTCGAAAGGCCGCCGCAGGTAGTCGGTGTCCAGGCCGGCGATGATGATCTGCTTCCCCGAAGCTGCCAGTTGGTCCACGACCTCCACCAGTCCCTGATCGAAGAACTGGCCCTCATCGATGCCCACGACCTCGGTGGCGTCGTCGATCGCCCGGAGCAGATCATCAGAGGTCGCGACCGGAGTTGCCTCGACTCTGAGGCTCGAATGGGAGACCACCTCGTTGGCGGAGAACCGATCGTCGAGTCGGGGTTTGAAAGTCTGGACAGGTATCCGGGCAATCTTGGAGCGTGTCACCCGGCGGATCAGCTCCTCGCTCTTCCCGGAGAACATCGGGCCACAGATGACCTCGACCCACCCGTCGTGATTCCGGCGAAACATCATGGGAAGGCTAACGGTCTCCGGGAGGCGCGTCTGTCTGACCTAGCCGGCACCCTCGGGCCACTAAAGAGGGTGGTCCCCAACCTAAGAGGAATGACTAGACGAGGAGGCATGCGGTCAAAGTCGGCCAGCAAATCACGTCAGCTGATTCTCTCCCGGCACCGGTGTCTTGAGGAGCCAGACCGAGTTGGCAATTCCCAGGGCGAGGGTCATCGCCAGGTAGAACGAGCCACCGGCCGAGAGGAAGGGGAGGGGAAGACCGGTGACGGGCATTATCCCGACGGTCATCCCGACGTTGACGAAGACATGGAATACAAACATCGCCGCGATTCCAGTGGCGATGAGGGCACCGTTCCGATCCCTCGCGTTGGCCGCAATCAACAACAGTCTCCAGATGATCACAAGGAAAGCGGCCAGAACGAGGATGGCCCCGACAAACCCCAGTTGCTCCCCGACCGCGGTGAAGATGAAGTCGGTCTCCTGCTCAGGCACATACTCGAAGTTTGTTTGAGTCCCTTGGAAAAGGCCTCGCCCGAAAAACTGGCCAGACCCGATAGCAAGCTTCGATTGGCGAAGGTTGTATCCGATTCCTTGAGGGTCGATGGTCGGATCGATCAGAACTCGAAGCCGGTCGAGCTGGTAGTCCTTGAGCCAGCCGAACTGAAGCGCTGTCATGATGAGAGCGGCGGTCACGGAGGAAAGAGCCACCAACTGTCGCCAGGTCGCACCGGCCACAAAGAGCATGGCGAAGAGAATGAAACCAAAGACAAGCGTGGTCCCCAGGTCGGGCTGACGAAATATCAGATAGCCGGGGATCGTCACCACCGCCACCGCCTGCAACATCTCGACCCAAGTGATGTTGCGCCTCCCCATCTGATCCCGGTTCATAGGTGAGAGCAGGGCGGCGAGGACGAGGATGACACCCACCTTGGCGAACTCGGCGGGCTGAAGCTTGAAGAAGCCGAGGGGGATCCATCGCTGAGCGGCGTTGACAGGATCGAACAAGAAGACCGCCACCAGGGCAACCAGCACCCCTATCGATATCCACGGGATGATGTTCCGATACTCCCGGTAGTCGATGTTGGAAGTGACCAAATAGATGATGAGACCCGCCGCGACGAAGATCATCTGCCGCTCCATGCCGTACGAGCCCGCGTTCTTCGTGGCGGAGTAGATCATCAACAACCCGAACCCGGAGAGAGCGAGCATGGTCCCGAACAGGATCCGATCCGCACGGTTTTCACGACGATCGACCGTGACTTCCCTGATTCTGCTCAGGACCGCCATTACTGGGCCTTCTCACCTTCGACGATCGGGGTCACCTCGTTGCCCATCAAATACTGCATGATGTGCCGACCAACCGGCGCGGCTATCCGACCACCGGATCCGCCTTCCTCTATCAAGACGACTATCACGTACTGAGGGTTGTCGATCGGAGCGATGCCTACGAACCATGCATGGTTGTCGTTGCTCTTCGAAGACTGTCCGGTTCCCGTCTTCCCTCCAACATTTTCCACGCCTTCTCCAAAGTCGGCGAATGCAGTCGATGCCGTCCCGCTGTTGACCACCAGGTTGAGATCGCTGAGCAGTGAGTTGCGAGTGGCTGAGGAGATATCGACTGTGCGCACCAACTCCGGAGAGATCGTGACCACCACATTCCCTTCAGAGTCAACGATCTCCTTCACGACACGGGGCTCCATTACCTTGCCCCCATTGACGAGAACGGCATACGAAGTCGCCACCTGCATCGGGGTTGCGGTGAAGGCACCCTGGCCTATCGCAAAGTCGATCAGATCCCCGCCCAGCCATGGAGAGGCGAGCTCGAGACGTGAGGGCTCAAGCAGTCTCGTACCCGGATTCTCCCTTTGGTAGGCGGCCCATTCGTTGAAAAGCTCACGGGTCGGAACGATCCCGGACGCCTCGGCAGTAAGGTCGACGCCGGTCCGGGAGCCATATCCGAGGTCTTTGGCCCAATCCTGAAGGATGTTCTCACGCGGAGTCTCCTTGTAGGCCTGCCAGGTCCCGTTGCCCACGTTCCAGAAGTAGATGTTGCATGAGTTTTGAAGAGCGCCATGGATGTCGAGCCATCCCAGTTCGCGGGGGTAATACCAATCTCTCTTGACCTGCTGTGATCCATCCTCCAGCTCGGCCACCACGAACGTACCGTCACAATGCACCAAACCGTTTGCCGCATCGACGTCGTCGCGCTCAGAATCGAACGGCAGGTCTTCCTCGAGTTTGACCGTGTAGGTGATCGCCTTGAAGGTCGACGCGGGAGGATAGAGGCCGCTGATCGCGAGGTTGTTGAAGGCAAGGGTCTCCGTCAGGGCTTCGAATGTCTGATCGTCGACGCCTGTGACAAAGAGCTGGGGGTCGAAGTCCGGATGCGAAGCCAACGCCAAGACTTCAAAAGTGTTCACATCGAGGACCACGGCTGCTGCCCGCTTCGTCTCGCTGAACACTTCGACACCTTCGGCGCGGTCGACATCCTTGACGGAGTTGGACAAAGAGACGGCCTCTTCGAGGGCGAGCTCAACGAGCTCCTGCAGTTCAAGGTCGATGTTGAGCACTACCGAGTCACCAGGCTCCGGTTCCCGTGGCGGACGCTGATCGATGATCTCGCCTTGCCGCACCCGATACTCGACCAAGCCAGAAATACCTTGGAGATACTCGTCATACACGCTCTCCACCCCGAGTTTTCCGATCCGAACATTTGGGTCCAAGTCCGGATGCTCCTCCAGATCTTCCTTGCTCGGTAGACCGAGGTGGCCGATCACATGTGAGAGCGTCGGGCCGGCCAGATAGACCCGCTCTGGCACGGTCACGACCTCGACCCCGGGAAGCTCATCGAGGTTCTCGGTAGTTGTGTATGCGGTCTCGACGGACACTGTTGAGACCTGGAAACGGCCGTTGATGCCGGCCTCCTCGTACATGTCACCGAGCTCCATCGGATCAATTCCCAGGATGGCTGCCAGGCGCTGCACGAGCCTCTCCTTTTGCTCTGGTTGAACGAAGGTGCGGTCGATCACGACCGCCGGGACCAGTTGGCTGGTAACGAGAAGTTTCCCGTTTCGATCGTAGATATCGCCGCGTGGCGCGAACGACGACTTCTCGATCCAGGTCAACTCCTCCGCGGCCAGTGCGAACGACGGGCCTTCGGCCACTTGCACAAACCAGAGACGCAGGCCAATGACCGAAAACATCACAATGAACACGATGCCGAGGGTGGTGAGACGGAGTGCGAACTTCATGCGTATCTGAATGAGGTCCGGTCGCCGTCGACGAGGCGGACAAAGGTCGGGGCCAACAAGGCTGCGATGACCATGTTGGTCAATGGAACAAGGAGTAGCTGGCCTAGGGCACCGTCCCCCAGCAATATTGCTTCGCCAAATAGTGTGCCGATCAAAACCAGCAACACCACTCCAACGAATGTGAGCACCCCGACCCAGAGGGCGGTCGCAAGCCGCCCTATCTCGGCGCGCTCCCGGGTCCGAATCGCAAGGTACGCGACAACGGTGAAAACAATCGCCCTCAGCCCCAGCAAGGAGGAACCCAGGAGGTCAATCACGAGTCCTGACACAAACGCCAACCCCAGGACCGCCTCGGTTCTCAATCTGGTGAGGGCAAACAAGATTGATACGAGCATGACGAGATCGGGAGTCACCACCCGAACCCGACCAAACAGAGTGGTCTGGATCACAATCGCCGCCAGAATTACAAAGACAACGACGAGGACCCTCCTGAGTCTCATGACACGTCCTCAACGGTGGAGATGGTGGTCGACCCTTCCGGAAGTGTTGTGGTCGTAGTTGCTTCCTCGACAGGAATGGTATCCCCGGCAACGCCGGAAATCGGATCAGGCGGCCAGGCCAGCACCACTACGAGCCGAAGGGTGTCAGGGTCGACGAACGGGCGAACCTGCGCGGTTAGGGACCCATTCTGGGGATTGGCGTCGTGGAGAATCTCCCCTACACCAAGACCCGCCGGGAATGCCGAACTTGCAGAAGAGGTGACAACCCGAGCCATCGCCAGGACTGGCTCACGAGCAACAATTATGTCGAGTCTCATGTCCGACGTGAAAAGCTGGGTAGTCAGCTGCCCGACCTGGGTACCGACAAGAACCGCAACCCCTGAGCGACTGACCGTGATCGGTACGATGGTGGCAGTCCCGGGGGCGGCGCTCCTTACGCGGCCAACGACGTAGCCGTTGGTATCTATCACGGGCTGACCGACGACGACACCGTCACGAGTTCCCTTGTCGATGATTATCGCGTCATCGAATGCGTCGGGGCGACCGATGACGTTTGCAACCGTGCGGCCTATTTCCTCGGCGTCGATATCCAGTGAATAGAGCTGCTCGAGGAGTTCCAGCCTCGCGATTTGATCCTGCACAGCGACAATCTCGGCTTGGGCTTCCGCCAGCTCTGCGCTCAGGGCCACATTCTGCTCACGCAGGGAAGCAACATTGGAAAGACTGTCGATCATGTCGGCCACCGGGTTCACCACTATCGACGCGGCCTGCTGAATCGGGGACACAATGGTCTGCGTGCCAGATCGCATCACACCGACCACGCCACCACCTTGCAGCCGCACGTCGAATGTCATCAGGAGAATGCCAACCACGAGCAGGGTGATCAACGTGGGTAGGGCGTGGTCGCTGCGATCTCGGTTCAGCATGGATTGCGACGGGTCGGGGATGTCATGGCCGGGATGATGAAATGAGCACGTCCTGCAACGAGTCGAATTCCTCCAGGCACTTCCCCGAGCCGAGCACCACCGATTGCAACGGGTTCGCCGCCGTCACGATGGGCATTCCCGTCTCATGGGCCAGACGATGGTCCAGCCCCACTAATAGCGCTCCTCCTCCGGTGAGCACGATCCCCCGCTCCACGATGTCTGCCGCAAGCTCCGGCGGCGTCTTGTCAAGCGCGTACTTGACCGCGTCCACGATCACCTGGGAGGGCTCCTCGATCGCCTCTCGAATCTCCGGGCTCGACAACAGGATCGTCGTGGGCAGCCCTGTGACGAGGTCCCTTCCTCGCACCTCGGCCGAAGGCTCGTCCGGGGAGGGCCAGGCCGACCCCACCGCTAGCTTCAGCTGCTCCGCTGTTCGCTCACCGATCAGGACGTTGTACTCCTTCTTGATCCAGTCGATGATCGCGATGTCCAACTCATCGCCGCCGACGCGGATCGATCGAGACACCACGATTCCACCCAGAGAAATGACCGCGACCTCTGTGGTGCCGCCTCCGATGTCGACCACCATCGAGCCGGCCGGCTCGCCAACAGGAAGGCCCGATCCGATGGCGGCGGCCATGGGCTCTTCGATCGTGTAGGCGCGACGGGCCCCGGCGTGATATGCAGCCTCTTCGACGGCCCGGCGCTCGACCGGCGTGATTCCGGAAGGGACACAAACGACGATGCGGGGACGGGCCCACCTTCGCCGGTGGACTTTCTGAATGAAATACCGCAGCATTTTCTCGGTGATGTCGAAGTCGGCGATGACACCATTCCGAAGGGGACGGATCGCAGTGATGTGCGAAGGCGTCCGGCCGATCATCCGCTTGGCATCCGTGCCCACGGCCAGCGCCTTGCCGGTTTGGGTGTTCATGGCCACTACGGAGGGCTCGTTGAGCACGACGCCTCGACCGCGCACATAGACAAGCGTGTTAGCGGTTCCGAGGTCGATGGCCATGTCCTGGCCTGTAAAGGAAAAGAGGGTTTCAGCCATTGCTGAGGAGTGCTCCCGGGCGGACCACGAGATTGTAGGTATGTGCCGGTTCTTGTGCCATTGGAAGCGCGAGGCTACGCATCACCAGGAGCCAAAGGTTGGGCACAACAAATGACATGGGCAAATCAAGCTCAGCCGAAGAAGATTCCCAACTCGCGAGCGGCGCTGTCCGAGCTGTCGGAACCGTGGACCAAGTTGTGAGTGACGGCGAGGCCGTAGTCACCACGAATGGTTCCGGCGGCCGCCTTTTTGGGGTCGGTCACTCCCATGAGATCCCGGCACACGTTCACAGCGCCCTCTCCGGACCACTCCATCGCAACCACCGGGCCCGAGGTGACGAACTCCAGCAGTTCAGGAAAGAAAGGCTTCTCAACGTGTTCTGCATAGTGGCGAAGGGCCAGAGGCTCGTCGATGTGGAGCCGGCGAATCTTCTCCAGATTCAAACCTTTTCGCTCAAAACGGGAAATGATCTCGCCGATCAAGCCTCGCGCCACGCCGTCGGGCTTGATCATGACAAATGTGTGTTCGGTAGCCATTGTGCAGCAGGCTATCTGAGGCCCCGATCCTGAGCGAAGTCAGCCGACCAGGATGTCCCGCACCTCGCCCACGAGATAGAGAGAGCCCGTAACCAATACGGCGCCTTCGGGCCCTGCTTCGGCCTTGGCCATGTCGACAGCGTTCTCCACGTCGTCCGCCACCAACACGGGAATCCCGGACGCGGCGACCCGCTGAGCCAGCTGTGCCGGCTCGATAGCCCGTTCCGACTGGGGAGCGGTGACGATGACACCATCTGTGATCGACTTGAGCCGCTCCAGCATTGCCTCGACATTCTTGTCCCCCATCACCCCGAGAACGACCTGCCACCGAGTGGTCGGGAATTCCTCAATGATGGACTCGACGAGAGTGGTGATGCCATCAGCGTTATGGGCGCCATCGAGCATCACCAGAGGACTGCTCGATACCGGCTCCATGCGTCCGGGGATGAAAGCGATATCCGCAGCGCTCCGAACCGCCTCGCTATCCAGCTTCCGGCCCATAAGAGCCTCTGTGGCGGCAATCGCGGTCGCCAGGTTTCTCAGCTGATACCGCCCATGGAGCGGAAGGAACACATCTTCATAGATTTCTTCGGCACCCTCGATGGTCAACAGCCAGCCTCCTATGCCCCGGTCGGCGCCGAGGATCGAGAAATCGCTCCCGTAGTGACGGTGCTGTATGCCAAACTCACGAGCCTTCGACTCGGCCTCCGTCAGCGCATCATCCGGCAGCGGGCCCGTAATCAGGATGGACTCCGGGCCGACGATTCCCAACTTCTCCCTTGCGATGGTGGCGACGTCCTCTCCAAGGTATTCCGTGTGCTCGATCCCGATGCTGGTCACGACACAAACCTCGGCATCGACGACATTGGTGGCATCCAGACGGCCACCTAGGCCGACCTCCAGCACTGCGGCGTTGACCGCCTGATCGGCGAAGAAAGCAAAGGCTGCCGCCGTGGTCAACTCGAAATATGTGCTCGCATCCGACCCCTGGGTCTCGAGGACGTCGGCGAAGGCGGCCGCGTCGGATACGGCTAGAGCGAATTCCTCTTGGGTGGCGAACCGCCCGTTGACGGCGAGACGCTCCTCGACCTTCTGGAGGTGGGGCGAGGTGTAGGTACCGGTATTGAGGTCGTGTGCCACCAGCAGCCATGTCGCGAGACGAGCAGTGGACGTCTTGCCGTTGGTGCCGGCTATGTGAATGACTGGGTAGCCCTCGTCGGGACGGCCCATGGCGTCGAGCAGCGCGTTGATCCTGTCGAGGCCGGGCTTGATTCCCTGACCGATATGGGAGTTCAGGTAGGAAACGGATTCGTCGTAGTTCATGAGAGAGGCCCCGGGAGGTTAATCCCGGGGCCCTTCTACTTCTCTGAGGTAAGGCCTACGCCTCGCCTTCCTCGATGTTGTTCAGTCCTCGATACGCCTTGCTCCGAGGACTACGAGTAGTCCAGCTGCCAGCAGTGACACCGCAAACGGAATCAGTGCTCCGCTCCTCGGGCCGGTGAACGGAAGCGTCACTGGCGCCACTGCCACTGTGGTAGTGGTGGTCGGTGCCACGGTGGTGGTAGTCACGACCTCGGGGAGGATTTCGTCCGGCGGCGGCGGCGGTGTGGTCGGCGGTGTGGTCGTCGGCGCTGTCGTCGGCGGTGTGGTCGTCGGCGCTGTCGTCGGCGGGGTGGTCGTCGGCGCTGTCGTCGGCGGCGTGGTGGTCGTCACCGGCTCGAAGTAGCAGAACGAGATGTGACTCAGGCCATACCACATCTGGCTGCCGTCGTTGAACGGAGAATGGAGATGGAAGTCGCTTGAATCGACCGGGTTGTAGGTGTACACGTTGGCGTTGGGACCGCCCTTCACCACGATCACATCCACAGGAAAGTTGGTGGTGAAGTCGAACTCCGGCCCATCGCCCGTCACGCGAGTGAACAGGTTGACCTCCAGCACACCGTCGGTATGGAAGCTCGCACCCGGGTATATGTCCTGAATCTCCCCCGGTGTACCGTCCGGTGGGATCTTGAACTCGATCCCGCCTTGGGTGAAATCACCACAGTCTGGGTTTCCTTCGACGGTCTCCAGGGACCCCTTCGTTGCCTGCTCTGCCGACGCCGGGATGGTCAATAGCACCAACGAGAAAATCGTCCCTAGTAGCACCAGCAGCCCGGCCAAATGCCTCGTTTGAGTTGCCTCGCCGGTGGGCGTGGCGTATAGCCCCTTCATATTTCCTATCCCTTTCGTTCAGCGCACGGGACAGGCCGGTCTCACCACTGGCTCCACCAGACCCAGGTGACCGAATTAGCGGGTCTTGGCTTCAACGCCTCCCATATTTCCCATTTTTTCAGTGGGTTGACCACTCAGAGTGATCGCTGCCCTCCATAATGCTTCATGGAGGGTGGCGTGTCAACTGGTCAATTGACTCGTACCCAAATAACCTCGGAGAACCTACACGCTACGGCGGAGTTGTGCGCTCGAAAATGGATGGGTCTCGAGACTCAATTCGCCTTCTGGCAGGTCAGGCGGTCTTCTCGGTCGGCTCGGCCGGTTCTCGCGCCGGCACCAACGTCGGGTTGACCTTGTTGGCCACCACTTCCCGATCGATGAGAACCTGGTGAACGTCATCACGGGAGGGCAGGTCGTACATGGTGTTGAGAAGGACCTCTTCGAGGATTGACCGAAGGCCTCTCGCCCCGGTTCCCCGTTTCAGCGCTAACTCCGAGATCTCTTCAAGCGAGTCTGGGGTGAACACCAGTTCGACATCGTCCATCTCGAGCATCCGGGCGTACTGCTTGGTGAGGGCGTTCTTCGGCTCGGTGAGGATTTCGATCAAGGCCTCGATATCCAGATCCTCGACAGTGGCCATCACCGGTAGTCGGCCGATGAACTCAGGGATCAGACCGAATTTCATCAGGTCCTCGGGCATCACCTGGGTAAGCAGCTCGGTCGGTCGCCCTTCATGACGTGAGCGCACCTCTGCCCCGAATCCAACGCCTCGCTTGCCAACCCTGTTGGCAATGATGTCCTCGAGCCCGCCGAAAGCGCCGGCGCAGATAAAAAGGATGTCTGTCGTATCGAATTGGATGAACTCCTGGTGGGGATGCTTGCGTCCCCCTTGTGGCGGCACGGAGGCGACGGTGCCCTCGAGAATCTTCAGCAGGGCCTGTTGCACGCCCTCACCTGAGACGTCCCGGGTAATCGACGGGTTCTCCGCCTTGCGGGACACTTTGTCGATCTCGTCGATGTAGATGATTCCCTGCTGGGCCCGGTTCACGTCGTAGTCGGCGGCCTGGAGCAGCTTGAGGAGGATGTTCTCGACATCCTCGCCCACGTACCCGGCTTCGGTGAGACTGGTGGCGTCGGCTATAGCGAAGGGGACGTTCAGCTGTCGAGCCAGCGTTTGAGCGAGGAGCGTCTTCCCGACCCCGGTCGGGCCGATGAGAAGGATGTTCGACTTCTGAAGCTCGACATCGCGCGCCCCGTCGCTACTACGAATTCGCTTGTAGTGGTTGTAGACAGCGACCGACAGCTTCTTCTTCGCGTCATCCTGTCCGACGACGTAGTCATCGAGGTAGCTGTAGATCTCGACCGGCTTGGGAAGCTCGGTGAACGAGACCTCTTCGGTGACCGAGAACTCCTCCTCGATGATCTCGTTGCAGAGATCGATGCATTCGTCGCAGATATAGACGCCGGGGCCGGCGATGAGTTTCTTGACTTGCTTCTGAGACTTGCCGCAGAAGCTGCACTTCAGCAGCTCACCACCGTCACCGAGTCTTGCCATCTTCTAAGAAACCTCCAGAGCTAGGACGAGGCTACCGCGGTAAGTTCGCGACGGGTGAGAATTCCGTCGATGACCCCGTAATCCTTGGCCTCGTTGGCCAGCATCCAGTAGTCACGCTCGGTGTCATCGGTGACCTTCTCGATCGTCTGGCCGGTGTGCTTGGCGAGAATCTCGTTGAGCTGCTCACGCATCTGCACGATCAGTTTGGCCTGGATCTCAATATCGCTCGCCTGACCCTGAGCGGCGCCATGCGGCTGGTGCAGCATGATTCTTGCGTGTGGCAAGGCGAAGCGCTTGCCCTTTTGGCCCCCGGCGAGGATGACCGCCGCTGCCGAAGCCGCCATGCCCATGCACACCGTGCTCACCTCGGGCTTTATGTACTGCACAGTGTCGTAGATCGCGAAAAGCGAAGTGATCGATCCACCCGGAGAGTTGATGTAGAGGAAGATGTCCTTGTCGGGATCCTCCGACTCGAGGTGGAGGAGCTGGGCCATGACCAGGTTGGCAATGGTGTCGTCGATTGGCATTCCCAGGAAAATGATCCGGTCCTTGAGCAGCCTGCTGTATATGTCGAAGTAGCGCTCTCCCCGACTGGTTTGCTCAAAGACAGTTGGGATCACGTAATTGTCAGCTCTCATTTGTCTTCCTCCGAATCGTTCGTTACCACCTCGGCCTCGACGACCGGTGCCGACTCGCTGTCATCCACCGGGAGCGCCTCGACCACTGCGGCCTCGACTTCATTCACTCTCAAATCCAAATCCACAGGATTGCCGTCTTCGTCGACCGGGTTGGCCGTCGACAAGATGGCGTCCAGTGCCCTGTTCCTCACAATATCACTGGCCAGTGCCAATTCTCGGCCGCCTTCCTTGAAGGCCTTCAGATAGGCCACCGGATCGCCCGATTGGGCGGCCAGGGCCTGGAGCGTGCTGGACACGTCCTCCTCCGTCGCCTCGATCTCCTCAGCCCGGGCCACGGCCTCGAGCACGAGCTGATTCCGCAACGACGACTCGCCTTGCTGGCGGAGATCGTCGAGAAACTCCTGCTGATCAATGCCCGTCGACTCCAAGTAGTCATCGAGGGTTACGTCGCTGTCATCGAGACGATGGACAAACCGATGCAAGAGGTCGTCCATCTCGGCGCGCACCAGGGCTTCCGGCAGCTCGAACTCGACCTGATCGACCAGCGTGGCGAGGGCACGCTCGGAAAACTGACGTGACACTGCCTGCAACTTGGCGTCGGACAGCTGCTCGCTCAGTTTGTTGTGGAGCTCTTCGACCGTGTCGAACTCCGTGTTCTCATCGACCCACTCGTCATCGAGGTCGGGGAGGATCCGCTCCTTCACCTCGTTGATCGTCACCTTGAAAGTGACTTCCTCGTCGGCTCTGTCGCCAAATCCGACCGGAAGCGGCGCCTCGAACTCGAGGAGGTCACCGGCGGTGGCTCCGATGATCTGCTCATCGAGTCCAACGACGAACAGACCCGACCCCACCTCGTAGAGAAGATCTGTGGCCTGTGCCTCCTCAACCAGCTCGCCGTTGCTTGCGGCCTCGACGTCGACCGACACGAAGTCACCTTCCTCGGCGGGTCTCTCGACCTCCTCGACGGTGCCAAACTGCTCCAACATGCGGTTGGTCTGGGCATCGAGCTCTTCGGAGGTGACTTCCGGAGAAGTGATCTCGACGTCGCGGTCCTTGAAGTTGGGCAACTCGATGGTCGGCCACAGAGTGACCCGAACCTCGACCTCGACTCCCCCGTCCACGTCGTTGAGGGATTCGAGTTGCGGGGTGATCGCCGGGCGGATGTCTTCGGTGTTCAGGAGCTCAGTGAGAACCGGCGGCACGAGATCGTCGATGACCTCGCTGCGAAGACGATCTGCGCCCACAGATGCCTCGATGACCGGAACAGGGGCCTTCCCTGGTCTGAAGCCCGGGATCTTGATCTCCTGGGCAAGCTTTCTCGCAGTCGCCGGCTTGCCGGCCACGATCTGATCCTCCGATAGTTGGAAGACGACCAGCCGCTCAAATGGGCCGGTCTCGGTCACGTTGGTTGTCATTGGGTTCCTTGGTGAATAGCAGGGTCATTACCTGATTCGTGAACGCCCGGCGACTGCCGAGCGTTCACCTCTTCGGGTGACCGACGGGACTTGAACCCGCGACCTCCAGGGCCACAACCTGGCGCTCTAACCGGGCTGAGCTACGGCCACCATGTTGAATGGGTCGTCCTTGCGCCCCCGGGAGGACTCGAACCCCCAACCTACGGATTAGAAGTCCGTCGCTCTATCCGGTTGAGCTACGAGGGCAAGGGTGTGAGTATCACCCCGGTGGGCAACCCATTCGAGCGGGTGAAGGGAATCGAACCCTCACCACCAGCTTGGAAGGCTGGAGCTCTACCATTGAGCTACACCCGCAGATCCTGAATTGTAAAGCCTCCGTCGGGCTGGTCGGACTCGAACCGACGACCTCGACGTCCCAAACGTCGCGCGCTAGCCAAGCTGCGCCACAGCCCGTATCTGGGGAGGATAATTGGCCCCCGCTTCTTGTCCTACTCGGTTCGTATGTTCGGGCAATGGATGTGGGAATTGGACTTCGGGAGAGAGTTGGCCGTTGGGATGATCTGTCCCGATGGGAGCGCTCCGAGTTGGGGAAGGAACTCCGTTGGCGCGGACTTTCGTACGGAGAGATCATGGATTTGATCCCGGTCAAGAAGTCCACCCTGGCGACCTGGTGTCGGGAGGTGGATCTGACCCAGGACCAGATCGAGGCGATCAGGGACCGGAGAGCTCCCCTACCTGGCATTCCACGGGACACAAACTGGAAAAGGCGGGAGGAGATTGCCCTCATCAGGCAGATCGCTCGAGAACAGGTCCCCGAACTCCTAGGGGACACTTTCTGGATAGCAGGCCTGATCATGTACTGGGCAGAGGGTGCCAAGACGAGGAACTTCGTCAGCATGGCGAATACGGACCCGAGGGTGTTACGGCTCTTCGTGCGTTGGATCTGCACTTACGTCGATCCGACGGCTCAGTTCTCGTTGCATCTTCACCTCCACGAGGGAAACGATGAGGCGGCGGCGCGACGCTACTGGCGTGGTGAGACAGAGCTCGAGCATGCCAACTTCCACAAGACGTTCATCAAGCCGAAAGGCACCGGCCATCGCAAGAATCACCTCCAACATGGGATCTGCACGGTGAAGGTCTGAAGAGCAGCCGACCCTTGGAACATCATCATGGAATGGATTGACTCGGTCGCCCAGCATTTCTGCCTGGATTCGGCAATTGAATAGAATCGCTGCGGGCCGCTAGCTCAACTGGCGGAGCAGGGCGCTCTTAACGCCAAGGTTGTGGGTTCGAGTCCCACGCGGCCCACTCAGACCCCTGGCCATCGCCTGGGGGCTTGTTTTTCATGGGAGAATGAGAGTCACACGCGGGTGTGGCGGAATTGGTAGACGCGCAGGGTTTAGGACCCTGTGGGAGAAATCCCGTGGAGGTTCAAGTCCTCTCGCCCGCACTGGCATACTTCCTGGTCAGAGTAGTTTCCTAGCTTCCGACCTTCCGAACAGAGGTTCGACGCGACCCATCGCGCAACCATCGCGCAACCATTCCCTATCGGATGAGTGCTGCGACCAGTTCGGCCGCGTCCCTGTCCATGCCCTCGGTCAAGTGCGAATACCGGTCGAGCGTGATGGCGATGCTCGAGTGCCCCAGTCTCTCTTGCACCACTTTCGGGTGAGTTCCTGCGGCCAGCGCGATGCTGGCCCATGAGTGTCGCGCCGCATGCGGGCCCAGCGGCGTTACTCCGGCTTCGGCAGCCAGTCGCTTTGTGGTTCGGGTGTACCAGTCCGGCGAGACGATGCCACCAAGTTCGTCGGCGACCACCAGGTCGTGATTCTCATACGCTGCACCGGCCGCGATCCGCTCTTCGTTCTGTTGCAGTCGATGGGTCCGTAGGACTGCGATGGTCTCGGGGTCGAGGGCGATAACCCGGCGTGACCGCCGCGATTTCGTCTCACCGATTCGCAACGTCGGTTTGTTGTCCACTGGGACGACCGTATCGACGATGGCGACTCTGTTGTTGTCCCAGTCGACGCTCTCCCATCGGAGACCCAACAACTCGCTCCTTCTGACACCGGTATTGCACAGCAGCAGCCATGCAGCGTGAAGTCGATGAGTTTTGGTGTGGCTCAAGAATTGGCGTAACTCGTCGGCACTCCACACTTCCATCTCTTTGCGTTCGGATCGTGGGAGCTCCACACCATCAGCCGGATTTCGGATGAGAACACCGTCACGGACGGCGTCCTTCAAAGCTTTGTGGAATACCGCGTTGCAGTTTTTGACCGTTTTGGCGCTCAACCCCGATTCGGTGAGTTCCCGGTAGAAGCCGGAGATGGTCTGCGGAGTCAGCTTCTGGAGTCTCCGAGGTCCGAACGATTTCGTGATTCGGGCGACCTCGTACCTGTATCCGACACGGGTCGTGTCTGCGATGCTCATTCGCCCGTCCAACCATGATGTCAACCATTCACCGACTGTCATGTCAATGGGTGCGACGTACTCGCTGCGAGCGTGTTTGCTGACGGCTTCGGCGTGCTTCGCTGCTGCAATCTTCTTGGTGGCGTGACCCCCGGACCATTTTCGAATCCGTTTCCCGTTCCCGTCGAAGCCCAGGTCGATCGAGTACGTCCAGGTCCGCCCGCGTTTGATGATCATTCTTCTTCCTCCTCCTTGTTCTTCCGCCATTTGATGAGACGGGTTCCAGCGACTCCACCTGCCTTCCCTGGCAGAGGCGCTGGGCCGAGCCATCCTTCCAACCTTGATTTCCGAACCCATTGGCTCACAGTGTTTGCCGGGGCATCGAGTTCCACGGCCATCGCCTGAACCACTCCGCGCGGCCCCTCGGCTTTGAGCATGTCCAGATACAGTTCCGCGATCTCGCGACTCCACGACTCCGGGGTCTTTGCTCCCCGCCCCCTAGACGGTGGAGTCCCCCTAAGCCGTTTAGCTCGTAGTCGGATTTCATCGGCCGCGGTCTTGGTCGATTCGATGGCTTGTGTCGTCATCTCCTTGTAGACCAGCTTCTCGGTATCAGAGAGAGTGATCTCAATTACATCTAGGCCGAAGCGCTCTATGTGTTCCAAGATGTCTGCAAGAGCGACCTCTTCGTAGATCAATGCTGGCGTCAGTCGAATGAGTTGCGCAATGTGGTCCCGGAGGCTCCCCACTTTGACGGCCTGCATGATTCCTGAGGTCACTGATTCGGCATCGAGTTCTAGGTGGGTGATTCCGACTCCGTAGTCGAGTCCGATGACTGAGTCCAAAGTGACGACGAACTCTCCGTAATCCCACTTCGTCTTCAGTGGGGTCAGTCCGGTGTGCGGATCCAACTCACCCGGCTCCCAGCCAATCAACTGTGTCTGCGCCAGCCACGACAGATCATCTCTTGTTTCGCTCACCATGTAAAAATAATACGCAGCCTGCACATGGGCTGTCAAGGCGAGGTAAATTAGTGGACAATATGGACGACGAACACGATTACAGAGAGTCCCTTATCAACATCGGACAGATAGCAGCGGCGAGTCGGTTGCCAACACCTGCGACGAGACGGTTACTACGAGCGAACGCCGGAGTGCAGGTTTCAGAGTTGGCAAATGCGCTTCACGTAACACGCCAGACAATTTGGCTGTGGGAGTCCGGAGGGACTGAACCGTCGGGTTCCAATCGTCGCCGGTACGCCCTGGTCCTTGAGAATCTCAAGGGGCTGCTGTGAAGTCTGCCACCCTGAACGTCGAGGCTGCCGCGCGCTTGTGCGGTGTGAGTAGAGGGCTCGCATACGAGCAGATTCGTCGCACGGGCGAGCTTGCCGGTGTTCGAGTTTTGCACATCGGGCATCGGCTGCTGATTCCGGCTGCGCCACTTCGGTCCGTGTTGGGACTCGACGAGGAGTCGGATGATGGTCCGGAATAGGAAACCGCCGGACGGGAATCCGGCGGTTTCAGACAAGTCAGCACACGTCACCGACCCCCAAAACCCTACCACTGACATTCCCCTGGTCGGTGTTCCCGAAATCGACCTCGACGCGTATGTGGGGCTCGCCGGCGAAGTGGTGAGCACGCTGGCCCCAAACACTGAGTCGTCGCGTGAAGCGTTGCTGCTGACGACGCTGGCGATGTTCGGGAACGCGGTCGGGTTCGGTCCGCGCATGTTGGTGGACGGGTCGTGGCACCGACCGAAGCTGTACGTCTGCATCTGTGGCGCGACCGCACGGTCCCGGAAAGGAACATCTCTCAACAACGTGTTGAGGGTCTTCGAGGAGGCAGATCCGATCTGGTTCGAGGACGCCGTCTCATCGGGACTCGCATCAGGCGAAGGAATCGTAAAAGCCAGGCAGACAGGACGGGAAGACAAGAACGGCGACCCGATTCCGGACCCCGACCCGCGGCTGTTTGTCGTCGAAGCAGAGTTTGCCCGAATCCTGTCGGTCATGAGTCGAGAGGGTTCGACCCTGTCGACAATCCTCCGGGACTGGTGGGACGGCGATGTCGTCGAAGTGAAGACGCGCCGCGATCCGCTCAAAGCCACGGCGCTGCTCTCGGTTCTGGCTCATGTCACCGTCGAAGAGTTGCAGCGGGAACTCACCTTCTCGGACATGCTCAACGGGTTCGGAAACCGGTTCCTGTTCGCCGTCGTCGAGAGAAGTCAGAAGCTGCCGTGGGGAGGTCGGCTGCCAGACGACAAGCTCGCCAAGCTTGCCGGCCAGGTCCGAGACGCCATCGCCATTGCACGTCACGTTGACGAAATCGGAATGAGTTCCGAAGCGAAAGATCTGTGGGCCGGGTTCTACGTCCAACTCGCCGACGATGTGCGCGGACCGATCGGGGCTATGACAGCCCGAACCGAAGCCCACCTGCTGCGTCTGGCGATGACGTTCGCGCTCATGGACTCGAAGGACACCATCCATCCGTCTGACCTGTACGCGGCTGCAGCCGTCTGGGACTACTGCGCCAGATCAATCGTTCATGTCTTCGACGCAGCCACCGGCGACCCGGTCGCTGACCGGATCTACCACGCGATTGTCCAAGCCGGAGACGACGGGCTCGACGAGACAGCACAGTCGGCAGTCTTCGGACGGCATGAGCCAGCACACCGGCTCAAAGTTGCTCGCAAGACGCTCACCGACACTGGACTCGTCGTGGCTGTCACCGAAGCCACCGAAGGACGCTCCCGGACCGTGTACCGGGTAGCTAACAAAGCGAATCTGCGAAGTATGGCCCTTCAAGTACCCGGCACGCCCAAGGGTCTCGGTGTCCACCACATGTTCCGCACCGTCGAATCGGCTCTCTATTCGCCTAATTCATCAGATTCGCCGACCCCCAACACGGAGGTCGACATGTAAACGCCGACGACCAGGCCATCGCTTTAGCCCTCGCAGCCAACCACCTCATTACCCGCCCACGACGACGTGAATGGCGGGCCTACTGAGTCCAGAAGCTACGCCTCCTCGTGACGCATTGATTCAAGTTCGGCGATCATCGATGGATTCTGTCCTAGTAGGCGTTCCTCTTGTGGGGAGAGCGAGGACCCGACGCCGCAAGTCTCCCCTACTAAATCACGATGAGGCCGCGCTCAGGCCGCGCGACGACACGAAGCCCTGCGAACCGATGATCCACAATGAGTATGCAAAAGCCCAAGCAGCCTGACGTTTTTCATGGCTTAGGCTGGTCAGCGAAATACTTTGCAGCGGACTCATTAGTCCGTTGGCTGCAGGTTCAAATCCTGCTGGGCCCAAAACACACTGACCAGGATGCGAGATGTCCAACCTTCAGAGAATCATGTTCATATCCACGATGGGTGGATATATGTGGGGTGGCTCAGAGGAGCTTTGGGCAGATGCCGCCATGTATCTTGCGAAGAGCCAGGGCTCTGAGGTCTTTGCCGGTGTGAGATGGTGGCCGACGCGACATCGGCGGGTGCATGACCTCGAAACGGCTGGGGTGGAGATCTTGAATTGGCCGGATCAGACACTCTCTGACCCGTGGACTGATTTTCTTGAGGCGGTGGAACCGGACCTGGTGATAGTTTCAAACGGTGGCACCGTGCCGGGCCGTCCGCTCACAAAGAGCCTCCTGAGCTACGGCAAACCGTTCGCAAATATCTGCCAGGCCAATCACACCTACCTCTTCTTCAGTGATGACGATGCCGACCTATTCGCCAGGTTCTTCCAAGAATCGATCCTGAGCGCTTTCGTGTCTAAGGCCAACCTGGCCTTGCTCGAGTCCCAACTGGGCGCACGCATTCCTAATGCAGCGATTGTCCGCAATCCTGTCAATTTGCCGGATGGGCCAACTCCTCAATCGTCAGACGTGGGGCCCGAAGATCGGGTGATCAAGCTTGCCTGCGTCGGCCGTCTACACGCCCCTTCTAAGGGACAGGACATCTTGTTGGAGACTCTTTCGACGCAGAAATGGCGAGAAAGGGAATGGACACTGTCGCTCTTCGGCGATGGGCCACAGAAGCGGGTATTCCAGCGACTAGTCGTGATGTACGGGATCGAGGACCGTGTCTCCTTTGTCGCCCACAGGGAAAATATTGCAGATATCTGGAGAGATCACGACCTACTCGTGATGGCTTCCCGCTACGAAGGCTTGCCTCTGACCGTTGTGGAAGCAATGTTGTGCGGTCGACCAGTTGTAGCCACGGATGTTGCTGACATCAAAGAGGTCGTTGATGAAGGCGAAACAGGCTTTCTCGCGGAGGCGCCAACGGTACCTTCGTTCGACCGGGCGTTGGATCGGGCGTGGAGCCAAAGAGCCGAATGGCCTCGCATTGGGGCGCAAGCACGATCCCGGGCTTTGGATTTTGTTCCGCAGGAGCCCGGGGGTGAGTTCATCAAATTGATCGAAAAGGCGATGATGAAGCCAGGCTTGGAACTCGAAGCCCCGTTCTAGGCAAATACGAGCGGTCCGGATGGTTGCGCTGATGGTTGCAGCCGTCCGGATCGTCAATGGCTAGTTGCTCGGACCACTAGGTATACGACCCAATGCGCGTGGAAGTTCTCTGTAATACGCAGGCATCATGACGGCCTGTCGCTTATCATGTCGGACATGTGTAGGAGCCGCGGCAGGGCTGCGAAACGATGAGACTATTCCTCAAATCGGTGGAGAAAAGCGACTCGGAAATCCATGCCGCCATAGCCCGACGCGATGCCTGAATGCGTAGCGACAATGAGACTTGACAGGTTTCCGAGTAAGGCCGGAGATACCTTCTGCTCTAGGCGGAGCTGGGGTCGGACACCCAGGGCCGCCGGGGTTGTCCGTTTTTGTCCGCTGGTGTCCCACAGATGAAGGAAAGCTGGCCCAAAGCCGTGGAAGTGCTGGCCGCGGGAGGCACTTCGACTGAGGCCGCCGAAGCTGCCGGGGTGGGGGTGCGGACCATCCGCCGCTGGCGGAACGACGAGCCACGCTTCGCCGACTCGATAGACGACACTCGCTCTCGGATGCTCGCCGAGGCTGCCGGGCTTCTGGCTTCTCATACCACCGCCGCCGCTCGGAGGCTGGGCGAGATCATCCAGAGCGAAGAGGAGCGGCACGCGCTGCGAGCCGCTCAGATCGTGTTGGACATGGCCGCCCGCTTTCACATCGACAGAGCCATCGAGGATCGGATCGTTGCTCTCGAGCTGGCTGTCGCCCTGAGGCCGTCGTGGCAGTGAACGGACACGCTCGGAGGCTCGACGTGATAAGCCGGAGGCTGACCCCTGACCCGGAGCAGCCGATGACCCTCGAAATGACCCTTCGGGCGATCAGGGAACTGGAAGCAGACCCGACGCGGAGGGTCATCCTCGGAATGTCCGTTGAGCGTTTGAACGCTCTAGTCGTCGCCGAGATCGCACGCCTGGAAGCAGAACGGTGACAGCCAACAGGCACAGCCGCCGGTTAGAACGGATCGCATCGAAGCTCCCACCGATTCGACCATCACTCGATGAACTAGGGGCAGAATACGACCGCTTGATTTCGGCCTACACACAACACCAGTCAGGCGAGCAGGCGGTGTCCTTGGCCTCGAAGTGGCCTATTAGCCAGATGGACCGATGGGTGAACGAGCTAATCGAGGAAGGCATCGAATGAGGGCCCCGGATGGGATCGGGGACTGGACTCAGAAGCGGTTCCGCCAGTGGACCGGATCACGGATAGAGAATCACACCGATCAGTTGGACCGGCTCTTGAAGATCGTCTCCCAGCAAAACGCGATCATTAGCCAGCTCCGCCGCAACCAGGAGATTCTCACCTCGAGGGTGGACCTGCTCACCCGACCCGGCTCGACTGACTTCGCCATCCGCCTCGCTGAGATGGCTGGCGACAACGAGCTCTGACGCAACTGGGAGCGATCTATAGCTCAGCCCATCGACCCATCAGACCGGGCGGACATTCTTTGCTTCCTCGCCCTTGCTGCCGGGGCCGACCTCGAACTCGACGGTTTGACCTTCCT
>JACZUI010000057.1 GCA_022573225.1 Acidobacteriota bacterium
GAGGCCTGGCCGGCGGTTCAGAAGCAGTTCTTCAACCCGACCAACTTCCGCGAAGCGTGGCCGGATGTGGTTTCCGGATTCTGGTTGGACGTCCGCATGTTCATGGTGGCTCAGGTCCTCATCCTGGTCTTTGCCTTGTTGCTGGCGATGATTCGAGCCTTGCGCGGCGCCGCTTTCCTCCCGCTGCGCTTCCTTGTGATCATCTACATCGATCTGATCCGCGGGGTTCCCATCATCCTGTTGATTCTCCTGCTCGGCTTTGGTGTGCCGGCGCTTCAGTTGCCGGGGGTGCCCACCAGCCCGCTGTTTTGGGGAATCGCCGCACTTGTAATCAGTTACAGCGCCTATACCGCCGAGGTCTATCGGGCCGGGATCGAATCGGTGCACGAGAGCCAGCGGATGGCGGCCCGGTCGCTGGGCCTCACCCAGACACAGTCGTTGAGTTATGTGTTGGTCCCGCAGGCGATACGCAATGTCATTCCTGCTCTTCTGAATGGCTTCGTCAGCCTCCAGAAAGACGTAGCGCTGGTGTTTGTCCTCGGAGTGCGGGAGGGGGTGCGTGAGGCTCAGATCTACAACGCCAAGACGTTCAACTACACAGGCTATATCGTGGCTGCGGTGCTCTTCTTGCTCGCCAGTGTGCCCGTCGCCCGGTTCACCGACTGGTACACCGATCGCGACCGAAAACGAAAACATGCGGTGGGTAGCGGATGACGCCGAAGCTCGAGGTTCGCAACGTCGTCAAGTCCTTCGATGACAAGGTGGTGCTGCAACAGGTCGACCTTGCCGTCGGCCTCCATGAGGTCGTATGCCTGATCGGCTCGTCCGGCTCAGGCAAGTCGACACTGTTGAAGTGCATCAACCTGCTCGTTCCGATTGACGCCGGAGACATCCTGCTCGACGGTCGAGCCATCGCCGATCGTTCGGTCAATCCGAACGAGGTCCGTCAGAAGATGGGAATCGTGTTCCAGGCATTCAACCTTTTCCCTCATATGACAGTCCTGGCCAACATCACACTGAGTCCGATCAAGGTACATGGTCAGTCGAAGGCCGAGGCGGGGGAGCGGGCCATGGAATTGCTTGAAAGATTCGGCCTGCTCGACAAGATCAGCGAGTACCCGGACCGGCTCTCCGGCGGTCAGCAGCAACGGGTCGCAATTGTGCGTGCCCTCGCGACCAATCCGGAGCTGATGCTGTTTGACGAGGTCACGTCGGCGCTCGATCCCGAGCTTGTGGCCGAGGTGCTCGAGGTTATCCGCGGTCTGAAGGACGACGGAATGACGATGGTCGTCGCCACACACGAGATGGGATTTGCTCGGGACGTGGCCGATCAAGTCTGCTTTCTCGACGACGGGGTTGTCCTCGAGTCCGGAACCCCGAAGCAGATCTTCTCCAATCCGCAGAAACCCAGAACCCGTCAGTTCTTACAACGAATTGTTGACGCCGGGCGGTTGTAACAGGGTGGGCCGCCGAGCCGGGTCCTGGAGTCTTTACTGACCAACCGGACCCGCCGTTTCCGGCATTCGCGTTGACGACAAGTAGTGCCGGCCCCGGCTCGCCCGGCACGCGTCGCGTTCTTCTGATTAGGGTTCAACCCTGATGCACTCAGCTAGGGCTGTGTGCGTGCAAATGAACACACGGAGGACAAATGAAATTACGCAAGCTCTTGGTGGTTCTCACCGCCCTGACGCTCGTACTCGCTGCATGTACCAGCGACGATGGTGATACGACTACGACCGCCGCCGCCGCCGACGCCGCCGACGCCGGTGGCGAGGAGATGACTTCGCTACTCGACGAGGTTATCGCGAGAGGCGAATTGAAGTGCGGTACTCGCGATGCTCTGACGGGTTTCGCCGTTCTGACCGAAGAAGGCGACCACGTCGGTTTTGACTCCGACTTCTGTCGGGTCATCGCCGCAGCGGTTCTTGGAGATGCCGAAGCCGTCGACCATGTCGATCTGGAGACTGCCGATAGGTTTACCGCCTTGCAGTCGGGTCAAGTTGACGTTCTGTCCCGTAATACCACCTGGACGGCCAGTCGTGACGGCAGCGAAGGCGCCACCTTCCTGACGGTCACCTACTACGACGGACAGGGAATGATGGTCACCGCCGACAGCGGCTATGCCGGCATTGCGGACATGGACGGGGTGATTGTCTGTGTTGCCAAGGGAACAACCACCGAAGGCAATGCCGCCGCCGAAGCAGATCGTCTTGGTCTCGACTGGGAAGTCCGGCCGTTTGACGACAACGACCTGATTCAAGAAGCCTTCGGAGCCGGCCAGTGCGACGGTTGGAGTGCAGACTCCAGTGCGCTCACCGGTATTCGCGCAGACCAGCCTGACGGCCCCGACTCTGTGGTCATCTTGCCCGACGTCTTCTCCAAGGAGCCTCTGGCACCGCTGGTGCTCGACGGCGACACCGCCTGGGCGCAGGCAGTCAACTGGGCGATCCTTGCCACGATCACGGCTGAGGAGTGGGGGATCACGTCGGCCAATGTCGATACCTTCCTCGATTCAGACGATTCCAACATCCGCAAGTTCCTCGGCGCTTCGTTCGAGGACAGTGACGGCAATGAGACGACGCTGGATGCCGGCCTGGGTCTCCCCACCGACTTCGCCTATCAGGTGATCAAGCAGGTGGGCAACTATGGCGAGATCTTCGATCGTCACCTCGCGCCACTTGGTCTGGAAAGGGGCGTCAACGCCCTCTGGACAGATGGTGGTCTGTTGTACTCACCGCCCTATAGGTAGGTAACAGCGCATAGGAAGTGGGCGGCGGCGTCGCCGCCCACTTCGTTTTTCATCGATGACCACACCAGCCCCTCAGTCGCGGCCGCCTTTCTATAGGGATGTCCGAATTCTGTCGTGGGCTTTCCAGTTGCTTGTCTTTGGTCTCATTGCGGCCGTCGTTTACTGGCTGTTTGGCAATTTTCAGAGGAACACCGCCGACAGCGGGATACCTACCAACTTCGACTTTCTCGCCAATCCGGCCAGCTTCGCCATCCCGGGGGCCGATTTCGATTCCAACGAGTCGGTCCGCAACGCATACGTAGTCGGGATTCTCAACACGATCAGGGTTGCCGTCGTGGGAATCATCCTGGCGACGATCCTCGGAATCCTCATTGGCATCGGACGACTGTCCAAGAACTGGGTGGTGCGCAAGATCACCACCGTCTATGTCGAGGTTCTCAGGAACCTTCCGCTTCTGGTGATCATGACATTCACCTTTCTTGGGGTTGTCCTCCAGGTCCTTCCTCGAATTGAGAACTCCTGGGTTCCTCTCGGTCTTCTGGTCGTCTCCAATCGCGGCATCGGAGTTCCCTGGTATCAGGACGCTTCCGGTCTCTCGCTCTTGCTCGTGCTCTTTGTCGGCTTTCTCGGCTGGTGGCTGATCGCTCGGTGGCGCCACTCGGTTTCGGACCGCACCGGTGAGGCGTCGCGCGCCAGCCTTTACGGCGGCGGGTTCTTCATCGCTGTGCTCGTGATCGGTTGGTTGCTTCTGGGGGCCAGCTACACGCTGCCGGTGGTCGACGGGAAGCAGATCGCCGGTGGAATCAGGATCGATCCCTCGTATTTCGCGGTGCTCATCGCCTTGGTGATCTACACCGCCAGCCATATCGCCGAGATAGTCCGTGGATCGATTCAGGCTGTCCCGCTCGGGCAAGGTGAGGCCGCTACCGCACTGGCGTTGAGCGGATTTCAGCGGATGTGGAACGTGGTCCTTCCCCAGGCGATGCGGATCGCGATTCCCCCCCTTGGTAACCAGTACCTCAACCTGATCAAGAACTCCTCCCTGGGTGCCGGGTTTGCCTATTTCGAGCTCACCAATGTGACACAGGTGACGGTGGGCAATGGCTCTCCGGCTGTCCCCGCCTTCACCCTGGCACTGGTTTTCTATATCGTCCTTTCTCTCATCGCCTCGTCGTTTGTCAACCTGGCGAATAGACGTTTCAAGCTGGTGGAACGATGACCACTGTTTCGGTCACCAAACCGTCGGCTCTGACCTGGGTTCGGAGGAACCTGTTCCGGACCCCACTTGATGCGATTCTGACAATCGTGTTCGGGTCGCTCGCGGTATACGTAGGCATCCGCGGGCTTCTGTTTGTCTTTGTAAATGGCCGCTGGGAGATCATCAGCGTCAACCTCAAACTGCTCATGGTTGGCCGTTGGCCGGCCGACGAGTTGATCGCGATCGCCGTTGCTTTGGTCATCCTTGGCCTATGGGCCGGGTTGATCGCCGGCATCATTGCGGGGCGTCAGGTCCGAAAAGGCACCTCAGCCATCGAGGGAATGACCCGGCTGGAACGAGCGTCCGACTTGGGACGGCGTTTCGGCCTGGTGATCGCGACACTTCTCTTGCTTCTCTCGCTGACCGATACAAGTGGCCCCTGGCTGATGGTTCTCTTCACTTTCGTTGGTGGAGTCGTCGGCCGGCTGATCGGAGGGCAGATCGGGGTTCGCTCTCTCCCTAGTTGGGTGTCCCGTCTGGGGATTGTGGTCATGGTCGTCATCCCGGTCTGGGCCTACCTGTACATGGCCTCCGCCGTGCCTCTGGCCGACTGGGAGGGGTTCTTGTTCAACCTCAGTTCCGCGGCGGCCGGGGTGGTGCTGTCGTTTCCTTTGGGGCTCCTGCTGGCCCTGGGCAGACGTTCGAAGCTGAAGCTTCTCAAGGGGATGTCGATCGCCTATATCGAGGCTGTTCGTGGGGCACCGCTCTACGTCTTGTTGCTACTGGCCAATGTTTCCCTCGAGTTTTTTGTACCGGCGGCACTGGCTCCGTCGAAGGTGGTTCGGGCCATCGTTACCTTCACACTGTTCACCGCCGCGTACATTGCCGAGATCGTTCGAGGCGGCTTGCAATCCGTGCCCTTGGGCCAGGAGGAGGCGGCTAAGGCTCTCGGTCTCAGTCCCACCAAGCAGATGCGGCTCATCGTGTTGCCGCAGGCATTACGTAACGTCATCCCCGCCCAGATCGGCCAGTTCATCTCCTTGTTCAAGGACACGACTCTTGCCGGCCTCGCCCTGGGGATTCTCGACCTGCTCAACGCAGCCGGGGCCATCACCCAACAGTCTGATTTCCGCGGGCAGGGGCTGATTATCGAGACCCTCGTATTCGTCGGTTTCCTATTCTGGGTGGGCTCGTTCACCATGTCCAGAGAAAGTCAACGTCTCGAAAGGAAGCTAGGAGTTGGAACCCGATGAGTGAAACCAGTCAGTCTGTCTTTGCCGACGCCACTCAGTCAGTTGGCGACGCGATCATCGAACTCGATCACGTCGACAAATTCTTTGGCTCGTTCCAGGCGCTCAAGGACATCAGCCTCTCGGTCGGCCGGCAGGAAGTCGTCGTTGTGATCGGCCCGTCGGGCTCGGGCAAATCCACGATGATCAGATGCATAAATCGGCTCGATGAGCACGACAACGGTCGGATCGTGGTGGATGGGATCGAGCTTTCCGCTGACGTCAAGAACATCCAGGAGATCCGTCGCGAGACTGGGATGGTTTTCCAGCAGTTCAACTTGTTCCCACACCTCACAGTCCTCGACAACATCACACTCGCGCCGCGACAGGTGCGACGGATGCCCAAGAAGAAGGCTGAGGAGTGGGGGATGGAGCTCCTCGAGCAGGTCAGGATCCCGGAGCAGGCCAAGAAGTACCCCGGGCAGTTGTCTGGTGGTCAGCAGCAGCGTGTCGCCATCGCTCGTTCGTTGGCGATGAAGCCCAAGGTGATGCTCTTCGATGAGCCGACGTCGGCGCTCGATCCGGAGATGATCGGTGAGGTGCTCGACACCATGAAGGATCTGGCCAAGGAGGGCATGACCATGATCGTCGTCACCCATGAGATGGGGTTCGCGAGGGAGGTCGCTGACAGGGTGGTGTTCATGGCCGACGGCCAGATCGTCGAGGTCGGCACGCCCGAGCACTTCTTCACCAGCCCGGAGGAAGACCGGACCAAGCTGTTCTTGAGTCAGATCCTCTGAGATGTGATAGGTAGTAGGTACCTGCTGCCTGCTACCTGATACGGGGGGCGAGGCTTTAGCCTTCCCGTGTCTTGACCAGGTCGGCCAGATTCATCACCGTTCTCGTGGCAGGCGTCGTGCTGGGCGCCGTCTCCTTTTCGGTGTGGGCATCCGACGGCGCTGCTGATACGGCAGACACCACTGTGATCGGCGCGATTGGGACCACCACGACGTCATCCACCACGACAGTTCTGCCTCTCACGACGGTTCAATCCACAACCACGACGACAGAGCTGGCGAGAGGCTCGTTGATCATCCATGGAACCGGAGATGTGGCTGTCGACCCCGAGTACATCCCCACCCTCGCGTCAGAAGGCTGGGATCACGCTTGGTCGGGCCTCGACGGATTGTTTCTCGAGGATGACCTGACAGTCATCAATCTCGAGTGTGTGCCGTCCGACATTGGATCCGCTCTGGACAAGGCGTTCACCTTCCGCTGCCCGACCGAGGCTCTCCCTTCGATCGCGGCCAACGGCATCGAGGTCGTCAACATGGGCAACAACCACTCGGGCGACTTCGGCAAGGAAGCACTTGTCGATGGTCGGTCGAACCTGATCGCGGTCGGCCTCGGCGTGGTTGGCGCCGGCGCGGATGTCCATGAAGCAGGTGCGCCGGCCATCTACGAGATCAACGGGTGGACTGTCGCCGTCGTTGGTTTCGGCGGCGTCGCGCCCAGCGAGTCCTGGTATGCAACGGAGGACCGCGCCGGAATGCGCAGTGGCGATCACAACGATCAGATGGTCGAGGCTGTTGCCGCGGCCGCGCAGGTCGCCGACCTGGTGGTGGTCACCATTCATTGGGGTGTCGAGCTGGACACCAAACCGCGCGCCGAGGACATAACCCGCGCCGAGGAGATGATCGCTGCTGGGGCCGACGTCATCTTTGGGCACCATCCCCATCGGATGCAACCCCTTGATTTCATCGATGGGAAGCCGGTGTTCTGGTCGTTGGGAAACTTTGTTTGGCCACGCAACTCGGTCGCGAGTGCGACAACGGCCGTCGCTCGGGTTGTGGTCACTCCCGACGGAACGATTGATGCCTGCCTGATTCCGGCGTTCATCGAGACGCACGGCCATCCGGTACTCACCGGTGAACCGACCTGTGGGCCTGGCTCCTAATCGTGGGAATCCGGTCTACGCGATTCCTCGTCGTTCTTGTGGTTGGCGTGCTTGTTGGTGCGGTGGGATATCTTCTGATCTCGGGAGAATCGACTTCTTCCGACCCGGTGGCGGCGCCGCCTACCGTCCCCGAGGACATCGATTCGACACCCGCCAGCTCGGAACCCCAACCCTCCACCTCTACCGAGCCGACGGTCATCGAAGGAGTGACCACTACGACCGACGCCAGGGTACGAGAGGTCGATACGGTTCCCGGCTGGACCGTCGGGCAACCCTGGGGCTCGACTGTTGGCCTGACCATGTTTCGTGGTAACCCGACCCGCAGCTATTACGGCTCCGGGCCTGTTCCCGACGATCCGTCGATTCTGTGGAAGTACCCCGATACTCCGATGTGCCGCAGCTCATCCAGCGGCGGCGAGACAAAGGTCTGGTGTGGAAACGGGTGGACCGGCCAGCCCATCGTCTGGGAAAGGCCGGACGGGATCACCGAAGTGATCTTTGGGGCATATGACGGCGCCGTCCACTTTGTCGATGCAGCAACCGGGGAGGATCTCCGGCCGAAATACCAAACCGAGGACATCATCAAAGGGACGGTCACTCTCGACCCGGACGGCTACCCGCTGCTCTACTTCGGTTCGAGGGACAACAAGTTGCGGATCATTGCTCTCGATCGGGATACCCCCGAGCGAATGTGGTCGCTGGACGCTAATGCAGTCGACGGCATCTGGAACAACGATTGGGATTCCAACCCGGTCATCGTCGACGACATCATGTATGAGGGCGGCGAGAATGGCTGGTTCTTCGCAGTAGAGCTGAACCGCGAGTACCTCGACAGCGGATTGGTCAATGTCGATCCCGAGATCGTCTTCATGATGCCCGGCTACACCGACGAGTTGATAGCCAAGTCCGGCAGGAATGTTTCGATCGAGATGTCGGTGGCGGTGTTCGACCAAAGGGTCTATTTCGCCAATTCCGGAGGTCGAATCGTCGGCCTTGACGTGTCGGACGTCAGGTCGGGGAACGCTCCGATCGTGTTCGACTACTACGCCGGAGGGGACATCGACGCCTCGATCGTCACCGATGAGGACGGGATGCTCTACGTCGCAATCGAGCATGAGCCCTCGCAGATGAGCCAGGTCGAGCGGGCGCGCAATCTTGAAGTGGGACAGCTGATCAAGCTCGACCCGTACACGTCGGGTGATCCCAGGATTTGGGGGCTGGATCTCACTTCCGGATCGGCCGACAGCGGTGCGTGGTCGACGCCGGCGCTGTATGAGGGTGTTGTCTATGTGAACGTCCACCTCGGCGAGCTTCTGGCCGTGGATGCAGAGACGGGGGAGATCTTGTGGACAGATCAGGTCGGCCAGCATTCATGGTCATCTCCGGTAATCGTGGACGGGCATCTTGTGACAGTGACATGCCTTGGTGACCTTCGGTCCTATTCCCTTGATGATCCCCGGGCGCCGGTCAAGGAGTGGTCGGTCGATCTTGGAGGGGCCTGCCTGGAGGCAACCCCGGCCGTCTGGGACGGCCGCATCTACGTCGGTTCTCGTGACGGCTTCGTCCGCGCCCTTGGATGATCCTCGAATCAGGCAGACGCCGGTCTCGGACGAGCCTGTCATATGATCGCCGCCGGATGAGGAGATTGTCAGGCGCTCTGTTGCTGGTTGTCGTCGGCTGTTCCGCGGCGGCAGTGGAGACCACGACATCCGTTTCCACGACTACCACCGCCGTCGTCAGCGCGACCACCACCACCACCGAGCCCCCGGTCGAATGTCCTCCCGCCCCCTACGAACTCGATTTTCTCCCGGTCGAGGTGGGACATACCACCCTCGACCCGGATGAGATCGACCCGGATGTCTGGACATCGGTGGGCGGAACCCAGACCACCTTCTGGGGCCGCGAAGACGGCACTGTGGGCATCGCCCTGGTGAGGGGCACCCTCCCGCCGGTCGACTGGCCCAATGAGAAAGGTGACGCTGAGGTTGACGGGACGCCTGTGGTGGTCGGACCCCACCCTGACGGCACCTGGGTGGCGGGTTGGTTCGAGCAACCGGAGGGACGTTGCGACCTCTACGCGATGGTCTTCTATCCGCCGGTCTCGCCAGCCGAGGTTGAGCAAGTCCTCGAGGGGATGATCCGGGTCGCCGGCTGACTGAGTAGCAGACTCCTAGGGAACCGACTCGCCTCCTGACGTCGTCCAAGTGGCAGCGACAGACAGGAGCGAGATGAGAAGGTTCAGTTTCGTGGTTGCAACAGCGATGGTGGCTGTGCTCATTGGGGGTCCGGTGGCGCAGGCATGTGGTTTTCTGGTGTCGGCAAACGGTGCCATCCGCTTAGGTAAGACGACGACGTTCGTTGCGTGGGAAAACGGTATCGAGCGATACATCACCAACTTCACGTTCGAGGGTGATGTCGAATCCTTCGGCTCGCTGATCCCGCTGCCCGCAGAGCCAGTCGACGTTCGCCGCGCCGGCGATTGGACACTGCAGCGACTTCAGATCGAGGTCGGAGGGTTTCAGCGCCTTGGTGGGGAAGCCTTGCTTGCCGCCTCGGCGGACGGTGCCGAGGTTCTGTTCCGCACTCGGATCGACTCGCTCGACGTGGTGGTGCTCAAGGGCGGCGGCGACGATGTGCTTGCCTGGGTGAACGAGAATGGCTTCAACCTCCCCGAGGGCCCCGAGACCGACCACATGCTCGACTTCTACGCGAGCCGGTCCCCATACTTCCTCGCTGCGAGGTTTGACGCCGAGGCGGCGGCCGAAGACGGCTTCATCTCCGGTGACGGAATTCCGGTGCAGATAACTATTCCCACACCGCGCCCCTGGGTTCCGCTTCATATCCTTCACGGCGCCACACCCGATTCTGAGATCATCGAGGCCGACGTATTTCTGCTCACCCCTGATCGACCCGACTTGCTGTACGGGGAGGGCTTGTCGATCAACCGCTCAGAGCCGGCGAGCACATTGCTGCTCGACGATCTCCGCTCAGACGAGAACATGGAGTGGGTGCCGGAGGACGGCTGGTTCACCCACCTTGTCCTGGAGACAGAAGCGGCCAACGTCGTTTACGACCTCTCGGTGGGCGTCGATGGTCTGGCCCCGTCGTTCGTCGATGCCGGCTTCACACGATTCGAGCCAAATCTTCAGCATCTCGAAGCCATGGGTCTCGAACCCGTCAACGGCGTGGGCGGCGACATCGCCAGTCTCATGATTGCCGGCGTTTTGGGCGGCCTTGTTGCCGGGGTGATGGTGCGGCGAAGGCAGAGTGATTGATCGCGATTGGTCGAAACCACAGAGGAAGACCCCGCCAATTGGCGGGGTCTTCGATCGTAGCCCTGTCCGTTTACTGATCCTCAGCGTCGCTTGATGCTTCCTTGAACATCTCGCCGATGGCGGCAACGCTTCCCAACACCCCTGAGGTGTCGAGGGGCAGGAAGATCTTGGTCGCCTGGCCGTCGGCGATTTCCTCGAGGGTCTCCAGGTAGCGAATCG
>JACZUI010000021.1 GCA_022573225.1 Acidobacteriota bacterium
GTTTCGGAACTTACCACTAGCTCTTTGAGCTTCTGCCAGAATCCTTCGGCTCGTGAGATTCTCCCGGTATGGGGGATCGAGGTCTCCAACATTTGGTTGGTGGTAAGCCGCTCGAACTCTCCAAGCCCGTAGCTAGCGGCCATCATGCCTACCAGGATCGGTATTCCCATCAGGGTGATGAGGAGTCCGAAGCCAAGCGAGAAGCCGGTGATCAGGAAAACGAAGTAGAAGATCCCCAGCGGAAATGCCAGCAGCAGATATCCGACGCTTTTCCATGTGTTTGGCCTTGTGATCACACCAAAAAACAAGACAGCATCCTCCTCGAGGTCACGTCGAACCTACACAATCGGACCGATCCGCGCTGCTTAGGGTCGTCGCCCATAAGTGCCGTTATGCGCGCGACTGCGAGGGCGTCGCTAATCAGAAACCCCCGGCGGCCGGTCCGAATCATTGGATAGGAAACGACTCGCGGTCTCCGGGGGTTCCACGGTGTTGAAAAGGCTTCTTTTTCCGTCCTTTTGTCGGACGGTGGACCAGTGACCCTCTCAACAAGGATCGAACCTACACCAACCTGACCACTCTCCGCGGTGCCTAGACTTACATTCGCCCACAACCGGGATCAGGGTCGGCCCTGGATAGACGAAACCCCCGGTGGCCGGTCCGGCTCCCCGGGGAGGAAGATATTGGGCGCGGTCTCCGGGGGTTCCAACATTGAGGGGAAGTTCCAGCCATTTGGCCAACGGTTAAAACAGTCTCAACAGGATCAAAACTACACCCAGCCCGCTCATATGCGGCCGATCTGTCCGGGCGGGAGGGGAGGTTATCAGTAGGCTCTCTCAGGCCTCCCCCACCCGCCCCGATAACCACCGGGGTGAGGGGTACGCACTCCCCGGCGTCACCAGCAGGCTACGACTGCCGCCCGCCCATAACCGGCATTATGTGCGGTTTGAGAAAGCCGTTAACCCACAGAACCCCTCCCAGACGTACGAGGATGCCGCTAGCGCGATTAGCGCGGTCTCAGTGGCGTACACCTCAGGGAAGGCCAGGGCGAGACCTCAGGGAAGGCCTAGCTCCTTCAACCTGGCCCGGTAGGCCATCCGCTTGACCAGTCTCCACGGTGGAGGCCGCTTCGGGTAGAGAGGCCATCGAGGCGGCAGCACATCCGCTCCTAGTCTGACCCGCTGGCCGGGTCCGTGGCCGGGGCAGAAGGTCCGCCAGCCAAGCCGCCAACGGCACTGCACCAGATGCACTGGCAGGTAGAGCAGTCTCACGGTCTCAGGCTAGCCCGAGCCCCCCCTTCACCCAGTGGGGCCTCTCTTGCTGGAAACCCCCCGCCGATCAGCATGGCTGCTCATGTGGTGCAAGTAACAGCTCATGCCGGATCCGGTACGGGTGACCAGGGATACCCAGCCCTGTTTGCCGCCTGTTTGAACTCCTCGATTAGCTGGCTCGGATCCGAAAGCACGAGCGAAACCTAACTCGCCACTGCGCTCTGTTCACTCTTCGGTCCAACTCGAGAAACACCATTCACTCCTCGCCTCGATATGATTTCGGTCGTGTCGTTCATCAGGCCTGTCGTCGAAGTCGAAGCGCTTCCGAGAACGGGAGCTCGTGAGGACTTCGCCATAAGCGCGATAGGGCCGGGAAATACGGATTACCGGTTTCACCTTTCGATCACGTACACGGCCCTGGGCATGTGGCAAGCCGATGGTGCTGAGGCTGCCGCCGAGCTCGCTGGGGTTGTGGCCGAGATCCACGGGACCGCAAGAACATTCCCCGAGGAGGGCTTCTGGTTCGACAGCTACAACGTTGGCGACACGGTTCGAGAGACGTCCAACCTCATTCGCAACAAGGGTTGGAAGGCCTTTATTCATCCCTCCGCTCGAGATTCCCTTGGAGCCGAGTTACTCGGTCTCCTTGCCGACCTTGACAGGGATTCGATGCACCTTCGCGACGCGCCATTCTTCAAGACTCTTGACGTTCTCTTCGAGCGAAGCCGGGCTATAGAGGATCTGGAATCGAATGCTGTTGACCACCCGAACTTCATCTATCGAATCTGCATACTCTCCGCAATCATTGACCGATTTGACTTCGACGAAGGTACGGGAAGCCTCAACGGGTTGGTTGCCTGGCTGGAGGGTCTCGTAGACGAGGACGCTGCGTCTGAGCTGACCACGACCTACAGGATGGTGAAGCGTTTGCGAAGGCAGTACCCGATACACGAGGAGTACGAGGTCGATGCAGACGGCGAGCGCAAGCGAAGGGCCGATGTCGTCGAGGCTGAGCAGTACTTCGACTTGAAAGACGACACATCGGGGGATTGGCGGCTGGTCTTCGAGCGCTTTCGAAGGGACACAAACCTACTCCACAATGCCTTGGCGGAGCTCACCGCGGGAGCGTAACCCCGCACATGACGGCACTCATACGCTGTTTGACTCCCGTTTGACGCAGCTCGTCTGGGCGACCTTCGAGGTAGACCCCCCCCTACCAGCAGCCGGCACAACAAGACACACAAACAATGACTAATCGATCGTGGCCGCAGCGCCGCCCTTCCCAACCCACACGCCAGGTCCGTAAACCAAAACCGGCGACCGAACACGATCAACCCCGATGAGCGACCCCCCTACCCCTCAAAAATACACTGATGGGGCCCCCCTACAGAGGCCCAGGCCCGTTGTGCGCTCCTGGCCGTAACATTCGTGTTTTCCGTAACGTTTACTCGAGGGGGATAGTTTGAATAAGAGGCAGAAGGCGTTTGCGTTGGAGTATTTTATGGATGGGAACGGGTCGGCTGCTGCTGTCAGGGCTGGTTATTCGGTGGGTCGGGCTCGGGTTACGGCGTCGGAGTTGCTGCGCCGGCCGGATGTGGCTGCGGAGCTGGCCCGGTTGCGGGGCGGTGACGAAACGGGTGACGATTCGGTTACGCGGGAGTGGGTTTTGGAGGAGATGTTGGATTACCACGTCCGGGGTAAACGGGGTGAGGTGCCGGCGTCGGTGGCGTTGAAGGGTTTGGAGAATTACGCGAAGATGACGGGGGTTCTGATGGAACGGTCGGAGTCGGTTTCGACTGAGGTTCGGGTGTGGACGTTGACCTTCGACCGGGAGCTCGAGCCGTGAGCCTCCTTCTCGCCGCGGTCCTGGTCGCCCCTGTCGGCCACGGCCCCGTCGACTACGCCGACTGGCTCACCGAATGGGGGCACCGGGCCGAACCCGCATTCAACTCGGGGCTCATCGCCGAATTCCACGATTTCTTCGACCGTCACCCTGTCCGCCCCAGCGTCGGCGCGGTGTCACCGCGCGGTGTGGAAGGGTGGCGGGCACTCATCACCACCCACTTCCCTGCCTTCCAGGTGGAGAAGGCGTGGCGGGTGGTCGCCTGCGAATCAGCCGGCGATCCGAACGCTGTCAACCAGACCGGCGGATACGCCGGGCTGTTCCAACATGCTCCCACCCAGTGGAAGGAACGATCCACGAAGGCTGGTTGGGCGGGCGCTTCCATATTCGACCCGGAAGCGAACATCGCGGTCGCAGCCTGGCTAGTAGGACGTGACGGGTGGGGTCACTGGCCTCGGTGTGGACGTTGACCTTCGACCGGGAGCTCGAGCCGCCCGTAGAGTGACTCGGATCAGTCGACGATCTCGTTAGGTCGTTGCACGACGCCGACCTTGACGCGGTTGCCAACGAATTCTCTCGGGCGGTTGTTGCTGGGCGAGCCTACGACCATCTGACCGCGTTGCACGAGGCGACCAGCCGCCCATAAGTGCAACCGCCGATGAGTGCTGTCATGTGCGGCACTCACCGACACCGACCACCACTGTCGGTGTAGGTTCGTTGGTCCGACCGCTGTGTCTTCGTCTCAGAAGCGGAAAAGGGCTGGGAAACATGCGCGCCAAGGAAGTAAACGGCGAACGACCGACAGCCCTCCCGCGCTTGGTCTTGCGTCTGTCGGCGGGAATTCTGTTCGGCTCGCTGCTACTCACTGCCGGGGCAGCCGTTGCCGCCAGCGAGGGCGCATTTGAGATTGTCATCTCTATCGAGACGGTCGTCAGAGCACCCGAAGATTCCGAGACTGTCCTCCGCGCCCATCCTGTTCCGAGCGGCCTAGTCGGTGAAACGTGTTCTGTGATTGCCCAGTCTCTTAACCAATCTTCGGTTCATCCTGGCAACGATCTGATTGTTGAGAGTCAGACGCGAATCTTGCTGAGTGACGTGGAAGCAGAGCCTGGTGGAGTTGTCACCGCGAAGGACGTCATGGTGCTCGGCGACCAGATACTCATCATCTTGGTTATGGGCCCGGATGAGATTTTCTCGGCCGGAATCGAGGTTCTGTTCGACTGCCCGCCAGAGCCCACCACTACTACGTCGCCGACAATGTCAACCACAACCACTGTGGCCGTCTCGACTACGACAACACTGGGAGAATCGACGACAACTATTGATGCCGTCTCGACTACGACCTCACCAGGTTCGACGAGTACGACGACTGTCCCGAAAGTCACCACGACAACGATCGAGGATCAAGAGTTGGCACGCACCGGTTCGCTTATTGGGCGTCTTGCTTTGATGGCGGTTGCGATAATCACGTCCGGCGTTTTGCTTCTGGTCGGCGAGCGAACGGAAGCCATTGCCGGAGTTGGATCTCTATCGTTCTACCGTCGGCGCTGCAAAAACTGCCATCGAGAAGCCGAGTTCATGACTCCTCACGGGAGGTTGTGCATGACTCATACCCGCATGGCACTCGATGGTGACGAGGAGTTGTGGATGCCGTCCAAGCTGAAGAGGCGTAGCCAGCACTGACGCCAGATCCTTGCAGCCCAGCCCATAACCGGCATTATGTGCGGCCACCAGACCAACGAACATCGCCCCTAAACGCGTTCGTTTTCCGGCCTCGGACCCTCCCGGCCTTCTGAAAATGAAGCTCGAGCAGCCTTCATAGCTTCTACCGCTTCTTTGTGCCCCAGGGTTTTGTGTTCTAACAATGCTTTGCACAAGCCTCGGACTTGACGGTGACAGGCTCGCCGGGATGGTGTTCGCTCGACAGTCGACCCGTCCCCCGCGGGAGGGGTGGGAGGCGTTCATTCGTTCAGCCGAGGAGATCGGCTTCGACGTCGACTGGGACGAGTTCACCCGATCCGCCGACGAGATAGGCTGACCCTCCGCCGCGATTCCTCCGCGGTTTCTCAGATCCGGCGCGTTCTGTGCCGCGTTTGTGCCGCGTTTGTGCCGCAACACACATCAGATGACGTGAAACCACGCGAGACCACGCGAGACCCTGTTAGGTATGTGACTACCCCGAATCGTTAGCTACTACCAGGGTTTTCGGGTGTTTCCCCTGGTCAGAATCTTGCTCCGCGGGTAGGACTCGAACCTACAACCTATGGATTAACAGTCCACCGCTCTACCAATTGAGCTACCGCGGAAGGATGCCGATTGGCCCGGTGAGAATACCAGCGGACCAGCGTCTACTCAGACTTGGCGTTTGACTCGACGACTCTCAGGGCCTTGGCCCCGGTGGAGAGAGCCCCCGCCGCGACATAGCGGCCGGCATCCACCATTCCCCCGGCCTGATCAGCCAGTTGGGCAACGGCGGGATGCTTCCGCGCCTCACCCGCCAGGTGTTTGATCTGCTCGTACCTGGCCCGACCGGCCCGGGCTCCCAACACATACCCCGCTGCGGCACCCACGACTACACCCGTCCTGAACCTCATGACACCGATTGTGCCACTTCCAGTCTTCTGGTGTGCAGGAGGTCCCGAAATCCGGGACGGTCTGCACTCCGGTGCGCAAACTCAGACGTCGGTGAGAAAACCTTCGAGTCGTTGTGACTTGTCCGGATGGCGCAACTTGGCCAGAGCCTTGGTCTCGAGTTGGCGGATTCGCTCCCGGGTGACCTTGAAGTGGGCCCCAACTTCCTCGAGGGTCCGCATCCGACCATCGGCGAGGCCGAACCTCATGATCAACACCTCCCGCTCCCTGTCGTTGAGACCCTCCAGAGCCCGAGCCAGTTGATCCTGAAGAGAGCTGAAAGCCGCGACATCGGGCGGCCTCTCCGAATCCATGTCCTCGACCATGTCACCGAGGGTGCCGTCATCGTCCTCCCCCACCGGCGTCTCCAACGAGACGGTGTCCTGGGCGATCCTCTGCAACTCCAGGACGCGCGAGACCTCAAGATCTAGATCCTCAGCCACTTCCTCGAGGGTTGGCGCCCGGCCCATCTTTTGGGTGAGCTCACGCTGGGACCGGGTCAGCTTGTTGACAGAGTCCAAGACGTGGATGGGCATCCGGATGGTCCGGCCCTGGTCGGCGATGGCGCGCGAGATCGCCTGCCGGATCCACCAGGTGGCATATGTCGAGAACTTGAACCCTCTCCGGTAGTCGAAACGCTCCACCGCTCTCATCAGACCGACGTTGCCCTCCTGGATCAGATCGAGGAGGGCCATCCCCCGACCGGCGTACCGTCTTGCCAGAGCAACGACAAGCCGGAGGTTCGATTGAACCAACTGCTTGTGCGCTGCCTCCCCCATCTCGATCTCATGACGAAGCATCGACATGTCCTCGACTGAGAGACCTTCATCCTTCAACCGTTCTCGAGCGGGACGGCCGGCCTCCATCCGCATCGCCAGTTCAACTTCCTGCTGGGCAGTCAGAAGCGAGTAACGGCCGATCTCATTGAGGTAAAGCCGCACCGGGTCGGAGACAGAGACGGCGCCGACCTCTACGAACTCCTCGGTGACGCCCGGCCCTTCCTCGGTGAGTCGCATTCCCTGCGCCCGGAGGGCGTCGGCAACCTCTTCGAAGGCCTCGCCTGTTGCCTCGGCGTCCTCCAATTCCTGTTGTACCTCGGCCATGGTGAGGAACCCGCGGTGCTTGCCACGCTTGATGAGCGCTGCGAGTACTGAGTGGAGTTCTTGGTTCATGTGTCCGGTCCGGACCGCTTGTCCTTCTGTAAAGCTATCAAGCGTCGGAGGCTTTCGGAATGGGTTTCGCTTCCGGGCTCTTGTTTCTCGAGTTCGGCTTCGAGTCGATCGATCTCGAAACCGAGACGGCGATGCCGAACCCGCGCCAGCATTTCCGCACCGGAAGCAGGCGGGGTGGGGTCGAGTATGAGTGATCGAAGTAGCGGCTGGACCTCAGCAGGGGCTAAACCGATATCGACAGGTTCCCCGGGCCGAGTCTCTGCCAGGAGGTCGGCCACCGCCCTGAATCCCTCACGCAGGCGAGGGTCGAGAAAGTCCGACTCGGATAGGTCGTCAAGCTCACCGGTGTTGGTGATGGCGACGCGAAGTAGCTCCGCTTCATGACGGTCGAGAGGCTCATCCCTTTTACTGGGCCGTGGACTGGGACGAGGTGACCCTCTCCCCACGGCCGCCTCCACATCGGTCAGATCGACACCAATTTGACGGGCGACGAAGCGGCTGTATTCGCGTTGGGCGATCTGATCATTGACCTTGCGCACATGCTCCGCCGCGGCGTGCAGAGCCCGGGCCCGCCCCTCCGGGCCGGACAGGTCGAACCTGCCTATCTCGTGTTTGATCCGATGTTCGAGCAGGGGACGTGCATCGCCGACCGCCTTGACCAGGTCTTCCTGCCTCCCGGCCTGCACCAAATCTGCGGGGTCGAGCCCTTCCGGCATCACCGCCACTCGAAGATCGAGATCGAGGCGGAAGGGTGATTCCAGCTCGTCTCCCCGTAGGGCGGCCTTGGAACCAGCCTCGTCGGAGTCGAACGCAAGGACAACCTTCTCGGTGAATCTGCGCAGAAGATCGAAGTGTCCATCCCCCAACGCCGTGCCGCAGGTGGCGACCGCGGTGTCGATGCCCGCCTGATGCATGGCGATGACGTCGGTGTACCCCTCGACCACTACGGCCGGATCCGTATCCGAGATGCTCTTGCGGGCACGGTCGAGCCCGAACAGCAGTTGGGCCTTGTGGTAGATGATCGAATCCGCCGAGTTGACATACTTGGCGTCGGGGTTGTTGGTCGCTTCCCGATTGACCTCGTCGATCTTTCGAGCACCGAAACCCACCGGATCGCCCCGAAGATCGTGGATCGGAAACATGAGCCGACCCCGGAAGACGTCATACAGGCCATGCCGTCCCTTTCTCGACAGCCCTGAGTCGATCAGTGCCTTGTCGGCGACACCGGCCGATCTCAGTTCCTTAGTGAGCGTGTCCCAATCGACCCCGGCAAAACCCAGCTTCCACCCGTCGATGACGTCGATCTCGTACCCGCGGCTGCGCAAGTAAGCGCGGGCCGGACCGGCCTCTGGAACCTTCTTCAGCCGCTGGTGATAGACCTCGCCGGCGCGGCGCAACGCCTCGACGCCAGCCCCCCGTCGGCTCCGTCTCTGAGCCGACGCCGGATCGGCGGTAAGAGTGATCCCCGCCTTCCGGGCGAGAAGCTCCAGTGCGTCGCCGAAGTCGAGGCCCTGGGTCTCCTGGATGAAACTGAAGACATCACCCCCCTTCCCGCAACCGAAGCAGTGGTAGAGACCACGACCGCGGTCGAGTGACATCGAGGGAGTCTTCTCCTGATGAAAAGGGCAAACCGCCATGGAGGTGCGGCCCGATCGCTTCACCTTGGTCACCTCGGAGACCAACTCGACGATGTCGGTTGCCTCCCGGATCCGGTCTATATCAGCGCGGTCTGCCATTCCGGTCGATCATAAGTAGGGCTGAAGGTTGGTCAGCCCGAGATTGCGACAAAATCGAGGCGGATCAGCACGTCGTCACCCACATCAGCCACTATCGGGACATTGGGGATGCCAATCCCGAATTCGGCGCGGGAGACTATGGCCTCGGCGGTTCCCCTGATCGTCTGCGTGTCAACCAGCTCGGCCACGACATCGAAGGTCACCGACTTGGTCGTCGACTGGATCGTCAGGTCACCGGTCACGGTGAACGAGAGAGCGTCTCCGGGATTGGCCTGGCCGTCGAGTCCATTCGCTGACGCCGAGGTGAGGATTATCAACTCGAACTCATCCTGAGCGGAGTTGAGAATGATCGGGCCTCGAATTGCCCTATCTCGCAACCGGCTGCCTGTGTCAAAGGTCCGAGCATTGATGACGACCTGGGAGAACTCCAAGGTGCTCAGGTCGGCTGGATCAAACCGAATCTGTCCCGCGACCTCCGAAGTCGTCCCTACAACTGTGTTGGGTGAACCCCGCAGCACCTCGTCGATCTGAAAAGAAGCTTCCGATTGGCTGGCATCGATGACGAACACGACAGCTCCGACCGATCCGCTGCTGGCAGTACTTGCAGGATCGTCTTCGCTGCCAAGGGTCGCTTCCGATGCGATGGTTGGCGTAGTCAGATCGGTCGACGGTTCCCCAGATCCGCCTGCTAGGAAGACATATGCGAGGCCCGCGCCAGCGACAGCTACCGCGGCCAATGCAATCCACCGGAAGAGAGAACGATTCATGTCAAATTACCTTTTCGATGATTCTCTGCCCTGGCCGCTAACACGATGTAAACGTCAGCCCAGCTTCTGATCCAGGTAACCGATCAGACCCTCCATGGAGATCCGATCCTGACTCATCGTGTCGCGGTCCCTGACGGTAACCGCACCGTCGTCCAGTGAATCAAAATCGACCGTGACGCAGAAGGGGGTGCCGATCTCGTCCTGACGCCGGTAGCGACGCCCGATCGACTGAGTCACGTCCAGCTCGATGATCCAACGCTTACGGAGCTCTGCTGCCAGCTTCTCGGCCGGCTCGATCAGCTCGGCCTTCTTCGACAGGGGAAGGACGGCGACCTTGTACGGAGCGAGACGGTGGTGCAGCTTCAACACCGTCCGAATCTCGTCATTGACCGTTTCCTCGTAATACGCGTCGATGAGGAAGGCGAACGTAGTTCGGTTGGCTCCAGCCGCAGGTTCGATCACGTGGGGGAAGAACTTCTCGTTGGCCTCCTGATCGAAATAGCGAAGGTCTTCGCCCGAGTGTTCGGAGTGCTGTCGAAGATCGAAGTCGGTGCGGTTGGCGATGCCCTCCAACTCGTCCCAGCCCCAGGGAAACAAATACTCGACGTCGACGGTCTCCGATGAGTAATGGCTCAACTCGTCTTCGTCATGGGGCCGAATTCGCAGCGAGCTCTCGGTCATGCCGAGGTCGAGGTACCACTGGAATCGCTCTTCCTGCCAATACTGGAACCACTCAGGACTCTCCTCCGGCCGACAGAAGAACTCCATCTCCATCTGCTCGAACTCGCGGGTCCGGAAGACGAATTGGCCGGGTGTGATCTCGTTGCGGAAGGACTTACCCAATTGTGCGATCCCGAACGGAAGCTTGAGACGGCTGGTACGACGCACGTTCTCGAAGTTGGTGAAGATTCCCTGGGCAGTCTCGGGTCGGAGGTAGATCAGATTGTCGTCGGAGTCAACCGGGCCCATATGGGTTCGGAACATCAGGTTGAATTGCTGGGGGTCGGTGAACGTGTCACGCTTGCCACAGGTGGGGCACTGATTGGGGTCGTCGAGTTTGTCGAGCCGGAATCGGCTGTTGCACTCGCGACACTCCACCAGCGGATCGGTGAAGACCTCTTCATGCCCAGATGCCTGCCACACCTCCCGCGCTTGGAGGATCGCCGAGTCGAGACCCACCACGTCGCCGCGCTCCTGGACCATCGACCGCCACCACTCGTCTTTGACGTTGCGGAGCAGCTCCACGCCAAGGGGCCCGTAGTCGTAGGCGGAACGAAGACCCCCATAGATCTCGGAGGCCGGAAAGACGAAACCCCGCTTTCTGGCGAGATTGGAGATGGTGTCGAGCGTTACATCGGTCATTTGAGCGGTGAACGGTGCCTCAGTCCTCCGGCTTAGTCAACCTGGGGTTGGTCGAGTGCAGCACCAAAACGGCGGTCCCGCCGCTGGTACTCCACCACTGCATCGACCAGGGCGTGACGATCGAAGTCCGGCCAGAGTATCCCCGGGAAGTAGAACTCCGCATACGCGGCCTGCCACAGAAGGAAGTTGGAGAGCCGATGCTCCCCGGAACTCCTGATCACGAGGTCGACATCGGGCATGTCCGGGATGTACATCGAAGCGGCAACCGAAGCCTCGTCGATCTCCTCGATGGACAGCTCGCCCCTGGCGACCCTGGTGGCCACGTCGCGAGCCGCGTCGGCTAACTCCTTACGGCTTCCGTAGTTAAAGGCGAACACGAGATTGAGACGATCGTTACCGGCCGTCTGGTTGGCGGCGTCGGCCATGTGACGACGGTTTCGGTCGGGAATCCTCTGGTCATCCATGTCACCAACGAAACGCATCCGGACACCCTGGGCATCAAGATCGTCCCGCCGTCGCAGCAGCAGATCCTCGTTGAACCACATCAGGAACTCGACTTCCTCGGCAGAGCGCGACCAGTTCTCGGTAGAGAACGTGAATGCGGTTATCCATTCGATCCCTATCTCGATGGCGCCCTCGACCGTGTCGAACAACGCTGCCTCCCCTGCGGCGTGGCCCGCCGTTCTCTCCAGACCCCTCGCGTTGGCCCATCTTCCGTTGCCGTCGAGGATCAGACCAACATGGCGGGGAATCCGATCGGGGTCGATGGCTGCCAGATCAAGGCTCACTCCATGACCGCCAGGGAGACAAGCTTTCGGTCGAGGTGATATTCGACGAACCTGCGGGCGATTCCCATCGCCTCACCGGCGAGAACGTCGCTGGTGCCGGGTAATTCCATGAAGTCAGCCGTCGATAGGGCGGCTAGATACTCGGTGATCCCGCTACGGAGCCGCACCGCGCCCTCGCCCCGACACCGATCGCAGATGACGCCGCCGCCGGCAAAGGAGAAGCGGTGCAGATCGTCGACCCGCCCGCACGAGGCGCAGTCCACGAGTGCGGGGGCAACTCCCACAACGTCCGCCAGCTTGAGCAGGAAACTTGTGATCAGATCAGGTGATCTCTGACCCGCCTCGAGGGAGCGCAGGCCTTTGTGTAGAAGCAAGAACAGGCGCATCGAAGACTCCTCCTCCTGGGCAACGGCGTCGGCTGCCTCCACCATGGTCCCAGCAGCGATAACCGCATCGAGGTCGGTTCGCAGCTTCGGAAAAGGCTCGATCACCGAAACCTGGGTGATGGTGTCGAGATTGCGTCCTTCATATAGGACCAGATCCACATGAGTGAAGGGCTCCAGACGGCCGCCAAACCTGCTCTTGGTCTTCCTGACCCCCTTTGCCACCGTTCTGATCTTCCCCTTGTTGGGGCTGAGCATTACGACGACACGATCCGCCTCACCGAAGGGATAGGAGCGAAGCACAATGCCCTGGTCGTGTCTGATGGCCATGTGTTGTGCAGCGTATCCGGGTTGGGTTGGCGACCAATGCTCTTCCACCCGAGTCGGGACGGAGCGCGATGGACCACGGTCAAGAGGACTACGGTCAAGAAGACTACGGTCAAGAACATGGCACTTGTTGGAGACGCAGAGATTCAGGCATTCCTCGAAGCCCACCCCGGATGGGTACGCGAGGGAGAAGAGATCACCAAGACATTCACCCACGCCGATTTCGTATCGTCGATGGGGTTCACAACACAGGTAGCTCTCCTCGCAGAAAAGGCGGACCACCACCCCGATATCGATATCCGGTGGAACAAAGTCACCCTCACCTTTTCCACCCATTCTGAGGGGGGCCTGACGCCGAAGGACCTCGACCTGGCCGACGCCACCGACGGCATTACTCAGCACACTCCTAGCTGAATCTGGGAGGGCGCTTCTCTCGGGCGGCGTTGAGGCCTTCTGCTGCATCCGGCCCCAGGAATCCAAGGAACTCATAGGCGATTGAGGCATCAAACGCCGGGTAGGCAGCCCGGAGCCAATGGTTGAGAGTGTGCTTGGTCCACCGGATCGCTTCTGCCGAGCCTGCGGCAAGCTGGGCCGCCACCGAGCGAGCCGTCTCGTCCAATACGTCGTCAGCCACGACCATGGCAACCAAACCCAGACGTTCCGCCTCCTCCCCGTCGATGGGTTGATTGGTGAGCAGGTGGTACTTGGCTTTTGCCATTCCAATGAGCAGCGGCCAGATCACCACTGAGTGGTCTCCCGCGGAGACTCCAAGGGTCGTATGCCCGTCGAGAATCCTCGCTGATTGGCCGGCAATAGGGATGTCCGCCAGCAGGGCCGCCGCGAGCCCTGCGCCCACGGCCGGGCCGTTGATGGCCGATACGATCGGCTTGGAGCATTCGATGATGTTTCTCACCAGATCTCGCGCCTCCTTGAGAATCCGGCGGTGGCTCTCGTGATTCTTGACGATCTGGTCGATCATCTCGTAGTCACCCCCGGCGGAGAAGGCCCTTCCTTCGGCGCGCAGAAGAACCGCCCTCACCGCGGAGTCGGCATCAACCTCGGCCCAGATCCGGGTCAGCTCTGCGTGTCCCTGCTCGCTCACGGCGTTCAGTCTGTCGGGGTTGCCCAGCGTCACCACCAGGACGCCACTGGGTTCCAGATCGAGGCTCAGGTATTGGTAGTCGGCCAGGCGCATGAGGTGACGCTAGTGCAGCGTCGCGGGCCGATAGACCTTCGCGATGTTGCGTCGCGGAGGTTCCCTTCGTCAAGGCATACTGGAACGATGCGATTCAGCGATGTCAACGCAGTGGTGACCGGAGGAGCATCAGGCATTGGGAGAGCGACGGCTCTAGCCCTGGCCCGGGATGGAGCCCGGGTCTCGATCATCGACCTGGACGCTGACGGCGCAATTTCAACTGCATCCGAGACGCGAGGCGAGGCCAGATCGATCGATATATCCGACGTCGACGCTGTCCCCGGGGCAATCCGCGAAATCGCTGAGGAACTGGGCGACATCGGTGTACTCGTCAACTGCGCAGGGTGGGACCGAGCTCAAGCGTTCACGAAAACCGATCCGGACTTCTGGCACAAGGTGGTGGGAATCAACCTGATCGGGACGATCGCGGTGACCCATGCCGCCCTCGGCTACATGCCGGACGGGTCTGCAATCGTCAATGTGGCGTCCGATGCCGGTCGGGTCGGCTCGTCCGGCGAGGTGGTCTACTCGGCTGCAAAAGGAGGTGTCATCGCCTTCTCCAAAGCGCTGGCCCGAGAGGTGGCCCGCCGCAGGATCCGGGTGAATGCCGTTGCGCCCGGCCCAACCGACACGCCCTTCCTGGAATCATTCGACGATTCGGGCCAGCTGGCCGAAGCGATGGCGCGCCAGACGCCGCTGCGAAGGCTGGCGACGCCTGGGGACGTGGCCGCCGCCATCTGCTTCCTGGCATCCGATGAAGCGTCACACATAACCGGACAGGTGCTGTCTGTGTCCGGCGGGCTCACGATGGTCTGATCCTCTGGGCCTGAGGCCCAGTCACCCACAGGGTCAGGAAGGCTCGAATCCGAAACGATCGAGCAACTGGGGGCGTCGCTGCCAATCCTTCTCCACGGTGACATGGAGCCTCAGGTTGACCCGGTCCCCGAGGATCCCCTCTAGGTCTTCACGGGCCTCGGTACCCGCGATCGAGAGAAGGGAGCCGCCCTTCCCGATGATGATGCCCTTCTGACTTTTGCGCTCAACAATCACATCCGCGGCGATATCAATGAGCCCGTCGTCTCGTTGCTCCACGTCCTCCACCCTGACAACCAGCGAATGGGGTAGCTCGTCGTGCAACCGATCGAGGAATTTCTCTCTGATGATCTCTGCGATGACCAGGGTCTCCGGCTGATCGGACACCATGCCCACCGGGTAATAGAGCGGACCCTCGGGAAGCCGCCCGACAATCTCGTCCACCAGCATCGGCACACCGTCTCCGGTTAGCGCCGAAAGCGGCACATAGGCGTCGAAATCCCACTGCGCGGCTTCGCTCAGTTGTTGGACAATTTCGCCCCGACCGGCCTTGTCCAGCTTGTTGACCACGAGAACCACGCCAGACCCCGCCTCCTTGAGCCGGTCGGCAATCAGCCGGTCGCCAGGTCCTATCGGCATCGAGGCGTCGACGAGGAAGACGATCACGTCCGCATCACCGAGGGTGCGGTACACCAGGGAATTGAGTCGACTTCCCAACTCGGTGCGCGGTTTGTGAAGCCCCGGAGTGTCGACCAGGACTATCTGATAGTCGGGACTGTCAGGATCTGGCCCGGTGACGACCCCGCGAATGGCGTTCCGGGTGGTCTGGGGACGGATCGAGGTGATGGCGACTTTCGACCCGACCATCTGATTGACCAGTGTCGACTTGCCTACATTGGGGCGCCCCACCACCGGGACGAAACCCGACTTCACCCCGCCTCGGCAATCTGCCCGACGGAAACCTCGACCTCCGAAACCCGGCGACCCTGCATGCGAGTGACGGTGAGTGTGAGGGTTTCGTATTTGAACCGTTCTCCCTCCTCGGGCACCCGCTCAGCCAACCCCAGGACCAGCCCGCCGACGGTGTCCCAGTCCTCATTGGGAAGCTCAACGCCGGCTGCATCGGCGAGGTCCTCCACAGGAAGCCTGGCGTCTATCACCCACGTTCCGTTGCCCAGCGGCGTGATGAAGACTTCCTCCTCGTCGCTCTCGTCGGCAATCTCTCCGACCAGTTCCTCCAGGAGATCCTCGATCGTCACCAGCCCTGCCACGTCGCCGTATTCGTCGACAACGACCATCTGATGGGCATGACTCTCCTGCATCTCCGCCAGCAGGGCCGAGGCGAGCTTGCTGTCCGGCACGAACTCGACGGGTCGCATCATCTGCGCCACGGATGGCCGCTCACCGTGGGAGAGAAGGGGAAGCAGGTCCTTCACGATGACCAAACCGACTATGTCGCCGTTGTCCGTGACCGGAACCCGGGAGTAACCCTCCCGCGTGGCAGTCGAGACCAATTCGTCGAGATCGGCGCCGATAGGTACCGTCACCATGTCGGGTCGGGGGGTCATCACCTCACGCACCACCGTCTCGCCAAATTCGAGAACCGAGTCGATCAGCTCGCGTTCGTGATCTTCGTCGACCCCGTAGGTAGGTCCCACCCCAGTATCCGAATCTTCCTCAGCCGCGTCGGGCATCAATTCAATGGCCCAGCCCCCGAGCTTGACCGCCACACTGAGCAGATCTGACGAGCGGTACCCGATGCCCCGTGGCCACCTTCGACCGAGTTGCCTGGGCAGCAGGTCCCCCAACAGCAGGACGGTCACACCAACTGCCAGGGCGATCAGCAAGGCCCCACCTCCGGACGTGCCGGGGACGACAACGGCCATCGTTACCACGGCCGCGATCACAAGGAGGGCCGACGCGACCAGTCCGACGGCCGGCGTGATCGCTTCCCTCTCCTCGAGAAGTTCGGCCACTTGTTCGGCCCCGCTGATTCCGTCGGATGCGTCGCGCAGGGCGTCGGCCCGTGGAATTCTCGAAATCGCTGTTCCCGCAGCTCTCATCCAGGACGCGACGACAAGCGCAGAGACCGCCACCAAGACTGCAGCAGCGCTCATCGGCGAACTCGTCCAACCAACCTGAGAATTTCGGCCTCCCGACCCTCCATCAGTTCGGCTTCCTGATCGGTCTGGTGGTCGTAGCCGATCAGGTGAAGGATGCCATGTGTCACCATTAGAGCCATCTCGTCCTCGAGGCTCACTTCCATGTCCTCTGCTTGCCTGCCTACATACGTCGGGGCAATGATCACGTCGCCCAGTATCAGAGGCGGTCCGAGCGGATCGATCTCGGGCACCTCACCCGCTGTGAGCTCTTCCACAGGAAAGGCGAGGACATCGGTAGGCCCCTCACGGTCGAGAAACCGAGCGTTGTAGGACGACATCTCCGACTCATCGACAAATAGGACGGTCAACTCTGTGGAATCGGGGTAACTCTCCTCGCGAAGGACCAGCTCGGCGAGGCTGTGCAATCCGGTCAGATCCAGCTGCTCCTTTTGCTCGTCCGCCAGAAATGCGCTCAACGACGGGGTTTCGCTTCCAGAAAAACCATCAGTGTCCTGGGAAACTCGGATATGCGATCCGCTGATGGTAATGACCCACCAGGGAGTCCAGGAAAGCCTGGCGGATCTGGGTCAGCTCAGCGAGTGTGAGCGGCGACTCCTGCAGCTGGCCGTCATTGAGCTTCTCATCGATGATCCGATTGACCACCTTCTCAATCGCCACCGGTGTCGGCTCTTCGGTCTGAAACACCGCACGACAGGCCGCCTCCAGCGAATCAGCCAGCATCACTATCGCCGTCTCCGCGCTTCGAGGCTTGTGGCCGATGTGCCGGAAGTCGTTCGGGTCCACGTCCTCGCCCGACTGGTCTCGAGCTTGCTCATAGAAGAAGCGCATGACTCCATCACCGTGGTGGCTGACAATTGCCGCGGTCACGTCAGACGGAATCTTGAACCTTCTCGCCAACGCCACCCCGTCGGTGACATGTCTACGGACGATCTCGGCCGACTCCTGAGGATCTAGTTCGTCATGAGGGTTGGGTATGCCGAACTGGTTTTCGATGAAGAACGTCGGGTTCTCCGTCTTGCCGAGGTCGTGGTAATAGGCCATGGCTCGGGCGAGAAGGGCATTCGCACCAATCGCTCTCGCCGCCGCGTGAGCCAGCGTTCCGACCATGAGCGAGTGGTTGAATGTCCCGAACGCCTCTTCTTGGAGAAGCTGAAGGGCCTTGTGATTACGGTCGGTCAGGTCGAGTAGCCCCAGGGTCGTGGTGATGTCGAATGCCGATTCAAAGAACTGGAGAGATGCCAAACCTACCAGAGAGGCGATCACCGAAACTCCGAAGGCCCAGGCGACGGACTGACCGACCACCTCTAATGCGACGTCATTGGGACCCACATGGAAGAACCAGGAAGTGGCGGCCGCGGCGACCGCAGCGGTCAACGCCGAGAAGATGACAGCGTTGCGGAAGGCTCCCCGGCTACTGACCGAGCTGACAAACGGAATCGGCGCCATCGTGGCCAGGATGGCGTAGACAGAAATGCCGACGTCGTGGGTGCCAACTGCGGTAAGGACGCCGACCGTGAGTGCCATGAGCACAGCAATCCGGGAGTCAAAGAGCACCGCCGTCATGAATCCGAATGCGACGGCCGGCAGCACGTACCAGCTGGTCTGAGGTTCAACTATCACAGTGGCCCGCACCGCCCCTGCGGCCAGCACAATCATGATTCCCAACAACGCCACCATGCGGGGCCTGGCCCAAAACTCCCGTCGGAACCTGGACAGGTAGAGCCCGAGCAGCCCGGCCAGGACCGCGAGCACAGCCAGGAGGCCTCCTTGCGCTTGAACCGGATCGACCAGGGCGCCCGTCTGGCTCAGAGCATCGAAGTCGAGCTGGGTCAGTGGCTCACCGCCCTGGACGATGATCTGGCCCTCCGTGTAATCGACCTCAATCGCGATCACGGCTAGGGCAGCATCGTCCTCGGCTGAGGCTGTGAGGGCCTCATCCACCAGGAAGTTGGCCTGGAGGAATGTGGCTACCACTTCACCAGCCGCCTCCCCACCAAGCATGTCCTGACCGGTGTCCGAGTGGAAGACGAAAGGCGGGCTCGACTGCTGACGAGCCTTTGCCTCGGGTAACTGCTCGGGTGTGACCCTGATCCCGAACTCTTGAAGGGCCCTCGACAGCGAGGCCTCTCGGATGGTCGGCAGATGCAAAGGCTCGTCCAGGGCCGCACGTATCACATCGTCGGCGGCCGCAGCCACCAGAACGTTGACGGTCTCAGCGGAAAGCAGGTAACTCGATGTGATCTCGCCGGTCACGTCATCGAGGGGACGGAGATTGACCCTGAAACCGATCGAGTCGGCTGTGCATTGCTCTCCGGCTCCACAGGTGACAGACTGGGAGAGGTTCTCGGTGTCGACGACATAGCCGTCGGGAATCTCTTCATCCTCCGCATCGACGCTGATCACCGCTGTCCCTGCATCGAGTTCCACCGACCACACGCCATCGCCACCTGAAGTGACCGTCTGTAGATCGCCACTCGACGAGATCTGGACCGTGACTCGCTCCAAGGCTTGGTCCACCCTGTCACCTTCGACCTCCGGATTGAACTCGCCGTCAGCGTCGACATCGATGAACAGAATCCCGACAATCTGAGTTGGAAGCGGGGCAAGGGTCGTAGTCGTGGTTTCGCCCTCGGCTGGAGGCTGGGTAGTGGTAGTTGAGGACGTAGTTGATGTCTCGGGAACAGTGGGTGGCGGTGTGTCGGGCGGATCACCGATGGCCAGTGCTTCGATATCGTCAAAAACCGCGTTGATCTGCAAGTTGACCTCAGCCTCGATTTCGGAATGGACCAACCGGATCGGCTCCACGGAATCACGGGCCTCCTGCTGGAGTGTCTCGGTCTCCACCGTGTCGATGACCGTGGCGGCGTTTTGCGCTTCGAAGGTCTGTGGCGCGAGATCTCCGACGCCGAGGTCCAGGTCGGAGGTCGTGGTCCCCAGAGAGAGCACAGCCCACGACGCGACCACTGTCGCCAGGAAGATGGCGGTCCGAACGACGGCCGGGCGTTGGATCACTCGCGCTCACTCGATTCGTAGCGGGAATAAGCCTCAACGATGGATGCCACGATGCGGTGCCGTACTACGTCGCGGGCGCCCAACTCGACAAAAGCAACACCGGGAATGCCCTGCAAGATCTTGCGAACGACGCTGAGACCCGGCTCGCGGTTACCGGGAAGGTCCGTCTGGGTCTTATCGCCGGTGATGATCATCTTGGAATTGAAACCAAGTCGAGTCAGGAACATCTTCATTTGCTCAGGCGAAGTGTTTTGGGCTTCGTCGAGGATGACACATGCGTCGTTGAGAGTCCTTCCACGCATGTAAGCGAGCGGGGCTATCTCAATGGTTCCCCGTTCGATCAAAGAAGCGGTTTCATCGGCCCCGAGCATGTCCCATAGGGCGTCGTAAAGAGGGCGGAGAAATGGTTCGACTTTGGCGATGACATCACCAGGAAGAAAGCCAAGCCGCTCACCCGCCTCGACAGCAGGTCTGGTGAGGATGATCCGCCTCACCCGGCCGTTGACGAGGCTGTCGACAGCCGCAGCCATGGCAAGATAGGTCTTCCCGGTTCCGGCCGGTCCGACCCCGAATGTCAGCGTGTTCTCCCTGATCGCCTCGATGTACTTCTGCTGGCCATGGGTTTTCGGCCGAACCACGCGCCCGCGGCCAACCGGGATGCCGTCGGTGAGGATGCCTGAAGGGCTCGGCACCTCATCCCGGACCATGGCGACCACCTCGTCGACCCGGCCGCTGTCCAGTGGATGTCCCTCCTGCACCAAGATCAGCAACTCCGAAAGGACGGTCTCCGCCTGTTCCACAATCGCCTCGTCGCCCTTCATGGCGACTTCGTCGCCGCGCGCGACGAAACGCACCTCCGGGAACTTCTTCTCTACCTGGCGGAGGTGCCGATCGGATTCCCCGAGTAGGTCCAACATCAAGTGTTGGCTGGGAACGCGCAAACGAGATTCGATATGTTCAGATGACACGAGAATGACGCCCCAGTTGTGGCGTCAAGCCCATTCTACCGGCATTCTCCCGTTCGGCCAGGCCGTCACCAGGGCCCGGGGGCGGTTGACTCAATCGATGCTCTGAACCGGTCTGGCAGACGACTCGAGCAACGAGGCAATCACTGCTTTGTCGGCGAATCGGACCTCTTGGGAACTCTCCCCCCGCCTCAAGAGACGAATCGCGGCGAGATATCGATCGGCGAGATCACCACCGTGGCCGGCAGCCAACATGTCCAGATCGATGACAACGTCCCCGTCGACTGGAGCAGAAGGGAGCAAATTGGCCGGCTCGACTCGATATATCTCAGCGAGCCGAACAAATCGTCGGACACTGATTGCGCGCTCTCCGCGCTCATAGGCCCCGACGACCGAGGCCTTGAACTCGCCCTCCGTGAAGGTTTCAACTTCACCGAGCGACCAGCCGCGTTGACGTCGCGCCACACGAAGCCGCCCGCCTAATGAAGCGTTGAATTGATCAGCCACTTGTTGCTCTCCCAGGAGCCCAATACCAGCCTACCTGTACCGATCGGGCTCTGCTACCGATTGGTGAGTCTTGCCGCCGCGACCACCGCCGCGGTCTCCACCCTCAGGACACCTTCACCCAAATTCCATGTGACAACATCGTCCGGAATCTCTCCCTCCGCCCATCCTCCTTCGGGACCGATGACCACTGTGCGAGCGTGAGGCAGTTCACCAAGTCCGCCTGAAGAGCACACCACGACCGGCGGCTCCAGACTCCTCCAGGACTCCAACACCGAATTCGTCTTCATCATCCAGGCTCCGCGAGACTGCTCGAGTGCCGACACCGCCCACGCCTTGACCTTGGCGGGTGGGGGCACATGTCGCGAACCATGTTTCGCTGACATCCAGGCCACCCGCTCCACGCCCAACTCACCCAGTTTCTCAACGAGGAACCGCTGCCTCTCACGGCTGACAGGCGGAGCCACCGCCACCACGAGCGTCGAGCGCCGGTCGACCTGCCTTTCCCTACCCCTCGTGATCGCCCGATCGCCGAGGAACCCCTCTCCAATGACGCCGGCCCCGTCGGTGTATGAAATCTGGCTTCCGACATCGAGTCGAAGCACCGTCTTCATGTGCTTGAGCTGTGCGCCAGTCAGTTCGATCTCAGGAGAATGCCACGGGCCCTCGAGGAACAGGTGTGGCACGTGACGCATCAGCCGGCCGGCGCAGCCTTTCCGGTCTTCTCCCCCCTGAGCTCAGCCCATTTGCGTAGCAATTCTTCCTCCTCGCGCGTAAGCGTCTCGGCGATGTCGACACCGACTATGACGTGCAGATCCCCCCGGGACCTGCGGCCCAACCTGGTCATGCCCGCGCCCGAGATTTTGAACACGGTGCCGGGCTGAGTGCCGGAAGGGACGTCAACCTCAGCATCCCCTCCCTCGATCAATGGCACCGTAAGCCGAGTGCCCAATGTGGCCTCGGCGATGCCGACATTGGCGCGAAGGACGAGGTCGTCATCGACGCGCTCGTATTCGTTGTGAGGCGCCACGGCAACCTCGACGAACAGATCTCCGGCCGGACCAGATCGTCCTCCGGATTCACCCCGCCCGCTGAGCCTCAGCTTGGTTCCAGTCACGATCCCGGCCGGGACCTCGACCGTTACGTCCGCATCATCCGACACCCAGCCCAATCCGGCGCAAACCGGGCACAGCTCAGAGATCACGACGCCGTCACCGGCGCATTGCGAACAGGTGGAGACCGTCATCATTGTCCCAAACAGCGAACGGCGCGCGACTCGCACCGAACCGGCGCCGCCGCACTGGGGACAGGTCTGTCGCCTCGAGCCCCGGGCCGCACCTGATCCGGTGCATTCCTCACAAGTGCGCCTTGTTTGGAACTGGATCGGCACATCAACACCGAAGGCAGCGTCGGCGAGGTCTATCTCGACACGGACGAGGACGTCCCTGCCCCGGGCCGGCCGTCGACTGGGCGAGCCAAACAGCCCGCTCTCGCCAAATACCGACCGGAGAAGGTCATCTAGCCCACCACTCCCGCCAAACAGGGAAGACAGGTCGATCGTGTCTCCGCGGTCGTAGCGCCGGCGACTCTCAGGATCAGACAACACCTCATATGCCTCAGCGGCTGCACGGAATCGTTGGTCCGCTTCAGGATCGTCGGGGTTGGCGTCGGGATGGGTCTGGCGAGCCACCTTCCGAAAGGCCTTCTTGACTTCACTGGCAGTGGCGTCTCTGGCCACGCCGAGGGTCGCGTAGTAGTCGACAGCCATCCCGATCACTCCCGCTTGGAGCTGATCCTGTCTTCGAGTTTCCGGGTGACTTCCTCCACTGCGGATATTGCCCGCTTGTAGTTCATCCTCATGGGCCCGATTACACCCACCGAACCACCTGCTGCCCCCGTCTCGTAGCGCTTCGACACAACCGCGAGATCCAGCTCGGAAACGGGAAGATCAGAACCGATCTGAATCGAGGTCTCGGAGGCAGAAGCGAGCATCTTCATGACCTCGGCTTCGCGTTCCAATACGTCGAGTATTCGTTGTACGGCAGAACGATCACCCCAAGCGCCCGCCAGACGCTGGGTTCCACCGATGTACATTTCCGTTGCTGCCGAGCCCGCGAGATGAAGACAGTCCGCCATCGTGAGCACGGTCTCTCGTCTCGGTTGATCGAGTTCCCTCATCACACTCTCGGGGATCGCCAGGTCGCCGCTCAGGTCGGTTCCCACTATCGCTTCCGACACGATTCGCTGGGCCCCCTCTACCTCCGCGGGGGTCACCGGAACCCTGACCCTTCCTCGCTGTTGGAGAACTCTGCCGCCCTTGGTGACTACCACGACGAGGATCTGATCGCTGAGGACCTGAACGGCGTGGAAAGCCGCGACCCGGTCTCCCCCCATGCCCGGGGAAACGACCATTGCGGGCAGGTCGGTGATCTCGGCCAGGAGTTCCGACGTAGCGGAAAGAAGCTTGGACAGCTCGAGGTGGACGTCACCGAAGAAGTCATGGATCTTGGCTTGAGCCGTCGACCGGAGTCGGCCGGGCCCGAGGTGGTCGACATAGTACCTGTAGGCGTCCGCGGTGGGAATCCGCCCCGCCGAGGTGTGTGGCTGCACCACATATCCCTCCGTCTCGAGGGCAGCCAGGTCGTTGCGAACGGTGGCCGTCGAGACTTTGAGCCTGGCCTTCTCGACTATCGCTCGCGAGCTAACGGTCTCGCCAGTTCGGATGTGCTCCTCGACGAGCGCTCGCAGTATCTCTGATCGACGATCTTCAAGCATCACTTCTGATACACGTTATCCGCGAACATACGGTCTCCCTAGTCGCCGGGATCCGCCAAGCCGAGTACTGCCCGATGAACCTCATCGGTGAGCAGCGGCCGGATCACAGTCAGCCGGTCGTCGGACATCTCCACAACATCCGCTTCCAGAAGTCTCATCCCGTGGCTGGAGCGAAGAAAGGCGTCCACACCGGGACCTCGTCTGACTCCGGCCGACCTGCGCAGGCCAACAAACAACCGGTCGATCTCATGCTCCCAACCTGCGATCAGATCCGATCCTGCGATCGGTCTCTCCCCGACCTCAACCCGATCGAGATATGCGTCGAGACGCCGCACGTTCCGACTTCGAGCTCCGTGCCGATACCGGTGGGCACCGTTGCCATATGCCTCGAACTCACCTTGTGCCCAGACGGTGAGGTTGTATCTGCATTCATGTCCGGGCCGAGCCCAGTTGGTTACTTCATACCTTGGATAGCCTGCGTCACTCAGACGGGAGTCGGCGAATTCGTATCGGTCGGCCTGGACGTCGGGGTCCGGGGCCGCCGCTCCCTCTCTCACCCAGCGGGCCAAGGGCGTTCCCGGCTCCACCGTCAACGAGTAACAGGAGATGTGGTCTGGCTCGGCTTCGATAGCAAGCCCGATGGAGCGTGCCCACGACTCCTCGGTCTCCTCGGGCGTGCCGAAAATCAGGTCCAGCGAGATGCTGGCAAAACCGGAGGAGCGGGCTGCCTCGACCGAACTGCCTATCTCGGCGCCGGTGTGACGACGACCCAAGGCCGAGAGCACCAAACCATCAAAGCTTTGAGCACCGAAAGAGACCCGATTGAAACCGATAGCCTGGATCTCGACGGCTCTGACGTCGGTGAAGTCCTCGGGATTCGCCTCGAGCGAGATCTCGGCGTCGCCGGCAATGCCATGACGGTCACTCAGTGCCTTCAGGATCTTCGCCAGCAAGCTCGGGTCGACATGGCTGGGCGTCCCTCCACCAAAGAAGATCGCCTCCAGAGGCGATAACGGCTCCGACATCCCGATCTCGGCGACAACCGCATTGGCATATCGGTCGGCTAGATGATCCGCGCCCGCGACCACAGCGAAGTCGCAGTAGGGGAAGACCGCCGAACAGAACGGGATGTGAACGTACGTCGATGACGTGTTCACATGGGCGTCGACATCAAGCCCGGTCATCAGTCTTCGTCGAGCTTGAGGGCAGCCACAAAAGCCTCCTGTGGAACCTCCACCGACCCCACCATCTTCATCCGCTTCTTCCCCTCCTTCTGTCGCTGGAGAAGCTTCTTCTTTCGGCTCACGTCTCCGCCGTAGCACTTGGCGATGACGTCCTTTCTCTTGGCTTTGACGGTCTCACGACTGATGATGCGACCCCCGATGGCCGCCTGGATCGGAACATCGAACAGCTGGCGTGGAATCAGGGCTCGCAGCCTCGAAGTCATCGATTTGCCATAGTCCTGAGCCTTGTCGCGATGAACAATCGACGAGAACGCATCGACCGGCTCGCCGTTGAGCAGGATGTCCACCTTGACCAGGTCGGACTCGCGATAGTCGGCAGGCTCATAGTCGAGCGAGGCGTAGCCCTTGGTCCTCGACTTGAGCTGATCGAAGAAATCGAAGACGACCTCTGCCAGTGGTAACTCGTAGTCCAGCTCCACCCGCTCGGTGGTCAGGTAGTTCATGCTGCCCACCACCCCTCTGCGTTTGGTGACAAGCTCCATGATCGGACCCACGAATTCGACCGGGGTAATGATCATCGCCCGCACATAGGGCTCTGACACGCTCTCGCGGCTTGCGGAGTCGGGCAGATCCTGGGGGGATTTGATGAGGAACTCGGTCCCGTCCGGCATAGTCACCCGATACGCGACCGAAGGGGCCGTGGCCACGAGATCGAGGTCGTACTCCCTCTCCAGCCTCTCTCTGATGATCTCCATGTGGAGAAGGCCAAGGAATCCGCATCGGAACCCGGAACCCAGAGCGCGACTCGTCTCGGGCTCGAAGACGAGTGAGGCATCGTTGAGCCGGAGCTTCTCCAAAGCCTCCCGAAGGTTCTCGAAGTCGTCGCCATCTGTCGGGAACAACCCGCTGAAAACCATCGGCTTGGGCTCCTGGTAACCGGGCAGTGGATGAACAGCCGGGCTTGCAGCCGTGGTGACTGTGTCGCCGACCTTGATCCGATCTATCTCCTTGACGCCGGTGATGAGGTACCCGACCTCGCCCGAGCCGAGTGTCTGAATCGGCTCCGCCTTGGGCGTCATCACACCGATCTCGGCGGCCTCGTGGGTTTCGGAGGTGGCCATGAACCTGAGCTTCTGACCGGTGTTGATCTGCCCGTCGACCACCCGGATGTAGCAAACAACTCCTCGATATGCGTCGAAGTAGGAGTCGAACACCAGCGCACGGAGCGGACCATCTGGGTCACCCTTTGGTGCGGGCACATCCTTCACCAGCCGATCGAGGAGCTCGTCCACACCCTGACCTGTCTTGGCCGAGATCCTGATGATCTCGTCCGGCGATCCACCGAGGATGCTGACTATCTCAGACGCCGCCTTGTCGGGATCGGCAGCGGGCAGGTCGATCTTGTTGATGGCCGGGATGACCTCCAGACCGGCGTCGACCGCCATGTAGGCGTTGGCGAGAGTTTGAGCTTGCACCCCCTGAGCGGCGTCGGTCAGAAGCAGGGCTCCTTCGCAGGCGGCCAACGACCGGGACACCTCATATGAGAAGTCGACGTGGCCGGGGGTATCGATCAGGTTGAGGACGTATGTCTCGCCGTCGGTCGAGCGATGCTCGATGCGGACGGTCTGGGCCTTGATGGTGATCCCACGCTCCCGTTCCAGATCCATGCTGTCAAGGAGCTGCTCCCTCATGTCACGTTCTGAAACCGTCCCGGTTCGTTCCAGCAGCCGGTCGGCCAGGGTCGATTTCCCATGATCGATATGGGCGATGATAGAAAAGTTACGGATGCGCGTTTGATGGGTCACGTTGCAGACAGGAAGACCGTGCATTGTACCTTCATTTGGGCTGCTGCTAATCTTTCGGCTCCGGCCGCTCAACTCTCAGAGCGCCCGAATTCCCTATCGGATAAGAGTTTTCAACATGGCGAACATCAGATCTCAGGAGAAGCGAAACCGGCAGAACGAGACCCGTCGTCTCCGGAACAAGTCGCTCACCAGCGATCTCAAGACCAGCATTCGCAAGCTCGAGGAGGCGCTCGCCGCCGGCGAGCCTGCCGATGAGCTTTACCGCGATGCTCAGGCAAAGATCGACAAGGCCGCTTCCAAGGGTGTCCTGAAGAAGACCACTGCGGCTCGCCGAAAGAGCCGACTCGCTACGCAGGTAGCAAGTAGCACGTAGCAGACAGCTGGTACGACGAAGTCAGCCGTACCAACGACAAAGGGCGACGGTCAATCGTTCCAGTGTGACTCGCTGAACCTCTTCTGGCTGTGATTTGATGACGCGGTCGGCCCGAACCAGGGCTTGCTGGGCCCTTCGCAACGAGGACTCTCTAACCCGGCCCCGCATGGCCCAATACCTGTTGGCTCCCCTGTCGCTGGGGCGGGCCCCAATCCACTCCCGGAAGGTCTCTTCATCGGGTGCCGCGGCAGCCAGCGTCCTCTTCTTCAGATCTGATTCGATGGCTGCCAGATAGACCAGGGGATGTTCGTGAACAAGGAAGTCGGATAGTCGCCGCAAAGCCGTTCCAACCTCGCCCTTGGAAATCGCGTCGGTGATCATGAAGGTCGGTTCCGCCGGACGATTCTTGAATCGATCCAGGACCAATTCGGTGGTGATGGTGGCGCTTGTCTCCTCCAGCTGGTCGAGTGCCTGGCCCAGCCCCGCAGTGTCGGTGCCAAAGCGTTGCAGCAGTGCCTCCTCGGCCCCCTTGTCCATTGCCAGGCCCCGCGCCTTCACTTGACGATTCAGCCACTCCCTGGCTTGTCGTTCCCACATCTTTCGCACCGAAACGGTGGACCCCAACTCCTTGACGACGGCCGAAACCGCTTTGGGCATGGATCCAGCCGCCACCAGCACGATTTCTAACGCTGTGAGGTCGGCCGCCCGAAGGAGGTTGGCCAGCACCTCCGCCTCGCCAACCTGGAGGTTCTGTGCGTCGACGAGCTCCAATCCGAGCCGGTCGCCGAATAGAGAGCCTGACTGGAGTGCCGGAACCATCGGTTCTATCTCGCGGCGGAGCGCTCCATCGCCTTCTTCCCCAGCGCCACGCCCGGGCACGTCTAACCGAAGAATCTGGCCACGGTCGACGCCGGCATCGGCGAACGCCTTGGATGTGATGTCGAGCATCTGCTGTCGTTCTCCGGGTCCCGAATTCGACGGCCCGGAGATGAGAAGAATGGCCACAGTCCAAATGTAATCAGGGCAACCGACCGAATAGCCGTGCGAGGTCCGCTGCGAGGGCCACGTCGTGGACCCTGACGATGTCCGCCCGGTGCTCGAAGGCGAGCGACAAGTATGCGGCAACCCGGTGAAAGTCTCTCTTTCGGGGTATCGGGATCAGCACCGGCTTGCCCAACTCGTGAAGAGCAGACGAGGCCGCGATCACCTCGAGCTGCATCCTGGTGTATCCCTCGTAGTCGCCCCGGTAGTTGAGAGCGATACCTGGATCCAGGATCAGATTGTCAATGCCCTCCTTGGCCAACTCATCCAGAAGAGCCCTGAATCCGTCTGCGGTCTCCATCGCCTTTGTCGAACTGATCTCAACCTCGCCCACATCGTGTGGATTGGAGCCTTCGATATGAACCGCCACCGCGGGGAGACCCGACTTCGAGACAACCTCCCGCATGGCCGCATCGGCCAGACCCCCGGTGTCGTTGATGACAACAGCCCCAGCGTCAGCCGCCGCCTGCGCAACCCCCGGCTTCCAGGTGTCGATCGAGACCAGATGCTCTTCTGCCACCAAAGACTCGACGGCCGGCACCACCCGCGAGATCTCGTCGGACTCGGCGATCGTGGGGTTGTCGTAGTGAGACGATTGCCCGCCCAAGTCGATGAGGGTCGCTCCCCACTGTCGGTAACGATCTGCCATCAAGAGTGCCTCGTCAACAGACCGGGCGACGGTGTGGAGGTTCTTTGACTCCTGTGAAAGGTTGATCACGCCCATGATGTAGGTGTGCCGCCCGAGGGGAAGCTGTTGACGGCCCAGGTCGAGGACGTCTGGCTTGGCGCTTGTCACAGCTTCAGTGTCCCATCGCTCCTGGCCAATGAGCGTTGTCTCCCGTCGGCCCTGCCCTCTCCCCAGGCTCGCTCCGCTCGAGGGGGAGGAAACATGTCACTCATCTCGACGACCAACGGCATCAATCAACAGACTCCTTGGAGAGCAAGACGACAACGTCGCCGTCCTGATCGGTCCGTACGACCGATGTCCCCGAGGCCTCGAGCAGATCGATCACCCATTGTGCGGGATGGCCGAAGTCGTTGGGCCCCACCGAGATCACGGCGAGATCGGCTCCCACGCTCGCGAGCCATTCGGGGTCAGACGTCGTAGCCCCGTGGTGCGGAACCTTGAGCACGTTGGCGACGATTCCTCTCAGATCGGCCTGGGCGACCTTCTCGATGTCGCCGGCGAGAAGTATCGAGCGGACCGACCCTTCGACTGCAATGACGACTGACTGGTCGTTGGCCGAGGCGTAGCGGCGTTCGGGTCCTAGTACCCGAAGGGTTAGTCCTCCGAACTGCTCGACTTGCCCAGTCTCGGGAACTACGACTGGAATGTTGCTTTCCTCGAGAAGCCGAAAGAACTCTTCCGAACCGGGAGTGGAGTGAGGCTCCGCCGCGGCCCAAACCATCCCGATGGGCACCCTGCCAACCAGGCCCGTCAATCCCGCGAGGTGGTCGGCGTGTACGTGTGACACAACCACCAGATCGAGCTGCCTCACTCCATACCTGCGAAGTCGGTCGAACAGGCGCACCGGATCGGGGCCTCCGTCGATCAGCACATATCGATCCACACCGGCGACGACAAGGATCGCGTCCCCCTGGCCCACGTCGAGAACCACCACGCTGCCAACCTCGAGTTCCCTCGAAGCGCCCGCGATGACAACGACGAAGAGCACCGCCGCACCGACCGCAACTACCCCTCGCCACTCACTCTGTAGCCAGTAAGCCACGCCGGCAGCCGCGGCCAGGGCAAACCCGCTTGGCCCCAATTGCGGCCAACCCGCTGCCGAGTTCGCCAGGCCGAGCACGAGATCGGCAAACCAGGAGGCGATCTCAACCAGACCGGGAACGCCGGCTACACCGACTGAGGCGAGCAGAGTCGCCGCAGTCACCAATGGCGCCGCAACCAGGTTGACCACCGGAGACATCAACGGCAGCCTTCCAAAATAGATGAGGAGCAGCGGGGCAACCGCGGCCTGGGCGCCGATGGTGACTGCCAAGGCCCGAGCCACTCCCCCGCCCTTCACCGGCCAGCGGGCGCCGAGAAGAACCCCCGCGGTCGCCACTACGGAGAGCTGAAAGCCGATGCTCGACCCGATCTTCGGCTCGATGATCACGAGGGCTCCCACTGCCAGGGCAAGCACCTGCCACGCTTCGAGTGCCAACCCGATCAACCGACCGCCGAGCACGAGTCCCGCCATAACCGACGCCCGCAGCACCGAGGGCTCAAACCCGGTCGCGGCTGCGTAGACAGGCAGTCCTGCGAGGCCGATCACCGCTCGTCGTCTCGGGCCCATCGAAAGTGGAGCTGTCACCAGAAAGAGCAGGCCGAGAAAGAGCGCGACGTTGGAACCGCTGACTGCGGTGAAGTGCGACAACCCCGCCAGCCTCATAGCCTCAACGTCAACCTCATCGAGTTGACTGATATCGCCTATGAGAAACCCTGCGAGCAGAGCCCGGCCATCATCCATCGGCTCGAGCCCGGCGATCACCCGCTCCCGGATCGCGTTGCCTGCCCATGCCAGCCCGGTGGGTGCGGCAAGGTGTTCCACCTCGCTGGCCTTGACCACTCCGCGATGTTCCACGCCCCGCGCAGTATCCGGCTCACCTTTGGTAACCCCCCGAATCCTCACCTCGTCTCCCCGATCAACGACGATGCCATCGGGCAGGTCGATCAACGCCGGACCGTAACCGGTTTCAACAAACACCCATCGTCCATAGGGACCGTCGACAACCGCGGAGGAGACGACTCCGTCGAAACTGATCTCTCCCCCCGGCATAGGCCGCAGGGGTTCGGCAGCGAGAGTCGCCGTGGCCGTCGCTGCCAGGACAAACACGGCGATCCAGAAATGTCGGCTCAGAGCGCACCCGACCACCGCCAGCACTGCGACGGCAAGTCCAAGGGGCCCGATGCTGACGGCAGCCGACGACAACCAGATGACCGTCGCGCCTCCCAACCAGGGCCAGGACACGCGGGGTGGAAGCGCAGGATGTTCCCCTGTCACGGAACTGTGACCAGGTCCCTGATCGACGCCAGCTTCGACTCACCGATCCCGGGGACTTCCAGTAGGTCCTCGACCCGCTCGAAGAGACCGTTGGCCTCTCGGAACGCGACAATCCGCCCCGCAAGCACAGGGCCAACGCCTGGCAAGTCCTCGAGTGCCGTCGCGTCAGCCCGGTTGATCGAGATCAGGCCGCCTTCGGACGAGCCCTGGGAGTTCACCTCATCGGTCGGGCCGGGCACATCGATCTGATCGCCGGCCACCACCGGCCGGGCGAGATTCAAGGAGTCCAGGCGGGCTCCGGGCCGGGCTCCGCCGGCTGCCACGATCGCCTCGGCAACCAGGGCATCGGGCGATACTTCGAAGACACCTGGATTGAGCACCCAGCCGGCAACATGAACCGAGATCCGCACAGGAGCGGCCGCGGCCACATGAGTCGACATCGGCTGCTCCACAGGCGATCTACCACCCGAGCTTCCGAGCGCTCCCCCAACCAACACCGCGGCCAAGATCAACAGGCCGGCCGCCCCTCTCCTCTTCAGATCCATCTCCCCCCTTCGCCTAGACATACCAACAGCAGGGGCCGGCTGGAACCCGGTCGTTAGTGTCGCTCGGATGCTGGATCCGTCTCGATACCGAGTTCAGCCGGACACATATCTCGATCTGTCCGGATACGACCCAAATTCGCGCCACGGTTTCGGCCGGGGCAAGAGAAAAGGGAAAGCACAATTGCCGAAGTTGACCGCCAGGTTGGCCGATCTCCAGAGGCGCCTATGGGCCGAGTCGAGGCAGAAGCTCCTGATTGTTCTCCAAGCAATGGACACTGGAGGTAAGGACGGGACGATCCGCCATGTCTTCAAAGGTGTGAATCCTCAGGGAGTCCAAGTTCGAGCCTTTGCCGCCCCTTCGGAGTGGGAACAGGCCCATGACTATCTGTGGCGGGTCCACTTCCACACGCCCGAGAACGGGGCGATCACCATCTTCAACCGATCCCACTATGAGGACGTCCTGATCGCCAGGGTTCAAGGGGTCGTACCCGAAGAGATATGGCGGCGCCGGTACGGCCATATCACTGACTTCGAGAGAATGCTCAACGATGAAGGGACAACCATCGTCAAGATCTTCCTTCACATCTCCAAGGATGAGCAACGCAAGCGTCTGCAAGCGAGGTTGGATCAGCCGGACAACAGATGGAAGTTCGCCAGGGGCGACCTGGATGACAGAAAGCTCTGGGACGACTACATCGAGGCCTACGAGGAAGCCATCAGCAGAACCAGCACCGAACGAGCACCCTGGTACATCGTCCCCGCCAACCGCAAGTGGTACCGCAACCTGGTCGTTTCCAGCATCCTGATCGACCATCTCGAGCGAATGGGCCCCCAGTACCCGCCACCCGAGGACGATCTGGACGACATCGTCATCGTGTGATCCGGTCGACGACTCTTCTCGCATCGACCTCCAGGCCGATCCCGAGATAGGCCTCCCGATGACCAAGGCCGCGTATCCGGCCCTTCACGTATTCGGCCAGATACCGGACCAGGAAGCCAACCCGGCCATGATCGTGCCACTGTCGGACATGAACCAGTTCGTGGACGACGAGACGTCCCAACCGCTGGTCTCGAACCGCCAGCAACATAGGGTCGATGAAGACCGTACTTCCGATGGTCATGGCCGCTATCCCATTTCCCCACACTCGACGGATCAGCGCGGGTGCGGGACGAAGTGTCACCCGGTCCGGATCGATCGGGTGAACCAGGAGGAGCAGCTCATCCGAAAGCAGTCCGGTCGTCTCGAGGACTGAGCCTGCCGTCACCCGACCACGAAGTTGACGATGTTGGGCGGCCGGGCGATGACCTTGCGGATCTGGTGCCCATCGACCCACCCCTGGATCTTCTGAGATTCCATGGCCACTCTCTCTGCTTCCTGTGCGCTGATGTCGGCTGAGACCACGATCCGATCACGGACCTTGCCATTTACCTGGACAACCATCGTCACCGTTGATTGCACTACGAGCGTCTCGTCCCACTCCGGCCACGGGGAGGTGGCAAGCAGACCGCCATATCCACGCATCTCCCAGAGTTCGTGAGCGACGTGCGGCGCCATAGGAGAGAGCATCAGCAGGATGAGACGGAAGACCTCATTGAATGTCTCCCGGTCGGGAGAGCCTGCCACATAGTCCTGGAGCAGGTTGATCAGAGACATCAGAGCCGAAACCGTGGTGTTGAAATGGAAGCGATCGATGTCCTCGGTGACCCTCTTCAGTACTCGATGAGCCTCACTGAGGATGTCGCGGTCGCTGCTGCCGCGTTCCCGGTCGGAGTAGGCAAACTCGGTGGTCCCCAGCTTCCAAACCTTGTCGAGGAACCTCTTGGTGCCGGGCACACCAGCGTCGTTCCACACCGCATCGTCGGTGGGAGGGCCGACAAACAGCTCGAAGAGCCGCACGGCATCAGCCCCAAAGTCCTCGTAGTACACATCGGGCGCGACGACGTTGCCCTTTGACTTCGAGATCTTCGCCCCATCTTTGACCATCATCCCCTGGGTGAAGAGTCGGGCAAAGGGCTCCTCCACCGGGCTCAAGCCAATGTCATGGAGGAACTTGGTGATGAACCGGGCATAGAGAAGGTGGAGAATCGCATGCTCGACACCGCCGACGTATTGATCAACCGGCATCCAATAGCGGGCCTTCTCAGGGTCGAAGATGACTTCATCGTTCTTGGGATCGGCGTAGCGGAAGAAATACCAGGACGAGTCGACGAAGGTGTCCATCGTGTCGGTCTCCCGCCGCGCCGGGCCTTCACACTCCGGACAGGTTGTATTGACGAAGCTCTCGACTGCGGCAAGGGGCGACCGGCCCTCGGGCTGCCAGTCCTCGACCTCCGGCAACACAACCGGAAGATCCTCGCGGGGAACCGGAACCAGCCCGCACTCCTCGCAGTCGATCATCGGGATGGGGCATCCCCAATACCGCTGACGGGATATCAGCCAGTCTCTGAGCCGGTATTGGACCGTGCCCTCGCCAATCTCCTCGGACTCCAGCCATTCGGTGATAGACGCCTTCGCCTCTGCCTGGCGTAGCCCGTCGAGAAAACCCGAGTTGATCGTCAGACCTTCACCCAGGAACGCCTCACCCTCCCATTCGGCCGGTGGTTCGACCGTTCGGACGATGTCCAGCCCGTACTTGGTAGCGAACTCCCAGTCACGCTGGTCCTGACCGGGCACGGCCATGATGGCCCCTGTCCCGTATCCCATGAGGACGTAATCGGCGATGTAGATCGGCAGCTCTGCCTTGTTGGCCGGGTTCACCGCATGTCGGCCGGTGAACACTCCTGTCTTGGCCCCCTCAGCCATCCGCTCGATCTCTGAGAACCGGCCCGCCTCCTCTATGTAGGTTCGGGCTGCCGCCTCCGTCTCGGACCCTGATATGAGTGATTCGACCAATGGATGCTCGGGTGCAAGCACACAGAAGGTCATCCCGAAGATGGTGTCGGGCCGCGTGGTGAAGACATCAAACGATGATTCAGAGCCTGCAACCTGAATGGAGAACCGGGCACCCTCGGACTTCCCGATCCAGTTCCGCTGCATTCTGACCACCCTCTCCGGCCACTCCTGGAGGTCATCGAGATCGTCGAGCAAACGGTCGGCGTAATCGGTGATCTTCCAGAACCACTGGGAGAGGTTCCGCTTCTCGACCGGGGTGCCGCATCGCTCGCATGCCCCGTCTACTACCTGCTCGTTGGCCAGGACCGTGTTGTCCTTGGGGCACCAATTGACCGGGGCTTCCTTCTTGTAGGCGAGACCTCGGTCATACAATTCGAGGAACAGCCACTGGTCCCAGCGGTAGTAGCGGGGATCATGGCTGGCCAGCTCCCGATCCCAGTCAAAGCCAGCACCCAGCTTGCGGAACTGCTCCTTCATCCGGCCGATCTGTTTCTCAACATTGACCCGGGGGTGAACGCCGGTCTCGATCGCTGCGTTCTCGGCGGGAAGGCCAAAGCTGTCCCACCCCATCGGAGGCAAGACGTTGTAACCCTGCATCTTCTTGTAGCGGGTGATCAGGTCGATGTAGGTGTAGTTGCGGACATGCCCGACATGAAGCTCGCCGGAGGGGTACGGGTACATCGAGACGTTGTAGAACTTGGGCTTGTCCGGATCTTCGGTGACGTTGAAGACCCGCTCGGACTCCCATCGATCCTGCCATTTTGCCTCGATGGCCCTGTGGTCGTATTCCATTGAGTCCAGCAGGGTAATTAGTCATCGTCCCAAACGAGGAGGCTGGACGGCCAGTTTCGACATGATTTGCCGCCAACCGGGCAAAGACGATGCGCGGGTGGCGTGAGAAACAGGTACCGTTGCCCGCTCACGGATGGGACATCATCTGTGATGAATCAATCAGGAGGAAATAAGTATGAAACGACTGCGCTGGTTGGCGCTTGTCGGCGTTCTTGCTCTTGTGGCTGCGGCATGCGGCGACACGACGGGCGACGACGGCACCACTACCACCGCGGGCGACACGACCGAGACGGCGGCAGCACCGGCAGAGACGACCACCACGGTCGACGCCGGCACACCGTTCGAAGGTCTTGTCCTCGATTCGGGAGGTTGTGAACGCGACCTCGGCTATACCGACGACGATGGCGAACCGGTCCTTTACGGAGGCAAAGTCGACACGTTGACTGCCCTCGATGAGCTGACCGTCGAATTCGTCCTCTGCAAGTCCGACCCAGCCTTCCTGGCCGAGATCGCCTTTAGCGTGTTCGGAATCCAGCCTGCAGAGCATTTGGAGGCAACAGGTGGCGCACCGATCGACAACCCGATCGGGACCGGCCCTTACTCGCTAAACGCCTGGAACCGGGGCGATTCCATCGTCTTGGATGCCAACCAGGATTACTGGGGTCAGGTTCCGGCTCACGACACGCTCGTAATCAAGTGGGCAACGGAAAGCGCATCGCGTCTTCTCGAGCTTCAGGCGGGCACCGCCGACGGAATCACCTTCCCCGGCGTCGCCGACCTACCGGTCATCGAGGCAGATGAGAGCCTCGAACTTATCGACAAGCCCGAGCCGAACATCTTCTACATCGGCATGACGGTCACCCATCCCCCGTTTGACAACGAAATGGTTCGTCAGGCAGTGGCGATAGGTATCGATCGTCAGCGGATCGTGGACACTTTCTACCCAGAAGGTTCGGAGACCGCCGACTTCTTCACCCCCTGCACGTTGACCAATGCGTGCGAAGGTGAGAAGTGGTACGACTTCGACGTCGACGCCGCCCAGGCTCTGCTCGCAGAAGCCGGTTTCGCCGACGGTTTCGACACAGTGATTCGTTATCGCCAGGTCGACCGTGGTTACTTGCCCACTCCAGCCGATGTTGCGGCCGACATTCAGGCTCAGCTCAAGGACAACTTGAACATCACCGCCACGATCGAAGAGGTCGAGTCAAGCCAGTTCATCGATGAGTCAAACGCAGGTCTGTACGACGGGCTCCACTTGTTGGGATGGACGGGTGACTATCCGCACGTGACCAACTTCATGGACGGACACCTCGGAAAGACCGTGACGCAGTTCGGAGAGCCCTTCGATGACATCGCCGGGCCTCTCGATGAGGCGGCGTCGATCGCCGACACCGCCGAGGCTGCGCCGTTCTACGAGCAGGCGAACAATGGGCTAAGGCAGCACGTGCCGTTGATTCCGATCTCCCACTCAGGTGCGTTCTTCGCCGCACAGGCCGGGATCGATGGTGCGCATGCCACGCCGTGGGGTCACGTCCAGCTCAACCTCTGGGACAACGGGGAAGACACTCTGGTGTTCTTCCAGAACGCCGAGCCGGGGTCGCTCTACTGTGCCGATGAGACCGACGGCGAATCCTTGCGGGTTTGCGGTCAGGTCGTAGAGGCGCTGTACGGGTACACCACCTCCGGTGAGGTTGTGCCGGGACTCGCCACAGAGTGCGCGCCCAACGACGATCTAACCGTGTGGACGTGCTCGCTGCGCGCGGGTGTGACGTTCCACGACGGGTCGGCGTTTGACGCCAACGACGTCATCGTGTCCTACACCGCAGGGCTCGATGCATCAAGCCCGCTGCACACCGGTGTCACCGGATCGTGGGTCTACTACGACTACATCTTCGGTGGTCTGATCAACCCACCAGAGCCGGCTGAGTAACGATCGCTAAACGCAAGTAGTGGTTAGGGGAGACGCGATGCGTCTCCCCTTTCCTTTACGCTCGGAAGTCACAGATGATCAGCTATATCTCAAGACGAAGCCTGCTCGCCATTCCGGTCCTGATCGGGATCGTGGTCGTAGTCTTCCTGCTGATCCGCGCCATTCCCGGCGAGCCGTGCACTGCGATACTGGGCGAGCTGGCCACAAAAGAGGCCTGTGATCGATTCAACGAGGCCAATGGCCTCAATGAGCCGGTCATCGTGCAGCTTGGGATCTATCTCAAGAACGTCGTCACATTCAACCTCGGCGAGTCAATCAGCTTCTCCCGACCCGTAACACAGATGCTGATCGAGCGGCTGCCTCTGACAACCGAACTGGCACTGACGGCTTTGACGATTGCCGTCGGGGTCGGGGTTCCAATGGGCATCGTGGCGGCAAGGCGTCACAACTCCATCATCGACACCGGGACTATGACCTTCGCAAACATCGGTGTGTCGATGCCCGTGTTTTGGCTTGGACTGATGCTGGCGTATCTTTTCGCGCTCATCCTCAAGGACACCCCCTTTGTCCTGCCGCCATCGGGACGGCTCAGCCCAGGGGTATTCCCGATTCCCTACTACGAGGTCTGGGGGTGGGAGTTGACGGAGGGCAGCACTTGGGCAAAGTTCAACGAGTACATCTCGAATCACTTCATCTTCAACACGTTCATCACGGGGCAATGGGAGGTCTTCTCGGATGCGGTGAGGCACATGATCCTGCCCGCCGTCGCCCTGGCCACGATTCCCCTCGCCATCATTGCCAGGATCACAAGATCTTCGCTTCTCGAGGTCATGGGCAAGGACTACATCCGTACGGCTCGGGCCAAAGGCGCCAAGGAGAGTTCGGTCGTGAGGAGCCACGCCCTTCGCAACTCGATGCTCGCGGTAGTGACCATCATCGGTCTGCAACTAGGCGCTCTGCTGGGCGGCGCAATCCTCACCGAGACCGTCTTCAATCTTGCCGGTGTCGGCCGATCACTCTTCGAGGCCATCACAGCTCGCGACTACGCCGTCGTTCAAGGATTCACCGTGGTTATTGCCGGTATCTACGTCATAGTGAACCTCCTTGTCGACCTGTCATATGCATTTCTCGATCCAAGGATCCGACTCGAATGATTAGCGATGCCGTATTCATGACAGAGCCGGGACGGCTGCTGTGACAATTTCCCGAAAAGGCGCGATAGAGAAACTCGAAGCCGAAGCGGGTGACGTCAACCGCCTCTACGAGAAGCCGGTTGGCCAATGGCGTTTGGCCATGCGCCGGTTTCGGGGACGACGCTCCGGGATGGCGGGGTTGTTCATCGTCCTCGCTCTTGTCGGAATGGCGCTGTTTGCACCGCTGATTGCCCCGTACGAACCAAACGAGATCCTCATCGGAAAGGAAGACGTGACCCGACGAGATCCACCATGTATTCATGTGCTGGGTTGCCCCGAAGACACGCCACAGCACATCATGGGGCTCGACGGCAATGTTCGAGACGTGTTCTCCCGAATCGTCTACGGCGCCCGCGTCAGCCTCACGCTCGGGATCTTCACCGTGACTTTGGCCCTTCTGGTGGGTTCGACCATTGGGGCCATCTCCGGCTATGCCGGCGGGTGGTTTGACAACATTTTGATGCGGGTCATGGACGTTATTCTGGGATTCCCATCCCTCCTTCTCGCCATCGCAATCGTCGCCGTCTTGGGGCCGGGGTTACGGAACGCCCTGCTCGCCATCGCCATCGTCACCTTGCCGGGCTACGCACGGGTGATGCGGGCTCAGGTTCTCGCGATCAAGGAAAGCGACTATGTATCGGCCTCCCGCGCCCTGGGCTCGTCGACACGCCAGATCCTGCTCCGCAGAGTCATCCCCAATGCGCTCACTCCGCTGGTGGTGCTAGGCACATTGGGGGTAGCCACCGCGATCCTCGAAGCCGCCGGCCTGTCCTTCCTCGGTCTGGGCGCCCAACCTCCTACCGCTGAGTGGGGATCGATGCTGGCTCGCGAGCGCAACCAGGTGTTCACATCACCACACCTCGTGTTCTTCCCCGGCCTCGCCATCATGCTCACCGTTCTCGGCTTCAACCTCATGGGCGACGGTCTTCGTGATGCTCTCGACCCGACTCTCAACCGATGAGTGCGGTGGCCCCAACACCCGGCCTGGCAATCGAGACAGATCTACCCCGGCCCGTGGAGGCCGGCGACACCCTTCTCGAGGTTCGCGGCCTCCAGACCCACTTTGATACCAGAGACGGGGTGGTGAAGGCCGTCGACGGGGTCGACTTCCACGTGGATCGCGGAGAAGTGCTTGGCATCGTCGGCGAGTCCGGCTGTGGCAAGTCGGTCACTTCGCTGTCGATCATGGGGTTGGTATCCCACCCGGGCGAGATCGTTGCGGGTGAGATTCTCTTTGATGGGAGGGACATAACCAAGCTGAAGAAGAAGGAGATGCGAGCGCTCAGAGGCGAGCACATATCGATGATCTTCCAACAACCGGCAGGCGCACTGAATCCGGTCTACCGGGCAGGCGCCCAGATCAAAGAGGTGTTCGAGCTCCATCGAGAGTGGTCTAAAGATGTCGAGGAGGAGAAGGTCAATGAGATGCTGACCAAGGTCGGCATTCCGGATCCGGAGACAAGGGCGAGGGCATATCCACACGAGCTGTCCGGCGGGATGGCCCAACGCATCATGATCGCGATGGCCCTGGCATGTGAGCCGGAGCTCCTGATCGCCGATGAGCCGACCACCGCCCTGGACGTCACGATCCAGGCTCAGATCCTCGACCTGATAAGGGACCTTCAGGAGTCGACGGGTACGGCGGTGATCCTCATCACCCACGATCTCGGCGTCGTCGCGGAGCTCGCCGACCGGGTGGCGGTCATGTATGCAGGCGAGATCGTCGAGGAAGCGGATGTAAGTGCCCTCTTCAAGAATCCCCAACACCCCTACACCAGGGGTCTGATCGGCTCGATACCGATTCTCGGACATCTCAAGGACCAGCTGGACACAATTCCCGGGGTGGTGCCATCGCTGATCGATCTCGATCCTGGCTGCCGGTTCGCCTCGCGATGCGTGTCCCGAGTCGAACACGATCTCGAGATCTGCACCGTGCGAAAACCTGACCTCCTCGAGACTTCTGAGGGACATCAGGTGAGATGTTGGCTCTATCAGGACCAGGAGAGCTGATGGCTCAGACTCTCGTTGAGATCAGAGGCCTGGTGAAGGACTTCCCGGTAAAGGGAGGACTGCTACAGCGCCACGTTGGCACCGTCAACGCGGTCGCCGGTGTCGACCTCGACATCCTCCGGGGCGAGACAATCGGCCTGGTAGGCGAATCCGGTTGTGGGAAGACGACCCTGGGCCGGATGCTGGTTCGACTGCTCGAACCGACCAGCGGATCCATCACGTTCGACGGCGAGGATGTCACCCACATACACGGTAAAAATCTCCGTCCGTTTCGCCGGCGGGTCCAGATCATCTTCCAGGACCCTTACGGCTCACTTGACCCGAGAACCCAGGTGGGGAATTCCATCGCCGAAGGACTCAAGCTCCACGGAGTGACCGACAAGGGTGAACGCCACGAGCGGGTCGGCAACATGTTGGAGCTGGTGGGTCTGAAACGGGACCACGCCGGCCGCTACCCACATGAGTTCTCCGGGGGGCAGCGGCAACGGATCGGGATCGCAAGGGCGCTGATCCTCCAGCCGGACTTCGTGATCGCCGACGAGCCGGTGTCCGCACTGGACGTCTCGGTACAAGCGCAGGTGCTCAATCTCCTCAAGGAGCTCCAGTCCGAGCTCCATCTGACGCTTCTGTTCGTTGCCCACAACCTGGCGGTCGTGGAACACATCTCCGATCGAGTGGCCGTCATGTACCTCGGCAGGGTGGTCGAGCTGACCGACCGCGACACCCTTTACCGCAACCCGCTGCATCCCTACACCGAGGCTCTGCTCTCGGCGATCCCGATTCCCGATCCCGATCGGCCACGACGCCGCCAGATTCTCCAGGGCGAGATCCCTTCACCGATCAACCCACCCAGCGGATGTCATTTTCATCCACGATGCCCGATCGCCGAGAAGGGCCTCTGCGAAATCGAGGTTCCGGCACTGATGGATTCTCCGGAGGGAGCCCACCACCAGGCGGCCTGTCATCTCCGGGCGGGCGCGCGAGCCAGAGCCGACGTTTA
>JACZUI010000058.1 GCA_022573225.1 Acidobacteriota bacterium
CCTTCGGTCTCGAGCTCGAGTTCACGGAGGGTATGCAGTTCGACAAGGGCTACATCTCCCCCTATTTCGTCACCGATCCTGATCGTCAGGAAGCCGTTCTCGAGGATCCGTACATCCTCATCGCCAACCAGAAGATCAGCTCGGTCAACGACCTGGTGCCTGTCCTCGAGAAGGTCATGCAGCAGGGCAAGCCGGTCTTGGTGATTGCCGAAGACATCGAGGGTGAGGCTCTGGCAACCCTGGTTGTCAACAAGATCCGGGGCACATTCGCCTCGGCTTCGGTCAAGGCCCCCGGTTTTGGAGAGCGCCGCAAGGCAATGCTCCAGGACATCGCCATTCTCACCGGCGCAACCGTCATCTCCGAAGAGGTCGGTCTCAAGCTGGAGAATGTGACGGTCGACATGCTGGGCCGTGCCCGCAAGGTGGTCATCGCCAAGGACAACACCACCATTATCGACGGTGATGGCACCGAGGCCGACGTCAAGGCTCGCATCAAGCAGATCGAGAATGAGATCGAGAACACCGATTCTGATTGGGACAGCGAGAAGCTCCAAGAGCGTCTCGCCAAGCTGTCGGGCGGTGTTGTCGTGATCAAGGTCGGCGCTGCCACCGAGGTCGAGCTCAAGGAGAAGAAGCACCGCATCGAGGACTCCGTCTCTGCCGCCGACGACGAGAAGGCCGGCCGAGGCATCGTCCGGAGGGCGATGGAAGAGCCGATTCGTCAGATTGCCATCAATGCTGGTTTCGAAGGCGGCGTTGTCGTCGAAAAGGTGCGCAGTGGTGAAGGCGCGTTTGGCTTCAACGCTGCGACTGGCGAGTACGAGGATATGATCGCTGCCGGTATTCCAGACCCGGCCAAAGTGACTCGTTCGACAATCCAGAACGCAGGGTCGATTGCGGCACTGCTTCTGACAACCGAGGCGCTTGTCGTGGAGAAGCCCGACGACACCCCGGCCATGCCGGCCGGTGGCCACGGCCACGAAGGCGGAGGCATGGACTTCTAAGTCCACCTCATCTATTCGCAGGAAGGGGGCCCCTCCGTGGGCCCCCTTCCTGCTTGGTGGTGTTACCTCAGGTACCTGGCGCCAAATGTGGCGCTATACGAGGTCAGTATTCGCAAGGGCGCTCCTGACAGTTGAGGCAACGTAGCTTGGGCGATTGGTGATGTCCGCCCACGTAAAGCGGAGTATCCGCCATCCTGCCAACTGAGCGAGATTGTCGCGCTCTCGATCCGATTGGAACGTCGCCTCGTCACCGTGCCATCCCCGGCTGTCCCCTTCGATGACAAGGAGAGCATCGGGATAGGACATGTCGACTCGCCCGTTGACGGATCTGAGCCAGTCTGGCTTGTACTGAAGATTCGGAATCGGGAGGCCGGCTCGCTCGATCACATCCAGCAGCCGCCGCTCTAGTTCGCTTTCAGAGACACCCGTCCGCTCCAATCTGGCGTCGAGAACACGCCGAAGATTGATGACACCGGGCTTTCCTTTTCGGGCGAGTATCCCGAGCAGATAGTCGACTTCTTCGTTGGTTGTTCGTTTCAGTCTCACGAGTTCGTCAAGACTCCGTCCCAGCGCCCGGGGTGATATGACCGCGGCGAGGTCGACCGCCGTTCGGGCCGCGCTGGTGACGGGAAGCCCTCCGAAGTAGACGACATCCTCTGGACGAATGTCGGTTAGTTGATGCACGACGACTTGATGAAACTGATGGGTCTTGCGATGCGGCACGGACACAACGAGGCTTCGACCCACTATATGGACGCCATGCGTCCAGGCGGCTGCCTGATGCGAGACGACGGCCCCAAGCGCCCTGGTCGCTGCCCTGAGGGTTGAACGGTTGGACTGCAATGCACCGGGCAGGGCGTATACGCCGGGTGCGACCTTGATCAGAACGCGGTCATCGACCCGGCGATCGAGGGTCCTTGGACTGATGCCGAGCGCCAATGCCTCGTGGCGCGTAACGATGCCGTCGTTGTTGATGGCGTAGTTCAATACCGCTGTTAGCTCTGCGCTCATTTGTCTTGAGCATGCCCGAGGCAGAGCGCACCTTGAAGGGGGTCATGTTCTCTGTATGCCCAGCGCCACATCTGGCGCCACGAACCTGAGGTAACCGGTTTCTTACAAACCTGCTGCGGTGGCGAGCTTGTCGAGGCGGGGAATGACGGCGTCGGCGCCGAGAGGAGGAAGCGTGAAAACCGCACGGTCAACGCCCGCCTTCTCGAGGACCTCCAGGGAGTCGACTTTGGCGGAGTAGGCGGTGATCTCGAAGGCCTCCGGATCGCGGCCGGCTTCAGCCACCGCGTCCCGCACGCGAGACACCTGGTCGACGATGTCGTGGCGGGTAGCCAGCGGGAGCCAGCCGTCGCAGAACTCGACCATATCCGCGACCGTCTTTGGCCCCGCTCCGGCACCCATGATGATCGGCGGATGTGGCTTCTGAGCAGGTTTGGGCCATGCCCACGAAGGTTGCAGTGACATCAACTCTCCTTCGAAGGCCGCTTCGTCCTGAGTCCACAGGGCCTTCATCATCAAAACCTTCTCCCGGAGAAGTGCCCGACGGTCGCCAAAGGCCGTGCCATGTTGAGCCATCTCTTCCTTGTTCCAGCCGTAGCCGATGCCAAAAAGGACCCGCCCACCCGAGAGGTGATCCAAGGTGGCCACCTCCTTGGCGGTCCAGATCGGATCCCTCTGCGCCATCAGGCTGATCCCAGTGCCGAGCTTCAACGTCTCGGTGACGGCAGCGGCGTACGCCAATGCGATGAAGGCGTCGTGTGACCGCCAGTACTGCTCAGGGAGGGGCGGGGCGTCTGCCTGACCGCCCCAAGGGGTGACACGTGACGACGGGATATGTGAGTGCTCAGGAAACCACAACGAGTCGAAACCCCGTGCTTCCACTTCGCGAGCGAGATGATCGGGTCGCATTGCCGTATCGGTGGGAAAAATGAAGACGCCGTATTTCATGGGTGAAATCTAGCGGCTAGAAACCCGTGGTCGTTCGGCACGCTTCGGGTGCAGGGTTTGGATTTCGGGTTCGATCTGACGAGATATAGGAGTCGCCCGAACCCGGCAAGACTTCTCATTGTCGCGGCTATATGCCCATGTTCTTTGTCGGGGGCTCTGTGATTAGAACCTTGGGCGTCGGAACTATTCGCAGGTCGGGTGAGGGTGATCATCGGAGCAACAACGAGAATCCGTACTTCTCGCGGCACTCTCGACCCAGAGTGAGCAGGTTCTCATCTCTGCGATTCCCGGAGCGGAGGAGAAAAGTGAGCACGTCGCAAAATGCGCGAGTACGAGTGATCATCCTGGCAAGCGTGGTAGCCCTTATTGCTGCCCTGTTTGCGGTGCCGGCCGGTGCCGGCGGGACCTTCATCGATGATGATGATTCCGTCTTCGAAACTGCCACCGAGTGGATGGCTGCTGAGGGGATCACCAAGGGCTGCAACCCGCCAACCAACGACAAATTCTGTCCCGACGACAACGTGACCAGAGGTCAAATGGCTGCCTTCTTTTCCCGGGCATACGACTTGACAGACGACGGAGGTGGTGACAAGTTCACCGATGATGACAGTTCGATCTTCGAATCAGCGATAGACCGTCTGGCAACGACCGGGATCACGAAGGGCTGTAACCCACCAAGCATCGACAAATTCTGTCCCGACGACAACATGACGAGAGGACAGATGGCGGCCTTCTTCTTCCGCGGTGAGGTCGACATCGATCTGCAGATCCTCTCGATCAACGATTTCCACGGCAATATCGCGACAACGTCGAGCGCCTTTGGAGGTGTGGGTCGCGCCGACTTCCTTGCCGCCAACATGCGGGCGGCGGAGGCGGAGGTCGATAACTCGATCATCGTGTCGGCGGGCGATCTGATCGGAGCTTCCCCGCTGATCTCGGCCCTGTTCCACGACGAGCCGACGATTGAGGCGATGAACCTCATCGGTCTCGACATAAACGGCGTGGGCAACCATGAGTTCGACGAGGGTTCGTTAGAGCTGCTCAGGATGCAGAACGGGGCAGACATCCGGTTGACGGTGACCTGGAACGGCAGCGGATTCGCAGGCGCTGACTTCGAGTTTCTCGCCGCCAACGTTGTAGTTTCGGCAACCGGCAAAACCGTATTTCCGTCCTACACAGTGAAGAGCTATGAAGGTGTGCAGGTGGCGTTCATCGGTATGACACTGCAAGGTACGCCCAGCATCGTCACACAGTTCGGGGTGGCGGGCCTCACATTCCTCGATGAGGTCGACACGGTCAATGCACTGTTGCCGGAGCTGCAGGCAAAAGGTATCGAGGCGAGCTGCGGATCTGACCGCTTTGATCGACAAGTACGACACACTCTCGGCGCCATTGGCCAATGCGGTGATCGGACAGGTGACTGCCGATCTCACCGAAGTTGAGACGGCCGCCGGAGAGTCGGCGCTGGGGGATGTGATAGCCGATGCGCAGCTCGCCGCGACTTCAGGACCAACCACGGGTAACGCGGTGGTTGCGTTCATGAATCCCGGTGGGATTCGAGCCGATCTCACGTTCGCCCAAAGCGGGACGGAAGGAGACGGAAACGTCACCTTTAGTGAAGCCTTCACCACCCAGCCGTTCGGCAATTCTCTGGTGACGATGACCCTCACCGGTGCGCAGATCGACACGCTCTTGGAGCAGCAGTTCGACAACAATGAGGCTGGACAGATGAGGATCCTCCAGGTGTCGGCTGGATTCAGCTATACCTGGGACGCAGCGATGCCGACCGGGAGCAAGGTCGATCCAGCCACGATCATCATCGATGGCGGTGCCATCGACCTGGGAGCGGAGTATCGAGTGACGGTGAACAGCTTCCTGGCCGACGGCGGAGACAACTTCGCTGTTCTGGTGGACGGGACTGATCGCTTGGGCGGTGAGGTCGATCTCGACGCTCTGGTCACTTATTTCGGCATCAACTCCCCAATTGTGCCCAACCCGGCACCTAGCCGAATCAGCACGATCAACTGATCAAGTGCACTGAGGCGCCCGACCGTTTGGATCGGGCGCCTCTTCGCGTAAGCCTTCTCAAACCTGTGGCGCTCCCTGCAGGAATCGAATCTGCGCCCCCCGGCTCCAGAGACCGGTGACCCGTTGACTGAACAGCAACGTCGTATGGGAGTCGTCGCGTCGTGACATCTATATGGTCTTCGATTTTCAAACCGGCGAGCCGAGAAAAATCGGACGAAGAAGAGCGCCCAGCCAGGGTGCCCTGCTTGTGTTGCCCAAGGTTGTGCGAACCTGTGCGGGTGAAAGACCAGATCGAGGAAACCATTCGAAACGAGGGTCCTATCCCCTTCGAGCGTTTCATGGAGATAGCTCTCTATGACCCCGATGGTGGTTTCTTCGGTTCCGGGAACCTCCGCTCGGAAAGGGCTGGAGATTTCCTTACTTCGCCTGAGGTCAGTGCGCTGTTTGGAGAGACCCTTGCCGTCTACGTCGAACGGGAGCGGTCCCGGATCGGTGAGCCGTTTCAAGTGGTCGAGGTGGGTGCAGGCTCGGGCTCACTGCTTGAACCCATGTTGGCGACTATTGAGGTCGACACAATGGCCGTCGAGGCGTCACCATCGGCACGAAGCTCCCTTTCCCAATTCCTGCCCGCAGGAACAGTTCGCGAGGAGATGCCCGACTCGATCAGGGGGGTGGTGATCGCCAACGAGCTGATCGACAACCTTCCGATGGCGGTGGCACAGAGAGTCGAAGGAGAGTGGCGGGAGCGCTGGGTGGGTGCCGACAACACCGGCCTGGTATTTGTCGACGCTGATCCCCGAGCGGACACACTGAGCTGGCTCGCGGACTTTGCCGGCGACGTTCCCGATGGGGGTTGGGTCGAAGTTCAGTTGGCTGCGCAGGCATGGCTCCAGGATGCACTGGCCCGTCTCGAAGATGGCTCAATCGTCCTGATCGACTACGGCGACACGGCCGAGGGGCTATTGCCAAGGAGACAGGATGGGACGCTCCGCACCTATCGGGCTCATCACATAGGACCTCACCCTCTCGACGAACCAGGGGAGACGGACATCACCGCCGATGTGAACTTCTCTGCCCTGATTGCCGCTGCTGAGTCGCTTGGCGCCACGGTCGCATTGCATCGTCAAGATGACTTCCTTGCTGGCCTCGGGCTACGAACTCGGCTGTCTGAGCTGAGAAAGGCTGAGCTAGCCGCGGCACGGGATGGCGACGAGATGGAACGGCTCCGTCTTCGCACCCTCAAGACCGAAGCCGAGACATTGCTGCACCCACGCGGTCTGGGCGACTTTCGGGTGCTCGTCATATCTGTCAGAGGTTGAGATGAGAACGACAGCTTGGATTGCCATCGCGGCAGTCGTCCTGGTTGCGTGTGGGGTCGTCGAGCAGTCGGAGATTCGGTCCACTCCTTCGGCGACTGTGATCCCTGTGACAACCACCACGTTCGAAGCCGGTGTCATCAATCCTGGCCCGATTGAGGACACCGATCTCGCTGCCCTGGTCGCCTGGGCCACGGCCCATCTCACTGCCGAGATGGATGTCGACCCTGCCCAGATCGACGTGAGAACCGCCGAGAGGGTGACGTGGAACGACGGGTCCATTGGCTGCCCGGAGCCAGGCATGTTCTATACCCAGGCCCTGGTCGAGGGAGCCAGGACGATCCTGGCACTGGGAGGCGTCGAGTACTCCTACCACCAGGGCGACGGACAGGAACCTTTCCTGTGCGACGATCCGGGAGAGGGCGGGTTCATGCCGATGCCTGCCCAACAGAAGTAATGAGGGAGGCAGGTGTACTGCCTCCCTCATAATTCAGCTGCCGCTCCTATCCCTTCTCACGGCCATTCATTTCCGCCAAGGCCTGCTCCAGTTAGTGAAGAATCCACAGACCTCCATTGCGGTCGCTGCCGTAGATTCGCTCCTCACCGGGGATCTTGTAGACACCCCAGAACTCTGTCTGCGGGGTACGGAATCGTCCCGTCTCAACCGGGTTGTACGGGTCCGTGATATCCAGTACCAATATTCCGTCCGTGTACCACGAGATGTAGGCGATAACGTCGCCATCGGTGTTCGTTTCGACGATCACGTTGTGCGCCGAGTAGGTACCTGCCGGGTCACAGATCGGATCAATCGGGTCGGCCGAGCACACCGTGTTGAAGGTGCTTGCCAGCACCGGGCTTGTCGGATCCGAGTAATCCCAGATCCTGATCCCACTCCAACCGTCGGGTATGGCTGTCGCGGACACGGTCTCGCCCGTAGCGTCCACCGCCAGGTCGGCTGTCGTCGCAACACCCGCTATGGCGAGACCAGTCGAGTGGCCAACCATGAGTCCGGGAATGTCTCGGGAAGCACCACCCATGGTGAAGAAAGTATCGACCCCTGCAACGTTGAACACCACCATTCCGCTGTAACCGGCGTCGATGGCATTGGTGGCTTTGAGGTCGAAGCGACAAGCGCCACGCTGGATGAGTGCGATCCCAGAACCAGCCGGGATCGGATTACATCCCAGGCCGACATAGGTCGTCACGCCGGTCATGATCCCGCCAGGTAGCGAGAAAACGGGAGTCGTGAAGGCTCCTTCTGCTGCGCCGTATGAACCCGCCAACGGACCGATGTCGATGGTGAATACCGAGAAGAAGGGGGCAAAGTCTTCTTCGCCTTCGATCACTATGGAGCCGTCTTCACTCGGCCACACGGCGTGGCTGTTGACTTCACTGTCTTCGCTTAGCGGGCCGTCTGGGTCGAGCGCTACCGACACGAGGGTTGGGTTGGTCACGTCACTGATATCCAGCAACACCAGGCCGGCATCCCAGTTGGCCAGATAGGCCTGGCTTCCGTCTGCGGTGATGGTTATGTCATGCAAGAACCGATTAGCTGAAGCCCCGAAACCGGTGGTCAGCCAAATGGCCGCGTTCAGAACACGGTTGAAGTCCGGTTGTTTATGGACTTTGGTGAGATCGCCGACCCCTGGATCGAAAATCTCCTCGACACCCCAAGCCGACACCATGGTCGGGTTGGTCGGATCGGTTATGTCGAAGATCATGAAGTTGTCGAACGTCGTCCCGGCGACAGCCGCCACGTAGTCGCTGGTTCCCTGAGTGAACAGGAAGAGGTTGTGCACACCGACATCCTCAATCGGCCCAAAGATATCAGGAGATTGGGTAATCGGGCTGAGCTCGTCGATTGTCACGGATGCCAGCTTGACTGGGTTGGAAGGATCGTTGACGTCGTAAATCTCGAATCCGCCATCGCCGCCGCCACATGACTCGTTTGACATCACCAGGATGTCGTCGCCCGAGGTCATCTCTGCGACCTTTACGTCGTTGGTTCGATCCCCGACTTCTGAAAGAATAACCCCTACAAGGTTGCCGCCGCCGCTGACGTCCCACACCCATATGCCGGCACCAGGTTCGCCGCCACAGGGGCTCGAGAAAGTGCCGGTATAGGCATAATCATTGTGGACCCACACGTCGGTGGTGGAACCCTCGTCGTTTCTAACACCTCTGCCAGCAGGGCGTAGCGGTCCAGTCTCACTTACCGACGAGCCACTGCTGACAACATTCGCAAGCGACGCGCCATGGGCAATGAGTTCTGCACTCGCCGTTGGTCGGACCAGGTGTTCTTCGTCATGTTGGGCCGTGACCGGCAGTGCAGTTGCCAGGGCCACGGCGAGACCCACGGCGATTACCGAGAGTCGTCGGGGAGTTTTTCTGTTTGCCAAGGAAGGCTCCTCTAATAGCTTCGCCTTGGTGGAACTGCGCTACGACTGTCCTCCACACGGAAGGCGACCCTACGCGCGCCAGGCCGGGGAGTTTTCGGCAGACGGGCGGAGAGTGCGGTGATGCAATGGGCGATGACCCCCTCAGCACGGATGGTGACTACTTGCTTCCTGGCTGCGGATCACATAACTGTTCACACATTTATCGACGGACAGAGAGGGCCTTCGGGGCCTCTCTCTTCTTTAGGACCGGACCCTTCCTAAAATTGGTCTTATGAACAACCTGAAAACGGTCGGCCTTCTCGCCTTCATGACCGCCCTTGTGGTGCTGATTGCTCAGGTACTCGGCTTCTCTCCGGTGACCGCTCTCATCTTCGCTTTTGTCTTCAACGTGTTCATCTACTTCTTCTCCGACCGGATGGCCCTGAAGGCATCTCGGGCTCGTCCGGTCACCGAGGCTGAGTTCCCCCAGGTCTATGGCATCGTCCGTCGTCTCACCCAACACACCGACATGCCGATGCCCACCATCTACGTCATCGACTCGCCCCAGCCCAACGCGTTTGCAACCGGCCGCAGCCCCAAGAAGGCGGCCGTAGCCGTCACCACAGGAATCCTCGACATCCTCACCTTTGACGAGCTTGAGGGCGTCCTCGGTCACGAGCTGGCTCATGTCCAGAATCGGGACATCCTGATCAGTTCGATCGCTGCGATGCTTGCTGCGGCTATCTCGATGGTCGCCCGGATGGCCTTCTGGTTCGGACGCGGGAACAGTCGGGAGAATCCGATTGGCGCCATCGGGGCGATCGTGTCCCTGCTGATTGCACCGATCGCAGCAATGCTGATTCGCTTTGCCATCTCGAGGACACGCGAGTTCCAGGCCGATAGATCCGGGGCTGAGATCACCGGTCGCCCGCTGGTCCTGGCCAGCGCCCTGCAGAAGATCTCAAACGGCACCTCACGGATTCCGATGAACGTGAACCCGGCCACCAGTCAGCTTTTCATCGACAACCCGCTCAAGGCGGTCCGTGGTCGGCGTGTGAGCAAGCTATTCAGCACCCACCCACCGATTGAGGAACGCGTCCGGAGGCTTACCGAAATGGCGAGCGGTATTCGCTAGTTGCCCCTCCGTCCCTTCGGGACACCTCCCGTAACGTCACTTCGATCCGGGGGAGGAAACGCCCCGGGGTCACATGGCTCCGAGTAGGCACTGTCTCGCCGCATAGCTAAGATTTCGCCTCCCGCGCCGTGCGTCTCGGACGTGCGGTATCGGCTTGCCGGGATGTCCGAGCGGCCAAAGGAAGCAGACTGTAAATCTGCCGGCAAACGCCTACGGAGGTTCGAATCCTTCTCCCGGCACGGACGCCCGGTGTCTGACAATCTATGTGGGCTGAAGAGCACACGCCCCCTTAGCTCAGTCGGTAGAGCGCTTCCATGGTAAGGAAGAGGTCTTCGGTTCGACTCCGGAAGGGGGCTCAGCGAGCCAAGCTCGTGACAAAGAGGCGGCGTAGCTCAGTTGGTGAGAGCGCTCGACTCATAATCGAGAGGTCGGCAGTTCAAGTCTGCCCGCCGCTACATACCGGTCGTCGCGTATTCTGCGTCGGCCGAAACCCAAGAAAGGACAGGAGCCGAGAGATGGCGAAGGCGAAGTTTGAGCGTACGAAGCCTCATGTGAATGTGGGGACGATTGGTCATATTGATCATGGGAAGACGACGTTGACGGCTGCGATTACCAAGGTGTTGTCGGAGC
>JACZUI010000059.1 GCA_022573225.1 Acidobacteriota bacterium
AGAGCCCAGAAGCGGAGGCAAAAGGCCTGTCTCACTAGCCAAACGACGGCACGGCAACATCTGCGAGGTCAATTGGCGGCATCGGGCCAAAACCCACGGTGAGGCGAGCTCGTCGCACATCACCGGCGTTGTATGGCCAACGAATGCCCTTGGATTATTGGTTCTTATTGGTCGGCGACTCCGAAAGATCGATTTCGGGCGCTAGGCACCACCGTGCGATTCAGCGCACAAGTCTGTAACCGTCAGGTTTCATAACACATTTAGGGGTCCAAGCGTCAGCTAGCGATTGGCGATCCCTGGTGCCGGAGCCAACGTGTCGTCCGGGTACCGACACTTGACACCTCTACGGGCTTCGCCCGCCGTCTCCATGTCGGGCTCCGACGGTCGTGGCTTTTCGATCGCAGTTGCCGTGCGTATGTGCTAGGCATGTCTCCACCGTCCTGCACGGTCGGGGGTGGCCCACCCGAAAGAGGATGTTGTCTGGGCAGCTTCCTCGCCAGATCGAGCGCGTAGGCGAGAACGGAGAGCGGGCAGGGATGAAGGTCGGGATCACGATTCTGAGTGGGCTGGTCGGCGAGTTCGTCGGATGGGAGCCAACCCGGGCGTGGGACCGCGCCGTCGAGATGGGTCGGGTGGCTGAGCGTCTCGGATTCTCGTACGCGTGGGTTCCGGACCATCTTCAGGTGGTGCGAGGGCCGGCTGACGGGCCGACATTCGAGGCGTTCACCCTCCTCTCCGCCATCGCGGTTGAAACACACCGAATCCGGCTCGGTCCGGGAGTGGCGTGCGCTGCCTTCCGCAACCCTGCGTTGCTGGTGAAGATGGCGATGACGCTCGACGTTGCTTCGAACGGCCGCGTCGATCTCGCGATGGGTGCCGGCTGGCACGAAGGGGAGTGGCGGGGGTACGGATATGGCTACCCGTCGGCGGGTGAGCGACTCGCACTTCTTCGGGAGGCGCTCGAAGTGGTGAGCCGTATGCTCGAGCCGGGTCCGGCCACGTGGCACGGTGAGCGATTTCACGTGGACAGCGTGATCTCGGAGCCGAAGGGAGCAGGCGTGTCTCGAATCCCGATCATCGTCGGCGGAAACGGCCAAAAGGTCACGTGGAGGCTGGCGGCTCGGTTCGCCGATGAGTTGAACCTCGACGGCCCTGAGTTATCCGAGATCCGCGAGTGGCTCCCGATCATCCGACAGCGCTGCGAGGAGATCGATCGGGATCCGGCCACGCTGGCTCTTTCGGCTGAGATTTGGTGGAAGGGTTCGGCCGGTGAGGAGCGCGTCGACCGCCTCGAGCAGATCGCCGATCTCGGTCTGGCGAGGATCCACTCTCACTTTCGCGATGCCGTCGACTCTGATGAGCCACTGGTCTCTTTCGCCGAGGACTGCCGAGCAGCCGGGATCGAGATCGAGGCCAGCTCCTGAGTCGGCGATCGGGATGTACTTCAAGAACGAACTGCTGATGATGCTGGAAAAGCCAGGGTTCGCCCACACAGTCACCCCACCTTTCCAGCGATAGGTGCGATCTGCCACACGCCAGAACCGATCCGAACGATCGTTGGGCACTGCTGGACGAGCCCCACGTCCAGTCCTTAGGGGCCCACTGGAACTTTCTGGCGGTGACTTTGAGAGTGGAAGAGCCGAACATCGGGGCCGGTCTGCCGCCGAAGTGATCATGTGAAGGTGGGTGTGGATCACGCTGGGGACGTCGGCCGTCCATCGGCGTACTGTGCGAGCAGCCTGGGAACCGGATCCAGCAAGGAGAGAGCTGATGCGTTTGATAAGTGACGAGATGGCGGCGAACTTCAAGGACGGCCCGGTGCTGGAAGCGGCCTGCAAGATAGAGGTGGCCAATTCGGTCGCCCACATTCTCCACAGCGTCGGCGAAGATACCGATCGGGAGGGTTTGCGAAACACGCCTGATCGGGTGGCTCGTATGTACGACGAGATCCTCCTCGGCTACACCGTCGACCCGGTCAAGCTGCTCAACAATGCCCTCTTCGACGTGGAGTACAACGAGATGGTGGTTGTGGGTGACATCGAATTCTGGAGCATGTGCGAGCATCACATGCTGCCGATCTTTGGCCAGGCACACGTGGCCTACGTTCCCGACAAGAAGGTAGTCGGCCTATCCAAGATTCCCCGGGTGGTCGACGCGTTCGCTCGCCGTCTACAGATTCAGGAGAGGATGACCCGTCAGATCGCCGAGCTGCTCGACGACCTCCTCGATCCCTTGGGCGTGGGCGTGGTCGTGCAGGCCACCCACCTCTGCGTGGCGATGCGGGGAGCTAAGAAAGCCACCGCGCACATGCGCACCACCGCCTTGCTGGGTTCGTTCCTCGAGAGCGAGAAGACACGCAATGAGTTCCTCGACAGCATCGAACCGCCACGCCACATTCGCTAGCGGCACCAAGTTCAGAACGATGACACTCGTTCACGTTCCGGGTCGCCGCATCTCCACGAGCTACTCAGTGGGCCAGCGCCTCGAGGTGTAGTTCATGAACATCGTCTGACAGGATCGAAATCGGCCAAGCTGGGCGGTCCTATGGTGCGCTGAGCTAGATGTCCGCGACGGGCCGCATCAGATCGCCATCTCCATCGAGGCTCACCTTGGCATCGAACGCCGTTTGCCCCGTGCGGGGGTCGACCCATTCTGGGGCCACCTCCGCCAGCGGTACGGCAATGTGAGCTGCGGACGCAGCCTGGGGGTCGGGCACTTCCCACTCTCCGAAGTCCTTTACGAGGTCGGCGTAGTAGGCGACGTCGAGGTCGATGGTTCGAGGCGCGTTCTTATCGCTGGTTCGCACCCGGCCCAGCACTCGCTCGATCTCTCGGAGCTCGTTGCGTAGCTCTTCGGGGCCTAGGTCGGTGCGTGCCACTACGACCGCGTTGAAAAACGGCGGTGCGTCTGTGGGACCGCCCACCGCTTCGCTTTCATAGGTCCGGCTGACGTCTTTGACTTCGATGTTGCGATGACCCCGCAGAAGACGGATGGCTTCGGGGAAGTGCCGCTCCTTCTCGATGTTCGAGCCGACGGAGATGATGACTTCGACAAACTCCGATTGGCTGGTCACGGCGTTTGGGCCTTCCGGCGGATGTGTCTGCTCAAACGCGTGAACGGGTTATCGAGATTCCCACGGAACGAGCGTGACGCAGCGCACCCGGCTTGTCGACCCGGATCTCGACCTTCTGAACTTTGGCGTCGGTCGCGAACACAACCTCGGCCAGCTCCTCAACGAGCCGCTCCACGAGGCGAGGCTCGCCACTCTCAATGTGATTAATGAGGGCCTTGGTGATTGTCCGGTAGTTTGCCGCGTCAGCGATGTTGTCGCTGGCTGCGGCCGGTCTGGTGTCGACGTGCAACGTCGCGTTGACAAGGATCTCTTGGCGCACCACTCGCTCATCCGGCTTGATGCCGATGATGCCCATCACGCTCAGGTCCTCGATATGAATACGGCCCAAACCAGGCATTGTCGGGCGAGGTTAGCCCTGATGCCGGGGGTGTGGGCAGGTGGAGATCAGCGAACGTCCGGTCGTCGACCCGCCCCACATGCAGGTGGAAACCTGCGTTTCGTCTTACTGCGGGCTGACGAGGTGGCTGCCCCCGTCGGTCCGGACGATCTCTCCCGTAATGAAAGGGTTTTGGATGAGGGCGATCGTGGCCGACACGACGGGATCGGTGCCACCGACTTTCGCCAGGGGTAGCCCCTCGGCGAGGGCTTCGACATACGCCTGATCTTTCCCCGCCGGGGGGAGGATCAGGCCGAGCGCCACCGCATTCACACGGATCCGCGGAGCTAGGGCAAGGGCGGCGGCGCGAGTGAAGGTATCGAGGCCGCCCTTGGCCACTGTATAGGAGAAATGATTGCGGTACGGGGTCTTGGTGTGCACATCCGTGATGTTGACGACGGCACCCTCCATGTCGCTCGGAAGCGCCGCAGCGAACGCCTGGGTGAGGAACACCGGACTTGCCAGTGTCAGGTCATGAGCTCGGTGCCAGTCCTCGATTCGGATCGATTCCAGCGAGTCCGTCGGGAAGCCAGAAGCGCTGTTGACCAGGATTGAGATAGGTCCCAGGGCAGCGGTCGCCATCTCGATGAGAATCCCCCCTGTCGCCGGGTCACCGAGGTCGGCGCTACCCGTGGCGGCCTTTCGGCCGGCGGCCCTGGCTTCGTCCGCCGTAGCCTCGGCTGCCTCCGACGAGCTCTTGTAATGGATGAACACATCGGCGCCGGCCTCGCTCAATGCCAGGGTCAGCGCCCTGCCGACGCGGTGTGCTCCTCCGGTGATCAGGGCGTTTCGCCCCGCAATGTCCATGGGTGTCAGGCTAGGTGAGAACATCGAGTCTGGCCTGCAGAAACGCGACGAGCATCTCTAAGTTTGCCGCTCCCTCTTTTTTCGGTGTTTCGTGTTAGCGGCTGGGGTACGCACCGGGACGCGCCGATAGGAATCCCCGTACGTATTCAGGGCGTCCCTCTGGCTTACGGAGACGACTCGAACCGCTGTTGAAGGGGACAGCCCGCGCCCGTACCCTGGCATGGTGAGTGCTGGAGGAGCTGGAACGGTGAGGAACGACGATTCTCCGTCTGCGCGTGCCGGAGTATGGGACAGGGTGCTGGCCTCGGCAGCGGCGACGGTCGCTCTGTGGGCGGTGCTGGTCAGCGTTCTTGCCGGCGAGGTTCTCCCGTTCGCAGTCGGCCTTGGCGTGCTGTACGGCGTCTTGGCGGCAGCAACTCTCCTGTGGCCTGGCAGGGTCGTGTATTGGGTGGCCATCGTCGTTTCAATCGCGACGCTGGCCGGTGGGGTGCAGTTCGTGGTGTCCGATCTGGGCCATCCGGAGTCTGCACTCGGCTTCGTGCCGGCGCTACTCCCTGAGCTGGCAAGGCTCACGGTGATAGTTGCGGCTGTCGGAGCGCTCCGGCGGTGGGACGCGAGTCTCGCGCGACGCGTTGTCCTTGTGCCGGTGGGCGTATTCGTTGTCCTTGCGCTCGTCAGCGTCGGGCTGTCTGTCGCCCAAGATGACGACTTGGCGCAGAGCGGCGACCTACTCGTCGAGAGCAAGGACATCCTGTGGATGCCGGACATGCTCACCGCTGAAGCCGGGCAGGTCGGCGTGTTCATTGAGAACAAAGACCCGGTCCGTCACACATTCGTAATCGAGCAGCTTGACGTGGAGGTCGAGTTGCCGACCTCAGCCTCGCGCCGGGTCGAATTCTTAGCTCCGGCCGGAACCTACGAGATCACTTGCACAGTGCTCGGCCACGAGAACATGACTGGGACGCTGGTCATCTCCGGCTGAGCTTCGCCTCCCCACCCGTTCCATCTTTGGATCGTACGACGGCCGGAGCAACGACAAATCCATGCGGTAGGTGCTGTCAATCAAAGCCCCGGTTCATACTTCCTCGGCACACCGGCGGCGACTTCCTGGGCGGTCCTCATGTCTCATACGGTCTGAGTCGAAGCCGGGGAGTGGCACTGATGACTGAGATGTCGAGAGTAAGACCAGCGAGGGGCCGAATGGGGGAGTGTTACGCTGGGTTGGGACTGCTGTTCGCCTCTAGAAGGAACATCAAATGAGTATCGAGGAACGCGCGACGGTCAATCCGAACCCATACTCCGAGGGACACATCCAGCAGTACCTGGAATCCGACGGAGAGGACGTGAATCACCCCGCGGGCGACAGGCTGATCTTGCTCTACACGACCGGTAGGAAATCAGGCGAGATCAGGCGGGTTCCCTTGGGGTCTTTTCCCGACGGCGATGCCTTGGTCGTCATCGGATCCAACGCCGGTCGCCCCGACCAGCCGGAGTGGTATATGAATCTCGTGGCTAGTCCGAAGGTATGGGTGCGGAAGCAGAGCGATTTCTACGAGGCTGAAGCCTCCGTGCTCCCGCCTGACCAGCGTCAGGTGTTCTGGGACGATCTCACGGCTCAGATTCCGATGTTCGCCGAGTATCAGGAGAACGCGGGACGCGAACTTCCGCTGATCCGTCTGACGCGGATCAATGGCTAGCCGGTAGCACCACCCTCAGCCTCCTCGTTACCCCCAAGAGTGCTGCGGATTTGAGAGGCCATCGCAGCCGATATGTGCAATCGCGGTCTGCTAGCACTTGCTCTGGATCAGGGTGTTCGGCGCAGCGTTGTAGTCCCATGACGGCGCTGCCGACGTCTCGGGCCAAGAATCGCTCGGGACTATTCTTGCCGTGGGGTGTCCTCTTGGGCCGATCCCATTCGTAGAGAGGGTGAGGGCGGGAACGGCCCGCATCAAAGCAAGGAGAACTCATGAGTCAGTATCTGTTGTCCACTTACGCCGTGGAAGGCGAGGTCCACGGGAAGCAGGAGGTCCACGAGCAGTCGATGACGCCCGAGGAGATGCAGACATTCATGGAGCGGGTCACGGCCCTCGAAGCCGAGATGAAGGCGAGCGGTGCCTTCGTCTTCACTGGTCGACTCCATGACCCCGACGCGGCGACCGTCGTCCGCTCGAGTGATGGCGACCTGATCATGACTGACGGGCCGTTCGTTGAGTCGAAAGAGCACATCGCCGGGTTTTACATCATCAACGCGGACGACCTCGATGCGGCGCTGGCCTGGGCGGGCAAGGTCGTGGACGCAATCAGCCATCCGATCGAAGTCACCCCATTTTTCGAGATGCCGGGCGCCTGAGGTCGTGACCCGTGCCGTCGCTGCCCATCGGGAAGCGACCGGTGTTGAGCGTGTGTTCCGTGACGTGTACGGGCAAGCGGTGGCGACCCTGGTCCGCGTCTTCGGCGACATCACGCTTGCCGAAGACGCCGTCCAGGAAGCGTTCATCGTGGCAAGTGACCGGTGGCGGAGCGACGGCATCCCACCCAACCCGGCGGGGTGGATCGTTACGACCGCCCGAAACCGTGCAATCGATGACCTCCGCCGCTCGACCCGGGGCCGGGAGCTCCATGAACAGCTCGGTGCGGTCGCAAGCACGCCGCAAGGCGTCGGCGCCGAGGATCCGGGAGAGGACGGACCCGTGAGTGACGACCAACTCCGACTGATCTTCACCTGCTGCCATCCGGCGCTGCGAACGGAGCACCAGGTGGCCTTGACGTTACGACTGCTGGGCGGCCTGAGTGTGGATGAGGTGGCCCGCTCGTTCCTGGTGAGCGAGTCGGCCATGGCGAAGCGTCTGGTACGGGCCAAGTACAAGATCAAAGCCGCCAAGATCCCCTATCGAGTGCCGGCAGACGCCGAGCTACCTGACCGGCTCCGGTCGGTGTTGTCTGTGGTGTACCTCATCTACAACTCAGGGCTCGACGATCCGGAGCGGGCCTCCCTGCGGAGCGAGGCAATTAGGCTCGCTCGCGCTCTGGTCGAGTTGATGCCAGACGAGCCCGAAGCGGCAGGGCTGCTCGCATTGATGCTGCTCAGCGAGTCTCGGGTGCTGGCCCGCACAGCCGCGGGAGCCCTCGTGCTCCTGCGCGATCAGGACCGGACCAAGTGGGACCGCACGATGATCGAAGAGGGACATGCAATCGTGCGCGCCTGCATTCGCCGCGATCAACCGGGCCCTTTCCAACTCCAGTCCGCGATCCAAGCGGTGCACTGCGAGGCCGACTCGTTCGAGGCAACCGACTGGCCTCAGATCGTCGCTCTCTACGATCATCTGTTCTCGGTCATGCCCACGCCCGTGGTTGCACTCAATCGGGCGATCGCCATTGGCGAAATCGAGGGTCCCGGTGCTGCGCTCACTGCGCTTGACGCAATCGCACCCGATCTCGACAACTATCACCTGATGCACGCAGCCCGCGGCACAACATTGCGTCGGCTTGGACAACAAGACGCAGCGAAGGCCGCCTTCGAACGCGCCGCCCGCCTCGCGACGTCGGAAGCGGACCGGCGGTTCCTCGCACAACAGATCGAGGAGTTGGCCGAGGACGGCGCGCCGCTGACCGAATAGCGTGTTCATCCATGATTCCTACCCGACCTCGTCCGACGCGGCATGGTTGCTACGTGCATACCAAGATCATGCCTTCCAGGGAGTTAAGAGGGCTACGGTGGCTTCATGTGTTTCGATCACGATTCTGAGCCGCCGATCGCTGCCGGTGACCGGTCCATCACCACCCACGATCTCACCATGACTGCGAGGGACGGCAACCAGTTCATGGCTTTTGAGGCCTACGACGAGGAGAGATCGAGGGCGGCCATCGTCGTGCTGCCTGACGTACGGGGGTTGTTCCAGTTCTACAAGGACTTGGCCGCCCGGTTTGCTCAGGCCGGCCACGATGCCATCGCCATCGATTACTTCGGCCGTACGGCCGGCCTCGGAGAGCGCTCCAACGACTGGGATTTCTGGCCGCATGTCCACGACACAACCATCGAGGGAGTACGCGACGACGTGAGCGCCGCTGTCAACCGGGTCCGGGCCGGCAACCCGGATCGCCCGGTATTCACCGTCGGATTCTGCTTCGGAGGGTCGAACTCATGGCACCAGGCCGCCAACGGATTGCAACTGTCCGGTGTTGTCGGTTTCTATGGACGACCCGGCCGCGACGACGACGGCGGTGTGATCGGCCGTGTCGGCGGCATGACGTGTCCGGTCCTGGCCCTGATGGGTGGTGACGACCCGAGCATCCCCCAGGAGGCAATCGACGAGTTTGAGGAGGCGCTGAATGATGCCGGCGTGACCAACGAGGTGGTTGTGTACCCGGGAGCCCCGCATTCCTTCTTCGATAGAAAGTACGAGGACTTCGCGAGAGAGTCGACCGACGCGTGGAGCCGGGTGTTGGCGTTCGTCGAGGTAAATAGCTAGCCGCGGTTTGAACCGCACATGCCAATCAGGGCTTGGCCTCTAGGAGTCTGCTGATTAATGCCGTTGCTCAGATCGGCGGGCCAGGCGCGTCACTCGCAAGGACGAGGTTTCGCCACTCCTTGGGGCGGAATGGCGGGGTTGAGGACACCGCGAGTGGCGATGATCTGGTCGTCGAGATGAGTGACATGAATTATTCAGCGGGCTCCTAGTGTGCGGCCCGTAATTGTTGCCACAACGAAGGAGGCATCCCGTGGTCACGCAGGCCGAATCGTACCCCGCCCGTCTAGACATCGACTACCCCGAGAAGCTTGACCGGTTCTCGACGTTCTTCCGGCTGATCTGGATCATCCCGATCGCCATCATCGCTTCGTTGCTTTCAGCAACTTCGAACTCGACTGTGACAACCGTGGTGACGGAGACCGGCAAAGTGGTGTCTAAGGCCACGAGCAGCGGCGGGGGGATTGTCGCTGGGCTGTTTGCTGCGACGGTGCTGATGATCGTGTTCCGTGAGCGGTATCCACGCTGGTGGTTCGACTTCGGACGAGAGTTGGCTCGTTTCTCGATGCGGGTCGGTGCCTACCTGGTCCTGCTCACTGACCAGTATCCCTCGACGGTTGACGAGCAGTCTGTCCATCTCGAGATCGACTACCCCGACGTTGAACAAGACCTCAATCGTTGGCTGCCGTTGGTGAAATGGCTGCTGGCGATCCCCCACTACATCGTGTTCGCGTTCCTGGCCATCGGCGCGATCTTCGCGGTCTTCATCGCCTGGTTCGCGGTCCTCTTCACCGGGCGTTACCCGCGTGGACTGTTCGATTACGTGGTCGGGGTGGGCAGATGGGGACTTCGGATACAGGCTTACGCAATCTTGCTGGTCACCGACCG
>JACZUI010000022.1 GCA_022573225.1 Acidobacteriota bacterium
CCCGGTGACAACACGGAAATGTCGGTGGAGCTGATCGCTCCGATCGCGATGGATGAGGGTCTCAGGTTTGCTATCCGTGAGGGCGGCCGGACCGTCGGCGCCGGACGAGTCACCAAGATCACCAAATGAGCAACGAGCAGAAGATTCGAATCCGACTCAAGGCTTACGACCACAGGGTGATCGATGAGTCTGCGAAGAAGATCACCGAGACGGTGCTTCGGACCGAGGCCAAAATCAAGGGCCCGATACCACTCCCGACGGAGATCCACCGCTACTGCGTCATTCGTGGACCCCACGTCGACAAGGACTCGCGTGAGCATTTCGAGATGAGGATCCATAAGCGTCTCATTGACATCTTGGAGCCCACCCCGAAGACCGTCGACTCGCTGATGCGTCTCGAGCTGCCTGCCGGAGTGGAAGTGGAGATCAAGCTGTGAAGACGATTCTTGGACAGAAGCTGGGCATGACCCAGGTCTTCGATGAAGAGGCCCGGGCGATCCCGGTCACCGTCATCAAGGCCGGGCCGTGCCACGTTGTCCAGATAAAGACAACCAAGACCGACGGCTACTCGGCCATCCAGATCGCCTTCGGCGAGGTCAAGCCGAGCAGCGTCAACAAACCGGCCGCGGGCCACTACGCCAAGGCCGGCGTGGCTCCGGCCAAGCATCTGATTGAGGTGCGGGTCGAAGACACCGCCGAATACGAACTTGGCCAGGAGATCAACATCGCGGATGTGTTGAAGAAGGGTCAGAAGGCCGATGTCTCGGGTGTTTCCAAGGGCAAGGGCTTTGCGGGTGTGATGAAGCGGCACAATTTCGCTGGTCAGAACGCCTCCCACGGAGTGCACAAGACCCATCGTGCCCCCGGCTCGATTGGGGCCTGCGCCACTCCGGCCCGTGTTTTCAAGGGAATGCGAATGGCCGGCCGGATGGGTGGCGAGCGTGTGACCACGCTGAGTCTCGATGTCGTCGGAGTCGATGCCGAGCGCAACCTGCTCCTGCTGGGTGGCTCGGTTCCCGGACCCAAGGGCTCCATCGTTTTGGTCAGGGAGGCGGTGAAGGCCGGTGGCTGATATCAAGGCTCCCCTTTACACATCGGACGGCACCTCATTGGGTGACGTGAAGCTCGATGCCGCCATTTTTGGCATCGAGCCCAACATGGATGTCCTTCATCAGGTCATCACTGCGCAATTGGCTGCCAAGCGCTCCGGTTCGGCTTCGACCAAGACCCGGTCTGAGGTTCGCGGTGGTGGTCGTAAGCCATGGCGTCAGAAGGGTCTCGGCCGTGCCCGCCAGGGTTCGATCCGTGCTCCCCACTGGGTCGGCGGCGGTGTCGCCCACGGGCCCAAGCCACGCGACTACACACAGCGGACCCCAAAGAAGATGAAGCGTCTTGCCTTGCGCAGCGCCCTGTCGGCTCGTGCCTCGGAATCAGCGGTCAAGGTGGTCGAGGACTTCGACTGGGCCGCTCCGAAGACCAAGCAAGCGGTTTCGCTTCTCGACGCTGTCGGTGCAAGCACCAAAGCTGTCGGTGCAAGCACCAAGACACTCGTGGTGCTGAGCAGTATCGACGGTGTCGCCGGCCGCTCATTCCGCAATCTTCCCGAAGTCATCCTGGCGGAGCCGGGCCAACTCACCCCCTATGACGTTCTTTGGGCAGACCAGGTGATTTTCACCTCTCACACCGTGGGCTCGGTTGGCCAATCGAGCACCTACGAGGTCAGCGAACGGGACTTTGTGAAAGACGACGCCTCCGACTCTGTCGGAGGTAAAGACGCCTCCGACTCTGTCGGAGGTAAAGACGCCTCCGACTCTGTCGGAGTTCGTGCCTCTGACTTGGTCACAGAAGATGGAGGTGAGTCCTGATGAGGGACGCAACTGACGTGATTCTGGCTCCCATCGTCTCGGAGAAGTCATACAACCTCATCGAGTTCAACAACACCTACACCTTCGAGGTCGATCCCCGCTCCAACAAGGGTGAGATCCGGGACGCCGTCGAGGCTCTCTTCGAGGTGAGGGTGGTGCGGGTCAACACCATGAATCGTAAGGGCAAGCAGAAGCGACAGGGCTTCACCGTCGGGCGACGCAAACACACCAAACGCGCCGTCGTGACGCTTGCCGAAGGCAACTCAATCGACGTGTTCGGAGTCTGAGAATGGTTGTCAGGAAGCGCAAACCAACTTCTCCGGGCCGCCGGTTCCAGACTGTCTCGGACTTTGCCGAGATCACAACGGACAAGCCGGAGAAGTCACTCATCGCCAAGAAGGGCAAGACCGGCGGTCGCAACACGTATGGCCGCATCACCTCCCGCCATCGCGGTGGTGGGCACAAGCAGCGGTATCGGATCATCGACTTCCGGCGTGACAAGGACGGGGTGCCGGCACGGGTCGCGAGCATCGAGTACGACCCCAACCGCAACGCCCGCATTGCCCTCCTCAACTATCTCGACGGCGAGAAGCGCTACATCCTTGCTCCGGTCGGGGTGAAGGTGGACGATCGCCTGGAGTCGGGGTCGGGCGCTGAGATTCGCCCCGGAAATGCTCTTCCCTTGAGGAACATCCCGGCAGGAACCATCGTTCATGCCGTCGAGATGCGTCCCGGCGGGGGAGCCAAGCTGGGGCGTTCCGCCGGCTCCGCAGTTCAGCTCATGTCCAAAGAGGGCAAGCTGGCCCTGCTGCGTCTCCCCTCGGGCGAGATGCGTCAGGTCCCGATGGATTGCCGAGCCACGATCGGCCAGGTCGGCAATACCGAAGCCGAACTGATCAAGCTTGGCAAAGCAGGTCGCAGCCGCTGGAAGGGCGTTCGCCCCCAGACTCGCGGCGTGGCGATGAACCCGGTCGACCACCCCCTTGGTGGCGGCGAGGGTAAGTCGTCGGGTGGTCGCCACCCGGTCAGCCCCTGGGGCAAGCCCGAGAAGCGAACCCGAAGCAAGAAAAAGGCCTCAAACAAGTACATCGTGCGACGGCGCACGAAGAAGGGCAGGCGCTGATGAGCAATACCTATCAATGTCACACGCCGGCGCGTGGCAGAAGCTGCGCTTCTGGGGTGCGTCGCCGCACGAAGAAGGGTCGGAGATAATGGCAAGAAGCCTCAAGAAGGGCCCCTTCGTCGACGAGCACCTTGCCGCGAAAGTCGACGAGTTGAACAGCTCGGGCGCCAAGCGTGTGATCAGGACATGGTCGCGTCGTTCCACCATCATCCCGGAGATGATCGGCCACACGATTGCCGTTCACGACGGTCGCAAGCACGTTCCCGTCTACATCACCGAGTCGATGGTCGGCCACAAGTTGGGTGAGTTCGCACCCACCCGCACCTTCCGCGGCCACGCGGAGAGAGCTGCGAAAAAGCGATGAGAGTCAAAGCCCAAGCAAGATACGTCCGGCAGTCGCCCTACAAGGTGCGGCGTGTTCTCGATCTGGTCCGGGGTCTTCCCGTTCATGAGGCCGAGCACGTCCTGCGCCTCACTCAGCGCGGTGCCACCGACCCGATCAACAAGGTGTTGAGGTCCGCAGTGGCCAATGCCGAGCACAACCACGCCCTCGATGCAGAGGAGCTGATAATTGCGGAGGCCTTTGCCGATGAAGGACCGACTCTCAAGCGGTTTCGGCCCCGTGCCCGTGGGCGGGCGTCACGAATCAACAAACGCACGAGCCACATCACCATCGTGGTGTCGGACATGAACGAGGAGGTGAACTGATGGGTCAAAAAGTACACCCCTATTCGTTCCGGCTTGGCATTGCCACCGACTGGAAGTCGAGATGGTTCTCGACCAAGGATTACGTCGCCTTCGTCAACGAAGACTGGAGAATCCGCGATTATCTGAGAGGCGAGCTTGTCCGTGGCGCGGTGTCGAGGATCGAGATCGAGCGGACCCGCGATCGTCTCATCGTGGACATCCACACGGCCCGTCCTGGCGTAGTCATCGGGCGCAAAGGCTCCGAGGCCGAGCGTCTCCGAGCCGCCCTCGAAGAGCTGACGGAGCGCCGGGTCAAGCTCAACATCATCGAAGTCAAGGATCCGGATCTCGATTCGGCTCTGCTCGCTCGTGGCATTGCCGACCAGCTCGAGAACCGCATTGCCTTCCGTCGTGCCATGAAGCGCGCCATTGCCTCCGCTATGAAGGCTGGCGCCGAAGGCGTTCGCGTCGAGTGCAAGGGCCGTCTCGGTGGCTCAGACATGGGTCGGCGTGAGTGGTACCGAGAGGGTCGCGTGCCCCTTCACACATTGCGCGCCGACATCGACTACGGAACCGCGACGGCTCACACCAATGTTGGCACCATTGGCGTCAAGGTGTGGGTTTACCGGGGAGAGGTGGTCCGCCGAGGTGGCATCTCCGGTGATCGGATCGCAGCTGAGGCCGATCTGGCTACCGGCGGTCCCGCTCGCCGCACCCGCAAGAGCATCAAATCCCGGGCCGAAGAAGCCGCCGGGAGCGACCAAAAGCCGCGTCTCATCGAAGCCGGTGGTGGTAAGCGCCTCATCGAGGCCGGTGGTGGCAAGAAGGAGGGCCGCAAGCTGATCGAGGCAGGCGGAGGGCGTCGTCCCACCGCGGCCGAGGCCGAACTCGAGTATGAAAGCGCCCGTCAGGACAGTTCAGTGGATGATCGGGAGGCCACTGTCACGACCAGCGAGGCAGCCGAGGAGACCGCGCCGGCCCCCTCGACCGACGAAGCGCCGGCCCCCTCGACCGACGAAGCGCCGGCCCCCTCGACCGACGAAGCGCCGGCCCCCTCGACCGACGAAGCGCCGGCCCCCTCGACCGACGAAGCGTCGGCCGGTGCCTCCGCAGAGCAGGAAGACAGGGCTGCAACCGAGTCCGACGCCCATGTCAGCTCGGAGGAGGAATGAGCATTCCTGATTACTACCCGGTACCTACTACCGACGACGCGCCGCGGCAGCGTAGAGGGCCGGAGAGACGACGGAGCTACCTATGAGATGGGCCACAACATGTTGATGCCCAAGAGGACCAAGCACCGCAAGGTGCACCGCGGCCGCAGGTCCGGTGTCGCCAAGGGCGGAACCCGGGTTCATTTCGGTGAGTACGGGCTCCAGGCCCTCGAGGAGGCCTGGATCACAGCCCGTCAGATCGAATCGGCTCGTATCGCCATCACCCGTGCCGTCAAGCGTGGCGGAAAAGTGTGGATCACCATATTCCCGGACAAGCCGGTCACACAGAAGCCTGCTGAGACTCGTATGGGCTCCGGCAAGGGGAACCCTGAGTTTTGGGTTGCTGTGGTGAAGCCGGGTCGCGTGATGTTCGAGCTCGCCGGTGTTCCGGAGGATCTTGCCCGCGAGGCCATGAGAAAGGCAGGTCACAAGCTGCCGATCAAAACCCGCTTTGTGACAAGGGAGGACTCATGAGCATGTCTGACCTTCGCGAACTGACCAACGAAGAGCTAGTCGAGAGCCTGAAGGAGGCGAAGAACGAGAAGTTCAACCTTCGTTTTCAGGTGGCGACGAACCAGCTCCACAACACCGCCCGGATCAAGGCGGTCAAGAGAGAAATCGCCCGCATGCTGACCGTGATGGGAGAGCGAGAACGCGCGTCTTCAGCCATCCCGGCTGACGTCGGTGCGACTGAAGACACGATGGAGAGTGCCTGATGGCTGACAACCAAACCCGAAACCGTCGCAAAGTGCGCGTCGGCGTTGTGACCTCGGACAGCCGCGACAAGACGGTGACCGTTGAGGTCTCGTCGACGTCCCGGCATCCTCGTTACGACAAGATTCTTCGCACCAGCACGAAGCACCACGCCCATGATGAAGAAAACGATGCTCGCACGGGCGACACCGTCCGCATCATGGAGACCCGCCCGCTGTCGAAGCAGAAGCGCTGGCGTGTCGTTGAGATCGTCGAGCGTGCCAGATGATCCAACAGGAGTCCCGACTCAAGGTGGCGGACAACACCGGTGCGCGCGAGGTGCTCTGCATTCGCGTCCTCGGTGGCTCGGGCCGCCGCTATGCGGCCGTTGGTGACGTCATCGTCGCGACCGTCAAAGAGGCGACCCCCGGTGGTGCTGTCAAGAAGGGCGAAGTGGTCAGGGCCGTCGTGGTCAGGACCAAGAAAGAGTCCAGACGACAGGACGGCACCTACATCCGTTTCGACGACAACGCCTGTGTGATCATCGAGCCCAACCAGCAGCCACGCGGAACGCGCATCTTCGGGCCGGTGGCGAGGGAGCTACGTGACCGGAGATTCATGCGGATCGTGTCACTGGCACCGGAGGTTTTGTGATGAAATTGAAGAGTGGCGACAAGGTGATGGTCATTTCCGGCAAGGACACCGGCAAGGAATCGAAGATCAGCCGTGTCCTTCCCGCCAAGGGAAAGATCCTCGTGGAGGGGGTCAACACCGCCAAGCGACACACCAAGCCCACCGGTCGGACCATGCAGGGCGGCATCATCGACAAGGACATGCCGATCGATGCGTCCAACGTGATGATCGTCTGTGACGAGTGCGGACCTACTCGGATCGGTCACCGATTCGATGACGACGGTGGAAAGCACCGTGTATGTGTCAAGTGTGGGGGTGACCTGTGAGCCTTCCCCGATTGCAGGCCAGATACCGCGACGAGATCGCTCCCCAGCTTCAGAAGGATCTTGGCCTCGAAAACGTCATGGAGATCCCGGTGCTGGACAAGATCGTCCTCAACATGGGGATCGGCGAGGCCATCCAGGACAAGAAGGCGGTTGAGCAGGCGGTAGACGAGTTGAGCCTGATCACCGGGCAGAAGCCTCGTGTCAATAGGGCCCGGAAGTCGATCGCCAACTTCAAGCTTCGTGAAGGCACGCCGGTCGGCGTCTCGGTGACTCTGCGCGGTGCTCGCATGTGGGAGTTCTTTGACCGGCTTCTCGCGGTCGCCATTCCCCGAGTCCGTGACTTTCGAGGGCTCAGCCCCAAGGCCTTCGATGGTCGGGGCAACTACAGCCTTGGTGCTTCGGAGCAGCTGATCTTCCCGGAGATCGATTTCGACAACGTCACGACAACCCGCGGAATGGACATCACCATCTGCACGACCGCCCCCAACGACGAGCAAGCCAAGGCATTGCTCGATGCGTTCGGTTTCCCGTTCCGCAAGGTCGAGGCCGGGGTTTAGGCGATGCGATGCTCAGTTATCAGCGCAGTCTGCTACCGAACGCCATATCACCAGGAGGAAATGAATGGCTAAGAAGTCTCTAATTGCAAAGGCCAAACGCGAACCGAAGTTCAAGGTGCGTGCCTACAACCGCTGCCAACGGTGCGGTCGATCCCGCGCCTATCTGCGCGACTTTGGCATGTGCCGAATCTGCGTTCGTGAATTGGCCTCAAAGGGCGAGTTGCCCGGTGTCAGAAAGGCCTCATGGTGACAGTCGTTACAGATCCCATCGCAGACATGCTGACGAGGATTCGCAACGCGGTTGCGGTGGGTCATGAGCGTGTCTCCATGCCGTCTTCCAAGATGAAGGTGGGCATAGCGAGAATCCTCGTAGAAGAGGGTTTCATAGACCGGTTCGATGTCAAAGAGGACGGTCATCGTCACGAGCTGGAGCTGGTCCTTCGCTACGGAGCCAAACGGGCTCCTGCCATTGTGGGGATCAAGCGGGTGTCGAAGCCTGGTCACCGCGTCTACCGCGGCGCCGCTGACATTCCCCGGGTCCAGGATGGCATTGGTGTCGCCGTGGTTTCCACCAGTAGGGGACTTCTCCCCGATCGCGAAGCGCGTCGTCGCCGGCTCGGCGGCGAGGTTGTTTGCGAGGTGTGGTGACATGAGTCGTATTGGAAAGGCGCCGATCACCCTGCCTTCGGGTGTCGATGTCGTCATCGACGGTGTCTCCGTGACGGTCAAGGGCTCCAAGGGTGAGCTCTCCAGGCAGTTCAACGATCGGGTTTCGTTCGAGATGGAGGATGGTGTGGTGACCGTCACCCGTTTCGACGACACTCGCGAGTCCAAGGCCCTTCATGGCCTGAGCCGGGCTCTCCTCGCCAACATGGTCGAGGGGGTCACTGATGGCTTCAAGAAAGAGCTCGAGATCCAGGGTATCGGTTATCGCGCCACCCTCAAAGGCAGGGACATCGAGCTGCTGGTTGGTTTCAGCCACTCCGTGATGGTGCATGCGCCCGAGGGGATCACATTCGAGGTTCCCGAGCCGACCAAGGTCATCGTCTCAGGCATCGACAAGGAGCAGGTCGGCCAGGTGGCCGCCAATGTCCGCAAGGTCCGTCCTCCCGAGCCGTACAAGGGCAAGGGCATCCGGTACGCCGGCGAGTACGTCAGACGCAAGGCCGGAAAGGCAGGTAAGGCATGAAGGGTTCAAGGAAGGATGCTCGGGCACGTCGCCACAGGAGGGTGCGCAAGCGCGTTCGTGGCACGGAGAGTCGCCCCCGTCTCTCGGTGTTTCGGAGCAACCGTTACATCTACGCTCAGGTAATCGACGACACCGCCGGTCGCACCGTTGCCGCCGCCTCGTCCCAGGAAGCCGATCTTCGTGGCAGTAACCTCAACAAGGAGACTGCCGCCAAGGTTGGCGAGCTGGTTGGTGTTCGTGCCAAGAATGCCGGGGTCGAAGCCGTCATCTTCGACCGTGGGGGCTACAAGTATCACGGCAAGGTCAAGGCTCTGGCCGACGCCGCCCGCGAATCCGGATTGGAGTTCTGAACATGGCCCGCCAACAGGGTTCTCGCCAACATAGATCAAACCAAGAACAGAGCCAGTACGACGAGCGCGTCGTCCAGATCAACCGGGTCGCCAAGGTCGTCAAGGGTGGACGTCGCTTTAGCTTCACCGCCCTGGTTGTCGTTGGTGACGGCAATGGTCGGGTCGGTATCGGTTATGGCAAGGCAAAGGAAGTGCCCGCGGCCATCCAGAAGGGTATGGAAGCGGCTCGCCGATCCATGGTTGCCATCCCGATGGCCGGGCAGACGATCGTTCATCAGCACACCGGCGTTCATGGCGCCTCCAAGGTTCTCATCAAGCCGGCTGCTCCCGGTACCGGCGTCATCGCCGGCGGTGCGGTCCGTCAGATCCTCGAGGCCGCCGGTATCAAGGACGCCCTTGCCAAGTCGCTCGGCTCGCCTACCCACCTCAATGTGGCGAGGGCGGCGATGAACGCTCTGACCGAGCAACGTCGCCCCGACGAGGTGGCCAAGCTGCGCGGCAAGCGGGCGGAAGACATCATTCCCCCGGGTCTATTGGCCGCATACCGATCGACCGAGTCTCTTCGCGCCCATAGCGAGTGAGGTGACCATGGCTGAAAAGATTTTGAAAGTGACTTTGAGACGATCGGTGATCGGCGAGAAGCCGAAGACCCGTGCCACGGTCGAATCGCTTGGTCTCCGCAAGCTCAACCAGACCAGAGAGCACATCGACAGCCCGAGCCTTCGCGGGATGCTCGCCAGGGTCCGGCATCTTGTTGAGATCGAGGAGGTTTGAACCAGACAATGAGTGAAAAAAACCAGCTGAAACTGCACCATCTCAAGCCGGCTCCCGGATCGAAGAAGAAAAAGATCCGAGTTGGTCGAGGCGAGGGCGGTCGCAGAGGAAAGACCGCCGGACGCGGTACCAAGGGTCTCAAGGCTCGTAGCAGCCTTCGCCCCGGTTTCGAGGGGGGCCAGACGCCTCTCGTGGTGCGCATCCCTAAGCTGCCCGGGTTCACGAACCCGAACCGGGAAGAATTCGCAATCGTCAACCTTGCCGCGCTCGACGCTTTTGATACCGGCAGTGAGGTGAGTCCCGAGACGCTTCGTGATCGCGGCCTGATCCGGCACAAGGGCCGGGTGAAGGTTCTCGCCGAGGGCGACGTAGGCAAGTCGCTGACCGTGAAGGCGCACGCCTTCAGCGCATCGGCCAAGGCAAAGATCGAACAGGCAGGAGGTTCGGTCGAGATACTCGACTGAACCGGAAGTAACAGTTAGTAGGTAGCTAGTACCAAAATGGCTCTATCCAGGCATCTGCCACCGGCCGCCAGACTCCACCCACCACCAACAAGGTAAACCCGAAACCCAATGCTCTCCATCTACCGCAACATGTTCAAGATCCCGGATCTCCGGGGGAAGATTTTCTTTACCCTGGCGATGTTCGGGGTCTACCGACTCGGCGCCACCATCCCGGTGCCGGGCATCGACCTCGAGGCCGTCAAAACCTTCCAGACTCAGCAGCAGGCTGGTGGCATCTTCGGTCTTCTGAACTTGTTCTCTGGTGGAGCCCTGGAAGCGTTCTCGGTGTTTGCCCTGGGGATCATCCCCTACATCACCGCCTCGATCATCATGCAGTTGCTGACTGTGGTGATCCCTCGTCTTCAGGCGCTCCAAGAGGAGGGCGAGTCGGGGCAAAAGGTGATCACGCAGTGGACCCGCTACATGACGGTGGTCCTGGCACTCATCCAGTCGACCGGCTTCACCTTCTTGTTCCACTCCGGTCGTTTCACCAACGGCATCGACCTGATTCCGAACTACACGCCGGGGCGGGTCCTTCTCGTAGTCCTGACCATGACCGCCGGCACGGCGATGGTCATGTGGTTGGGCGAGCTGATCACACAGCGAGGCGTTGGCAACGGAATGTCGCTCATAATCTTTGTGTCGATCCTGAGCCAGTTCCCCTTTATCTTCGGTCAGATCTGGGCGCAGACCATTGCAGCCAACCTGCCCATCAGGTTCTTCGTGATCGTCGCGATATTCCTGTTGATGATCGTCGCCATCATCTTCGTCGACCAGGGCCAGCGGCGAATCCCGATCCAGTTCGCCAAGCGGGTGCGTGGTCGCAGGGTGATGGGCGGCCAGTCGACCTACATTCCGCTCAAAGTCAACACGGCTGGTGTCATCCCGGTCATCTTTGCCACCTCGGTTCTGCTGATTCCCTCGCTGCTGATCACTGCCATCCCTTCGGATGCCGCGTGGATCCAACGGGTTTACACCTGGATCGATCTGAACCTGGGCGGCGGGACAGGCGGGGTGAGCTGGTGGTATATCTTGATCCTGTTCAGCCTGATCATCTTCTTCACCTACTTCTATACCGCGATTCAGTTTGACCCCGAGAAACAGGCCGAGATGATTCAGCGTCAGGGCGGATTCGTCCCAGGAGTGCGTCCCGGTCGTCAGACTGCCAAGCATCTCGCTTTCATCCTCAACCGGATCACCCTTCCGGGTTCGATCTTCCTCGGCTTGATAGCCGTCCTACCGGCGGTGGCCGGGGCCATCTGGAACATCTCGATTGCATTCTCCGGCGTCTCGATCCTGATCGTGGTCGGAGTCGCCCTGGAGACGATGAAGCAGATCGAGAGCCAGCTCACCATGAGGAATTACGAGGGAATTCTCACTTGATGATTGCCGGTCGCCCCTCCACCCCTTGGGAAGGGAGCCGCGTGACCGTTGGGGGGAGTACCGGCGAAGCCGGGGAGGGGGGCAACCCCTGATGTGTGTCCGGATCTTGTCACGTGACGGCAGCTCCGGCCGACCGGCGTCTGTTTGCCCGGCGGCAAGCCCCCCGACTTCAACTAAGCCTGAGGTTGTCCCCAGCATTGCTATCGCAGCCGGCGGTTGGAGGCAATCTGGCAAAGTCGGCCGGCAATCAAGATGAACCTGCTCTTCATTGGTCCCCCGGGGGCCGGTAAGGGAACCCAGGCCGGCCGTGTGGCCGATCGGTTGGGCATCCCTCACATATCCACCGGCGACATGTTCCGCCAACACGCGTCTAACGGCACCGAGCTGGGCAGGAGAGTCGATGTCATCATGAAAGCCGGCGATTACGTTCCTGACGAGATCACGGTGGCGATGCTGGCCGAGCGAATCGCCGAGCCGGACGCAGACGGGGGGTTCATTCTCGACGGTTTCCCGAGGACTCTCGTCCAGGTCGAGGCCCTCGATGGCCTCATCGGGACGGACGGTCTCGACGCCGTCATCGTGTTCGACGTCGATGTCGACGAGTTGACCAGTCGCCTGCTGGCTCGGGGCCGCGCCGACGATTCTGAGGACACCATCCGCAACAGGTTTGACGTCTATCAGAGCCAGACCGCTCCACTGCTCGACATTTACGGAGAGCGCGGCGTTGTCTCTCGTGTCAACGGGCTAGGCGAGCTGAACGATGTGACGAATCGGATACTCGATTCTCTAGGCCAGGTACGGGATGCCAAGGATTCGGCCGAGCCCCGGGCTCGATCGTGATCACGATCAAGAGCAAGCGAGAGTTCGCCAAGATGCAGAGAGCCGGCGCGACCGTGTTCGAGGTTCATGTCGCGGTGCGCGAGGCGGCCGGGCCGGGGGTATCGCTGTCGACCCTCGATGACATCGCGGCGAAAGTGATCGAGGGAAACAACTGCACCTCGTCATTTCTTGGCTACCAGGGATACCCGGCCAACATCTGCCTGTCACCAAACGATGTGATCGTTCACGGGATCCCCTCCGACTACGCCCTTCGAGAGGGGGACATCCTTTCTGTGGACGCCGGGGCCGTCTTTGAGGGCTTCCACGGGGACGCCGCCTTCACCATGGCGATCGGGCAGGTGACTCCTGAAGCGCAGCATCTGATCGATGTCACCGAAGAGGCAATGTGGGCGGGTGTCCGCGAGGTTCGCAAGGGTGCACGGCTGGAAAGCATTGGAGCCGCGGTGCACGAAGTCGGCACCGCCAACGGATATGGCGTCGTTGAGGAGTACGTAGGTCACGGCATTGGCCGCGAGATGCACGAGGAGCCTCAGGTGCCCAACTATGGGAAAAGGGGCAAGGGCATGAGACTCCGCACGGGCATCGCCCTATGCATAGAGCCGATGTTCAACATGGGCGCCAGGCACACCAGAGTCGACCCGGACAATTGGACCGTTCGCACCGAGGACGGTTCGCTTTCGGCCCATTGGGAGCACACCGTCTGCGTTACTCCTGACGGAACCCAGGTGTTCACTGCCGGTTCTGAGCCGTTGGCGGTTCAATTTGAGGAGAGTTCGGCTCTTGGGTAGCATTCGTGGGTCTTTCCAGGACCGATGTGGGTCTGGATCGATGGCATCCGGTCCAGGGCAGTGTGCTGCGGCACCAGTCCCAACCACCCGAACCCAGTTCATGGTTGAGATTGACGCTGGCCTGGTAGCGCTCGCGCACGTACCGACACGGGTCGGTAGCCGACGAATGGCGGCGCGAGTTTGAGGTTTTGGAGTTGATGATGAAGGTAAGGCCTTCTACCAAGAGAATGTGTGAAAACTGTCGGATCATTCGGCGTCGTGGCCGCGTCTGGGTGATCTGTAGCAACCCCCGTCACAAGCAGCGTCAAGGCTGAGAGGCGACTAGTTGATATGGCTCGTATCGCAGGAGTAGACCTCCCCAGAGACAAGAGACTCGAGGTGGGTCTCACTTACATCTACGGTATCGGGCTGACCCGATCCCACCAGATCTGCGCCGAAACGGGCGTCGACATGGATACCCGTGTTCGTCAGTTGACCGACGACGAGGTGTCCAAGATTCGGCGTTTCATCGAGGCGAACTATGAGGTTGAAGGTGACCTCCGACGGGAAGTCCAGCAGAACATCAAGCGAAAGATCGAGATCGGCAGCTATCAGGGCATTCGCCACCGTCGCGGCCTGCCTGTTAGGGGTCAGCGCACCCACACCAACGCCCGCACCCGCAAGGGCCGTCGCGTTGCCATTGCCGGCAAGAAGAAGGTCACAAAGTAGGTAAACCAGTGGCAAATCAGCCAAGCACAAATCAGCCAAGCACAAATCAGCCAAGCACAAAGCGGGTACGTCGCCGCGAGCGAAAGAACATCTCGCACGGCCAGGCCCATATCAAGGCAAGTTTCAACAACACGATCATCAATATCACCGATCAGACCGGAGCCACGGTTGCGTGGACGTCAGGCGGGTCGGTTGGCTACAAGGGCTCGCGGAAGTCGACTCCTTACGCCGCGCAGGTAGCGGCCGAAGAGGCGGCCCGCAGGGCCGGCGAGCACGGGATCCGAAAGATCGACGTCATCGTGAGCGGCACCGGATCCGGTCGCGACACTGCGGTCCGGACCTTGCAGAACATGGGTTTGGAAGTCACCTGGATTCGTGACGTGACTCCCATCCCGCACAACGGCTGCCGCCCCAAGAAGCGTCGGAGAGGCTGACATGGCTCGTTACACAGGGCCCCGTCACAAGGCGTGCCGTCGGGCACGCACACCTCTGTGCCAGTCAAAGAGGTGCCCCGTCGATCGTCGCCCTTATCCCCCTGGCGAGCACGGCCGCGGGCGGATCCGCGAGAGCGACTACATGATCCAACTGCGCGAGAAGCAGAAATTGCGCACGATGTACGGCGTCCTCGAGAAGCAGTTCCGCCGCTACTACCGGGAAGCCGCGCGGCGCCCCGGGATCACCGGTGACACCCTGCTGGAGCTCCTCGAGCAGCGTCTCGACAATGTTGTCTGGCGTGCTGGCCTCGCCGCCACCCGTCCCCAGGCCCGCCAGCTCGTGAATCACGGTCATTTCCAGGTCAATGGCAAGAAGGTGGACATTCCGTCCTATCAGGTCAAGCCCGGCGACCTAGTGAATGTCAAGGAAAAGAGCAGGGACGCAATCGTCATCCAGCACGCCATCGACACCCAGGGACGCGAGGCTCCGGCCTGGCTCTCCGTCGACCTCGGCGAGCGAACGGTGGTGGTTGGCGATCATCCCCGCAGGGATCAGATCGACACCGCCATCAACGAACAGTTGATCGTCGAGCTCTACTCGAAGTGAGGTAACCGAATTGTTGATTGTCCAGCGCCCCCAAATCGAAGAGGAACCACTCTCGCCAACGAGGTCGAAGGTTGTGGTCGAGCCTCTCGAGCCGGGCTTCGGGTACACGCTTGGGAACACCATGCGTCGCACCCTTCTTTCCCGCATCCCTGGAGCTGCCATCACCTCGATCCAGATCGAAGGTGTCGAGCATGAGTTCACCACCATCAAGGGTGTCGTTGAGGACGTCGTAGACATCATCCTCAACATCAAGCGGATCGTCCTCCGCATGGATGACTTCGAACCCCAGATCCTCTACCTGTCGGCGAAGGGTGCCGGAGACGTCACGGCCGGAGATCTCAAACTCCCCGCCGGCGTTGAGATAGTCAACCCGGACGCCCACATCGCCACTTTGTCGGCCTCTGGCCGTTTCGAGATGGAGATGACAGTCGCTCCAGGTGTCGGATACCGCACCGCCGACGGCAACAAGGGTGGAAGCTCCACCATCGGTGTCATTCCGGTTGACTCGATCTTCTCCCCGGTCCGGAAGGTCTCCTACAAGGTCGAGAACACCCAGGTCGGCCAAATGACCAACTTCGATCGTCTGGTGCTCGACATCGAGACCAACGGCGCCATCGACCCTAGCGAGGCCGTGTCATCGGCAGGGAAGACGCTGCGCGAGCTGATGGGTCTCTTCGCCGATATCGGCGAAGGCCAGGGTCTCGAGCTCGGGGAGATTTTGCCCGAGATCTCGGGATCGCCCGACCTCGAACTGCCCATCGAAGCTCTCGATCTGTCGGAGCGTCCCCGCAACTGTCTGCGTCGCGCTCAGATCAAGACCGTCGGTGAGCTGGTTGAGAGGACTTCGGATGACCTCCTCAACATCACCAACTTCGGCCAAAAGAGCCTCGAAGAGGTGGCGGCCAAGCTGGATGAACTGGGTCTCAGCCTCGCCGACGCCAGCTCCGGCGGAGCCGGCAGCGGAATCTGATGCCACGCCCCAAGAAGGGCTCCCGCTTTGGGGGTTCGCCGTCCCACAGCAAGCTGATCATGGCCAACCTGGCGAGTGACCTCTTCATCTACGAGAAGGTGACGACCACCCACGCCAAGGCGAAGGCGGTGCGTCCGCTGGCGGAGAAGCTGATCACCAAGGCTCGCAAAGGTGACCTGCACTCGAAGAGGATCGTGATGAAGACGATCACCAATCGCGATGCTGTGGTTGCATTGTTCGACGAGATTGCGCCCCGGTACGAGGATCGTCCCGGCGGTTACACCCGTATCACCAAGCTCGGGCCCCGTCGCGGCGACGGCACCGAAGAGGCCATCATCGAACTGGTGTAGTCACTCCTAGTTCGCCAGAAGCGCCAGTACGAATCCGAAGACGAGGATTCCCACTCCAACTATCAAGACATGCGCGGCGGTCGCCCTGCCCGGCAGTATCCGGGCTGCAAGCGTGCTATCGGTATAGACGACTGCTCCGAGCACTAGGAGTAGGAAGCCACCGATAAGAAGGACTGTCGAGAAGATGCCGGGGAGTATGAGCATCACTAGAATTCCTGCTGCGAAGAAACCCGCCGTTCCCCGAGTAAACACCCATTCGGGCAAGAGAGAGCCCCAGGACTTCTCAGCCCGGTCGAGTCCTTTGTCGAGGGCAGTCAGGAACGCGGCCGACGCGCGTTTAGCTCGACCATCGGTTGTACTTTCGGTTTGAGTGGTTGTCTGTTTCGTGGCTTGACCGTCCGGCCTGCTCTTGGCTGGAGTACTTGTCTGTCTTGTGGATCGACCGTCCGGTCTGGTCTTGTCCTTGGTACTCGTCTGTTTGGTGGATTTGCGGCTTTTTCCCTTGAATCGTCCGGTCCGATTCTTGGCTGCTTTTCGGTCGTTGGTTCCTATCGCTTCCTCGAAGGCGAGGGGATCGGATACCTCTAGCAACAGTTCTTCGCCTTCGACCTCGAAACGGAACCCTTCTGGCGTCCGTCCGATGTCGAGATCCTCCAAATTCCAATCACCAATGCTCTGGTTCGCAGCGCTGATGATCAGACGACCGTTCTCCACTTCCAGCCGGGCCTGAAGAGGTTCGGTGTCGCCCTTCACCTTCAAGGCCGCGGTGAAGCCACTCATCGGTGAGTTATCGGCACGAGAGTGAGGATTCTGTTGACGTTCCCTGCGGGCGGGTCATGGGTTAAGTATCGCACGCCACGCCGGGTGACTCCGAGATTTCGGCCGGCGGTAACCTGGATGTTCTATGACCGAGCCCCGCTATCTCGATTTTGACCGTGCCGAATGGGCTCTGCTTCGCGCCAACACGCCCTTGACGCTCGACCGGGCGGACATCGAGAAGATCAGGGGTATCAACGTGCTGCTTGATGTGGACATGGTGGAGCACACTTACCTTCCGCTCAGCCGGCTGCTCAACCTCCACGTCCAGGGGAGTCACCAACTGGCGACCGTAACCGAAACCTTCCTGGGCACACCACCTAGCCCCGTCCCGTTTGTGATCGGTGTTGCCGGGTCCGTCGCGGTGGGAAAGTCGACCATCTCCCGTGTTCTCCAACAATTGCTTGCCCGATGGCCTCATCATCCGGGGGTGGAGCTGGTCACTACCGATAGCTTTCTCTACCCAAACGCAATCCTGGCTGAGCGGGGGCTGATTGACCGGAAGGGGTTCCCGGAGAGTTATGACCGCAAGGCCCTTCTGGAGTTTGTGTCCCGGGCCAAGGGTGGGGATGAGCACCTGGAGGTGCCTGTGTACTCCCACGTTGCGTATGACATCGTCCCAGGTGAGGCACGAATGGTGAATCGTCCGGACATATTGATCATCGAGGGGCTCAACGTCCTTCAGGCCGGCGAGACGGGCGCTTTCGTATCTGACTACTTCGATTTCTCGATCTTCGTAGACGCCGATGTTGACGACGTGCGCGGCTGGTATATCGAAAGGTTTCTCACACTTCGGGAAACGGCTTTTGTCCAGCCCAACGCCTATTTCCGGCGCTATGCCGACCTGACCGATGAGGAAGCGATCGAAGTCGCGGCGGAAATCTGGACCAGCGTCAACGAGATCAACCTGGTCGAGAATATTCTTCCAACTCGGGATCGAGCCTCCCTCATTCTGGATAAGGCGCGCGATCACTCGGTCGAGAGGGTTCGGCTCCGCCGCTGATTACCCTCCCCGCACCGTGAGCAGGATGTTTTCTCGGGCCGGTCGCGCCGCCCTTCTCGACCGCAAGCCATTCACCGAGGCCTTTTTCGACAGCGACTCGGCTGCCGACGCGGCGATTCTCGTCTCCTCGGTGGCGGCAGCAACCTACGCCGGCATCCTTCTCCTCCCAGGAGGGATCGGAGCCTTCTCGGTGATCGGCCTGCTACAGGTCGTCATTGCCGGGGTGGTTTCCTGGCTGATCCTGGGCTTCGCCACCTGGTTCGCGGCCACTCGCCTGTTTGGTGGTTCAGGTCGTCCCCAGACGATGCTGGGCCTGCACGGCCTGGCAGTCCTACCGCTGCTCCTCGAGATGACGGGATCGCTCGGGGGGACCATCGGGTCGCTCGGGGGGACCATCGGCCTCATCTGGTATCTGGTGGTCCTGGTTGTTGCCACCCGTGAAGCGGTCGATCTCCAGACGCGTGACGCTGCGGTGTCGGTTCTGATCGGCTTTGCCCTGGCGGTGATCTTTCGGGCCCTCCTCGGGGTGCCGTTCGCCGTGTTCAGCGCCATGTTCTGATGTCCCGCTACCGCCTCGACCTGGCCTACGAAGGCACCGGGTTCCGCGGGTACGCCCGCCAGCCGGGGTTGAGAACGATCCAGGGCGAGTTGGAGGACGCTCTCGAGAGGGTTCTGGGTGGTGCTGTTGAAACGGCTGTAGCCGGGCGGACCGACGCCGGGGTCCATGCCAGGGGCCAGGTCGTCTCATTTGATGCCGACGGAGTCGACCCCCGTCGATTGCGTCGGTCGCTCAACGGGATCGTCGGCGCAGAGATCTCAGTGAAGGAGCTTGTCGAGGTCGACGTCGATTTCGACGCGAGATTCTCGGCAAAATGGCGACGATATCGCTACGTCGTCGACCAGTCATCAGCAGCCGACCCTCTCGATCGCCACCGTGTCTGGCACGTCGGTCGGGAGCTGGATGTTCCCGCGATGAGATCGGCAATCGCGTCGATCATCGGCGAACACGACTTCAGTTCCTTCTGTCGCGCCATCGAAGGCAAGACGAATGTGCGACGCGTCGAGGAGGCTGCTTGGAACGATCTCAAAGACGGAAAGTTGGAGTTCTGGATTCGGGCCAACGCCTTCTGCCAGCAGATGGTTCGATCGGTTGTCGGGTTTTGCTACGACGTCGGCCGGGGGTTCTCTCAGGCCGAGGCCGCGGAGAGTGTGCTCGCCGCCAGGGATCGCTCCGCAGTCGCCACAGTCGCTCCGCCACACGGGCTCACCCTTTGGGAGGTCGGGTATTAGGAATACGGCCGGCGATCAGGTCGTCATGTACTTGCTCAACACAGCCGCGATCCGGGCGGCGTGGTCGGCATCTCGAGTCTCCACCGAGATCTCAATCTCCACCATCCCGAAACGGAGGCCAAACCCCTCCCTATGGTGCTCCACCTGGACTACGTTGGCGCCCTCCTTGGCAATCTTGCCGAGGACCTTGAGGAGACGGCCCGGTTGGTCGGGCACCAGCACCTTGAACTTGGCGAATCGCCCGGAGGCCTCGAGACCGTGACGAACGGCCTTTCCGAGGACCATGAGATCGATGTTGCCCCCGGAGAGGACAAGACAAATCGGGTCGGGAGCGTCGTCGGGAATCAGCTTCTCCAGGAGGGCGGCCACACCGACGGCCCCTGCCGCTTCCACCATCAGCTTGGACCGCTCGAGGATCAGAGTCAACGCTGCCATTGTCTGGTCATCGTCGACCACCAAGATGTCGTCGACATGGTCTTGGGTGATCTCCCACACGAGATCCGATGGGACGGTCACTGCGATCCCGTCGGCTACGGTCGGGAGGCCGCGGGGATAGTCCCGAACCACCGCTCCCCGGCGACGGCTCTCCGCATACACAGACGCCGCCTCTATCTCCACGCCGATCACCTTGACGTCGGGCTTGACCGAGTGAAGGGCCAGCGAGGTACCAGCGAGGAGTCCGCCTCCGCCGGTCGGAATGACCACGGTGCCGACCTCGGGGAACTGCTCGGCGATCTCGAGACCGAGCGTGCCCTGTCCGGCGACGATCAAAGGGTCGTCGTAGGGATGGACGAATCTGGATTCGGTCTCCTCGGCGAATTCGACAGCCGCCTCTACCGCGTCGGCCAGTGAATTTCCGGTGAGCCGGACGATGGCCCCGTAGTCCTCGGTCGCCTTGATCTTCGGGATTGGCGCCGCCTTCGGCATGAAAACCGTGCAGGGTGATCCGGAGAAGGCTGCGGCGAGCGCAACGCCCTGACCGTGGTTGCCGGCTGAGGCTGCAACCACAGCCTGACCCTCGAGTCGAGTGACCACGTTCATGGCCCCTCTGATCTTGAACGAGCCCGCCCGCTGCATGTTCTCGGCCTTGAGATACACCTCGCGTCCCGACAATCTGGAGAAAGACTGGGACTGGATCAGAGGAGTCGTGGTAACTCGTCCTTCAAAACGGGAGCGGGCTTCAAGTATGTCTTCGGGTGTGATCATCGCGATTGGCCTAGCGACCGGCCGGCGAATAGCATATGCGGCGCTCCCACGTCGGGAGCCGTTTCCCAAAACGCTCCCCGGTATCTTCAATGTGTCCGAGGAACAACCCATGACCATGAACAAGACATATTCGCCCAAACCGGGTGACATAGAACACGGTTGGTACGTCGTGGATGCGACCGACCTCCCGCTCGGCCGTCTCGCTTCCGAGGTGGCAACCCGGCTCCGCGGCAAGCACAAGCCCACGTACGCGCCTCATGTCGATGGCGGCGATTTCATTATTGTCATCAACGCCGAGAAGGTGGCTGTCACCTCTGGCAAGAGCCAGAGCAAGATCTACTATCGCCATTCCGGGTATCCGGGCGGCATCAAGGCCGAAACCTTCGACTCTCTGCGCGAGCGTCGTCCCGAGGCCATCATCGAACGTGCCGTGAAGGGCATGCTCCCCAAGAACAAGCTCGGCCGCCAAATGGGCCGCAAGCTCAAGGTCTACGCCGGATCTGATCATCCGCACGCTGCTCAGAAGCCGGAGACTCTCGAATTCAACATCCGAAAGGTGGAACTCTGATGGCGAAGCCACTCGTCCAGACCACTGGTAGACGCAAAGCTTCCGTCGCCAGGGTTCGTTTTCATGACGGCTCCGGCCAGATGACTCTGAATAAGAGGCCCCTCGAGGAATACTTTCCGACCATGGCCTCGCGGATGAGGATCATGGAGCCGCTCAATCTCACCGACACCCAGGGTCGTTACGACATCGACGCCACTCTCGAAGGTGGCGGTACCACGGGTCAAGCCGACGCTCTGCGCCTCGGGATAGCGCGGGCTCTCATCGCACTCGATCCCGAACTTCGCCCCACCCTGAGGAAGGCCGGGCTCCTCACGCGCGACTCCCGTGTCGTCGAGAGCAAGAAGTATGGCCTCCGCAAGGCGCGGAAGGCTCCTCAGTACACCAAGCGCTAGTGGCAGGCCACTAGTGTCCGATCTCCGTCGTCTCCTGGACGAGGGCAAACCGATATTTGGCACCGACGGTGTTCGTGGTGCCGCCGGCTCCGACTTGACGCCGGAGTTGGCACTCGCAATTGGCAGGGCAGCCGGGTCCTACCTTCGGGGCGGCCCGGTTCTCATTGGGCGCGATACCCGGCGCTCCGGCGCAATGCTTTCTTCGGCGCTTCAAGCCGGATTCAATGCCGTCGGCATTGACACAGTCGATGTCGGTGTTCTTCCAAGCGGCGGAATCAGTCATCTCACGGCGACATCCGGGGCAACCATGGGTGCCGTCGTCTCGGCGTCACACAACCCGGCCGACGACAACGGGATCAAGTTTCTCGCCGGTCGCGGCACCAAGCTTGCCGATGAAGTCGAACGGGAAATCGAGGATCGGCTTCGCTCAACGGGGTCAAAGACGGCCATTGGTCCTTCCATTGGAACTCGATTCCTCAAGTCCGATGCGCTGGAGGTCTACGTTGACCATCTGGTCGAGGCCTCCAAGTACAACCTGAGCGGGATCGAGATCGCAGGGGATTGTGCTCACGGCGCCGCTTATCAAGCCGCACCAATGCTGTTCGAGCGTCTTCAAGCCGATGCCAAATGGTTCGGGGTCGAGCCCGATGGCACCAACATCAATGCGGGCTGTGGTGCGACCCACCCCGAGTATCTGGCGGGTCTTGCGGAGGGCAAGGTCGGATTCGCCTTTGACGGCGACGCCGACCGCCTCATAGCCCTCGATGAGGACGGACGTGTCGCCAATGGCGATGTGATCATGGCGATCATCGCTCGTCATCTCAAAGCCCAGGGGAAGCTGAGGAAGAACCTCGTAGTCGCCACCGTCATGTCCAACCTCGGTTTCCGGAAGTCCATGGCCGAAGCCGAGATCGAGCTGGTCGAGACCAGGGTGGGCGACCGCTATGTAATGGAGAAGCTGTTGGCCAGGAAGGCCCTGCTTGGCGGCGAACAGAGCGGTCACATCATCTTTCTCGACCAAGGCCAGACGGGCGACGGCCTTCTTACCGCGGTGAAGATCCTCGATGTCATGGCGGGGACCGGCAAGGAGATGCGAGAGCTTCGGGCAGAGGCAATCACTGAATACCCCCAGGTTCTTCAGAACGTAGAGGTGGGGCGACAGATCGACCTCACCGAGGCCGGCGAGCTTTGGGAAGCGGTTTCGGAGGTCGAAGAGGAGCTGGGCGAAGAGGGGAGAGTCCTGGTCAGGCCCTCGGGCACCGAGCCCGTTGTGCGGATAATGGTCGAAGCACCTACCGAAGACGATGCCAGGAGGTACGCTGATCATCTGGCAACGGTGACACGAGCCTCCCTAGAAAGGATGATCGATAGGAAATAGACGAAGCGTGCGTCACAAGAGATAGCGCCTGGCCTCACAGCACGGCCCATGGTGAGGATGTAGATCCTCTCCAGGTCTGACGGTTGCGAGGCGACGAGGAGGAAGGTCATCGAAACATTCGGCGGATACCTTCCCGGCCAACCACGGTCGTTACGTATGAGAGCAAACCCCGGGAGTGATCCCGGTTCACAGAAGCTCATGCGAAGGGTGCCGGTTCCGATCTGAACCGGTCTGTCGCACGCGATCTACCCACTTCCTTCCCCAGGCGTTGTCCGTTGGGGGAGGTGGAGACGGAGGGGGCTTCCCCTCCCAACACGAGAGGAACTGATCGCATATGTGTGGAATTGTTGGATACGTCGGCCCACGGCCGGTGATTGATGTCTTGGTGCCGGGGTTGGCTCATCTCGAGTACCGGGGTTATGACTCGGCAGGTATCGCCCTGAACCATGGCAACAGTTTGAGCGTGTTGAAGAGGGCGGGCCGGATCGCCGACCTTCGCCTATTGATCGACCAGGAGTCGCTCGACGACGCCATCTCCGGCATCGGCCATACCCGTTGGGCCACCCACGGCGCTCCCAACAGTGGCAATGCCCATCCCCACGTCGACTGCGACCGCGGAGTGGCCGTGGTCCACAACGGCATCATCGAGAACTGGGCCGTGCTCAAGGAGAAGCTGATCGGGGCCGGACACGAATTCGAAAGTGACACCGACAGCGAGGTCGTTGCTCACATGATCGAGGACATGGGTGACGTGCCACTTGCCGAAGCGGTGCGTCGGGTGATGAATCAGGCCGAGGGCGCGTTGGCTCTCGCCGTGATGAGACGTTCGGAGCCGGATGTGCTGGTCGGCGCCAGGCGAGGGTCGCCCCTGGTGGTAGGTCGAGGAGACGGGGAGAATTTCCTTGCTTCTGACATCCCCGCCTTCCTCGAGCACACCAGGGAGATGGTGGTGGTCGACGACGACCGGGTCGTGGAACTGAGAGCGGACTCGGTGTCTTTGACCGACCTCGAAGGCAACGCGATCGAGCCCGTCCAGCACAAGGTGGATTGGAACTTCGAGGCGGCCGAAAGGGACGGTTATCCCACCTTCATGCTCAAGGAGATCTACGAGCAGCCCCATGCAATCGCGGACACCCTCGCGGGCAGGGTCTCCCCCACTGGCCAGGTGGTGCTCGACGAGCTCGAAATCGATGGCCGGATGCTTCGGGCCATCGACAAGGTGTTTGTCGTGGCCTGCGGCACGTCATATCACGCCGCGATGATGGCCAAGTACGCCATAGAGCGGTGGGCAAGGCTGCCTGTTGAGATCGACATCGCCTCGGAGTTCAGATATCGCGACCCGGTGCTCGACAGCCGGTCGTTGGTGATTGGGATCAGCCAGTCGGGAGAGACCATCGACACACTCGCTGCAGTCCGGTACGCCAGGGCACAGGGATCGCTGGTCATCGGCGTTTCCAACGTTGTTGAGTCGGCCTTGGCCCGTGAGGCGGATGCCGTTCTATACACGAGGGCCGGTCCCGAGATCGGTGTCGCCGCCACGAAGACGTTCACTACCCAGCTGGTGGCTATGCAATTACTCGGTCTCTATCTGGCACAGGTGCGAGGGGCAGTCGACCCCGGCGCTGTCGAGGTGCTGGTGACGGAGATGCTCCGACTGCCCGATCAGGTGGAGTCGGTGTTGTCGACCTCGGACGCCATCGAGAAGCTGAGTCGCGATTGGACCGACACCCGCGACTACTTCTTCCTGGGTCGTTCGGGAGACTTCCCGGTTGCGATGGAGGGGGCCCTCAAGCTGAAGGAGATTGCCTACGTCCGCGCCGAGGGATACGCGGCCGGCGAGATGAAGCACGGGCCGATCGCGCTCATCGAGGAGGGCGTGGTTGTTGTTGGCGTCGTTACCGATAGCCATGTTCGGACCAAGACGCTCTCCAACATGGAAGAGATGAAGGCGCGCGGCGGGACCATTGTCCTCGTCGCGGAGGAGGGCGACGACGTCGGCAATGTGGCCGACCATGTCATCAGGGTTCCGGCCGGCCCGGATCTCTTGTGCACGGTCACCGCGGTAGTGCCGCTACAACTGCTGGCCTATCACATCGCCACGGCGCGGGGCATGGACGTCGATAAGCCGCGCAACCTGGCCAAGACGGTGACTGTGGAGTAGCCGGCTACGTAGGCTGCCGCTTATGAGAATCCTTGGCCTCGGAGTGGACCTGGCCGACATCGAACGAGTCGAGCGGGTCTTGGAGAAGTACCCGAGGTTCGCGGAGCGTTGTTTCACCGACCATGAGCGGGAGTACGCCTTCCGTTTCGCAAACCCCTCCCGGCGTTTTGCCGCCCGTTTTGCCGGCAAGGAGGCGGTGATGAAGTCGATGGGCACCGGTTGGCGGAGGATCCGCTGGAAGGACATCGAGATCACCGGTGGGGGCAAGCCGACGGTCCGCATGTCCGGCAACGCAAGCCGCCGTGCGGAAATGTTGGGGGTAACTGAGGTCCTGGTGACGATCACCCATACCGACAAATCCGCCCTGGTGATGGCCATTGCGGTCGGAGACCACGACTAGTCGTCCGAGCGTGTGCAGCGATCCCGCGCTGTCGCAGGTGGGCGGGCGCCGGTTGCACACGCTTGTAATCTGCAACTCGTGAAACCGGTTCTCACCGCCGACGAGTACAAGCGTGTCGACAAGGCGTTCACGGGCGATCTCGTCCAGGCTATGGACAGGGCCGGCTACGCGGTGGCACAGGCTGTCATCAGGGCAGGAGCCGGATACGGCAAGCGCGTCGTCGTGCTTGCCGGGCCGGGCAACAACGGTGGCGATGGTTATGTCGCTGCTCGTTATCTCAAGGCCCGCGGGTGCGATGTCGAGGTCCAGACCCTCACTTCGCCCAAGACCCCCGAAGCAATCGATGCCGCTCGGAAGGCAGCCGGCTACGGAGTTCGGGTGCGCGACCTCGGCCCGCCATCCGAGCCGGATGTGGTCGTCGACGCCCTGTTCGGCGGTGGAGCCAGAGACGGCCTGCCGGATCATGTCCTCGCGTGGATGGACACCAATGCCCCCGTTGTCGCCGTTGACTACCCGACCGGGCTCGATCCCAACACCGGGAAGGTGGAAGCGACCGCGTTCAGCGCTGTTGAGACAGTGACGTTCCAAACGCTCAAGACATCACACGTGCGGGGATCTGGCCCTGACTATTGCGGGAAGGTCACCGTCGCCGACATAGGGATCCCCGGGGGCGAGCCAGCCATGTTCGTTGCCGAGGAGGCAGACGCGCTCCGTCCACAGAGGCCTCGACAGGCACATAAGTGGTCGGTTGGATCGGTGCTGGTCGTTGGTGGGTCGACGGGGATTGTCGGCGCCGCCGTCTTCGCCGGGGTGAGCGCTCTTGGCTTTGGGGCCGGTTCGGTCGTCGTCGCCAGCCCGAGACCGGACTTGGTCACCCAAGTGGCGCCTGAGCTTCCGACGTTCACGTTGGTCGACGCCGAGGCGCGACTCGATCGTTTCGATGTGGTGGTCGCTGGTCCGGGCCTGGCCGATGATGACTCTGCTCAGGTTGCGCCGATACTGAGAAAGGCAACGCGGGTAGTGCTGGACGCCGGCGGCCTGACGCCCGAGCTGGTTCAAGCGGCGAGGGAGGGGGATGCGTCGGTAGTGGCGACCCCGCATTCGGGTGAGTTCGAGAAACTGGCCGGCGTCGAACAAGGGGCGTTCTCGGCGAGATCGTTTGCTCGAACCCACGAGGTTGTCCTTCTTCTCAAGGGAAACCCGACTCTGATCACCGATGGCGGCCTACCCGTGCTGGTGGATACCGGGGGCCCGGAGCTGGCCACTATCGGAACTGGTGATGTTCTCGCCGGGATGATCGGCGCGCTATGGGCCCGAGGCCTCGGTCCGTTGGAAGCGGCCATCTCGGGCGCCTACTGGCACGGCGTAGCAGGGGCAGACCTTGCTGCCCGGGGGGCAGTGACGGCTCCGGCGCTCGCCGCTCACGTGCGTGGCTTCCACCAGTGAGACAGACCTTTGCCGAGATCGATCTCTCCGCGATCCGGCACAACGCTTCAGCCTTTAGGGACCTGATCGCACCTTCGGAGCTATGCGCCGTGGTCAAGGCCGATGGTTACGGTCACGGCGATGTCCCGGTTGCCAACGCTGCGCTCGATGCCGGTGCGACCAGGCTGGCGGTGGCGCTGGTCGAGGAGGGGATTCGGCTCCGCGAGGCCGGAGTTGATGTGCCGATCCTCATTCTCTCCGAGCCGGATCTTTCCTCGGCGACGGACATAGCCCAGTTTGATCTGACGCCGACCGTGTATTCGGTTCGGGCGATCGAGGGTCTGGATTCTGTGGGGACCGACATCAACGTCCATCTGAAGATCGACACCGGGATGCATCGAGTGGGAGCATCTCCCCAAATCGTCCACGATCTGGCAGAGGCCGTTGCCGACTCAAAACGGATCAAGGCCGAAGGAGTGTTCACCCATTTTCCTGTGGCCGACGAGGACCCTCGGTTCACCAACCAACAGATCGATGAATTCGAGTCGATCATCGCCGGGCTCGACATTCCGTTGGTCCACATGGCGAACACGGCCGGCGCTGTTCTCTTCCCCGATGCGAGGAGAGACTTCTGTCGGGTGGGCCTCGGGCTCTACGGGCTGCACCCTTGTGATGAGACCAGGGATGTCTTTGATCTCCGACCGGCGATGAAGATCCTCAGCCATGTCTCACATGTCCAGCAACTCGAGGTCGGCGCACGCCCCAGCTACGGCAGGATCAAGGCCCTGGAGCGCGACTCGACGGTGGTTACGGTCCCGATCGGATACGCGGACGGCTATTCGCGGAGGCTCACCCGCTATGGATCTGTGCTGATCGGGGGGCAGCGGTTTCCCCTGGCCGGTGCGGTGACCATGGATCAGATCGTCGTTGACGTCGGAGACGCCGATGTTGAAATAGGCGACGAGGTGGTGCTGATGGGAAGCCAGGGTGGGGCCGAGATCTCGGCGGATGAGCTGGCCGAGACACTGGAGACGATCACTCATGAGATCGTGTGCAAGATTGGTGCCAGGGTGCCGAGGAGGTATGTCGGATGAACCAGACCATCACCGCTGTGCCCGGCATCGAGGTGGGCCACTGGACCAACAGGGAGGCCATGACCGGTTGCACCGTGGTCGTCCTGCCCGAGCCGAACGTTGTGACTGCTGAGATTCGGGGTGCCGCTCCAGGCAGTCGGGAGACCGCCCTGCTCCAGCCGGGGATGCGGGTCGAGCACGCCCAGGCCATCCTCCTCAGTGGCGGAAGCGCTTTTGGCCTTGCAGCCGCCGACGGGGTCGTCCGTGGTCTGGAGGCCGACGGACGGGGCCACGACGCGGTTGTGGCCAAGGTGCCCATCGTCCCTGCCGCCGTGCTTTTCGATCTTTTTCCTGACTCGTCGATTCGCCCTGGTCCCGACGAGGGCGAGGCGGCCTATCAGACGAGATCATCCGACCCGGTCGAATCCGGTTTGATCGGCGCAGGCACAGGCGCCACGGTGGCCAAGTGGCGAGGCTTCGAGCACATGCAGCCTGGTGGGCTTGGCACCGCTATCCGCACAGCCGGGACGGCGACGGTCGGAGCGCTCGTTGCGGTGAATGCCGTGGGCGATGTGTTCACCATTGATGGAGAGTCCCTGACAGGTGGCGATCATGAGCCCGGCCCGCCGGCCCTGATTCCCGAGGCGCTGACCAACACGACACTTGCGGTGGTTGCCACCGACGCCCGGCTCACACGCAACGAGCTCAGCCGGCTGGCGATTCGGGCTCAGGATTCGTTCTCGGTTTGCCTTCGTCCCACCCACACCAGATTGGATGGGGACATTGCGTTCGCGGTGTCCTGCGGCAGCGTCGAGGCGGATGTCGAAGCCCTTGCTGAGGCTGCATTCGGGGCCACAGCCGCCGCCATCGAGAACGCCGTCCGATCGTCCGCGGTCTGACCCGCCGATTTGCCACAATGGGCTGCCCGTGAGCGAGTCGTCCCGTGTCCTGATCGAGCTGAGAGATCGTGCCCTGGTCTGTGTCGACTGCGGGCTGTCCGAGACCAGGACAAAGGTGGTCTTTGGTGTTGGGGATACGAGTGCAGGCTTGATGCTGGTCGGCGAAGCCCCCGGCAAGAACGAGGATCTCCAGGGAGAGCCGTTTGTCGGCGCGGCAGGCAAGCTCCTCGATCGCCTGCTTGCCGACGTGGGCCTGGAGCGGTCCGATGTCTACATCGCCAATGTCCTCAAGTGCCGCCCACCCGGCAATCGGGATCCACGTCCCAATGAGATCGACGCCTGCAAGGGATACCTGCGAGAGCAGATTCGTTTGGTCGACCCAACGGTGGTGATGACCCTGGGCAACTTCGCCACCAAGCTCCTTCTCAATACCGATGTCGGGATCACCCGTCTCCGCGGTCAGCAGCATGAGTGGTGGCTGGGAATCACCCTCATTCCCACCTTCCACCCGGCGGCGGCTCTGCGTGGTGGAGATCGCGTCACCAACCAGATGCGGGAGGATTTCGCGGTCGCCAGGTCGGTTCTCGATTCCGAGGCCCCGGATGAGGAGAAGGTCGAGACGGCGGAGACGGAGCAGATGGAGTTGTTTGGATGATCGAGTTGCGCTGCCCTACCGAGGCCGACACCAGGGTGTCTGCCCGGAAACTGGCGGCCACCCTTCGACCCGGCGACGTGATCGTTCTCTCCGGTTCGCTTGGCGCGGGCAAGACCCTCTTCGTCTCAGGGCTTGCCACGGGCCTCGGTATCGAGGAGACGGTCGTCAGTCCGTCGTTTGTCCTGGTTCGGCAGTACGAGTCGGGATTCCTTCCTCTTGTCCATGTGGACGTCTATCGGCTGGGCTCGCTCAACGAGTTCGACGACCTCGACGTTTTCGAACTCGCATCCGAGGGTGTCCTCGTCATCGAGTGGGGAGACGCGATTGAGTCGACGCTTCCTGACGAGTACCTGAAGATCGAGTTTGCCGTGGACGATGACGAGGTCAGGACTCTCACCGTTGTGGGGACGGGCAGCTGGGAAGATCGCGATCTGGAGGGGCTTTTGTGAAGTTCCTTGCCATAGAGACGGCAACTCCCGGGGCTTCGGTAGCCCTCGTCGAGGATGCCACCACACTCGCGGCGGCCTCTCGCATCGATCGGTTGGGTCATGCGACGTTTCTGGTTCCTGCCATCGATTTCTGTTTCCACCAGGTGGGATGGTCGCCATCAGATCTCGAGGCTGTGGTCGTCGATGTGGGGCCGGGTCTCTATACCGGCATCCGGGTCGGGCTGGCCACGGCCCAGGGCTTGGCTGCCGCCTTCGGTATCCCGGTGGTTCCGGCCGTGTCGGTGGATGCCCTGGCACTTGAGGCCAGAACCGGGCATCGGACAATATGGACTGTGGTGGATGTGAGACGGGGAGAATTCGCGATCGCCCGTTATCGGCCAGTTCCGGGTGGGGTGGTTCGTGACTCTTCCACCGAGCTCGTCAAGCCCGAGGTTCTCCGAGCCCAGATCGAGGCTCGCCCGGGTCAGAGCCTGGTGGTGGGAGATGTTGCCCAGTTGCCCGAAGGGTTGCTCAGCGGTTTGCACCGCGCCAAGATGGCCAAGCCCCGGTATCCATATGCGGTCGCCCTGGCGGAGGTGGGCAGGGGGAGGTACGAACGGGACTTGTACCCGGCGCCAGACGACGTGCGGCCGCTCTATCTGCGTGAGCCCGACGTCACCATCAACTGGGCCAAGATTCGACAGGAGGGGCCATGGGGGTCGGGCTGATGGTCGAGATCAGACCGTTCGAGGTCGACGACATACCGGCGGTCGCCGCCTTGGAGGCGGCCAACCAGCCCCAACCGTGGACCGAGGGGATCCTCGAGGACGAACTCGCCGCCGAGAACCGCTCCTACCTGATTGCTGAAGACGAAGGCGCTTTCGGCCTTGCCGGCGTCATCGGCTTTGCCGGCGTCATGGTGGTGGGTGAGGAGGCGCACGTTACCAATCTGCTCGTGGCCGAGGAGGACCGTCGCCGAGGGGTGGGCAAGGTCCTGATGCTCGGTCTCGTCGACGCCGCGCTGGAGATGGGGGCCCGGCATCTCACTCTGGAGGTTCGTTCGAAGAATGAAGCTGCCCGCTCGTTCTACGCCCATTTCGGCTTGGCCCCGATTGGGGTTCGAAAGGGTTACTACGGCGATGATGATGCCCTGATCATGTGGGTCCACGACATCGACTCCGAGACGTATGCCCAGGGATTGGAGGCAATCCGATGAACCCGACGGTCCTCGCCTTCGAAACCTCATGCGACGAGACCGCCGTCGCTGTGGTCAGAGGAACCGAAGCATTGTCGAATGTGTTGTCATCTCAGGTCGACCTTCACGCGAGGTTCGGGGGGGTGGTTCCAGAAGTCGCCGCAAGAGCCCATGTCGAGTCGATCAGGTCACTGACGCATCAGGCTTTGAACGAAGCCGGGGTCCACCCGGCGGATCTCGATGGGATAGCAGCAACGGTCGGGCCCGGGCTGGTCGGGGCGCTGCTGGTGGGGCATTCATTCGCCAAGGCAACCGCATGGGCGCGACAGCTTCCGTTCGTGGGGATCGACCACATGGAAGGGCATCTGATGGCCCCTCGCCTCCAGTTCGATGACTTTGCGCCTCCCGCCATTGCGCTACTCGCCTCGGGGGGCCACTCCCAGATCGTCCATGTCCGCGACTGGGGTGACTACGAGGTCCTAGGCCATACCATTGATGACGCTGCCGGGGAGGCCTTCGACAAACTGGCACGGGTGATGGGTCTCGGGTTCCCCGGCGGGCCGGCGATGGACGCCGCGTCCGATGGTGGCGACCCCGCGGCAGTGGCTTTTCCCCGGGCCTTGCCCGACCGTCCGTTCCACTTCTCCTTTTCCGGTCTCAAGACGTCGGTGGTGACCTACATCAACAAGGCGCAGAAGAGCGGTGACCTCCCGCCCCTGGCCGATGTGGCTGCGTCGATCCAGGAGGCCATCGTCGACGTGCTGGTCAACAAGACCTTCAAGGCTGTCGATGAGACCGGCGCCCGCGTGGTGGGCGGCGGGGGAGGTGTCCTCGCCAACCGGCGTCTGCGCCACCGATTCGCGGAGGAAGCCGACAAGCGAGGAGTGCAGGTTGCGTTGCCCGACCCCGTCCTGTGCACCGACAACGCCGCCATGATCGGGGTGGCGGGCGCCCACTGGCTCTCCCACGGCCGCATCAGCGATTGGGCCGAAAACGTTGACCCCGGCCTAGCCCTTACCTGAGGTTTGTGGCGCCACTATTGGCGCCATAGTCGCGGGGAAAAGCAATAATCGATCCCGGCCTAGCCCTTACCTGAGGTTCGTGGCGCCACTACTGGCGCCATAGTCGCGGAGAAAGGCGATAATCAACCTCGGCCTAACCGAACGCTGGTAAATCCTGAGCTATGGCGTCGAAATCTGCACACGCTCGGTCCCAGGACGGATGATTCAACCTTGAGTCTCCTCGACTCAGATCTGACTTAGCACTCGTCGCCATGGAGTGCTAAGGTCGCGTTAGCAGTCGAATTCTACGAGTGCTAACAAGAGAGGGTCATCACCAACCAGTGCATGTACAAATGCGCTGCGCGAATGGTCCCAAAGTATAGGAAGAGCTTCAAGGAGGAGCTAAAGAATGACGCTTCAACCGCTCGGTGATCGAGTGGTGGTCAAGTCCGACGACGACGGTGAGTCACTTACCGCGTCCGGGCTGGTCATCCCCGACACCGCCAAGGAAAAGCCACAGATTGGCGAAGTCATCGCTATCGGCCCTGGTGGCCGCGACGATGATGGCGACCGCATCCCGATGGATGTTTCTGTTGGCGACAAAGTCCTCTATTCGAAATTCGCCGGCACCGAGATCAAGCTGGACTCCGACGAGTACCTCGTCCTGTCCGAGCGTGATCTTTTGGCCGTGGTCATTTGAGGAGCTGATTAACACATGCCAGCGAAGGATCTTCGTTTTAATGAGGAGGCTCGGAAGGGTCTCCAGGCGGGCGTAGACAAGCTCGCCGACACAGTAAAGGTGACTCTCGGCCCCAAGGGCCGCAATGTCGTTCTGGAGAAGAAGTGGGGCTCGCCCACCATCACCAACGACGGGGTCACCATCGCCAAAGAGATCGAGCTCGAGGACCCGTACGAGAACATGGGTGCCAAGCTCGCCTACGAGGTTGCGAACAAGACCGACAATGTGGCCGGTGACGGAACCACCACTGCGACGGTTCTTGCCCAGACCATGGTCCGTGAGGGTCTCAAGCAGGTAGCTGCCGGAGCCAACCCGATGGATCTGAAGAAGGGCATCGAGTCTGCGGTCGACGGAGCCGTCAAGTCCATCCTTGATCAGGCTCAGGACATCGAGACCGCTGAAGACATCGCCCACGTTGCTGCGATCTCAGCCAACAACGACAAGGCAATCGGCAAAGTCATCGCCGACGCCTTCGACCAGGTTGGCAAGGACGGCGTAATCACCGTGGAGGAGGGCCAGACGTTCGGTCTCGAGCTCGAGTTCACGGAGGGTATGCAGTTCGACAAGGGCTACATCTCCCCCTACTTCATCACCGATCCTGAAAGTCAGGAAGCCGTCCTCGAGGATCCATACATCCTCATCGCCAACCAGAAGATCAGCTCGGTCAACGATCTGGTGCCTGTCCTCGAGAAGGTCATGCAGCAGGGCAAGCCGGTCTTGGTGATCGCCGAAGACATCGAGGGCGAGGCTCTGGCAACCCTGGTTGTCAACAAGATCCGGGGCACATTCGCCTCGGCTTCGGTCAAAGCCCCCGGTTTTGGAGAGCGCCGCAAGGCAATGCTCCAGGACATCGCCATTCTCACCGGTGCAACCGTCATCTCCGAAGAGGTCGGTCTCAAGCTGGAGAATGTCACAGTCGACATGCTGGGCAATGCCCGCAAGGTGATCATCGCCAAGGACAGCACCACAATTATCGACGGTGATGGCACCGAGGCCGACGTCAAGGCTCGCATCAAGCAGATCGAGCGTGAGATCGAGAACACCGATTCCGATTGGGACAGCGAAAAGCTCCAAGAGCGTCTCGCCAAACTGTCGGGCGGTGTTGTCGTGATCAAGGTCGGCGCTGCCACCGAGGTCGAGCTCAAGGAGAAGAAGCACCGCATCGAGGACTCCGTCTCTGCCGCACGTGCTGCGGTCGAGGAGGGCGTCGTCCCCGGTGGTGGTGTTGCTTTGCTCCGTGCCCAGGTTGCGGTTGACAAGATCCGCGGCGGAACCGACGACGAGAAGGCCGGCCGAGGCATCGTCCGGAGGGCGATGGAAGAGCCGATTCGTCAGATTGCCATCAACGCTGGCTTCGAAGGCGGCGTTGTTGTCGAAAAGGTGCGCAGTGGTGAAGGCTCGTATGGCTTCAACGCTGCGACTGGCGAGTACGAGGATATGATCGCCGCCGGCATTCCAGACCCGGCCAAGGTGACTCGTTCGACAATCCAGAACGCAGCGTCGATCGCGGCGCTGCTTCTGACCACCGAGGCCCTTGTCGCGGAGAAGCCCGAGGACACCCCGGCCATGCCGGCCGCTGGCCAGGGCCACGACGGCGGAGGAGGCATGGACTTCTAAGTCCCACCTCATTGATTCGCAGGAAGGGGGCCCCTTCGTGGGCCCCCTTCCTCATTCTTGGTGTTACCTCAGGTACGCGGCGCCACATCTGGCGCTATACGAGGTCAGTATTTCCCTCCATGTGTTGGAGTGGTTACTCAGTCGAAATCTCTCATCTATTTGTTTGAGAAGTAGCGGACATGGCGGACAGTGGTCTAGCTCATCAGGCCAATCCGATCCCGACGTACTCCCGTTTGCGGGGTGCGCCGGAGCCTCGTACGACTTCGAGGTTGTGGATCACCGCTCTGAGCTTCCCCAGGAAGCCGTTCTTCGACCCAGCGATGTGGCCGTTGGCCTGACACCAGTCGCCCAACTCCTCCGGTGACGACCACCACATCGTCGACGTCTACAACGGTGGTCGAAGGCGATGCAGACGTCGTGATCGCCAACATCGTCTACGACGCACCCGGCAACGACGTCGTCTACAACGACTCCGAGTATGTGGTCCTCTCCAACACAGGCACCGGAACCGCTGACGTTGGAGGCTGGTGGCTGGTCGACATCGCCGACCATCGGATCACCATCCCATCCGGCTACGCCATCGCGCCGGGAGGGACGCTCAGGGTGTACACCGGACCCGGCGACTCCACTACGGACCGGTACTTCGCAGGGCGTGGTCAGGCCATCTGGAACAACTCCGGGGGAGACACCGCCACCCTCCTCGACGACTCCGGGGAGACCGTCGACACTTACTCCTACTCGTCATAGGAATTCGGCTTGGACTGGCCGGTCAGCCGCCCATAAGTGCCGTTATGTGCGGCTCTCGCGACGCCTCGATCTCTGCTTAGTCCTACTTCTCGATAGCGATCGGCTCGGTCCCGGTCTCAGAAGACGGCCCTACCGTGGAGAGTGGTGGGCAACAGGCTCGAACGATTGGGACGAGGTCGGTATCAGGCTCCTCATGGTTATCAGACTGGTGATTGCAACCAGAACGACGAGCAGCGCATATCCAACGAGTACAAGAACGATGAGCAGCGCATATCCAACGAGTGCTACACCTTCGGGGCTCTCTACTGCCGTCCTCATGACTAAACATCGGTGGCGATGGGCCTTTCGGACATAGGACGAAAGGCCGGGGTCTCTCGACCTAGAGATCTCCGGATATGGGACCAGTCCGCGAGGGCCCTGGCGAGTGCCCATAAGTGCCGTTATGTGCGGATCGCGTGGAGCCGTTCCGGTGTGATTTCCTTTCCGAGACGCCGGTCGGCAATCAGGTGGAAAGCCCTGTTACTCCATTCTGAGGGCGACCGCTGTCGGTCGCTGCGGATCGGGCTGGGCGGTTTACCTTCAGAGATGCACGACTGGGCACGTCAGGGTGCGCACGATACCGTCGACCGCCTGAATCTCGGAGACGATGAGCATTCCTATCGAGTCCAAATCCACGTCGGTGACGCGTGCTACCACGTCGTAGGGTCCGGTCACGACGTCCGCGTTACTAACACCGGCGATCTGTCTTACGCTGGCAGCAACCTCGGCCATCAGCCCAATCTCGGTCTGGATGAGAACGAATGCGTCGATCATGTCTGTCTCTCGACCAGGGGGCTCTGACTCAACCGTAGCCGAGTCGAAAACGGTTTCGACTGAGTCTCGGACTGCCAGCCCCCTCGACCGTCCCACGGCCCACGCATAAGTGCCGTTATGTGCGCGCTACTGAGCCGAACTCTGGTATCTGTTAATGGGAGCCGTGGTGCTGGGACCCAGGAGTGCGTCTGCGATGAGCGCCCAGATCCGGGCGGTGCCGTTGATCAGGTGAAGGAACACGAAGCCAAGACCCACGCCGATCACGGCGACAACAATCGCTTCCCAGATTTCATCGACTTCCCCAATAGTGCCGATGTTTAGGTTGTACCAGTCCTGCTCATAGAAGAGAGGGGCAAGGATCAGCCCAAACAACGCAAACGCAACCACGACGAGCACAAAACCGACTATCCCGAACGGAAATTTGAGAAGCAGGTAGAAAACCCGTTTCCAGGTTTCGGACCTGACTACCAGTTCTTTGAGCTTCGCCCAGAATCCTTCAGCGAGGGAGATCCTGTCGGTATGGGCAATGGAGGTCTCCAACAGTTGGTTGGAGACCTCCCTCTCGAACTCTCCCAACCCATAGCTAGCGGCAATCATGCCAACCAGGATCGGGATTCCCATCAAAGTGATCAGCAGACCGAACCCGAGCGAGAAGCCAGTGACCAGAAAGACGAAATAAAAGATCCCCAACGGAAACGACAACAGCAGATACCCGACACTCTTCCAAGTCGTTGATCGCGTGATCACACCAAAGAACATGACGAACTCCTCCTCAATGCAAATCCGAAGCTACCTTGAACCACGACATGCCGCCGTCCGTAGCAGGCAATATTTTCGGTTTCTGACGCCTTGATCGCCGCCCATAAGTGCCGTTATGGGCGGTTGAACCTCGCTATTGGGTGTCGGGTCGTCAACGTCTGAGTAGTTCTACAAGACGTTGTTGCCCCTTTGTCTGAGTCCTTACGTCCGCAGCTCCGGGAAGTCAGGTTGTAGGCCGTCGACACGGAGTTGAAACAACTCATGGGCCTCGGGCAGCCCTGCAAGTCGATGCGCTCCGAGGCTCTGGAATCCGACGTTGGCCGGGGTCGAACGCCCTAGTGCGTCCTTCGTCTCTTCTGACGCCACGACCTGGCCGCCGTGGGCAGCCGAACAAACTCGTGCGGCCTTATGAATCACCACCCCGAGATATCCGCTGCTGGTCATCTTGACGGTGCCGCTATGAATCCCCGCCCGGACTCGAAACTCCAGGCCGTCAGGCCATCCCGTGTCTCTCATAATCATCTGAATGTCGATAGCCGCTCGGATCGCGTCGCCAGGTTCCTCGAACACCGAAAAGGACTCGTCGGCCACGATGTCGACCTCTCGTCCGCCAGCCTGAGATACGCTGTCGCGGATAATCCTCCGGGTCTCTTCCAGTGGCGCCTCATAGCCGTCGCCAAGCTCCCGGATCAGACGGGTCGATCCCTCGATGTCGGTTAGCAGCAGCGTCACGAATCCAACGGGGAGATCGGGCGCGTTCCGCTGAGAGCTTGTGACGGCGTTGCCTCTTTCGGAACGGACCTGACGCGTTATGAAACCGACTGGCATGATCCCGTATCCATGGGCGGCCTTCAACAGCCGGATGCGAGCCTTTTCCCGCGCTGCCTCTGACTCGAAGTTCACCTGACTGAACCGAGCCAAAGCATTACGCACGTGCGACTCGTCGTTGATAGGCAAAAGCCGCTTTCCCCGCGAGTCCACATATGCGAACGATCGATCCGGCAGGTTCGCCCTCTCTTTAGCAGTGAGCTGCGCCACACCGCGACACTACTTCTACGTGGTCGGGACTTCTACGTGCTCGGGCAGACGATGCGCGACCAGACTTACGGCCGCATCCTGATGACCGCCGGGAGGCCGAGAATTCTTGATGTGGCCTACTTCAAGGACCCCGACCTCGTCGCCGGCGTCGTGCACGCCCCCGTGCTCGACGAGCACTTCTCGCCCCCGCGTTCGCCAGCGCGGGGCTTCGTCCGTTTCACCGAACACCAAGCCGATTAGTAATAGTGCGGTCGCCTCGCCGATGAGGTGGTTGTAAGGGCTTGAGTAAAACGAGAAGTGATGTTCCAGATACGTTGCGTGATCTTCCAATGATCTGATGATTGCCGAAAAATCGCGTGGTTGCCAGCCGTTCCACTCCGAGAGAGTTGCCAGCGTCCACAGCCAGGAGATAACCCGCATCGCCACTTCCAGCCCGCTCGTCCAGTGAATGCCTTCATACAGCGGGTTGTGTTTGATCCAATCCAACAAGAGTTCGCGAGCGCGGCCGGCATACTTTTCGGCCCCGCTCAACCGCCAGCCACGGGCCAAGTCGACAAGATACTGCTGACGGCCCAACTCCCAGACGTATTTGACGTCCACCCCCTCTTCCAATTCATAGAGCGGCACATCGGCATAGAAGCCTTTTGGCCAGCAGAATTCAGAACGCGGATCGCGGTGCCAGTCAATCGGCGACCTGAGGTCATACCGATGGCCAAGCATCTCCCACGATCCCGACAGCACGCGCTCGGCGACTGCTTTTGATTGTGTGGCCAGCCGGAAGTAGTGTTGCGGAAATTCTCGTTCCAGCTTACATAGCTCAACGACTCGCGTTCCGGGAATGAGGCAGGCGAGCGATTCTTGAACCGCCTGCTGGTCAACCAACCCGGCAGACGACGCTTTGTTGATCCCGTTTCCCTCCCTCCGAACGGATCGCAGGTAGGATTTCCGCTCGCGGCGAC
>JACZUI010000023.1 GCA_022573225.1 Acidobacteriota bacterium
GCACCGACCTCTCCGATCGCCTCGAAGACAACCTGATAATCGATCATCCGGAGCTCGGTCTGGATGCCGAACAAACCATCACCGCGGTGCAGCAAGGGAAGTGTCAATGTCTGCTCTCCCGGTGCAAACAGGTGGGCGACGACCGAGTCCGCGCTGTCTTCGACCTCAACCTGTATCGAAATGTTCATCGACTCGCCGGCAACGGAGTGGATCGTTGCCGAGGCTTCACCGAACCCGCCGCCGAGGTTGACGGAGAGGACCAAGAGCAGACTGGCGCGCAGCATCGACACCGATCGTAAACCTGAGTGCCTATTAGCTGTCTGGGCTAGCTCCACTGCCCGCGGGCTGTGAGGACCTCCTTGAGCAAATCGGGTCGGTCGGTCACGATCCCGTCAACTCCCATATCGAGAAGCTGCCCCATCTCGTCCCGGTCGTTGACCGTCCACACATGCACCTGGAGACCCTTTGCATGAGCGGTCTCTATCAGTTTCTGGTCGACCACGCGAAACCCTCTCATCTGGGTTGGGAGTTGAAGTGCGCTGGCGGTCCCTCCCGCGCCTCGGCCAACCCGCGAGGTCAACATCCAGCTTCGGGCCGCAGTCGGGCCAGTCGACGTGGGCACCTTTCCCTCAGTGACCTCGGTGAACTCCGCGATGCGCCCATCCGAGAAAGAGCCGACGATGATGCGCTCCGCCAGGTCGTGACGCTCGATAGCCGCGGCCAGCTCATCCACCAGACCGTCGACCTTCATGTCGACGATCAACCGAACGTCCGGCAGAGAAGTCACGACCTCCTCCAGGGAAGGCACCGTGACTCCACTCCCCCGGAATGAATGTCCGTCCCGACCACGGTGTCGGAATCCGGCATCGAGGCGAGCAAGGTCATCAAAGGTGTAGTCGGCCACCTGGCCGGCCCCATCGGTGGTGCGGTCGACAGTGTCGTCGTGGATGCAAACGAGGACGCCGTCGGCCGTGATGTGCAGGTCGGTCTCGAGGTACCGATATCCGAGATCGACCGCGCCTCTGAAAGCCTGCATGGTGTTCTCCGGCCAGAGAAATCGACTGCCTCGATGGGCTATTGCGAGCGGCGGCTGCCAATGGTCGAGACTCATGAGGACAAACTAATGGGCCCCGCCGATGGCGGAGCCCATTAGTCCTTATACGAACCCGCGTTCTACTTGGCTACCCGGTCCTTGAGGCCCTTGGACGCTGAGAAGTGGGCGTATGTCTTCGGTGCGATCCAGATGGTCTCCCCGGTGGCAGGGTTACGACCCTGACGACCTGCCCGGCTCTTCGTGGTGAAATTGCCGAACCCGGTTATGTTCACCTTCCGCCCAGCATCGAGTTCCACGGCGATGATTCCCTCGCCATCCTTGGTGGAAAAGATGTGGTCGATTATCTCGCTGGCCTTGGCTTTCGAGACTTCCGCCTTGCCGGCGAGCTTGTCAGCCATCTCGGATTTGTTCACGGCCCCTCCTTGTGGGTCGACGATTGGCGACGCCGCTATGCGGCGATTGCCAGCAACCATAGGCGAAAAGCCGTTGCAGAGCTTGGCTTTCCCAACGCTAGCCTGCACTCCCAGCAGGAAGCATGTGAGCACCAACTACAAACTCGACGGTGATGTGGCCGTGATCACCCTCGATCGGCCCGATCAGTTCAACGCGATCAACCTCTCTCTGAGCGCGGGGCTGGTCGATGCCATGGGGCAAGCCGGGAGCGAGGCGAGGGCCGCCGTCATCACTGGATCAGGACGAGCCTTCTGCGCGGGCGCCGACCTGGGCATGCTCGACGAGACCTCCGATCTCGGAATGTTGCTCGACGATGTCTTCCACCCCGCACTCCAGGCCATCCTGAGCTGCTCCGTGCCGGTGGTCGGCGCCATCAACGGGGTAGCCGCCGGCGCTGGTCTTGGTTTGGCACTCGCCTGCGATGTGAGGGTGATGGCCGAGAGCGCATTCCTCACCTCGGCATTCACTGCGATCGGGTTGGCACCCGACTCGGGGACCACATGGTGGCTCCCCCATCACATTGGCGTTTCACGGGCTCTGGAACTGGCGTTCACCAATCGCCGTATGGGTGCAGAAGAAGCTCGTGACCTGGGTCTTTGCACCCAGGTGGTGCCCGACGACGAAGTTCTCGACTCGGCTTTCAGACTGGCTGAGACGTTCACCGACATGGTGCCGGACTCCCTGGTCACCACCAGGCGGCTGATCAGAGATGCGGCGGGGTCATCCTTCGAGGACGCCATCGCCGCCGAGCGTGAGGAGCAGGCTCGTCTCGGCGCAACCCCTGAGCATCAAGAGGGTGTTCGGGCATTCAAAGAGAAGCGAAAGCCCGATTTTCGGGTAGCAAGTAGTAAGTAGCAGGCACCCTCCTCTCACGGCTTGACCAGATAGATCTCGAGGGTCAGCTCGCCGCTTTCGGCGTGACCGAGGCCGACCGCGATCTCATTGTTGAGCCAGCCCAACTCTTCGCTGCCGGTCTCGAACGTGATGAGCTCCTTGGGGTCAGCCGACTGGTCGGGGTTGGCGATCGACACTCCCGAGGCGTGGTAGGCGACGCTCTCCCTCTTCTCCCCGATCACACCGTGGATATCCAGGTCCATGTTCCCGTCCGCTCGAATCGTGACATAGTCAATCCCTTTCACCGGGCGGTCTCCGTCCCAATGAGGTCCGGTAGCGACACCTTCAAAGGGAAAATCGATCCTCATCCCGGCCGGCGTCTTCCCGATGACATTCATTCCGAGGTCAACTTCAATGGTGCAGAACTTCTCCAACGCAGCCAATTCTCACTCCTTCTGAACGACGGGGTGCACGCTAGCGCCGGGACCGCCGGACCAAGTCCGGTACCTCGGCATCTGATGTCTGGGTGAAATCGTCGTACCACGCCCCGACTGCGATGAACCGGCGCGGCTGGTGAAGCACGATCAACCGATCAACCAAACTCCTCATCGACGACAAATCCGAGCGCGGCGCGACAGGCACCGCCAGCCACACCTCGGCGGGGGTTCTTCTCCTTGAGACTTCGATTGCTGCCCGGGCGGTAGAGCCGGTAGCCAGCCCGTCGTCGACTATGACCAGGGTTCTGCCGTCCACATCGATCGGGTCCAGCCCATCCCGGTACCTCTCCACCCGGTCGGCCAGTTCGACTCGGGCACGGTCGGCCGCACTTTCGTAGGCAGCGGGTGCCACCCGTGCCATGGCGATCACCTCATCGTTGGTGATCGAGACATCTCCTTCCGCAACGGCTCCGATGGCGAGCTCGGGTTGCCCGGGAAGACCGATCTTCCGAACTACGAGAACGTCGAGCGGGCACTCCAGTGCCAACGCCACCTCGAAACCGACGGGTACGCCGCCCCTGGGCAATGCCGCCACCACCGGATTGATCGGCGCGTATCCGGCCACGGCCACGCCCAGGGCCCTTCCAGCCTCGCGGCGGTCTGCAAATCTCACTCGCACCCCTAGGGGTCTACCCGTACTTCCCGAGGAACCCTTCGAGCCAGGGCATTACCTGTTCGAGATACTCCTGGGCCTCGCCCGGCGGCAGGGTTCGGACTGCGTAGTTCATCAGCATGATCTGGCGGGCAGCGTGAAAACCGTCAAGCTGCTCGTCGCTCTGGACGGGCCAGGGCGCTATCTCTTCGTAGCCGCGCCGAAATGCCGATCTGATCTCGTCACGACGCTTACTGGTTCGCGAGGAATAAAGGCACACAGAAACGTCCTGGGCCCGCGTGGCGATCATCACGTCTTCGAAGTCGAACGCATAAAGCCGGCTGCTGGCAACATGGACGTTCCACTCGTGGAGATCGCCGTGCACAACCTGGGAATGGCTGTCCCGCCAGTCGTCCCCGATGATCCTCTCCGATATGTCAATCGCGCGATGGATCTTGCCTCGTCTGGTCACATCGAACAGATGGTCATACCGACCGTCGTCGACCACCACCGGGAACAACTCGGGGTCGTAGTAGAAGACTTTGTCCCACTTTCTCATCCCATTGGGTCCGGATGGGCGCCACCCGGCGCCGTGGACCTGAAGCGAAGCACACATCTGTCCGAGGAGCCGGTAGCCGAATGTCCCCGACCCATCGGCCAGCGGCATGCCGGGAACCCACGAGAAGAGGACGCAAGGCCGCTTGGCTTCTACGCCGTCCTCCGCAGCCTCAACGATCAAAGCACCGTATCCGGTAGGTACCGGATCGACCAGGTCGAGTGAGGTGTCCTCGCTCAATGCCGCAAGCCAGGCGATCTCGTACTCGATGTTGTCCCTGGAGTTGGCATGGGGGCTTCCCACCCGAAGAACCAGCTGCCTGCCGTCGTCGGTGACGACGCGATACATCACGTTGGAATGGGTCGCCAGATGCTCGACTTCCTTGACCTCAAACGGGTAGCGCTCGAGGACCAGCCTGGCCAGAGGCAGGAGTCGGCTTGCTTCGGCTGCTATTCGGTGTGGGTCCATTGAGTTTGGAGGCCGGTCGGTCCGGCGCCCAATTCAACTAGCTCGACCCAACGAGTGGAAGCACCCTCGGCGATATTGGATGTCACCCCATCACCACGGCGTCTACTGAAGGTGTCGCAATCGTGCGCGATCAGACGTTCACCGAGGGGTCCAGCTCGATGGCGGAAGACACGGTGTCTCGCCTGGCATGCCAGCGGTCCCAAAGGACCAGCATCGAGGGCAAGACGAGCACAGCCGCCAGCATGGCGAGGAAGATCGTGTAAGCCGTGACGAAACCGAACTGGCGGAACGGAATCGTCGTCGACGTCACGAGGATCCCAAATCCGGCAACGGTCGTCAGGGCAGAGCCCGCCAGGGCGCCACCCGTGTTGCTCAAGGTCAACTCGATGGCCTCCTCAACGGTTGCCGAGCGCTCCCGGTCCTCGAGGAATCGATGGGTGATATGGATCATGTACGGGATCCCGATCCCGACCGCCAGCGCCGAGATCGTCGCAGTCACCGGGCCGAAGGGGATGCCAAACAGGGTCATCAAGGCGAAGGACCACAGCACCACCAGGATCACCGGGATGGTCGTGATCACACCGAGCATCGGACGCCGCGCCTCGAACCAGAAGTTGACCACGAGCAGGATCAGCGCCGCGATCAGAGTGAACACCAACGACGACAGCTGGGAGTCACGCAAGGTCGTGATGATGACGTCGTTGATGATCTCATCCGACGTCGCAACGGCGCTGAGTCCCAATTCGGCAACGCCCGCGAAGTCGTCGAGGACATCACTGCGAAGCTGGCCGGCCCCCGATTCTCCGGCTTGGGTAGTGAAGCCGAACAGGGCGGCATCGTAACCGGCCCCGGTCTGGTGCAACACGCCGACCACAGCCTGCGGCGCCGCGGCGAATGCCGCGTCGTACACCGAAGCGACGTCGGAACCGGACGGAAACATGAAGGTCTCCGGATCGACGCCGGCCGCCTGCATCGCCTGGCCCACCTCAGGAACGAAGCTCGGCGACTCCTCCGACGCCAGCTCACCGATCACCGCCACCGGGGACGGGCCTACCGGGTTGCCCCCGAAGGTGACGACGTTGACCGTGTCGGTGAGGTTGTGGTCGGCCACCACCATCTCATTCCATGCCTCAGCGGTGGCGACATCGCCTTCGATCAGCACCTGGGTGTTCTCTCCGAATCCACCGCCGAAGTCGGTCAGCAGGGTCTCGAAGGTGGCCCGGAGGGGCGAGGTCGTCGGGATGAAGTCGAGGAAGCTGAATTCGGTTTCGAGATTCGTGGTCCCCCATGCACCAAGCGCCCCGAGGGTGAGGGCGACGACGGTTGCCCCCACGGCAGCCTTCTTGGCGATGCCCGACGTTCTCCCGATGAGCCGACCCAGCGCACGCTGCTCGCCTCCTACGAGACGGTCAGGCTCAAATGTCTCTCGCCTGACACCGCGTCGATCGAGGATCTCCCGTACCGCCGGAACGAACGTCAGCATCAGGAGGAACGACGCAAGGATGCCAATCGCCGCCAGGACCCCGAACTCCCTGAGGGCGGGGAGGGGGTTGAACAGGTTCGTCAGGAAGCCAACTGCAGTGGTGACGGTGGCAAGGACGAGCGCCACGCCAACTGTGCGGATCGCTCTCGAGATCGATTCATCGACGGAGGCTCCTGCGGACACCTCTTCGCGGTAGCGCGACGTCACGTGGATCGAGTAGTCGACGCCAAGCCCGATCAACAGGATCGGCAGAATCTGAGCCATGGGGCTGGCATCCTCGAATAGCAGATACCCGAAACCGTTCATCCACGAGATGGCGAAGAAGATGGTGATCAGCGTGAGCAGGGTGTCTGCGGCGGTGCGCCTCAAACCCCGGTCGGTGAATGTCCACACGAGGAAGACCACGAGCAGCAGGATCGCGGATGCCAGGAACAGGGTGTCCGAGTTCCAGTCCTTCAAGAAGTCGGGGAACGCGCTGTCGGCGATGATTGCCAGGGTCGGGAGGACGACCAGCACGATCGACACGACCACCGCGGCGACTCCGATCACGAGGACAAAACGAGCGCCCGAATGGCGTGGTTTGACCAGAAACACCAATGCCAGGACGACCATGATGATCAGGAAGGCGGTGCCGAACAGCCGGCCGATCTCGGCCGTGAATTCGTCCTGGTCTGCGAACAGCAGCTCGAATGAGAACGGCTGGGCCGTGTAACCGGCCGGTAGTTCGGTCGCACTGATTTCCGCAGCCGCTTCGGCACTCGCATCGACGAACTGGTCGATATCGTCGGCCGACTCGGCCCCACTGGTGAAGATGATCATCAGACCCTTGTCCGACGTAGGACCAGCGATATCGCCGCTGGCGGGTAGCAACCCTTCGACGAATCCGGCCTGCTCCGGAGGGAGCTCGGTTAGCGAGCTCTGGAATAAGGAGCGCAGCTCCTCATCCGAGATGGGCACCGGCGCGCCCTCGGCGATTGCTCCCTGAACCGGGGCCAGGAAGGTGAAGATCGGACCGCTGCCCTGGTCGACGAGTATGTCGCTGAACGTTCCGCTCACCACTGTTGCCGAGACGGCGTTGATGGTCTCCAGCCCGTCGAGGCTGAAGACGTTGCCACCGTCCGCGGAGACGATCACCTGCATCACGGCCACCGTGGAATCGCCTCCGAATAGGTCGCCGATGGTCTCGGCGGCGGTCAGCTCGGGCGCGTCGGGAGCGAAGGATGCATTGGAGTCCTCTTCCGGCGTGAATTTCCCGGATAGGAAACCAAGGACCACCGACACGATCACCGTGACAACGATGACGACCCATGGCCATCGACGAACTGCCGCTGAGAGTGCCGACACCAGAGTTTTCACCGAGTTCTCCATTTTCCGTTAAAGAGGCGTCGGCCTCCCTTAGCAGGAGACCGATTGTGGCGATTGAGCCTCATCGGAGGTTAGTGGCCCATCGCCCCAATGGCCCGAGCGTCTCTCCGGCTCTCAACGCCGCCCCGCCGATTCTGAAGTCAGGACGAATCAACGCTGTAGGTTGAGAAGTAGCTCGTCGAGGACTGCCACAAATCGTTGATTCTCCGCCTGGGTGCCGATTGTCACCCGCACCCAGCCACCCGACATCGGGCGGATGATCACTCCCCGTTTGGTGAAGGCGGCAGCAGCCGCTGCCGAGTCGGGGCCGAGTTTGCAGTAGACGAAATTGGTCTGACTCTCAGCATGCCGTATGTCACGCTCGACGAGAGCGTCGAGCAGGCGGCGTCGGCCTGCGGCGTTGGCTTCGACCCGACGGGCCAACTCCTCGGGGTTGCCCAGGGATGCGGCGGCCGCCACCTGAGCCACCTGGCTGACGCTGAAGGGCGCCTGCGATTTCATCAGCTCGGAGATAGTGCCCGGCTGGGCGATGCCAAACCCCACCCGATACGCGGCAAGGGCGTAAATCTTCGAGAACGTGCGCAGGACCACCACGTTGGGTCTTGCCAACGCCTGAGGAATGGCGGTTGCGTAGGACTCATCGTCGACGAAGTGGTGATAAGCCTCGTCGACAACGATCAGAACCTCCTCGGGGACCGAGTCGATGAACTCGTCGATGGCGTCGGCGGCGACCAAGGTCCCGGTCGGGTTGTTGGGATTGGCCAGGTAGACGACCGACGTGTCATCGCGGATAGCCGCCCGCAGCGCGTCGAGGTCATGTACAAAGCCGTCCCCAAGTGGGACTTCGATGGGCTCTGACATCGCCCACCGGGAGATGACCCGGTACATCACAAAGGACGGCCAGGCATACACGGCGCTGGTACCCGGCCCGCCGATCGTCAACGCCAGATGGCTGAGCAGGGAGACGCTCCCGTTACCGAACCAAAGATGATCTGGGGGGACCTCGATCGCTCCCGAGACAACCCTTCGTAGCTCGTAGAAGTCGGTGTCGGGGTAGCGATTGGACTCGGTCAGCACCGCCGCCACCGCTTTGGCCACTCCGGGAAAGGGCCCCTCGGGACTTTCGTTCGAGGCGAGTTTGACTATCTCGTCGGGCCTCATCCCGATGTCACGGGCGACCTCATCGATATGGCGGCCGGGCACATAGGGCCGGATCGATGCGATGTCGGGGCGAATCCGGGGCATGCGACCGAACCTAGCGTGATCGGACTCCGGCCTCTGTGCCCGAACAAACAGTCGTCGGACATGTGGCACACTCAGCCGATGCGATTTCAGGAGAGTCTCGCGGGTATCGCTCGGCTGCCCCGTGTCAAGAGTGTGCCTGGGCAGGGACGCTGAGTCTTGGCACAACGAAAGACAGGGCTGGGACGGGGGCTGGATGCCCTCATTCCATCCGCGCCCGAACCCGCTCATATGAGGACGCTGACCATCATCGACGCCGCAGGTGACCTCGTCGGAAAGGATCCGGGCCTCGATCCCGAGCTCTACCAAGAGATGTACCGCAATATGGTCCTGGCGAGGGAGCTGGATCGTCGCATGCTCGCCCTCCAGCGTCAGGGGCGAATAGGCACCTACGCGATGTTGGAGGGCCAAGAGGCGGTGCAGATCGGCTCTGCTCTCGCCCTGGAGGAGAACGACTTCGTCTTTCCGTCCTACCGGGAACATGGCGTTCAGATCACGAGGGGCCTCCCAATGGAGGTCCTTCTCGCGTACTGGAAAGGTCTTCCCAACTCGGGCTGGGACATCGACAAGTACCGCACCGGCATCGTAACCGTGCCCATCGCCAGCCAGCTTCCCCATGCCGTCGGCTACTCCTACATGACCAAACTCCGCGGGGAGAACACCGTCACTGCGGTCTACTTCGGCGATGGGGCGACATCCGAGACCGACTTTCACGCCGGAATGAACTTCGCCGGCGTGTGGAAGACCCCAACAGTGTTCATTTGCGCCAACAACCTCTACGCGATCTCGGTTCCCTACGACAAGCAGACTGCCTCCGAAACGATCGCCCAGAAGGCTCAGGCCTACGGATTTGAGGGCCTCAGGGTCGATGGGATGGACCCCATCGCCGTCTACCTGGCCACGAAGCTCGCCGCACGTCGGGCCAGGGAGGGCAAGGGCCCCACCCTCATCGAGGCCATGACCTACCGCTACGGGGCGCACGCCACCGCCGACGACGCCACTCTCTACCGCACTCGGGAGGAGGAGGATTCGTGGAAGAAGAAAGATGCCATTGAGAGACTTCGGCGTTTCCTCGAGAACAGGGGGGAATGGGATGAACGGGTTGGCGAGAAGGTGGCCCAGGAGGTCGCCGAGAGCGTCACCGCCGCCATCACCTCGATCGAAGCCGAGCCGCTCCCCAAGCGAGACAACTCGATAAGACATGGGTTTGCCCGCATCCCTGCGCACGTCGTAGACCAGCTCCACGCCATGGAGCGATCTCATGGCGAGGAACCCACCAAATTCTCTAACGATGAGATCTGGCAGATCGGACACGATCAACTTCCCGACGGACCTACCGAGTCCTGGAACATGGCGGAGTCGATCAACGCTGCGCTCGGCCAGGCGATGGCTGCCAATGACGAGGTCATAATCCTCGGACAAGACGTCGGCCTGAGCGGCGGCGTGTTTCGGATCACTGAAGGGCTCCAGTCCACCTACGGTGAGGATCGAGTGGTCGACACCCCGCTCAACGAATCTGGGATCGTGGGGACTGCGATCGGGATGGCGCTGGCCGGAGCCAGGCCGGTGGCCGAGATCCAGTTCGACGGTTTCGTCTATCCCGCTTTCGACCAGATCGTCAGCCATCTGGGGCGTTTCAGATTCCGTACCCGCGGTACCTCGAGCGTCCCGGTCGTGGTGCGATGGCCAAACGGCGCCGGGATCGGCGCCCACGAGCATCATTGCGATTCACCCGAGGCTTATTTCGTCCATGCCCCGGGGCTCGTCGTCGTGTGTCCTTCCACACCGATCGACGCGAAGGGTCTCCTCGCCGCGGCTCTAGAGGGCGACGACCCCGTCATCTTCCTGGAGCCAAAGGTTCTCTACCGGGCGGGACGTGAGGAAGTGCCGGTCGAGCACTACACCCTTCCGATCGGTAGGGCCAAAGTTCGCCAGGAGGGCACCGACCTGACACTCGTCACCTACGGGGGAATGGTCCCGGTATCACTCAAAGCGGCCGCAGAGTCCGAAGCCTCAATCGAGATGATCGACCTTCGCACCCTCTTCCCCTGGGACCGGGAAACCGTCCTGGAGTCGGTGGCCAAGACGGGTCGGCTCCTCCTCGTACAGGAGCCACAAGGATCGGCGGGCGTCGCCGCAGAGGTATCCGCCGTCGTCGCCGAAGAGGCCCTGTACGACCTCCAGGCGCCGATCGTGCGGGTAACCGGATTCGACATGCCATGGCCGCAATTCGCCATCGAGAAACACGCACTCATCGATGTCGATCGGGTCAAGGCGGGGATCGATCAGATTCTCGGCAGTTGAGCTCACCCATCGTCGCCGTCTTCGGCTCATCGCAAACCCAACCAGATACCGAGGAATGGGCAGACGCAATCCGGGTTGGACGACGGCTGGGCCGGGCCGGTTTCGGCGTGGTCACCGGCGGATACGGAGGGAGCATGGAGGCCGCCTCTTTGGGGGCCAGCCAGGAGGGAGTCCCAGTCGTCGGGGTCACGGCGCCGGCGCTGTTTCCCGGCAGAGTCGAGGCCAACCCCTATGTGACCGATTTGATTGAGGCGCCAAGCCTGACCGCACGGATCGGCGAGATGATGACCGTTGCCAAGGGTGCGATCGCACTCCCCGGATCGATCGGGACCGCGACTGAGCTCCTGATCACCTGGAATGCCAATCACATTGTTCGTCGCAACGGTGGGGTTCGATTTCCCACCGCCGCGGTCGGAGAGGAATGGCGGCGTGTCGGCCAGGCCCTGGCCAGGGAAGTCGGTGCTGTGACCGACGATGTCATGTGGGCCGACAAAGTCGACGAGGCGGTCGACTGGCTGGTCGGGGAACTTGAAACCCCCATTCGGGAGGTCCACCGCCCTAATCTGAGACCGCGATGACCCATGTGCGCGCCGAAGCCCAAACCACCAAGCACCGCATGTCGGCCTGTCGCAAGGGACGACATGATTTCGGAGCGTTCCAAAACGTCGGAGCGGGCATCATGAGACGCCTTTGCGAAACATGTGGCGCCGTCTCAATCGATCTCAGCCAGGCAGACGAGTTGAAGGGTCCTGTCGTCACCACGCACTCGACCATCGAATCTCTGTCGCGCCGGTAGGAGTCTGCTGATTAATGCCGTTGGTCAGATCGGCCGGCGCCTAGGTGGCGTCGAGACCATCGCCTAATCTGCGGGCGGTGACACGACTCGTCAAGGCCGCTGGTGGTGTCGTCTTCCGCAAGACCCCCAAAGGCAACCTCAAAGTCCTCCTCGCCCATCGCCCCAACTACGACGACTGGTCGTTCCCCAAAGGGAAGGCCGACAAAGGAGAGAGTGCCGAGGAGACCGCAGTCAGAGAGGTGTTGGAGGAAACCGGGTACCACTGCCGGATCGTTGCCCCCATTGGCACCACCCGACACTGCATCTCGAACGGGGTGAAAGAGGTCAACTGGTTTGCAATGAGGCCACTCCCCGACAGCCCCGGCTTCAAAAAGAACTCTGAGATCGACGAGATTACGTGGGTGTCGCGGAAGAAGGCGCGTGAGACCCTCGATTATCAGAATGACCGCGATCTGCTCGCTGGGATTGACCTGAAGAGACTCACGCAGACCGGGACAATTCGGTTTCTCCGGCATGCCGCCGCCGGTGATCGCACCAAGTGGAAGGGTGACGACCGTCTCCGCCCTCTCTCCAAGAAGGGCCGACGACAGGCTGCTGCTCTCGCCGAATCGCTGGCTGCCGCCGGGGTCGAACGGATCGTCACCAGCCCCTACGACCGGTGCGTGCAAACGGTCAAACCGCTGGCCAAGGCGATCGGGGCGAAGATCGAAAAGAGCGATGCGCTAGCCGAAGGGCCCGACATAGACGCCGCGTACGACCTAGTCGACTCACTGGTGGGCCACAACGCGGTCTTGTGCACCCACGGTGATGTCATCCCGGCGACGATCAACCGACTGATGTGGGCAGGCTTGGCCATCGACTCCAGGTTCTACTGCGCCAAGGGCTCCATCTGGGAGATCGAGGTCGAGGGAGGCCGGTTCACCATCGGCACCTACGTGCCGCCGCCGCATTGATGGCCGACCGACTTTGGCCGCATGCCCCCTCGGGCATTGCCACACGCGGTTAGGGGGACCAACCGCCATGCCGCGTCTGGAGGTTGATGATTGGCCAAACAGACGCTGATCGGCCCGAGGTCTAGGGCGTTTTCGTGCCAGCGGTCCAGTCGGCATATAGGGCCGAATACACCCCTTCAACTGCGAGCAGCTCCCGGTGGCTGCCACGCTGCACAAGCCGCCCCTGGTCGAAAACGAGAATCTCGTCGGCGCTCTCGGCAGTGGACAGGCGATGCGCAACCGTCACGGATGTTCGCCCTTGGGTGAGATGCGCCATTGCGTGTCGCAGACTGACATCCAACGCCGGGTCGACCGCGGACGTTGCCTCGTCGAGAACGAGGAGATCAGGGGAGCCGATCCAGGCTCGGACCAGAGCAACCAGCTGCCGCTCCCCGGCAGAGAGGTTGTGGCCTCGCTCTCCGACTCTCGTCTGGAGACCGTCGGGAAGCCCTTCCAACCAGTGGCCGATCTCCAATTCGTGGAAAGCGGTCCAGATCTCGGCGTCGCTGGCCTCGGGACGGCCGTATCGAACATTGTCAACCAGCGTCTCGTCGAATAGGAAGCCTTCCTGCGGAACGAAGGCAACCCGATTGCGCAGATCCTCGAGACGCATCCGGTGGACTCTCTCACCACCGATGTAGATCGTCCCCTCGTCCGGATCGAGAAGACGCACGAGCAGCTTGGCGAAGGTTGTCTTACCGGAGCCCGTCTCACCCACCACCGCAACCTTGGAACCTACGGCGATGTCGACGGTCACATCTTCGAGGACTTTCGGGCCGTCACCGTAGGAAAACGACACCCCGTCAAACCGAGCACTCAACCCACCGGGACGAATCGACTGTGGGTCATCCGGCTCGGAGATCTCCACTTCAGTGTCCAGAACTCCCAGGACCCTCCGAAGCCCGGATGCCGCGCTCTGAGCCTGATCAAGGGTCTGAACCACTATTTGGAGCGGTTCTATAAGGAGGTTGGCCAGAAACAGGAGAGCGATGAGACGGCCCACAGTCATTCCGCCGTCGGCACCAATCAGGACGCCGCCGATGATCATCGTCGTGGTTATCAATCCGGCAAAGATCTCGGCCGAGGAGAAAAGCGTGGCGCCGAATCGCCCCGCCCTGAACTCGGCGGCGAATCTCCGATTGAGGGAAGTGGCCACCTTGTCCCGGGTGGTGTCCTCTGTTCCGTACGCCCGCACGACCGGGATAGCCGATATGGACTCGCTCAACACTCCGAGTGATTTGCCTACCTCGGAACGAACCAGATCGTATCGCTTACGCAGTAGACGCTGGAACAGACGCATGATGAGGAGATAGATCGCCATACCGACGACCGCCAAAGCCGCCAGACGCCATTCGTAAATGGCCATCACCGTCACGGCGAGGATCACCTGACTGGTGGAGATCACGAGAGCGATTCCTCCCCATTCCATGAATTCCTGGATTGTGCTGATGTCTGATGTGACCCGGGCAACAAGCACACCACGACGGGCGGACTCCACGTGGAGAATGGACCGATGAAGCAAATGCCGAAATGTCATCTCCCGCAGGTCCGACAGCCCGGTCGAGGATGTACGCACCAGTCGAAGAATCGCCACCCGTGCGACGACTAGGCCCAACACGAGGGCCGCCAAAGCCAAACCGGTCTTTAGAAGGACACCAGTCATGCTGGGACCACCCTCAGCGAGGATTTCATCGTCAATGATCAACTGGAGGGCGACGGGTGTGAGGATCGTCACCCCCTGCCCGACCATCGCAAGAAACAAAGTGCCTTTGAGGCCGACGCCAAGCGCAGGAGCAACCTTGAGCGCCTGCGCGAGAAGGCCCGACGTCGATCCTCTCATGTCGAGCCTCGAGCAATCCGCTGCGCATCGCGCTCATACGCCTGCACGAGGTCGGCGTAGCCAGGTGTCGTGGCGAGCAGCTCGTCATGCGTGCCATGGGCGACTATCCGCTTCTCGTCGAGAAACACGACTTCATCGGCCAGGCGGATCGACGCTGGGCGGTAGGCGACCACCACAATGGTTGAAGGCAGCGCCGCACTCTTGAGGCTTCGAAGGATCTCGGCCTCGACCGATGGATCCACCGCCGACGTTGCATCGTCCAAGACCAGAAGCCGGGGGCGTCGGATCAGAGCTCGGGCCAGGGCGATCCGCTGCCTCTGACCTCCGGACAAGGTCGTGCCCCTCTCCCCAATGTCTGTCTGATAGCCATCAGGCAGCGAGTCGATGAATTCTGTTGCACCGGCGAGACGGGCCGCTTCTTCGACTGCCCGGCGGTCGAAGGGCTCGCCTAGCGTGATGTTTCCCTCAACGGTGTCATCAAACAAGAACTCCGTCTGGGCCACGTATCCCACCTCACGAGGCAACTCTGATACGGCAAAGCTCCGTAGATCACGACCGTCGATATGAATCTGACCGGAGTCAGGGTCCCAGAGCCGGCTGAGAAGGAGGCTCAAGGTGGACTTGCCGCTACCAGTCGGGCCCACCACAGCCAGGGTCGTTCCGGCTCCCAAGTCCAGGTTCAGCCCTTCAAATACTGGTCGCGAATCGTTGTAAGAGAAAGCTACGGTCGACCCGGCCACCGAGGCCGCTCCCCCGTTGTGTTGGGCTCTCTCGGACCCGTACGACATGAACTCGTCGGCGGTCATGACTTTCTGAACCCGCTGCCAACTGGCCAAGCTGGCTGCCATCTCCCACAGAATGAAGCCGAGGAAACGGGTAGGGAAGGCGAGCAGCGTCAGCAGGTAGGCGACGGTGACCATTTCTCCAGTGCTGATGAAGCCGCCCTCAATGCGGACGACCCCGACCACCAGAAGTGCGAGCGTCAGGACCTGAGGCAAGGACTGGACGATCGTCTGGAAGGAACGCCACTTCGAATAGACCTCGATAAGACCGTCACGCAGTGTTTCGGAGGCATCCTGAAAATGGTCGGCGACATAATCCTCTCGCCCCAGTGCCTTGACTGTAAGAGCACCGTCGAAACTCTCGTGGGCCAGCGCAGCGACCCGACCGCGGTTCTGTTGAACGTCCTCCCAGAGCCAATAGGTGATCCAACTGCCCCAAAGGTTGATGCCCACGATCAAGGTGAGGCCTATGAAGGCGCCGAGGCCCAGCCAAGGATCGGTCGCGGTTATCACAACTATGGAACCGACCAGTAGGAAGGAGACTCCGACCGCATAAGGAAGCGGGTGGAGAACACCGGTTCCCTGGTCGACATCGGAATCTGCGACGGCGAGCAGGTCGCCGATGGCCTGGCGATCGAACCAGGACATCCGTAGGGAAAGCTGGTGATCCACAAGGGCGTTGCGAGTGTCCTGGCGGGTCTTGAAGGTCAGCCAGGCGGCCGAGGCACGGCGAAGGATCACACCGACAGCCTTGGCAAATGCGATCGCCATGATCGCCACGGCCGCCGGCATCAGAAGGTCTGCGGGGTCAGCGCCTTCGTCGAGTACCGGAATGATCAAGGTGTCGGTCACCCAGCCGATCACGAACGCGGAGGCGATCATCGCCACAGCGAAGAGCGACGATCCGATCAGCGCGATGCCAAAGGACAACGGATGGGCGCGCACAAAACGCCCGATGAGACGGAACCCATCGCGCAAGACAGCCCCAGGAGTCAGTTGGTTGAATGACATGACCGCTCACCGAACGTACAACTTCAAGTGCGCTTCAAGTCAAACGGGAAAACGCACCGAGCGGCACATTGTAGAAGCTGATAGTGATTGAGCCCTCCGGATAAGCGGGCTCAACGGAATTCGACGAAGGCCTGAAACCAACCGTTCTGTGAGTCTTTTTTCCCGTGAGCCGCGAAAAAGAACTCACAGAAAGGAAGAAGGGCCCGCCATCGGCGGGCCCTTCTTCCTTTCAACGGGGGTAAGAGTCAGACCAGGTCGGCTTCCCTGATGCCAAAGGAGGGGTGTCGAAGCCGGCACAGGGCAAGTTTCTCCAGCTGGCGGATCCTTTCCCGCGTGAGGTTGAACTCATCACCGATCTCCTCGAGGGTGCGCGGCACGCCGTCGTAGAAGCCGTAACGAAGGGCAAGAATGCGTCCCTCCCGCTCGGGAAGACGCTCGATGGATATCCGAAGCGAGTTGGCAACGTCCATCTCCTCGGTCATCTGCACCGGATCGGCAGCGTCCTCGTCCTCGATGAAATCACCGAGCTGGGCGCCGTCCTCACCGATCGGCTGCTCCAACGAAACCGTGTCGGCGACGCTGAGTGCAAGCTCGACCTTGTCGGCAGTGACACCGGCCTCTTCCGCGATTTCCTCGGGGCGGGGGTCGCGACCAAGCTCGGCCTTCAGTGACGCCTGGGCGGCGCGCACCGCGGCAAGGGTGTCGTGAAGATGAACCGGGATTCTCACCGTTCGGGATTTGTCAGCGATGGCGCGGGTGATCGCCTGACGAATCCACCATGTCGCATAGGTGGAGAACTTGAAGCCCTTCCTCCAGTCGAATTTCTCGACGGCGCGGATCAGGCCGAGGTTGCCTTCCTGGATCAGGTCGAGGAAGTCGATGCCAGAGGTATTGGCGTAACGACGGGCGTTGGCCACTACCAGGCGAAGGTTGGCAGTGAGGAAGTCGTCCTTGGCCTGGGCACCGCGACGGGCGCCGCGACGCAGTTCCATCTCCTGGCGTTTGCCCTTGAACTCGCCGTTCTCCAGCTTCTCGGCGGCCTCCTCGCCAGACTCGATCTTCTGGGCAAGCTCGACCTCCTGCTCAGCGGTGAGCAGGTCGTACTCGCCAATGGCGGCCAGATACTGGGAGACGAGGTCGGTGGTGAGACGACCACGCTCGTCGGTCAGCTTCGAGTGAAGCCGGATGCGCGGCTTGTCCTTCTTTTGGGTACGCGTTTCAGCAGCAGCCATAAAACAATGTCCTCCTGGAGCCCTTGGGGCTGGGCGGGGATGGGGAGATCCCCGGACGGTCAACTATGACATAAGAAGCGGGTTTTGTGAACCCCCCTCTTTTGCACAGCCTTTAGACGTTCTCAACCCGTTGTGGGTTCCCGCCCTCTGAGTTTAACGGAGCCAGAGACACCACAACAATCCCGGACACCAACAGAACCATCTCTTCGCCGATCGATTCAACCGAATCGATCTCATCGAGGTGAGAAAGGAAGAGCCGCTCCTGATCCATCAGATCCGGAGGTCCAGCCCGCATCGTTGTCGCCAGAGGCCCGAACCCGTCTTCGCTGACCTGACCGACGAACCGATTGACGCCGGCCGAGCCTCCGACACGGTCGCCGGCGATTTCGAGCGTCAGCCTCGCTCCCTCCAGAGGTGGCACCAACTCGCCGCCGACGGCGATCTCGGTTACCAGCCAGGATCCTTCAGAGACGTGCATGTCCCCGAGATTAGGAATGGGAACCCCATGGATCTGAATATTCCTCGGTCTGGCGCCGGTGGTAGGCGACATGGAGGAGCTTCTACTCTCCACGGGCTTTGACGATGTGCAGGAAATCCACCCACTGACACGAATAGGTGCGAACCGATGCGAGGCCCTCTCCCCCTAGATCAACTCAGCGATCATCGCCGCAGCTCGTGCGGCCCCGTCGGTCTCTACGTCCAGGTAGTCGACTTCGCTTCCCAACTCCTCGGCAATCGCCTCTGCAAGCATGTCCGGCTCGATATCGTCGTAGGCCATCATCCTGCCTGCCCGGTGCCGATCGAGACGGGCCTTGACATGGAAGTTCTGCTCGAAGTGGTTCTTGAGCGGCACGTAGATGAAAGGCACTTTCGATGCCGTCAACTCCATCGTGGTAGTGAGCCCACCCTGGACTATCGCCAGGTCGCAGACGGCCAGATGTCGGTAGAGACGATCGACGTACGATCGGTACTCCACTCCCTCGACCTCGGGGAACGACATCGGGTCGAGACGTGGACCGGTGACCACGATCAACCGGAGATCGGATACGGCCCTCTTGACCTCGGGGTAGGCCTCAACGATCCGTCGAAGCAGATGGCCCCCAACACCAGACCCGCCAACTGAGACGATGCAGACCTGCTCGTCTTCGTGATAGCCCAGTTCGGCCCTCAGCTCACCCCGATCGCCCAATGAGGCGGGGTCGAATCCGGTCACATAGCCGGCGAAGTCGTAATTGTCCTCGGTCCATTCCCTGATGACCGGGAGGTCGGGCCCAAACGTCCCGGGGATGATGTCTTGGGGGTTGCCAACGAAGATCGCCTTGTCCCTGATCCTCTGATACCGGGCGATCTGGTGAATCATCTCGGCGTTGTAGTCAGCCGTGACGAATGCCTCGCGTTCCCCGCCTGAGGGCATGGGCACATACCCGACAAAGTCGGTCATCCACGCATATGCGGTCTTCTTCAGATTGGGGTTCTCATGGAGGTGATAGTCCACCTCCCACGCCTCGTCCCCGATCACGACGTCGTACTGACCGGCTTCGATGACCTCGTCGACAAGCATGAAGTTCGACAACAGGATCTCGTCCATTTCCCTGAGAGCCTGGAAGACAGCCAGGTCGTGCTCCCCCGACTCCTCCTCTATATGGGCGGATTCGTTTGCCATCAGCCTGGAGGCGGGGTGGATGGTCTCTCCTTTGGCTTCCAGCACTCTTGTCACCGGGTCTTGGGCCAGCCAGTCGATGGCGAGATCTGGATGGAGGACTCTCAGTTCGTCGGCAATGGCCACATCCCTTCTGGCATGGCCGAGACCGATCGGTGATGAGATGTAGAGGGCCCTCTTCCGGCGTCCGTGGCCACGACTCCACCCGGGTGTTGGGCGTTGGATCCCATAGACCCTGTCTACAAAATCTCTGATGAGGTGGTTCACCTTCACCGGATACCGGCCCAGGAGACCATGGCCCGAACCCTCCAACACCTGGAGTTCGGCGCCCGTCATCTTCGCCAGAATCTCACTGCTCTCGAGACTGATGATCCTGTCGTCGTCACCATGAATTATCAGCATCGGCTTGCCGATGGCGCGAACCAGGGCATCGAATTCGTCGGGGTCGTACGAAGGCGGGGCGCTCGACTCGGCTGCGATCACCTGACCGGTGGTCTCCACTGCCCAACCGACCATGTCATCCCATCCCTTGGTGGAGTGCGGATCGGAGCAGAGCTCGGAGAAGAAGAACTCGACAAAGTCACGCCAATCCTTCTGCCAGTGATGAACGTTGTACTTATCCCATCCCTGCGGTTCGCCGGTCGGCTCGAACATTCGATCCGGAATCGCCTCTCGACCCGGCAGCGGAACACCAAAGGCATGGCCCGGCGCAATTGCGACCACACCATCGACCCGATCGGGATGGATCGCAGCCAGTGCGGTCACCAGACCGCCTCCGGCCGAGAAGCCCACCCCCACGGCCGTGTCGGTATCAGTCGCGTCCAGAACGGCCAAGACGTCATCGACCACCTCTGAAGTCCGATAACGCTGCGGGTCTAGTGAGCGCTCCGACTTCCCGTTCCCAACCGCGTCGAATGTCACCACCCGGTAGTGCCGGGACAGATATGGGATCTGCATCTTCCAGTGCCGGGAGTGCATAATCGGCCAGGTCGGCGCCAATAGGATTGTGGGACCCTCGTTGTCGTAGACCTCGTAGTAGATCCTGGCCCCGTTTCTGTCAATGGAGCCGTCACGATCCGGGTAGCACGCCCTCATCGCGCCTGCCCGTCCTCGGCAACCCTGATCAGCTCGCCCACCCTCCTCAGCGCTCCTCTCAGAGGAAGTTCGTCGGCTTCCATCCCGAGGAGGATCAGCGACTCCGCACCGACAAAGGCGGCTGAAACGAGGGCAACAACCTCCTCCGGGGTAAACCCGCCCAGGCTGATGCCCTTTGCCTCGGCGTCCCTTGCCACGGAGAGAAGAAGCTGGCCCCACCCCTCCATGATCTGACGCATCTCCTTGCCTACCGTCTCCGAAGACCATCCCGCCGCCGTCATCTCCTGGAGCACCCGTACGTAACCCGACGAGATGTCGACATCGAAATACTCACAAGCCAGGTTCCATCGCTTCCACAATGGAAGCTCCCTCCGGAACATGTCCGTCTGCCTCTCCAGCAGCCGGTCGGTCTCGGCCCGGAGCAGGCTCAGGATGAGCTCATCCTTGGACCCAAAGTGGTAGTGAATCTGAGACAAGGGCACCCCGGCCTCGTCGGCCACCTTTCGAGTCGACAGCCTGGCGTAGCCATCTGCGAGGAGACAGGCCCGGGCGGCTTCCAGGATCCTGGTCCCCGTGTCTATCGGTGTGGTCAGACCGTGATTTCCTGTCATAGGTCTCGCCTCTTCCCTCTTGTTCGGTCGATCGACCGAATATGGGGTGAAACATACGGGAGTGAAAAGGGTCTGTCAACCCCCCGGATCCTCTGTCGTCAACCCCCGTGCCCCTGTTGTCTGTCTTGGTCCCATTTCGAGCCAAAGAACGTCCTCGGATTGATCAGATCGATGAGCGAACCGCCGGCATCGGGCAGCTCGCTCCAGGAGTCGATGGTCAGCTCCACGACAGCCACCGAAGCTGTCTTCATCTCGACTCTGGAGCCGACGATCTCCCCGACTGTCATCGACCAAGTCGGCTGATGCCCAATGATCGCCAGCCGGGCAACGTCGGGAGCGGCAGCAGCGATTGCAAGAACGCCTGCCACGCCAGACCCGTAGAGACCAGTATCCAAAACCAGCGGGCAATCCCAGCCACCTGCTTCTATCGCGAGCTCGGCGGTTGTCCGCGCCCTCAAGGCAGAAGAGCTGATGACATGCTGGGGGGCCATTTTCCTTCCGGCAAGGAGACGGCCCATGAGCCGAGAACTCCGGACACCGCGCTCGTTGAGGGGCCGCTCGTGATCGGCCTGATAGTCGGCGCCCCAGTCCGACTTCCCATGCCGCATCAGCAGCAGCGTCTTCACGGGCCTGGTCTGGTGGCCTAGCCGGCGAGACGTGCCGCGGTGGCGAAGACCCGCGGGTCGGGAAAGTCCTCGCAGTAGTTGTAGAGGTAGGCAACGCGAATCATCCCGGATGAGTCGACAACAAACTCGCCCGACTGCATCCATGGGTCGTCCACCATCGGGTTGCCTTCATCACGACGATCGTCCTGGAACTTCTTCCCGGTGTCCTGGCCGAGATCACAGAACTCATCGGGCGCGTCGTAGAGAACCTGCTCCACCGACCAATGGCCCAAACCGAACGCCTTATGAGCGCCGTAGTCGGGGTCGGAATACATCGGGATCGCCACCTCGTGCTTCTCCTTGTAGATCGCGATCCGATGCCGGTCGGCCGGGGCGCAGATGACGACGTTGAGCCCAGCCTCTTCGTAGCTGGGAAGCTCGTCCTGGAGGCGTCCGGTCCGGTCCATGCCACACCCACATCCGAGATGACGCCACAGCATGATCAACGCCGGCCCATTGGCCCAGACCTCGTTGAGCATGAGGGTCGCGCCGTCCTCGCCAGTCACCTCGACGACAGGCGCAGCATCTCCCCTCCGAAGGGGGTTTCCCTCAATGGTCGGCCCTTCCAACCAACGATCCATCCAACGCCGTTCGGCCGACAGATAGAGGGCTGCGAGATCTGTGTCAGTCATGGGCGCCATTCAACACCATTCACCAACGTCCCCGCCTCCGAGTGGCGCGCGCCCTACGTCGCCGGCGAGATAAGAGGTCGGTTCTTGCAGATCAATCAGATCGTCGGGTTCCATGGCTCCACCTTTCCTTGCGCTAAGACATAGCTACCTTCATGACCAATGCCGAACCGGCTCGCCTCCGCAACCTCTCCCTACCTCCTTCAGCACAAGGACAATCCGGTGGATTGGCACGAGTGGGGAGACGACGCATTCGCAGAGGCCAAGGAGCGCGATGTTCCCATCCTGCTCAGCGTCGGCTACTCGGCATGTCACTGGTGCCATGTCATGGCGCACGAGTCCTTCGAGGATCCGGCGACAGCAGAAGAGATGAATCGCATGTTCGTCAACGTGAAAGTCGACCGCGAGGAGCGGCCAGACGTGGACTCGATCTACATGGAGGCGGTCCAGGCCATGACCGGCCGCGGTGGGTGGCCCATGACAGTCTGGCTTGCTCCCGATGGACGGCCTTTCTATGCCGGGACCTATTTCCCCAAGGTCGACCTCCACGGAATGCCTTCGTTCAGGCGGGTCGCGACCGGCATCGCAGATGCGTGGGAGAACCAGCGCGATGACCTGCTCAGCCAGGCCGACCGGCTCATAGAGGCAATCGGCCGATCGATGCCCGTCGGCGAAGCGCTCCCGAGCTCGGCCACCCTCGAATCGGCTTATCGCTCCATCTCCTCAACCTTCGACAGGGTTGACGGCGGATTCGGCGGAGCGCCAAAGTTTCCCCAACAGCCCGTCTTGGAGCTCCTTCTTCGGGTGCGGGAAGAACCCTGGGCCGATCGAGCCGACGAGATGCTCACCATCAGCCTCACCCATATGGCCGACGGAGGCATCCACGACCATCTCGGAGGTGGATTCTCCCGCTACTCGGTCGACGCCCACTGGCTGGTGCCCCACTTCGAGAAAATGCTCTACGACAACGGCCAGTTGGCCCGGCTCTATCTGTGGGCGGGCATCGAACTAGACAACACCCGGTTCATCGAAGTCTGCCGATCGACCCTCGACTACATGCTCACCGACCTCCGCCATCCCGATGGGGGCTTCTTCTCGGCCGAGGACGCCGATTCGGAAGGCGTGGAAGGCAAGTTCTACGTCTGGAGCCGCGAACAACTCGAGGAAACACTAGGTCCCGATGATGCCGAAGAAGCCGCCCGGTTCTTCGGTGTCACCGCGGCCGGCAATTTCGAAGGATCCAATATCCTCCACCGCCCCACCGGCGACGATTGGGACGACAGAATCGAGTCCATCAGGACCCGACTCCTATCGGTGCGGGCCCAGAGGGTGCGACCGGGCCTGGACGACAAAGTGATTACGGCATGGACTGGGCTGGCGATCAGAGCCTTCGCCGAGGCCGGCGCCGCGCTCGAAGAGGAGACCTACCTCGAAGCAGCCCGCAACGCAGCCCGGTTTGTCCTGGACAACCTCGTCGTAGACGGCGTCCTGATGCGTTCCTGGCGCGACGGACGAACGTCGGTCCCCGGATTTCTCGATGACCACGCCTCGATGGCGGTCGCCCTTTTCTCGCTGTTCGCCGCCACCGGGGAGGGCAAGTGGTTTGAGAGCGCCATGGAACTGGTGGGTCGATTGGATCGGTTCACCAATCAGAACGGAGGCTTCTACACCACTCCCGATGACGGGGAGGAGCTGGTGAAGAGGCCGACCGACCAGACGGACAATCCGCTCCCCTCGGGCAACGCCCTGGCCGCCGAGGCCCTGCTGCTGGCGAGCCTTTACACCGGGGATATCGCCTTTCGCCACCGTGCCGAGGGTGCACTTCGGTCGATCGGACCGCTGGCCGACCGATTTCCGTCGATGGTGGGGCATCACCTGGCTGTCCTTCATTCGATTCATCGAGGCACCAGGGAATTAGCGATCGTTGGGCCGGAATGGCAAGGGCTCTCTTCGGTCTACTGGGAGAGATACCGACCACATGTTGCTCTCGCCGGCAGCCCGGAGGACACTTCCGCGGTCCCGTTGCTAGCCGACCGGTTCGTCGAAGGAAAGACGCTCGCCTACATCTGCGAAAGCTTCGTCTGCAATCTGCCCACCGACGACGCCCAACTCCTGCGACAGCAGCTTTAGGAGTCTGACCTACTCGCCTTCGCCGCGGCTTCTTCCTGCGGTGAAGGCGATGGCCTCGAGTGTGGCGTTGTAGACAAACCGCTCCCGCTTGGGGGATGCCATGAACCGGCCGGCGGCGATCATCGGGGAACGGTCGCCGATCGCCTCCGATTCGATGATCGAGGCTCGCGCCGTCTTGACCGCGTGCGCCACCATGATCGGAGCGATGCTGTTGTCCTCGGATGCACCCCGTGCAATGGCCCCACGCAACTCCTCCGCTGGGCCCTCGTAACCTGCGATCAGCGCCTCGGCGCCTTCAGGATCCTTGTTTCGAATCGCGGTGACTATGGAGTCCGCGTCGGATGTCACCGCTGGCTCCTGTCTCACCCGTGGGTTCCTCTCATCGAACCGCCTGGTGAAGTTGACGAACCAAACCGCGTGGTAAAGACCCCGCAGCACCTCGGGCGAAGGGTCGACACTCCACGCCCAGCGAAGGGCATCGAGGTATGTCATGTTGTGAGTGACGTCGAGCCAGCCCCACTCGTTGGTGTCGTCGGTGTCGATGTCGATGTCGAATCGTCGGAATCTCTCGGCCGCCGCTGCGGAGGTGACGTTGAGGATCTTCCCGACATCGACACCGGCCTCTAGCGCCCCATTCAGAGCAGCGAACGATGTCTGCGGATCGCCGTCGAGGACCGCCCTACGGAAACCCTCGGCGTCGAATGGACCGCTGTTCTGCTTGGCGACAATCGCATCCAGGTCGACGTCAGCCGCCTCCCACGCCTTGAGGAACTTCCGCATATAGGGAAGCCGGTCATATCGGGTAGACAGAACCATGTTTGGAACCAATGGGCTGAGAACCGTGTCCGCCTCCTCCCAGCCGATCTTGTCCAGGAGCTCAAACGATTTGTGGGCGAAGATCATCGGATGGCCATAGCCCAGAAAGTGGTCGGTGATAGCCGACAAGAGGGCGTGTCTCACCTTGTCCGGCGCCACGCCCGATGCGAGCAAGCCCCGGAGCAGGGCTTCGGCCTGATCCGATTGCTCGTCATTCACCAGGTGGGGGTAAGCGAGTAGCGCCTCCTCGACCGACCCATAGACCTCGACCGGGTCGACAGGATCGGGTCGGGGCCGAATTGGCCGTCTCACCTCGTTTTGGGAAACAACCGACATCCCCTGGATCACCGGGAACGCTTGCAACTCGCCCTCGAACATCGCAGCCAGGTTGAGACAGTCGGTGAGGGTCGCCAGCGAGTGGTTCCACCCGTACTCCATCCGGGGAGCGCCGAAGTTGACGCCCTCTCTGACGACCTCGATAAGCGGGGTGCCGATCTGCCGAAGCCGCATGGTGTCACGAGCCAATCTTCCAATGTCGACCTCGCCCATCGCCTCGAGCAAGCTCTCGAACAGTTGAGGCGCGATGACCTCTGCTGCGGGGTCGGTGACGTCGACGAAAACCTGGCCACCACGCACTTCGACCGGATACGTGCGGACGCTTTCGCCACCGAAGCTGCAAAACCCGCCTTCATCCAGCTCGAACTTCCAGTTGTGCCAGGCACAGGTCAACGTTTCCTCCTTGACGTCTCCTTGGAGTAGCGCGTAACCCTGGTGCGGGCACCTGTTGTCAATGGCGTAGATCTCTCGTTCGGTGCGGAAAACGGCAATCCTCTTGTCGTAGTGTCTGAACAGCTTCCTCCCACCGATCGGGAGGTCATCGACGCCGACAGCAGGAATCCAGTCGCCTTGGTTGGTCATCATGGTGGTCAACCTACAACTTCAAGTTCACTTGAAGTCAAGAGCTAGTATCGGACAATGGAACTTCTCACGATTGGCGAGTTGGCGGATCGCTCGGGAGTGGCCACATCGGCTCTCCGGTTCTACGAGACCAAGGGGCTGATCGAGTCCGAGCGGACGGCCGGCAACCAGCGCCGGTATCCACGAGCCGCGCTGCGTCGCGTGTCACTGGTTCGCGCGGCCCAGGAGGTAGGCCTGTCACTTGGCGAGGTGGCCGAGGCGCTGGAGACCCTTCCCCACGACAGGACGCCCACCAAGAGTGATTGGGAAAAGCTGTCGCGATCCTGGCGAAAGCGACTCGACCGCCAGATCGCCGAGCTACAGGCCCTGCGCAACGATCTGACCGACTGCATCGGGTGCGGATGTCTTTCCTTGAAATCGTGTGCAATCTTCAATCCGGCCGACGCCATCGCCGAGCGAGGATCAGGTCCGCGTTATCTGCTGGGTGACGAGAAGATTCAGCCGACCGGCTGAGAAACCGGGGCCTCGACCTGGAGAGCTTCTGCCGAGGCAAGAACATATGCAATCCAAAGGGCGTCCGCCAGCAGTAGGTGCACGAGCTGCATCCAAACGGGCACACCGAGCAGGATGTTCAACGAACCGCTAAGCAACATCGCTCCAACCAGGATCGGCAGCGCCATGGTGGCGCGGGACCGGGTCAAGTCGGCTCTCCGCGACGCCCACCATCCCACCGAGGCCGCGAAGACAGCCAGCACCGGATGAATCACCCGGAGGCGGGTAAGGAAATGCTCGCCACCGGCCGACCCAGCATCCTTGGGGAACAGAGTGTCGGCTAGGGCGGTCACCGCCCCGGTGGCGGCGATCAGGATGAGGGCTGCCCCTCCGACGATGACCCAGGCCCGGAGGGCCCTGTCCTTGTTGAAGTCGAGCTTCCTTCCCCCGCTCAACCAGAAGGCGGTAAGAGCAAGTGCCGCAAGCAGGAAGAGGGTGTTGACCAGGTGGAGAGGGACGGCGACCGTGCGTGCCAAAGACGTGTCCTCGGCCACCCATTCGGCGAGGACGATGGCCGCCCCGATGAGCGCCTCACCGATGATCGAGAGCACTGCGAGCACCACCCCGAACCTTGCCTGGCTCCCCTTGGGAACGGAGCGCCACACGGCAATGGCGAGTGCGAACACAAGGAGGAGAGCGACGCCGCTGGCGACCCGATGGGTGAACTCGATGGCGGTGGCGCCTTCCAATTGGGGAACGATCTCCCCCTGACAGGTAGGCCAGGATCGACCACACCCGGCTCCCGACCCGGTCGCCCTCACCAAGGCCCCGAGGAGAATCACCCCGACATTGAATATCAGCACGAACCAGGCGTATTTGGCCAGCCGCGACATCGTTGAAGCCTAGGTGGCCCGTCGCACAGACCACCAGTTGGCCGTCCGGGTACCGTGAACGATGAGATGGTGGACCGATGAAGTGGAGACTCGGCTTGGCAGCAGCGCTGGTTATCGCCCTTGTCGCGTCCATTGCCAGCCCGGCCGCGGCGTGTGGATGCGACAACAAGCCGCTGAGCGCCATAGTTGCCCAAGCGGACACGATCTTCTCGGTTCGATCCCCGCCTCAAATCAACGGGGATGTAGCCAGTCCATTCACAGTCGAAGTTGAGCGTGTCTACAAGGGACAGGTCGGCCCGACAGCAGAAGTCTGGCCAACCGAAGGTCCTCTCGCCTGCGGCATCGACCCAACCGAGTCCGGCCCAGTCGGGCTGATTGCATCAGATTCCGATGGGAAGACCACCATCGGCACCTGCCGACCGCAATACACCCTGGCAGACATCGAGGAAATCCTCGGACCCGGTTCCCCGCCAGGCCCGATCGTTTCGATGACCAGCCCCTCATCAACAGTCTGGACACTGGGCAGCGGCATGCTTCTGGCCGGCATCGCCGGAGCACTGGTGTTGATCCGCCGACGTCGAAACCACTCGGACGAGGCCTAGCCTTCGCGCCAATGGACATTTTCGAGGACGTCCTCGGCGCGATCGGCGACACCCCGCTGGTGCGGCTGGCGAGGCTTCACCCTCCAGGAAATCTGGTGGCGAAGATCGAACACACCAACCCGGGCGGGTCGATCAAGGAGCGGATCGCCGTGTCGATGATCGATGAGGCCGAACGCAGTGGGCTCTTGCGGCCCGGCGGAACGATCATCGAACCAACCTCGGGCAACACCGGTGTCGGGCTCGCCATGGTCGGGGCAGTAAGGGGTTATCGCGTCATCTGCACCGTCCCAGAGAAGGTATCCCAAGAGAAACAAGACCTTCTCAAAGCTTATGGGGTCGAGGTGATCGTTACTCCCACCGAGTTGGGCCGAGAGCACCCCGATTCCTATTACGGCATTGCCGACCGCCTGACCCGGGAGATCGAGGGCTCCTTTCGACCGGATCAGTATTCGAACATGGCCAACCCAGAAGCTCATTACGAGACGACCGGGCCGGAGATCTGGCGCCAAACCGACGGTGAGATCGACATCCTGGTAGCCGGAGTCGGGACCGGGGGAACCATCAGCGGGGTCGGCCGCTATCTGAAGGAGCAGAAGCCGGAGGTGACGGTGGTGGGTGCAGACCCGAGGGGCTCGATCTACACCCAAACGCATGACGGTGACGTTCATCAGTACCTCGTGGAGGGCGTCGGTGAGGACTTCTACCCGGACACGGTCGATCTAGACCTGATCGACCGGTGGATCGAGGTAACCGATGCAGAGTCGTTCGCCATGACCCGCCGCCTGGCCCGCGAGGAGGGCCTTCTGGTCGGTGGATCATGCGGGATGGCAGCACATGGTGCCCTCCAGGTCGCCTCTGAGGATCCTCAGGCTCTCACTGTTGTCATCCTCCCAGACTCGGGACGTGGTTATCTATCAAAGGTGTTCAACGACGATTGGATGCGCGAGCAGGGGTTCGAGACTCAGGAGTCTGCTGAATAGTGCTGTTCGATGCACATCTGATAACGAAGAGAGCCCCCGATCACTCGGGGGCTCTCAACACATCAGCTCGGGCGTCGCTCGACAATGTCGCCGCGGTTGGACTAGCTCCGCGGTCGCCTTGAGCCGGGTGGTCCGGTTTGGAGTCGCCACCTGTCCCTGAGGACGAGCAGCGCATCAGCGGTCAGCGCCGCTCAGCGCCCGACCACCTCCAGAGTCCTAAAACATTCATACAAGTTCGGACCACCTCCTTTTCTCTGGTGAGGACAGTCTGCCACACCTTTGGGAGAAGCGACACCTCTTTTGCCGGGGACGAATGCGTAGAGTGGCCGCCCTACCGACGAGGGGATCCTGCATGCGGAGATGGATGATCATCGGAACAGCGCTGGTCGTAGCAATGGCTGCCTGCTCATCGGCCGACTTGGCCGAAAACATCATCGAGCAGAGTGACGATGTTGGGAACATCGAGATCGATGAGAACGACGGCACGGTGGTGATCGAAATAAAGGACGATGATGGCGACACGTCGGCGGTCATCGGCGGCGGTGACGTTCCAGACGACTTCCCCATCCCAGTTCCTGATGGCGGCAATGTGATGGCGGTAGTCACCCAGGGCGTCGACACTTCGCTCTCGATCACCTACCCCCAGGATCAATTCGAAAACCTCAAGGACTTCTACTCCGACTATGCCGCCAATACCGGAGAGGTTCTGGTGACGTTTGAGTCGGCGGACCCGCCCGGCGCGAGCTGGACAATCCAAACGGACAACCAGATCTTCAGCATCAGCGTGGGCGACACCGGCACCGAGGTCTCAGTTGCGCTGGTGGTTGTCACCAGCGGCTAACTAGGCGTGCCTAATTCCCGGGGCATGACCCCCGGTGGAACTTGCACAGGCTCAAGTCCTGAAAACGTCGGGGGCCATCGGATCCTGTTCCCGCCGCCGGGCGTTGAGGCCCGAGAGGTACTGGTTCGGGAACGAATGCTCCGCGTATCCGAGGTCGATGGCGGCATTCATCGTCCAGTACGGGTCGACCAGATGGGGCCGTGCCAGGACACATAGATCGGCGCGCCCTGCAACCAGGATGTTGTTGACATCGTCGATGCTCGAGACGGCGCCCACCGTCATCGTCGCAATCCCCGCCTCATGACGGATGCGATCGCTGAACGGGGTCTGGAACAACCGGCCGTACTCCGGGTCTGCGTCGACTGAGGTCTGGCCTGTCGAAACATCGATCAGGTCACAGCCACGCTCTTTCAACTCGCGACTGAAAACCACGGCGTCGTCTCCAACGAATCCACCCTCGACCCAGTCGGTCGCCGAGATCCGGACCGAGATTGGCTTGTGCGCCGGCCAGACCTCCCGTACCGCCTCGAACACCTCGAGCGGGTAGCGCATTCGGTTCTCCAGCGAGCCCCCGTACTCATCGGATCGCTGGTTGACCAGCGGCGTCAGAAAGCTGGAAAGGAGATAGCCGTGGGCGAAATGAAGCTCGAGGAGATCGAACCCGGCCTCGTTGCCTCGCCTGGTCGCCCCGACGTGTTGATCGCGGACGAGGTCCATGTCGTCGCGAGTCATCTCTCGCGGCACCTGATTGTCGGGCCGGTACCGAACGGGTGAGGGGGCCATGAGCTTCCAGTTACCGTCGTCAAGTGGCTCGGAGTCTCCCTCCCACATCAGCTTGGTCGATCCTTTTCTGCCGGAGTGACCGATCTGGAGCCCGATTTTCGAGGTGGAGTGGCTGTGGACGAACTCGACGATCCTCGACCAGTAGCGAGTCTGCTCCCCGGTCCAGATGCCGGTGCACCCGAGGCTTATCCGACCCTCAGACGAAACACACGTCATCTCGGTCATCACCAGGCCGGCGCCGCCCACGGCCCGCGAGCCGAGATGCACCAAATGCCACTCGTTCGGCATCCCATCCACCGCGGTGTACTGGTCCATGGGCGAGACGACGATCCGATTCTCCAGCACGAGATCCCTGATCTTGAACGAGTGGAACATAGGCGGAACCTTCGGATCCATCGGCACCGAGGTTTGATGATCTGAGCTGGCATACCAGCGATCTACCTGCTCCACGTAGTCGGCATCTCGAAGCCTGAGATTGTCGTAGGTGACGCGTTGGCTCCGGGTGAGCATCGAGAAAACGAATTGCTCGGGCGCGACATGCCGGTATCTCTCCACTCCTTCGAACCACTGGAGGCTGGCCTTGGCAGCGCGCTGGAGACTTTGCACCTCGGGGCGACGCCGGTCCTCGTAAACAGCTAGCGCCTCATCGAGCGGCATATCGCCGGTCACCACCTCGGCAAGGGCGATGGCATCCTCCATTGCGAGTTTTGTCCCGGAGCCCACCGAGAAATGAGCGGTGTGAATGGCGTCCCCCATCATCACGACGTTCTGGTGGCTCCACTTCTCGCAGGTGATCGTGGGGAACTGAAGCCACTTGGAGTTGTTGCCCACGAGACTCTCACCGTCGAGATGAACAGCGAACATCTCCTCACATCGTCGTAGGGCCTGCCCGTCGCTCGCCCCTGGTGGGAAGTCTTGGTCGGCAGTCTCGTCGAGACCCAGGCCGACCCAGGTCTCGGGGGCCATCTCAACGATGAAGGTGCTCCCCTCGCTGCTGTAGGGATATATGTGGGCCCACACCAAACCGGCTGAAGTCTCTTCGAAGATGAAGTTGAACTCGTCGAATACCTTGGCGGTTCCGAACCAGATGTACTTGTTGCGCCGAAGGTCGACGGTAGGTCGAAGATGCTCAGCCAGCTCACGCCGGACCGTGCTGTTGGCTCCATCTGCGCCGACGATCAGGTCCGCCTCCGACAAGTCGGCCAAGCCGGCGATCTCCGTCGAGAAACGCAGCTCCGCCCCCACTTCCTCAGCCCGGGCGGTGAGGATTTCGAGGAGCCTCCGGCGACTGACCGCCGCGAAACCGTGACCTCCCGAATTGAAGACTCGTCCCATTGGGTGATAGACACGTATGTCGCCCCAGTGACGGAAGCTTTCGGTGAGCGCCCGGTAGCTCGGTTGGTCGGCATCCTCGAAATGGTCGAGGGTCTCATCGCTGAAAACGACTCCGAACCCAAAGGCGTCTCTAGGCGTGTTTCGCTCTAGAACGGTGACGTCAAAATCGGGGCGAGACTTCTTCACCAGAATGGCCAGGTAAAGGCCGGCCGGGCCTCCCCCAACAATGGCCATAGACATTGGCTCAGATCTCACGATCGGCCGAGGCTAGAGCCTGAGCTGTCCGAAGAAATCATCCCACCAGGAGACCAAGGCACTGAGAGTGTTGGAGAAGGCCCAGAGCAGGACAATGACCAATCCCACCATCAACACGATGGTCGCCAGGTTGCGAACCCGATACATCTGACGTTGCGTGCTGTCCTCCATGTAGGAGGGCTCCACGATCGGCGGGCTGGGGGCGGTGATAACCAACGACTCCCTGGGCGCGACATAACCGGGCTCGACCCTGGGTGGCAACGGGGGGACGTCATCCGACTCAACCTCAGACGGCGGCGGGAGGACATCATCCGACTCAACCTCAGACGGCGGCGGGAGGACATCATCCGACTCAACCTCAGACGGCGGCGGGAGGACATCATCCGACTCAACCTCAGACGGCGACGGGAGGACATCATCCGACTCAACCTCAGACGGCGACGGGAGGACATCATCCGACTCAACCTCAGACGGTGGCGGGAGGACATCATCCGACTCAACCTCAGACGGTGGCGGGGTCGGTGCAACTTCCAGTTGCTCGTCGTCGGCCCCCGACTCGTCATCGTTCACGGGAGGTTGCTCAAGAGACTGGCCCACAGAACTGTCGTCAACCGGCGGAGCTGCGGGCTCGGGTCGGAGAGTGGCCAGAGCCTGCTCGACAGTGGGGCTGGTTTCCACCTCGGGAGTCGAAAGGCCGGCCTTGTCGAAGAGCATCCTCTCATCGAGTGCCAGAACTGCGGCTAAGGCCCTAACGACATCAGGATCATTCGGGGTGACCGTGTCTCTCTCCCAGCTTCGGACGGAGCTGGTTGACCGGCCAACAAGCTCGCCGAGCTTCGCCTGGCTCAACCCGGCCTTTGTCCGCCGGTAGCGAACGGTTCTCCCAAATGAGCGTTCCGGCATCGCAGCCAACAGTAATGATGTGATCGAGCTTGGCGAGGAAGCCATACGCCTGAGCCAGTCCTAACCTCCCGCGTCTCATCAGGGAGGCGTCTGGACGCCTGGTGGGTCCCCCGGTCTTCAAAACCGGTGAGGGGTCGATTCGGCCCCTGGCGGGTTCGATTCCCGTTCGCCTCCGCCACACTTGGGATTCTGCCGATGATTCCAATATTTCGGACTTGCGTACGACCTCGTATATCAAACCACCGGTGCCAATCCCGGTGCCATTGACCAACCCGACCGAAGCACTCCAGAATCAAGCAAGCTGACTCCACCAAACCCGGGGAACATCAGACCGTCTGGAAACCCGGGGCGGTTCATCATTATGTGTGAGTCGCATCAAGGGTGTGTGTAGATTCGGATCTTTCTACCGATGGAGAAGCGCATGCCGAGAATCGAAGGTTCGATCGACATATCAGCGTCACGTCAGGCCGTCTGGGACTTGATGTGTGACGTTTCCCGCTATCCCGAGTTTGGGAACATGACCGACGTGGCCACGATGATTACCGAAGGCGAATTCGGTGAGGGGTCGATGTATTCAGAAACCGGCAAGGTCGCCGGGATGAAGTCCACGACCGAATGGACAGTCACACGTTTCGACCCACCTTCCGAACAGACCCACGTCGGAGAGGACAGTTCGATGCATATCGAACTCATGTGGACCCTCGCCGAGATCGAGTCAGGAACGAGGGCCTCTCATGTTGTCGAGTTCAAAATGATGCCGGTCTTTCGGCCTCTTGGGGTCTTGCTTGAAGCCCTATTCGTAACTCGGATGATGACCAAGGAGATGGAAACTATCCGTGGTGACCTCAAACGCATCGCTGAAACCGAAGCAAGCACAGACAGATAACAGCCGGGCAGAACGGCCATCTCAGCCGCCCATAAGTGCTGCGGTTTGCGGGGTTTCTGGATCGGGTCCGGTCGCCGACACCGATTGAGCCTTCAGTCGATCTCCCCAGTGACACGGTGACAGTTGATCCTCCGACCCAAGTTTGGGATTCGTCTTGGGTGACGTGGATTCGTCCGGCCCTCCCGATAGCAGTTCCCTGAGCGGCGATATACGAAGCAGGGGCACGTCCGCTTCCGATCAGCCATTGGGCGAGTGAAGCGTTGAGACTCCCAGTGACCGGGTCTTCAACGAGCTGTCCCTTGTCGTTGGAGAAGAAAGCTCGAACCTCGAAGTCGATGTCAGCGCCACCAGGGTGCGGACCAACCACTCCGATATCGATCTGACCGTCACCGTCGTAGCGACCGATATCCGGTCTCAAAGAGAGAACAGCTTCATGGTCTTCGACCAATACGCCCACCCAGCCCGGACCGTTGTCCACCCACTCGATAGCGACGATCTCGTCGGGACTGATCCCCAAAACGGCAGCAACCTGGACTGTGTAGACGTCATCTACCGGTCCGCTCCGGATGAGCGGAGGAGCCGCAAACGAGAGCCGTCCGTTTCTTTTCAGATGAACCAGACCGATACCACATTCCTGGACGATGATGTCGCCCCTTGGAGTCGTACCGGTGCTCAACCAGGCGTGACAGGTCCCCAGGGTCGGATGACCGGCAAAAGGGAGTTCTCCGATAGGAGTAAAGATCCGTACCCGATAGTCAGCCTCTTCCCTGGTTGGGGGAAGCAGGAACGTGGTTTCGGACAGGTTCATCCAACGAGTAATCGCCTGCATCTCCTCGGTGGTCAGACCCTCAGCGTCATGAACAACAGCGAGAGGGTTGCCCAACAAAGCGCCCGATCCGAACACGTCGATCATCTGAAAACCCCGACTCATCGAACGGAGCCTACGACGCATCGCAATAGGCAAAGGCAGGCCCGAGCTTCCGACGGTCACGCTCAGCATCCGAGAGTAGAAGTTGCTAAAACCTGGACCCGGGACCCGGGTCCAAGTGAGGCCATCAGGAGAAGTCCACACCGCCGGGTCCCACCCAAAGTCGTAGACGCTATCGGATCCGACAGCCATCAGACCCGGGCCTCCGACGGTCGCGCTCAGCATCCACTCTTCCGAGATCTGCCCCAAGGCAGCCGACATGACGAAAACGGCTTCGTTGTGTGGAACCCGCGTCACGTAAGCCCATCAAGGCACCACAGCCACCGGGAAGCATCAACGCTCGTTGGTCGGGTTTCTGAGTACGCAGACGGCCAAGTTCCAGGTCCGAGGAGTTCGGTTTAGTTTCCGTTTGTCTGTAACCAAGTGTCGGCGGAAAGGAGGACGATACGGGGGTTGGGAACACACTTCATGGATCTAAAGGGTCACTCACCAGAAACCACTTGCATTAGTTGTTACAGACGATGAAGGCCCAGGTCAGGTGAGTTTGAGACAGTGCGATTTCGTTCCGCCTGGCCTCCGCCAAACCTCGGAGCCTCCTTGCTCTTTGACCAGGTCGGCCAAGCTGGCAGCGGCTAACGACACCAACAATCCCTGGTTCCGAATACGGATCAGAAGGTTCGGAGTTAGCCGTTCGGAAACCTACGGGGTACTGACGGTCAGGGAGAAGGTCGACGAGGCAAAAGCGGATGCGGACACTTCGATGTAATAGGAGCCCGGACTCCAGATGAGGTCGGGGTCGATCTCGACGGTTACCTCTTTGTCTTCGGTGTCAGGGGCGGTTGAGGACTTGAGCCCAACCCCTCCTTGCTGGACGGTCTCGAGATCCGGGTAGCCCACGTACAGGGCGAGACTCGCGGTCAGTCCGGTGAGGGAGACTGTGAAACTGTCGACGCCCGTGGGGATGTCCACACAGAAGTACAACGGGTCGCCTTCGACGACCTCCGAGCTGACCGTTGCACCGAGGGCAATCTCATCTATGGGACCCTCGCATTCGGGGATGTCTTGAGGTGTGTCTTCGGACGCTTCCGTCGGCTGTTGTGTCTGCGCGGTCGTGGTTGGCCTGGCCGCTTGCTGAGCGGTCGTGGATGACGCGGCTGGTTGCTCAGCGATCGTTGTGGTACTCGCACTGCCTCCACACGAGGCGATAAGCAGCACCGCCGCGACAAAGGACACAAGCGATAGGGGTCGTCCCGCTCGGTATGTCATCACTCATCCCTTCGCTGAGGAGGCTGTCCCAGGTGCTGGAGCAGACTGCCTCGGACCCTAGCCCTCCCCCGTCAGATGGGCCGTTGGATGGTGGCCGTGCGTCCTCCGAGCGTTGTAGCCAGCCGCACCGGCTGGCATACTTCGACTATGGACCTCACGGCCCTCGTGTTCGACGGGGTCATGTCTAGCGACGTGTTGGCCCCGATCGAGGCGGCGAGCTCGGAAGGCGATGTTTCGGTCCGGTTCGTGAGCCGAACCGGTGAGATGTGTTGGGGATTCGAACCACTCCACTCCTTCAAAGCAGACGCCGCGCTCGACGACGTGTGGAGTACTGATGTTCTGCTGGTACCCGGCGGACTCGGCTCAATCGCCATGATGCAGGACGCCCATGTCACCGCATGGCTCCGAACCATGGCAGGCCGGAGCACCTACGTCATGAGCGTATCGACCGGGTCTCTGCTGCTGGCGGCGGCCGGGCTGCTCGACCAACGTGACGCCTCGGGTCACTGGCTGGCTCACGAGGATCTGGCTCGGGCTGGTGCTCACCCGACCGGAGACACCGTGACCTGGCAGGGCCACATCGTCACAACGGCGGGGTATATGGCCGCGGCCGACGTGGCGAGGACATTCCCCGAGCGGGTTCTGTTCGGCGGGGCGTAACTGCTGTCATGCAGAGGGGGTATGTGATCCTCGAAGCCAGGATTCTCGGCGGACGGGTGATCCAGGATTCCAAGCGTGATACGGCGTCTTAGCCCTACGTCTAGAGACTTGCGCTGTCGACATCCACCGCTGGTGCCCTCTCCGGACCGGCGAACAGGTCGACCAGCACGACCAGCCCCAAGACGAGGACTGCCGTGATGATCACTATCAGTCCGCTCGGTGGAGGACCGAAGAGCACGAATAGGAGTCCGACCACCACGATGACCCCCTGGATCGTGCGCTTCCATTCCACTAGAAACGCCATGAATCCGCTGGGTTCCTCTTCTATGGGGCGACGCCGGGCATCGAGAGTTCGAGAAGTCCAAGCCCTGACACGGTGGGCACGCTCGGAGGGGCCCATCGCCCAGGCGATCAGACCGATGATCAGGGCGACGAACAACACCGCCCAGGTCGCCTGGATCAATCGGGCAAGAGTGATGTCCCATGCCGAGCCCGCTGCTTCTCTTCTTATCTCGTTGTCGAACCCGTTGATGATCGCGGTGCGGCCGACGCGCTGGGCGGCCAAGGTCAGCAGTAAGGCCAGCGCCGTTCCAAAGCTGATGATTCCCACCATCCTGCGACGGTTAGAGGTGACCCACATCGCTCCTGCAGTGAGGATGACAGCCAGAAGCGGCAGGAACCATCCCATGGTGTTGATAGCTTGAGCCACGGCCTGGGCTGAAGCTAGATGCTCATTCTCATAGAGAACGATCTGCCCGAGGCTGACTTCAATGTCAGGCAGATCGAGCCCCGTAGCTGCGACCCGGTCGAGAACGACCGCGCCGACCTGGTCGAGATCGATGGCGACCTTACCGTCTTCGGCTGCCAGGGCTCTGTCGTTCCCGGTGAGGACTGCGCTGACGGCTTTGTGGGTAACACGAAGCGTCGCCGTCCACGCCGACGTCACGGCGTCCGACTGGATGACCTCGTTGGCGAGTCTGGCTATCAAATCCTCGATTGTATTTGTCAGCGGGGAGGCCAGAAAACTCAGCTCCTCCGGTAGCGCCTCGCTCACGAACACCTCGACACCCGCCGCCTCTACGACACCGTCTGCCACACGGATCGAAAGGGCGCTCGCGACTGCGTCGTTCTGGGGCAGGGACGCGAGAGTCGCGACGAACCGGTCCTCGTCCTGGAGCGTGGTCCTCACCCACACGGCATCCACCGCGGTAACAACCGCGAGGATGGCCAGGAAGGCGAGCACACCAGCAAGGATCCTCCGCCAAACCGAGCCTTTGGTCCTGCGGGTTTCGAGCTGGTCGCGCAGCGCCTCGTTCTCCGTGCGCAGGGCTGCCAGCTCTTCCTCAGAAGTCGAAGATCGTGTCTTCTCGTTTCCCAAAAAACTGCCCCCCCCAATGACGACTAGAACGCCTTCACCTGAGCCCTGCACCATAGCTGCCCGCGCTACTCGTAGCCGAGAGGGTCGGAGACCGCGGGTGGGAGCTCAGTTCCGGTTGTCCCCGCTGTCGGAGTCTCTACTCGAATCCGAATCGTCCGCGACGGGCACAGCAGCAGCTTCCACCGCCGCCACGC
>JACZUI010000024.1 GCA_022573225.1 Acidobacteriota bacterium
ATTCGGGTCATCGGAGATCGGTCGGCAATATACCGGCGCCCGGACTGCGGTCCGGGCTCCTAACGCGACCACACCCGTTGTGTCACCCACGGCTGAAGGCGCGCATCGGGTGTGAAAGCTCGCATCGCGATGACGGTCACCACTGCGACCACGGCGATGGCCACGGAGCCCAATATCAGATACATGATCACGATCTGGACGAGGACGGCGCTGATCGGATCCGCACCTGCAAGCAGCATGCCGGTCATCGCTCCGGGGAGAGCGATCAGGCCGACGACTTTGGTCCGCTCGATCTGAGGAACAAGAGAGTGCCGGACTGCCTCAGGTGTCAAGAAACGGCTCACGGCGTCAGGGCCCATGCCCAACGCGAGCAAGCCTTCAACCCTCTCGGGATTGTCGGAGAATGCCTTGGCCGCGGTGTCCACTGCTAGAACGGCGGCCGGCATGGTGTTCCCGAGGGTGATCCCGGCAATGACGACCAGGGACACCGGCTCCAGTTCGAACACTCCGAGACCGAAGAGGATCCCGAGAGAAACTGCTAGCGCGCCGCCAAGGGACAGGAAGGCACCGAGTCGGACGCTCGGGATACGTCTTGCACGACGCCTGACCGTCTCCACCGACAACAGGATCATCGCGGCAACCCAGAGGGAGGCCCAGAACATAGAAGTGGCCGAACCGAAAATCAGCTGGAACAAGACGCCGACCGCCAGGAGTTGAACCGCAGCCCGGATGGCGGCCCAGACTATGGAGCGCTCGATCCGAAGGCCTTTCCAAACCGACAACCCCACAGCCACGACAACGAGCGCCGAAGAAACCACGACCTCGATCCATCCAATAGTCATCTTTCGATCTCCTGTGTCTCGTCAGAGGCTGGCACAGAGCCGATGAGAATGAAGCACATCGGGCTCAGGGCGACTCGGCAGTTGTCGGGCTGAGCCCAAACTTCGAACTGTCCTGGGCGTAGCTGCCATCGGGTAGGGTCCCGCCGAGATTCGAGACAACCAACCAGGAGAAGTCATGGCCAAGGAGTTCAAGGGCACCGTCAACGTCGACATCCGCGATTCGGTTGAGGATTGGACACCCTATTTGCAGCCTCAGGCCCCGGAAGGCGCCCCAAACGTCTTGATGATCGTCTGGGACGACGTCGGATATGCGGCTCTGGACGTCATGGGCGGGCCGATCGAGGCGCCGTCGATGCGACGCGTCGCCGAGAACGGCCTCCGCTACTCCAACTTCCACACGACGGCTCTCTGCTCTCCGACCCGCTCCAGCCTGCTCAATGGACGCAATGCCACCAGCAACAATATGGCCGCCATCACCGAGGCTTCGGCCGGATTTCCTGGATTCTCGGCTCGCATCCCATTCGAGAACGGGATGATCTCCGAGGTGCTCAACGAGCAAGGGTGGAACACTTACGCAATCGGAAAGTGGCACCTCACTCCTGGCGAGGAGACCGATATGTCGAGTTGGAAGGCCCGCTGGCCTCTGGGACGAGGTTTCGAACGCTTCTACGGATTCCTTGGCGGAGAGACCAACCAGTGGTACCCCGATCTCACCTATGACAATCACACGGTCGAGCCTCCAGCCACGCCGGAGGATGGCTATCACCTATCGGCCGACCTCGCCGACCAGGCGATCAGATTTGTTCGCGACTCAAAGTCTGTCGCCCCGGACAAACCATGGTTCATGTACTTCTGTCCCGGCGCTGGGCACGCCCCCCATCATGTGGCCAAGGAGTGGGCCGATAAGTACAAAGGCAAATTCGACCAGGGCTACGAGGAGATTCGAGGATCGATCCTTGCTCGCCAGAAGAAGATGGGCCTCCTGCCGGAGGACACCAACCTCTCGCCAATCAACCCACATGGCGAGCCCGATGGGATAACTGGCCCTGAGGGACAGCCCTGGCCACAACTCGACTTCGTCAAGCCATGGGATTCCCTGAGCGAAGACGAAAAGAAGCTCTTCAGCCGAATGGCCGAGGTGTTCGCCGGATTCATCTCGTACACCGATCACGAGATCGGACGCTTTTTTGATTACCTGGAGGAATCAGAGCAACTGGAGAACACGATCATCGTTGTGGTTTCGGACAATGGCTCCTCGGCCGAAGGCGGGCCCAACGGCACCTACAACGAGAACCGCTTCTTCAACAACATCCCCGACACGATCGAAGAGAACATGAAGCATCTCGAGAACCTCGGCGATCCGACAACCTACAACCATTACAACACGGGCTGGGCATGGGCTCTCGACACTCCATTCCAGTATTGGAAGAGATTCTCCGGGTATGAGGGCGGCACAGCCGACATCTGTCTCATCTCTTGGCCTGCGGGTATCGAGGCCAGGGATGAGGTCCGCCATCAATACACCCACGCCGTCGACATCGTGCCCACGTTGTACGACCTGCTTGGCGTGACACCTCCTCCCGTGCTGAAGGGCTATACCCAGAGTCCGATCGAAGGTGAGAGCATCGTCGACTCGTTTACGAATCCGAATGCACCCGAACGGGAGACTCAGTTCTATTCGATGCTCGGGCAGAGGGCGATCTACCACAAGGGGTGGTTGGCCAACACGGCGCACCCACCGCTCTCAGGATGGTCGGGGTTCGATAAAGACGTGTGGGAGCTCTATCACCTCGCCGAGGACCGGACCCAATCGAGCGACGTGGCCGCGAAGCATCCGGAGAAGCTCGAAGAGCTCAAGGGCCTCTGGTTCTTCAACGCGGGCAAGTACAACGGTCTGCCACTCGACGACCGCACACCAGCGGAGATCTTCGCATCTGAACGGCCCCAGCCCAGCAAACCCCGCAACCGATACGTTTACTACCCCAACAGTGCCGACGTGCCGGAATCAGTGGCTGTGAACGTTCGGAGGCGCTCGTTCACAATCGCGGCCGGCGCCATGATCGGCGAAGGCGCAGAAGGCGTCCTGTTCGCTCATGGCGGCGCCGGTGGAGGCCATGTGCTTTATGTCCAGGACGGCCACCTCCACTACATGTACAACTGGCTGGCCGAGGAACATCAGAAGGTCACGTCAGACCGCTCGATCGAGACTGGGAAGCACCTGTTCGTTGCCGAATTCGCCAAGACCGGAGATGATCCCGCTACCGGCAGCGCCTTGGGCACACTGTCCCTGTACATAGACACCGAACCAGTGGGAAAAGCAGAGATCCGAACCCAGCCAGGTGTCTTCGCCCTGAGCGGAGACGGCCTGAGCGTCGGGCGGGATTCGGCTTCACCCGTCTCACCGGACTACACGCCACCGTTCGAGTTCACGGGTGGTGAGATCGAACGAGTGGTCATCGACGTGAGTGGCGACGACTATGTGGACCACGAGAAGGAGGCCATCGCCTGGCTGATGCGCGACTGATTGCGTTTATGCCCGACCTATCACATAGGCACACGAGCGGGCATGGATTCCTGACCTGGCGACCCGATGGCCTAACCCGACGAAGTCGAGCGGAGGATCGATGGCCAGTTGATGTGATCTCGGCTTGACTTTGGAACGCCGCCCGTTCTCGAATTCTTCGAAGACCGCTTCATCCTCTGTATCCCAAGCATTCAAGGGGCAGTCCGCCGTACATCAGACGATGTTGGGCGATAACTGAAGTTGGCAACTGGAGCAGATGCGCGCAGTGCCGGCCGCATTGAACGGAAGCCCGCTGGTATGGCCGCAATCGACTGTTACGCGGATTGGGACGTTCCGTGGTGGGCGGCTTCCGTTGCGTTGAGGATCTTCTTGAATGCGGAACGGAGGTGCGTCGCCTGGGTCTGGGAGAGATGCCGGGTGAAGTGCTCTTCGATTCCTTGCATATGTATTGGGATTGCAGCACGCAGGGTCCTCTTGCCACTCGGCGTAACCATGATCTGAATGCCGCGGCGGTCACCTTCGCACATTTCTCGTTTCACGAGACCCTCCTTCTCCAGCTTCTCGATGAGTCGGGTTGCGCCGCTTCGACTGAGAAGCAGCGAGTCCGCAAGCTCATGCATACGCCAAGGCCGTTCAGCGCCGGAGAGACGAAGGAGCACTTCGTACGAGGTCAAGGCCAGTCCACGTTTCTCCTCGAGTTCATCCTCGAGTAGACGTACCACCGTGGCGTGGGCACTGAGAAACAGGGCCCAGGCTTCAAACCGATCAGCGTCGATGCTGTGTTCCATGATCTGACGCTACTGCAATAGTTGACCTGCACAAGCATCTAGGAATAGTTGTGCTACTCAACTGTTCTAACCATCAACATCGATGCCGCAGGGAGGCAGACAACAGTGACCAGCACAACGGAAGTTCAGAAAACAATCGACTTTCCACCTCAAGGGGACTGGGCTCTGGATCCCGACCACACAGTCGCCGGCTTCGTTGGCCGCTACTTGATGCTCACCAAGGTGCCCGGAAAATTCAACGGCGTCTCGGGAATGATTCATATCGCAAACGACCCTGAGGAGTCATGGATGGAGGTATCGCTGAAAACGGCGAGTATCACAACAGACCATGACGATCGCGACAAGCATCTCAAATCGCCGGACTTCCTCGACGTTGGGAACCACCCGACGATCGAATTCCGCAGTACCGGGTTCGAGGGCGCCGGCGAGCACTGGACGGTATCCGGTGACCTCACCATCAAAGGCGAGACCCGGCCGATCACGCTCGACGTCGAGTACCACGGCGTAGTCAGTGACCCGTGGGGCGGTCAGCGGATCGCCTTCAGTGCCGTCACGGAAATCAACCGAGAGGACTGGGGATTGACATGGAACGTCGCCCTCGAAGCAGGAGGAGTGTTGGTGGGCCCGAAAGTCAGGCTCGAAATAGAGACACAGGGAGTGCTTCAGACCGACAGTTCGGCCTGATGCCTGCCCCTCCACTGGCTATTGCTCGGACTGGCTGATGTCGATGGTCTGTGCGGACCTGGTGGAGGTCACGTCCATACCTGAACCGGCGGCACAGGAGTGCGCCGAATGCATTGCATCCGGTGATACATGGGTGCACCTGAGAATGTGTCTGGAATGTGGAAACGTCGCCTGCTGTGATGACTCGAAGAATCGGCATGCGACAGGGCACTTCAACACAACCAATCACCCCGTCATTCGCAGCACAGAGCCCGGCGAGCGATGGCTGTGGTGTTACCGGCATGAACAGGCCGTCCCGTGGTGACGGCGCCGTTACATTCGGGCCGTTCGACCGGATGTAAAGGAGATTCCGGATGGTGAGTGACACATCGGACCAGGAGTTGGCCGCCTCGGGAGGCACCTGGTCGCCTTTGAAGAGTCGCATATTCGCGGTCGTCCTGTTCACCAGTTTGTTCACGCAGTTGGCGGTTTTTATGAACGGGTTGGCCACCGCCTGGCTGTTGACCGACATCACCGACTCGCCCGCCGTGGTCGCCTCTCTTCAAATTGCGGTCGCGCTCCCTGTTTTTCTGCTCGCCCTTTTCGCCGGAGCCCTCGCTGACGTAGTGAGCCGTAAACGAATCATCCTGTTTTCACTGGCCGGCAGCATGATCGTTGCCGGCGCGTTTGTGTTGCTGTCTGCGTCCGAGTCCCATTCCGAGGCCTCGCTGCTGGGACTCACAGCGGCCCTCGGTGTCTTTGCAGCGCTGGGTGCCCCAGCTTGGCTTGCCGTCATCCCTGGGCTCGTCCCCCGCTCCGATCTCGCGGGAGCAATGACGCTCAGCTCTGCCGCCCTCAGCGGTGCAACAGCCGTCGGTCCTGCCATCGGAGGAGTCCTCATCGCCGCAGCCGGACCCACCTGGGTGTTCGGATTGAACGTGATCGTTTTCGCCTTAGGGATCTTGGCGCTCCGAGTCTGGAAACCTGCACCTCATACCGGGCTCCCCCACGAACATATCGTTTCGGCGATGCGAATCGGTTTCCAATACTTGCGATACGACCGACCGCTCAAGGTCGTGATTGGCAAGATCATTCCCTTTGCATTCGCCGCGGTTGCGCTCATCTCGCTGCTGCCGGCGGTTGCCCGATTCCGCCTGGAAGCGGGACCGGCGATGTTTGGACTCCTCTCAGGTGCCGGCGGCATCGGAGCGGTGCTAGCCCTACTCGCGATGCCCAACATTCGCAAACGGGTTGGACCAGATGTCATCGTCCTGGGTTCGATGCTTATCGAGGCCGCCGTGTTCGTCGTACTCGCATCAACCACCAACATCGGGGTCGCCGCCGGCGTGCTCATGGTCGCTGGAGCGGCAACGCTGGCGATCGTGTCGACAGTGATGACTGTCCTCCAGGTAGTTCTCCCCTCGTGGATCCGTGGACGGGGGGTGGCCCTTTTCCTGCTCGCGGTTCAAGGATCATTCGCCGTTGGGGCCTTGATCTGGGGAGGGATTGCCGAGCAGACCAGCCTTCAGACCGCTCTGGTGTCGGCTGGGCTCACCATGGCGGTCACCGCTGTTCTGGTGATGCCGCTGCGGCTCAGCCGGTACATGGACGTGGACACCGACACCGCCACGCTTCTCGACGACCCGCCCACCGTGACGTCGGTACACGACGACGACGGACCCATCCTGCTCACCGCCCGTTGGCAGATCGACCCCGCACGCCGCGATGACTTCGTGGCTGCAATGGATCCTGTGCGGCGGGCGCTGAAGCGGCAGGGTGCCCTTAGCTTCCGCCTCGTCGAGGATGTACAACAACCTGGCCACATGTTGGAATCGTTCACCATGGCGACCTGGTCCGAATACCAGCGTCTCCCACACCGAGCCACCATGGCCGACGAGGCCATCCATGAAGCCCTTATAGACGCTGCCGGATCCGAGGTCCCTGCGCTGACAGCTCACCGGGTGATCAAGCTCCGATCAGGACGGTCCGATCACCCGGATGGATCTGCGGGGTGAACGACGCCTAACTCACATCGTTGCCTCCGCGGCTCGCTCTGACGGGCCCGGTGCCGAACCTGCCCAGGGTGGGGACATGCTGCCCGGGCTATCGCTTCTCAACGAACCGGTTACGCGTAGCGGGCATTTCACTCTTGCCGCTACCGGGTGTGTTGACGGCTAGGACCTGGTGTATCGAAACTCTGTTGGCTTCGAAATTGAGAGCTGATGCGGCGATGTAGAGCCGCCAGACACGGGCCCTGCCGGGTCCAGCCAACGCGACTGCGTCGGACCAGGAGCCTTCGAGGTTCGCCAGCCAGCGGCGAAGAGTCTTGCCGTAATGCTCTCTGAGCGACTCCACGTCTCTGACCTCCAGGCCGAGGTCCTGCATGCCAGTGATGACCCGACCGACTTCGTGGAACTCGCCATCAGGAAACACGTATCGAGCTATGAATGATCGTCTTGGCAGTGCCCCGGAGCCAGAAGGTCGAGAGATGGCATGGTTGAGGAAGCGCCCTCCGGGTATCAGCACTTCTCTGATACTGGTGAAGTAATCGTCGAGCCTCGACAGCCCCACATGCTCGAACATCCCGATGCTCGACACTGCGTCATAGGGCCCGTCGCTGACATCGCGGTAATCCTGGTATCGGATCTCGATACGATCGGCGAGACCGGCTTGGGCAACACGTTTCCGAGCCAGTTCGACCTGCGTTCGGGACAGAGTCACTCCCACTACGTTGGCGCCGTAGCGAGAAGCCGCATGAATTGCCATGCTTCCCCACCCACAGCCAACATCGAGCAAACGCATTCCCTCTACGAGACCGAGTTTGCGACAGATCAGATCATGCTTGGCGGTCTGAGCTTCGTCGAGACTGGCGTTGTCCGAGTCGAAGTAACCGCACGAGTAGGTCATCGTCTCTCCGAGGAGTAGCCGGTAGAAATCGTTGCCGACGTCGTAATGATGTGCGATCACCGCTGCATCACGTTCCTTGGAGTGGACACCACCACGGACGCGGGCCTCCTCGGGTGGAGGCGCCGGGGGAAGCCCGAGAACCCCAAGTTTGCGGGCGGTCCGGATCAGCGTCGGCAGGTCTCGGGCACGAAGTCTCTGACGGACCACGTCGGGAGAATCTCCTGCCATGTCTTGAGCCGCCGAAAGGGCCTCGATGATGGAGCCCTCGAAATCGATCTCCCCGGCCACATAGGCTCTGCCAAGGCCAAGCTCACCCGGAGCCCAAAGGATGCGACGAACGGCTTCGGGCGATTTGACCATGATTACGTTCTCTCGGGATGTGCCCAGAAACGAACCATCCCAAAACTGGATAGGCACCGGTCCCGCGTCATTCAAGAGCGCGGTCACCAGCGGCTTCACGATCTGAGCGACGGTGTTTGTCATCGCCACCATGCGAACTCAGATTCTGGACTCCTCATTCCGGGTTCTCGGCGGTCCCACCACATTCGGAGAGCGAGACTCCGAAGGCGGGCCGCCCGCGAACATGGAAGCCCATCTGCCAGCCGAATCAGAGGACCAACTCCAGGACAGCCGAGAGTGCGGTCAGTCTGTGGTTCCACGCCGACGTGGGTGGTGATGCGGGCTTCCGTCTCCCGGGCAAGCTTCCAATGATCGCGAGACACCTCGAAGTCGGTGAATTCGGGGCCAGGCCCGGCCAGGGCCAGCGTGAGCATCTGGTCCTTGGTTGAAAAGTGCTCGGTGGCGGCACCGACGAACCAGCTCGGCTCACGTTCCTCCCACTTGCCCCACCATGGGAACCCGTAGGCGGACACAGCCCGCAGGCCCGAGTCATCGAAGCCTGGATCACCGCGTCGGTGTGGGCTGGTGAACCTTGGCCATGCGACCAGTCGAGAAGCGTCGTGATGCTGGCGTTTATTGCGCCAAGGGCGGGCTCGCTTGTAATCCCGCTTCGTCAGCCCCTTGAGATCCCCAAGCTGGAACAAGACGATCCCACTCAGCACCAGGACGCCGATGATCATCGCACCATCGTCTGGTGACAGGCCAAGGTAGGGCAGGGAAACGAGGATCACAGCGAGGAGCATCGTGCCCCTTCTTCTTGTCACGGACCCGAGTCTTCTTGTCACGGACCCGAGCCCGGTTCCACCTCGAGGATCGACTCCAGATACGACCAGTCACGGCCAAATCGATACGAGTGGCGGGGCGGGGGTTGGGGAGCCTGGGTTTCGAGCCATCTCACCGGACCCTCTCCGATGTTGCGGAACTCGTGAACGCAGCCCACACCCGCCCATGCGACGTCTCCCGGGCCCAGAGCGTAACGCTCGCCATCGAAACCGCCCTCGACCTCTCCTTCGAGGATGAGATATGCCTCCTCGAGTGGGTGGTCATGAGCCCCGGCAAATCCTCCCGGCTCATACTGGACCATGAACATCGTGGAGAGATCAGCCCCGAGGTCGGAGTCGATCATCATCTTCACGCTGATCCCGCTGTAGACCAGGAGGGCGGTTCTCATGCTTGCGCTGAGGGCCAAGCGATCTTGGGTCTGCATGGCAGGGTCCATGTTCTCGGGGTCGAGGTGCCCAAAGACGCGTGTGCGAGGATCGCGTACGTCAATAAGTGACGCAGGCGCCGTGGTGAGTGGATCTTGGAAGTAGGTGTCGTAGTCGAAGCGCTCACGTGGCAACGGCGCTCGCATCTCGGCGAATTCGACCGGCTCCTTCGATGGGTTTCTCAGCGAGTGAGGCGTCCCCACTGGAAGCAAGCAATAATCGCCGGCCGACATCTGAAAGCTGCCTTCGGCGTTATCCACCACGAGAGAGCCTTCGACCACATAAACGGACTCTTCGAAGGAGTGCAGATGCGTCGCCACCCCGCCGCCTCCTTCGATCCTGGCGAGCCGAAAACCCATCTGGACCCCACCGTTCGTCTCGTCGACGATGGACTGGGCCACGTATCCGGAGCTGTTGTCGACAAACTCTTGAGGAATGGAGAATTCGAACTCCGACGCCCTCTTCACAACATGGGCTGCCACTAGCGATCCAATCCCCGCAGATAGACCGCAACCGCGCTGAGGGCTTCCTCGTCCAAGCCCGCGTCGATCGCTCTCCGCACGATCTCATAACCAGCTTCGGCCTGGCTTATAGGAGCCCCAACCCTTCCCGCAAGCCCGGTGATCAGATCGAGGTCCTTGGCCACGAGGCGCAGGGTGAAGGCGACGGCCGCGGATTCGGGCTGCCAGTAGGCCTCCTTCTTGTATTGGACGAACGGGGCACCGCCTGCTCCGCTGGCAAAGACCTCGTAGGCGGTCGCCCGATCGACGCCGCCGCGCTCAGCGAGCACAAGCGCTTCCGAGAGTGCGGTGTTCAGCCCATGAACCAGACCGTTGACCGCGAGCTTGGTAACTGCCCCGGCCCTTGCTCTCTACGCCGCAATTCGTCAGGAAACTCTCGTAGTTCCCAAGTCCCTCGGTGGTCGGAACCCACCCCTCCGGGTCAAGCCTCTCGAGGGTCGAGCCTGCTCGCCGTATGAGGATGATCGGCTTACCTGTCAGCTTCACCAATCTCACCGGACTACACGGCTCCGCTCGAGTTCAGGGGTGGTGAGATCGAACGGATGATTATCAACGTAAGTGGCGACGCCTATATCAACCACGAAAAGGAGGCAGTCGCGTGGCTGATGCGCGACTGATAGCGGTCTATACCCCTAGTCGCCACCTCGGCATAGTGCCTCTGAATCTCCAGACGCAGCTGATCCTCATCAACTGGGATCACGTCAGTCATCACATTCCCCCTCATGGGAGTGGAGATCCGAACCCTACAAGGACGCGGGCACGGGCGCTCAACAGCACTCCAATTTCAGATTCCGTTCCCACGCAGGCACCTCGACTTGGTCGCCAACACTGGGGATTGCCAGGCCTTTTAGGCGTATCACCGTAAGGAGCAATACGAGCTGCTGTTAGCAGTGGGATGACTCCCGGAACAACGACCCCCGATGCCTTCCGGCCCATGGGCCCGGCGAGGACCTTTCTCGGGTTCGTTTCTGACGACAACATCGATCTCAAGTAGTCGTCCAGTGGATCCGAATCGGCCTTGAACGCCTGCGACCGTTTCCAAAATGACTGACATCATTCTCGAGATCACCCGAGCCGTCGGGGAGACGGCCATCCTGGTCTCTCTGATATGGACCGGGAAACGAATACAGCTGTGGCATGAGCCTGGGTGGCCCATCATCGTCGGTGGGTTCGCTCTCCTTACTCGGGTCGGTCATCGACATCACAGACAACTTTGAGGGACTCAATGCTTTCGTTCTTGTGGGCGATACCCCACAGCAGGCTTTCATGGAGAAAGTGATTGGATTCTTGGGAGGTTTCGTCTTGTTGTCGATTGGCTTCTTTGCCAACATGAACCACGAGCTGTGTACCCCGCTCACCGGGGTGATTGGGATGAGCACGCAGCTGAAGCGGGAGGCACTCGGCTCCTTAAACGAAAAACAGCACGAGTACTTGTCTCACATCGTCCAGTCCAGCCGCCGTGTTGGCTACTGAACGCCTGGGTGCGGCACTCCATTGACCAGGTGATTTGATGGCACGCCCGGGAGAACTCGAATCCCCAACCTTCTGATCCGTAATCAGATGCTCTATCCAATTGAGCTACGGGCGCAGGCTTGCCGGCAAGGATACCGGTACCCTCCGATCAAGAGAAGCTGCCACGGAGAGGCAACCAATTGAGTCTGGAATCAGTCGCTGACCGCCTCTGGGCAATCCGTTTGAAGTCCGATCCGATGGCTGCCTCACTTATGGGCTTCCACGACCACGATGCTGAGCTTGCGGATTTCTCCGAGGAAGCAATCGAGGGCCACACCTCGGCACTTCGCTCAGTGCTAGCTGATGCCGAGGCCATCGATTCGGTGACTCTCGACCAAAAAGATCAAATCACCCGCGACCTCGCCATCCATCAGGCCGAGGTGACGTCCCAGGCATACGAGGGTCGCTACCTCCTGGGAGCAGTCGACACCTACACCGGGGCGGCGACGGGCCTTCTTCTCGGCATCAGCAGCCTCTCGGCCACCAACGCGGAGCAAAGTCAGGCATACGCCGATAGGTGGCAGGAGGTTCCCCGGTTCCTCGACCAGGTTCTTCAGCTCAACCGGGCGGAGATTGCCCGAGACAGACCCCCGGCGCGGATCGTCACCGAGCGCGTGATCAACATGATCGACGGCTATTTGGATACCGCCATCGAGGACGACTTATTTGTCAAGGCAACGCTCCATGATGGCGCCAGTGACGCTCAGCGCGATGAGGTGACTCAGATCGCAAGCGAAGTCATCAGACCCGCATATGCCGCATACCGAAACGCCCTCACCGACGAGGTTGTGCCAATCGCCAAACAGAACGACCGCGTCGGGCTCACCTACAACAGTGACGGCGACGCCGTGTACGAGAAACTCATTCACATGTACACCTCGCTGCCGGCCGAACCCCAAGAGTTACACGACTACGGCCTTGCTGACGCGACCGAGCATCTGCCCGACGAATGGAGCGAAGTAGGAGAGAGAGCACTTGGCATCTCCGACATCTCGACCCTCTTCGACCGGCTCCGCAACGACCCGGAACTGAGTTATGAGTCAGCCGACGAGATGGTCGATCATGCCAGGACAACCGTCGAGAGGGGGTGGGCGGCCATCGATGGGTGGTTCGGTGCGCGTCCAGAGTCGCCGTGCGATGTCGTAGAGGTTCCCCAGGCGATCGCCAAGGACCTGCCGCCCGCCTACTACATGACACCTTCGAGTGACGGCTCCCGACCCGGCCAGTATTTTCTCAACACCCACGACCCGCCCTCCCGGAAGCGGTTCAACTACGAGTCGATTCACTTTCATGAGGCGATCCCCGGACACCATTTCGACCGCTCGCTCTCGATGGAACTCGAGAACATCCCTGAATTCAGAAAGCGTTTCCCGGCCTTTGCCATGGCCGAAGGTTGGGGTCTCTACTCCGAGCGCCTCGCAGACGAGATGGGCCTCTACTCATCGGACATGGACCGCCTCGGCATGCTCAGCGCGGACGCCTGGCGGGCCGGTCGTCTGGTGGTCGACACCGGCATGCATTACATGGGCTGGAGCCGGCAACGGGCGATCGATTGGTTCGTGGAATGGACTCCGATCCCCCTTCCGGTCATCGAGCAGGAAGTCGACCGCTACATAGGGATGCCCGGACAGGCCCTCTCCTACAAGGTGGGCCAGCGCGAGATCTTCAGGCTTCGAGCCGGCGCTGAGAAGACATTGGGAGATCGGTTCGTGATCGCCGACTTCCACGACGCCGTCCTTACCAGCGGAGGCATGACGCTCCCGCTGCTGGGCCGTGTGGTCGAGGACTGGGCTCAGGGCAGAGCGACGTAGCCGAAGAGCGAACCCACCTCATCGGCATCCAGACCAGCCGAACGGAGGCGATAGGGGCCGGCGGTGATCAGAAGCCCCACCCCGTCTGGCAGGCTTGAGGCGATTGGCGGAGAGGGAGGGATTTGAACCCTCGAGGAGGCTTAACACCCCCTACTCGCTTAGCAGGCGAGCGCCTTCGACCACTCGGCCACCTCTCCAAGATTCGAATTGTCACGCTACCGGCCGATTACATCGGCTGGGAGTTTGAGCTCCCAAACTCCAGGCAACCCGATCTCATCGGGTTGCCGCGGAGGGGGTGGGATTCGAACCCACGAGACCCGAATTGGGCCCAACGGTTTTCAAGACCGTCGCCTTAGACCACTCGGCCACCCCTCCAGGGTGCGCTGACATATTCTCGCGGGGTTGGGGGCGCTAATGCAGCGTCGCGGGCCGGAGATACGACGACAGACTTTCGCGACGCTGCACTAGGTTCAAAACAGGAGGCAAGCAGGTTTGGACCGTCGACGAACTGACCAACCACTACACCTCGTTGGGCAGTGTGGACGGGTCCCACATGCAGCGAGTCCTTGATTGAACCGTGGAAAACGGCCGATTTCTGGAAAGCGAAACCAAGGCGCCGTTGTTCAGCGTCTCCGGCAAGTCGGATGACCGTCTGTTGACGGTGTTTGCCTCGGGCCACGTGTATGTGTGGTTCGAGGAGCACCGCTACCCGGGAGGGGTGACCGAGCGCGATTCTCTGGCGGTCGAGTTGCAGAGTCGCGATCTGATGAAGGCCAACTTCGACGTCAGCGCCATCAAGAAGGCAAGACGATGTCACGCAAGTTGGGCGAGTTGACCAAGGAGATCTCCTTCAGGTCATAGGTAGGTATTGCTTCTAGCGGAGGGGGTGGGATTCGAACCCACGAGGAGGCGTCAGCCCCCTACGGCATTTCGAGTGCCGCGCACTAGACCGGACTATGCGACCCCTCCATCGCCGAGCCGAAGCTCGGCGGTGGCAAGTCATATGTTGTTAGGCCGCAGGTCAGCGGGGTCGGGGCCCGACCCATGGGTCGGGTTGACCTACCAACTACGACTTGGCGGAGGGAGAGGGATTTGAACCCTCGAGGGAGCGTAAACCCCCAACGGCATTTCCAGTGCCGCGCACTAGGCCAGACTATGCGACCCCTCCGGAAAAAACCCCGTCTTGCATGACAGGCGGATGAAAGAATAATCCAGTGCCATGACTGAGCCCATTCGACACGACCAGTACGAAGAGCCGATGCGACTCGCTCTGAACGCTGCCCGGGAAGCTGCCGACGGCGGCGACGTGCCCGTCGGCGCCGTCCTTCTCGATGCGGATGGCGAAGTGGTGCTTGTCGATCGGAACCGTCGCGAGGAGTTCTCGGATCCAACGGCCCATGCGGAGATGCTGGTTTTGTCGCGTCGAGCCCGAGACCTGGGTGACTGGCGACTGAACGGACACACTCTGGTGGTGACGCTCGAACCCTGCCCGATGTGCGCCGGGGCTGCAGTGTGGGCCCGGCTCGACCGGATCGTCTACGGCGCTGCTGATCCCAAAGCGGGCGCGGCGTGGTCTCTGTACAACATTCCCCAGGACCGACGGCTCAACCACCGGATCGACCTGATCGAAGGAATCCTGGCCGAGGAGAGCGGCGCGTTACTGGAGGATTTCTTCGCCTCCCGACGCTGAGCGTGTGCAGATACCGGGGCTGGACGCCGTGATTTACACACGCTCGGTTGGTCTTCAGGGAGGTAGGTCTGCTGGGCCGGTAGCCTTCCCGGCGATCGTGCTAGGTGGGGCACTAGGGGTGCCCTGAACCCGAAACCCTCTTCACGCGGGACCGAATTCCCCGCCCGAGGGGCGACGTGCCGCCGGGGCGCACAGCCCGGGTGGTGGACACGTGGCATTGACGGTTGGGTCCTGCGCGGCGGAGCACCACGAATCGGGTCAGATCCGGGAGGAAGCAGCCCTAAATGGAACGTTCCGGGTGCCGTAGGGTTGCCTGACTCGAGCCGGCGGCCATCGCCGACGGCGGTCGCGGAGCCTCGAAGGCGGGGGCACGATCGCACTTTCTCACACTCGGTCCCGTTTCTCTGTGCGAATAGCGTCACATGTGGCGCCACAAACCTCAGGTAAGCGGTTTGCGGAGGCGGGCTCCGTAGACGAAGCCGAAAAGGCCCATCCGCCAGACTTCCTCGACGACGAGGGCGCCACCGTCAAACAAGGCTTCAGGCGCGGGAAGCGAGTCGAGTGAGCGGTGCAGATACCAATACTCCCGAGGCGCGCCCGCAAAAAGCAGGCCGACCAACGGGAGGACGATTCCCGTTCCGAGGCGATGGAGCCAACCGAGCAGGCGGTTTCGGGGGCGGGTCAGGTCAACCACCACCGCTGCGGCGCCGGGCCGGAGCACCCGGTAGATCTCATCGAAGGTGTTCGGCACTGATGTCAGATTGCGAAGGACGAAACCGCTGAACACCCCGTCGAACGACTCATCTGCGAAGGGGAGCCCCTCGCCTACCCCGGCTACGCGCGCACGTACCGGGCTCAACGAGAGCATCTCAACAACCGGATCGACCCCGACCACGACACGATCCCCAAAGTGGGTGGCTCCGGTGCCGCACCCCAGGTCCAGGACCGTTCCCGGCCGGAGCATCGCTATCCCTTTCTGTCGCCACCGTCGCTCCTGCCCAAGCGAGAGAATCTGGTTGATCCGGTCGTACCGCGCGGCAATCCGGGCGAAGATCGGGTCAGAGACCTCGCTCACGGTCCGATGACGTCAAACCCGGTGTACTTCCTCAGGGCCTCGGGAATCTGAACCGATCCATCGGGCTGTTGATGGTTCTCCAGGATGGCGAGGATGGTCCGTCCCATGGCGCAGGCAGTCCCATTGAGGGTGTGGACGAGGCGATTGCCGCTGTCCCCCCTCACTCTCACTTTGAGACGACGGGCCTGGTAGTCGGTCGTGTTGGAACATGAGGTGATCTCTCGATACCTCTGCTCGCCCGGGAACCATGCCTCGATATCAAACTTCTTGACGGCCGACGCGCCCAGGTCTCCGGCTGCGACGTTCACAACGCGATAGGGAAGCTCGAGCTCGCGCACCAATTGTTCCTCGACTTCGAGCAGTCGATCGTGCTCCTCGGCCGATTTTTCGGGCGTGACAAAGGCAAACATCTCCACCTTGTCGAACTGGTGAACCCGGAATATGCCCGCGGTGTCCTTGCCGTAGGTGCCCGACTCGCGGCGGAAGCAGGTGGAGAAACCGGCGTACCGAATCGGAAGCTCGTCGGCATTGAAGATCTCATCGCCATGAAACGCCGCCATGGGGACCTCCGCAGTTCCCACGAGGAACAACTCGTCCTTGGGAATCTCGTAGACCTGCTCGCGCGCTTCGGGGAAGAAGCCGGTCCCGACGAGTGCCTCCTCCCGGACCATCACCGGCGGGATCATCGGGATGAAACCGGCGTGGACCAGATGATCCATGGCCCACCGGACCAGGGAGAGCTCGAGAATCGCTCCTTTGCCCTTGAGGTAGCCGAACCTCGCACCGGAGACCTTGGATCCCCTCACCGTGTCGATGATGTCGAGAGCCTCGCCAAGTACGGCGTGGGTGGCTCCCTCGGTCGATGGTTCGCCCAGCCGCTTGATCTCAACGCTGTCCTCGTCGGTGAACCCGTCGGCAGCGTCGTCGGCCACGAGGTTCGGTACGTCCAGAAATGCAAGCCGGAACTCAGCGGCAAGCGTCTCGGACCTCGATATTGCCTCCTTTACTGCCGCCGCCAGTTCCCCTACCTCGCCGATTGCCTGCTCCTTTTCCTCCGCTGAAAGCGAAGCGATCCGCCGGCCGGCATCTTTCTGCCGGGAGCGGAGCTGCTCGGAGGTTTTGAGCGCCGCCCTTGCCGAGGACTCGAGTTCAATCAGGGCATCGAGGTTGAGGTTGGAACCGCGTCTTGTGAGAGACCGACGAATCAGATCCGGGTCTTGACGAAGGAGTTTGGGATCGATCATGAGTCCGGGGATGGTACCTATCCGGAGGTCTCTCCCTCATTGACGACAAAGACCACAGAGATCTCGTTGTCACCGAGGTTGGTATCCGTATTGGTCACCTCTAGGACTGCTGACACCTCGTAGACCAATCCCGTCTCAACGTCCAGGGGCTCGATCTGGATTGCCCGAAGCCGTCCAGGATCTAGAGGCTCGACGTCTGCAGTCAGCACCACGATCTCAGGCCCGCCAGAAAGAGTCAGTCGCAAGGTCTCAGGGAAACTGATGACGTTTCCCGAGTTCGTGATCACAACGGTGAAAGTGACTTGCTCCGTCGCCGGGAGAACCGCCTGACCGTCGGGGTCGACCAACCACGACGGATCTGAAACCAGCTGGCTGATGCCCAGGCCGGCTCGAAGGGCAAGACCGCTGGAGGGAGCCCGTGCCGCCGCGACATAGGTCCTCGACAGGGTCGCCAGGCTGCCTTCTGCGGGCATCATGATGACCTCCGGCATCGGGGCCATCGGCGATGGCACTTCCTCCCGGTCCAACTCGGCAACCATCTGTCGATAGAGCTCGTCGCCGGCTCGCAGCTCAGCCAAGGCATCGGCGATGTTGTCAGCGACCACGGTGTTACTCGGATCGTCGGCCGCCACAAGGACACCCGAAGCGAAACCGCTGACCCCACGACTCCAGGACTCCAGGACTTGGGTGTACAGGGCATTGACCGCAACGAGAGAATCAGATGGCGGACTAGCCCGGGCAAGGTCCAAGCCAGTCGCCAGATCGACGCGGAGCGAGTCGGTCACTTCAACGAACTCAACACGGTCGACCGAGAAGAGACGTGCCGAAACGTCGGCCAAGGACTCGGCTCCGATAGCGAGGTCCGAAGCCTGGGCGTGAAGAGAGTCGAGATACTCCAACTCGGCGCGCGTATCTCGCCCTGCGCCTGCAACGACGAGGGCTAGGACAGCGGCGGCAGTGATGACAACAGGCCAGATGACACGGGCCGCCACTCGCCTTCGAGGCCGAATGGGATCAAGAATCACGTGGTGGGCCAACGTAGCCGACACTGGACCCTCTGTGACAGTCAGCCTGGCCTGGGATGGCTCCAGCCAGGTAGTGGGTGCCGACGGTGGCAGCCAGGATGAGGGCAGAGGGGTGGCAGCGTGAGACCGTTTGTCAGAATCATCGAAATGCGGTCGGCACGGCGAAGCGGGACGGGTCGGTCAATACCTAGTGCGGCCCCCTGTCGATCTCAACGCTGTGGACGATCGGCGCAATGCTCTGCACCTTCCCTTCACCGGCTGCGAATTGTTCACCCGTCTCTCGAAGACTATCGAGGCCGTCGAGGATCAGATCGAGCCCGAATTCAAACTGGACCTGGTCGTCCCACCCGTCCAACGTGGTCTCATCGTCGTGGCTCACCTCCAGGGAAAGCTCGGTGATGTAGGGGTACTCGTCGGCCATCTGCCGGAGGAAAATCGCTGCCACCTCTGGACCAAGGTCCTCCTTGTCCTCGCCAAACAGATCCTGGGTGAATCCCAAGGCGCGGCTGCCTATGGCGTGGATCGCGTGATGGGTCATCTCGATCGAGAAACCTGCTTCTCGAAGAAGTCCAAGCGTCGAGTCGAAAAACCGCAACATCGCGGGACCCGGTTTGGTACCTGACGCCATGAGGCTCGGCGCCCAGGGATGGCGCAGGAGAACTTCGCGGGCCGAAAGCGCCCTCTCACGCATTGCCACCTTCCAGTCGGCTTCTCCGGAAAGCACCTCGATCTCGCTTACAACGACATCGATGATGCCGTCCAGGATGTCATCCTTGTTGGCCACGTGGTTGTACAGCGACATCGCCTCGACCCCAAGCTTCTGGCCAAGCTTGCGCATGCTGAGTGACTCGATACCGGACTCATCCGCAAGGTCGACGGCGGCGCGCAACACCCGGTCCTTGGTCAAGGGGACCCGGGGCTCTGTGCTCGAGTCGGTTGGTGTCGTCATCTCCATCCACCTTTGCCTCCCGCCCTGAGGTACAGGGTGAGTTTGGTCCCAGAATCCTTTCACTCTTCTTGACAACCTTCGCGGCGCACTTCTAACTTACACCCTACACTTACAGCGTATGTAATATTGCGTACCGCCCGAAAGGAAAAAGAAGATTGTCACATTCTCCATACCGATTGGGCGGGTTGGCCGCTCATCGGTCGATCGGATACCGAACTTCGGATTCCGGTCGGCACGCTCCCGAAGCTAACTCGAGGGTGTCGCCCTCGTGGCGATCCATCGGGAGGACTGAAACTACGGGAAAACCATGACAAAACGATTCCACATGTCACGTCGAACTTTCTTGAAGGTCGCCGCTGGTGGCGCTGTCGTGGTGCTGGGTGGGGGTTACCTGTTTCGCGACCAGTTCCTCAACGATGGAAATCCTTCTTCAACAGCGACAGACGTGATCCGTGGTCAACGTCTACCCATCCCAGACCTATTGACGGGGACAGAAATCGATGGCAAACAGGTCTACGACTTGACCATGCAACAAGGCTCGATGGTCTATGTGCCTGGGAAGCAAACCGCGACCTTCGCCTACAACGGCAACATTCTTGGTCCCACCCTGCTCATGCACAAAGGCGACGAGGTTGTCATCAATGTGACCAATCAACTGGGTGAACCGACGACCACCCACTGGCACGGCATCCATCTGCCGGCGATCATGGATGGCGGTCCCCATCAAATAATCGATGATGGCAGCACCTGGCAGGCCCAATACACCATCATGAATGAAGAGGCCACCTTTTGGTATCACCCCCATTTAGAGGGTATGACGGCCGAGCATGTCTACGCCGGCCTGGCTGGATTGTTGATCGTCAAAGACCCCCAGAGCGAGTTGGCTCTACCCGATCAATACGGGTCGGATGACATCCCCTTGATCGTCCAGGACAAGATCATTGATGCTGATGGTTCCTTCAATTATCCCGGAACCAATTTTGGTGTAAAAGGAGATCAGTTTCTGGTCAACGGGGCTGTAACTCCGGTGTTCGACGCCCCGGCGCAGTTGGTCCGGTTTCGGCTACTCAACGGCTCCAACGCCCGTTTCTACAATTTTGGTTTCAGCGATGACCGTCAATTCCATCAGATCGGCACAGATGGCGGGCTGTTGGAAAGGCCGGTACCTATGACCAGATTGAGGTTATCCAATGGCGAGAGAGCGGAAATCCTGGTCGACTTCAGCGGTCAACAAGGTAGCCAGGTACGGCTGATGAGCTTCTCGTCCGAGCTGGATGGCATCAACCCGGTCTACAACTCCAACGCTCTGGATAACTCCACCTTTGACCTCATGACCATTGATGTTGTTTCGGCCACTGCCAACCCGACTACTGATCTACCGGCCTCCCTCGCCACTATCAGCCGCATTGAAGAAGACCAGGTCAGCAGGACCCGTTCCTTCGAGCTGGAAATGGGTTTTTCTGGCCCCATGACGATCAATGGCGTGAGTATGGATATGGATCGGATCGATCAGACCGTCAAAGTTGACGATACTGAGATTTGGGAAGTCGTTAACAGTTCGGACATGCCTCATCCGTTTCACGTTCATGACATCCAGTTCTTGGTTCTGACCCGAGATGGGTCGCCACCAGCAGATAATGAAGCAGGCTGGAAAGACACCGTCCTGGTCATGCCGCGCGAAACAGTCAGAATCATCACCCGTTTCAGTGACTACACCGACCCGGACCACCCATACATGTTCCACTGCCACATTCTGGAACATGAAGACGCCGGCATGATGGGGCAATTTGTGGTTGTCGCGTAAGGAATGCCAGAGTTTTCTAGGAGTGGTCGAGCGCTCCAATCCGGGCGAGAAGGAAATTGGCGAGGGTGGACCTTACTGAACCCATTTCCCTGGATAGCCAAACCCTGCCTTTCAGCCGGCTTGGAAGCCTTCTCCCCACAGACACGGGTACCGAACCGTGAAGCGTGGTGGGCGAGGGGGGACTTGAACCCCCACGATCTTGCGATCACAGGAACCTGAATCCTGCGCGTCTGCCAATTCCGCCACTCGCCCTTGGAAGCGGAGATCGTACCGCTGACCGGCATGATCCGGTAGTCGGCTTTCCCTGTCAGCAGGTCGTCGTAACCTCATGGGTGTGAACATCGCCAGGGGTTTGGAACGACGACTGGAGCGTCTGTTTGAAGGGTCGGCGAAACGGGTCTTCAGCGGTCAGGTCCACCCATCGGAATTGGCGGAGCGCATCGCAAGGGAAGCCGATCTCGCCCGTTACGAGCATCTATCGGGACCGGCGACGGCCAACCAATACCTGGTGACCCTCAATCCCAGAGATGTCGAAAGGGATACCGAGTCTCTGATCCACGATCTGGAAAGAGAGTTGTCGGAGCACGCGGCGGAGGCCGGACTTCGGCTAGAGGGACCACCCTTGGTCACGCTGGAGACATCCGAACGCGTCTCGCCAGGCCAGGTCACCTGTACCCATCGAATCGTCGCCGGCCCCCAACCCGCCTGGGCGCGTCTCGTGGGAGCCGACACCCAGGAGATCGGACCCAACCGGGTCGTGGTGGGGCGATCGAGTGAGGCGGACATAGTGCTCGCCTCGGACGAGGTGAGCCGGCGCCATGCGTTGGTCTGGCGGTCCGGGGGAAGCGCCTGGATCAAGGATCTGAACTCGGCAAACGGCACATCGATGGACCTATCTCCAGTCGGTAACGACCCGATCCGGCTAGAACATGGTTCGATGCTGATCTTTGGGTCCAGTTCCTACCGATTCCTGGAGGGATGATCCTTGCCAGACGTAATCCTCGCCCTACTGCGAATCATCTTCCTCGGGCTCGTGTATTTGTTTGTATGGCAGGTAGCCCGCGCCATCGGATCCCATCTGGGCATTTCGGTGCGCAAGAAGCGGAAGGACGGAACCCGGATAGTGATGGTCAAATCCGAGTCCCAGCACGGAACCGAAATCGAGGTTCGAGATGTGACAGTCCTGGGACGGTCCTCCGAGGCCGACGTGCTTCTCGACGACCCCTACGCTTCCGAATTCCACATGAGGCTTGTCGCCCAGGAGAACGGCATGGTCCTCCACGATCTGGGGAGCACAAACGGGACCTACGTGAACGGCCGCCGCGTCACGGCGCCCACCAACCTGCACCGTGGTGACAACATCCAGGTCGGAAAGACCGTGATGGAGGTCCGGTGAAGGACGCTGCCCTGACTCACTGATCGAACCACGTCAATCTCAGACGCACCGCCGGGCGAGGCTGGGTTTGAGGGTGCCCATCAGATCAGTATTCAGGAGGTCGTACTATCTGGCCGATGCCACAGGCATGTCCACCGGGAGCGGAACCATTGGATTGTTTTCTTCCCACCGCCGGGCCTAAACGGGCCATCTTGGCCAAACCGCGCGTCAGGGCAACACATTGAAATACATCTGGGCCGCAGCCACCCACAAGGGAAAGGTCCGCGACAACAACGAGGATTCGCTGTACCCGGAGACCTCCGGTGAGTCCGAAGGACCTGCCGTGCTGATGGTGGCCGATGGGATGGGGGGCCACGTCGCCGGCGAGGTGGCATCGCGTCTTGCAGTCAACGCCGCGGCCTCATCCAACCTCTCTCCCGGGGATCGCGTTGCAGCGGCAAACCGAGCCATCCGGGAAGAGGTGGCTCGCCAGACCGAGCTCGATGGGATGGGAACAACCCTCACGCTCGTGGAGCTCAAACCCAACTCCACGGCCGAATTTGGCCATGTCGGCGATACCCGCGCCTATATCTACAAGGACGGCGAGTTGGTCCAGCTGACAGACGATCACACTGTGGCGGCTGAGTATGTTGCGATGGGAAAGATCACTCCCGAAGAGGCGATCAACCACCCTCAGTCGCACATGCTGACGCGCTGCCTCGGTCTGACCCGCTTTGTCAATGTTGACGAGATAGCACTGGACCTGGAGCCGGGGGATCGGCTTCTCCTCTGCTCGGATGGGTTGAACTCGATGATCGGCGACGACATCATCGCCAAGGCCCTTGCCATCGAGTCGGCTGACGAAGCAGCATGGAGACTGATCGACGAGGCAAACGAGGCCGGTGGCATCGACAACATCACAGTCATTGTCATCGACGTCCAGCCCTGATCAGATGACACGCAGCGCTTCTGGGGCGACCATCCTGGCGGCATCGGTCCTGGCCGCCTTCGGCGTGACCCTGGTGAACTTCGCCAAGGGCGGGAACGTCGATGCCCAAACTGCGCTCACGTTCCTCGTGTTTGCCATTGCCTTCGGCAGTGTCCAGTTGGCGGTTCAGACCTGGGCGCCGCGGGCGACACCCCTGCTGATCGGGCCGATAGCTGCTCTCACTGCGATCGGATTCATCGAGGTATATCGCCTGGACCCGGTACTAGGGAGCCTCCAGAGATGGTGGCTTCTCATCGCGGCCGGATTCGCGGTGCTCACACTGATGTTGCTGGCGAAGAGCTCCACCGAGATCTTCAGGCGCTACCGCAACATCACCCTGTTGGTCTCGATGGTGCTGCTCCTCATGCCAACTCTGCCGACCGGGTGGGCCTTCCCGCTTCGGGGCCTCGAGTTGAACGGTTCGAGGATTTGGATCGTGCTCGACGTCGGCTTCACCAGTCTTCAGTTCCAACCTGCCGAGATAGCCAAGCTCGGCCTGGTGATCTACATGGCTGCCTACCTGGCCGACCATCAACGGGCGTTGCGGGAGGCTCACCGGCAGATCGGCCCCTTTCGTTTCCCAGAACCAAGGCAGCTGGTCCCGCTTCTCGTCACATGGGGTTTGAGCATCGTCATCCTGATCTCACAGCGTGATCTCGGAGCGTCGATCCTGCTCTTTGCGGGGTTCGTGCTCCTGCTTTATGCGGCCACCGGCACTACCGGATACCTGGCGCTGGGAGGTCTCCTCACTGCGGTGGCCGCAGTGGCGTCCTACCTGGCATTTGACCACGTCCAGCGGAGGGTGACCGCATGGCTGGCTCCGTTTGAGAACTACCAGGATGAGGGCTATCAGATTGCGCAGGGGATCTTTGCACTGGGGACTGGAAGCCTCACCGGCTCGGGCCCCGGGCTGGGACGACCGGATCTGATCCCCAATGCAGCCACCGACTTCATCTTCGCCGCAGTAGGCGAGGAGCTGGGCTTCGCCGGAACGGTGTCGGTACTGGCTCTCTACACGCTGGTGATCGCGGTGGGGCTCGGAATTTCCTTTCGCAGCCGTGACACCTTCCGCAAACTGCTGGCGGCCGGCCTGACCTTCGTGTTCGCGGTGCAGACCTTCCTGATAATCGGGGGAATCTTGAGAATTGTCCCGCTGACGGGAATCCCTTTGCCGTTCATGTCCTATGGCGGATCGGCCCTCGTTGGGAACATGATGCTCATCGCGATCCTGCTCCGAATCAGCCATGAGGAGTCGGCATGAACGGGCCGGTGCGCCGCCTGTCAATCGCCCTGTTCGCCGGGTTCTTCGTCCTGCTCGGGGCAGTTACCTGGTTCCAGGTGATCCATGCGGACTCTCTCAAGGCCGACCCTCGCAACCCAAGGCCGGCCTTGTCCGAACGGGGAAAGGAGAGAGGTCTGATCGTTACCATCGACGGGGAGGTGGTTGCCCAATCGGTCGAGGACCCTGAGGACCCCCGCTCCTTCGCCCGCCTCTACCCCGGTGGCGAGGCCTTTGCCCACGTTGTTGGGTACAACTCGTTCATCGTCGGCGATTCCGCTCTCGAGAACGCATACGCCCCAGAGCTTCGATCAAGGCGCGACCTCACCATCAGTGATCTGATCGCGGTGATGCTGGGCCGGGACCTCCGTCCGCAGAGCCTGGAGATCACGGTTGACTCCGATCTTCAAACTGCGGCCTACCAGGCGCTTGCCGGTCAGACCGGCGCCATAGTGGCGCTGGACCCCTCCAGCGGGGCGATTCTCGCCGCGGTCTCTTCTCCATCCTTCGATCCCGAGGCTCTTCTGGGCGCGGACGCAGCAGAGGTGTGGGACGCGCTTCTCGCCGATCCGGCGAGTCCGCTTTCCGATCGAGCAACCAGAGAGATATTTGCTCCGGGCTCCTCGTTCAAAACCGTGGTTACGGCCACTGCCCTCGACACCGGCGACGCCGGGCCCGAAACCAAGTTTCCCGACCCGGTTGCCTTCCAGCTTCCCGGGTCAACCGCCACCATCAGCAACGCAAACGAACGAGTTTGCAACGATGGCGTCTCGGTGACGTTGTTACGAGCCTTCGTGCGCTCTTGCAACACCATTTTTGCAGACCTGTCGGTTCGGCTCGGCGCCGACGACATCGGGATCACGGCCGAGGCCATGGGCTTCAACAGGGACATCCCTTTCCCCTGGTTCGTGCCCCATGCGGTTTTCCCGGTTGACGAACTACGGAATGACCCCGCCGCACTGGCGCAGAGCGGAATCGGGGAACGGGACGTACGCGCTACTCCGTTGCATATGGCAATGGTCGCTGCCTCAGTCGCCAACGGTGGGGTCACCCCGACCCCGTTCCTGGTCAGCCGCATTTTCGATGCAGATGGGAAAACGGTCGAACAGATCGAAACCGCGGCCTTGGGCCGCGCCATGGCGCCGGCAACTGCCTCAGTACTTGGCCAGATGATGGAGCGAGTAGTCACCGAAGGCACCGGACGACTCGCCGCAGTTCCCGGGGTTCGGGTAGCCGGCAAGACCGGAACGTCGCAAGGTCCCGACGGTCTCCCCAACCCGTGGTTCATAGGATTCGCACCGGTCGAGAACCCGACAATCGCCATCGCCGTCCTCATCGAGGGGGGCGGGTCCGTCGGGGATTCGGCCAGCGGAGGCTCTGTGGCGGCCCCAATTGCGTCGGAGTTGATCTCACTGTGGATGGGCGTAGGCCCATGAGTTGGTCCGGAGGAGGTCATACAATCCATCGACTCGCATGCAAGCCCCCTCAGAACTGACCGACCGTTATCACATCACGTCCCACCTCGCTCGGGGCGGGATGGCCGATGTCTATGAAGGCCAGGACACCCTGCTCAACCGGAAGGTGGCCATCAAAGTCCTTCATTCACAGTTCTCCACCGACGAGGCCTTCGTCAAGCGATTTCGAAGGGAGGCCCAGGCGGCGGCCAATCTGAGCCATCCCAACATCGTCGGTATCTACGACTGGGGCCAGGCTCAGGGCACCTACTTCATCGTGATGGAACTCATCGACGGGCGGTCACTCCGGGACGTACTTCGATCGGAGGGCGCCCTCCTCCCACGTCGGGCAGCCGAGATCGCAGCAGAAGTCACCGCCGCCCTCTCGGTAGCCCATCAGGCCGGGCTGGTCCATCGTGACGTCAAACCGGGCAATGTTCTCCTCGCCAAGGACGGCACAGTGAAGGTGACCGACTTCGGCATCGCCCGGGCATGGGACGACAGTCAGGAGCTGACCAAGACCGGCGCGGTGATCGGAACGGCCACCTACTTCAGCCCGGAGCAGGCCCAGGGAGCACCGGCGGATCGGCGCTCTGACGTCTACTCGCTCGGGGTCGTGCTCTACGAGATGCTCACCGGAAGACCTCCGTTCACCGGTGACAGTCCGATGGCCGTTGCGTTCCAGCATGTCTCCACCGAAGCACCGCTGCCCTCGAGCCTGAACAGCGACGTTCCCGAATCCTTGGATGCCGTGGTGACCAAGGCTCTCCGCAAAGACCCGGCCGCCCGCTATCAAACCGCGGACGAGATGCGGACCGACCTACTCGCGATCTTGCGGGGGGAGGCTGTTGGCATCCCGATTGTGGTCCCGGTGCCGGTGCCGGGCGCCTCCGACGACTCCACCCGGATGATGACCACTCCGGTTCCCCCACCGACAGTGCCCCCTGATGAGGTGTACCGGGATCTCGAAGGCGAGCCGCCTTCCCAGCTGCCATTCATCCTCACCGCCTTCGGTCTGCTGGTAGCGCTGGCGATACTGATCTTCTTTCTGTTCCAACTGGCGTCGGGCACAAACACCGGAACCGAACTGGTGGCCGTCCCCAACGTCAACAACCTGACTCAGCAGGCTGCCACCGAGCGGCTGCAGACAGACGGGTTCGACGTCGCCTTTGAGTTCGAGAGCAGCGAGACCGTTGAGCCGGGCAATGTGATCCGGACCGAGCCGGTGGGCGGGACCGAAATCGAGGAGGGGTCCACGGTCAAGCTCTTCGTCTCGAGCGGCACAGAGGAGTTTCCGGTTCCGCCACTTGTTGGCCAGACACTCGAAGAGGCGACCCTGCTGATCGAAGACGCCGGGCTCGTCCTGGGACAGGTTGTCGAGAGGCCCGACGCCGACATTGCCGACGGAAGAGTGATCGAGCAGTCGCCGGCACAGGGTGTGGAAGTAGGCGCGGGAACTCCGGTCAACCTCGTGGTCTCCACCGGGCCGGAGACCGTGATCATCCCCGATCTCGTAGAACAGACCGAGCGCGACGCAATCACCGCCCTCCAGGAACTCGGGCTTTTGTTTACCACCGCGGAAGAGCACTCGTCGTCCGTTGCCATCGGCCTGGTGATCAGGACCGACCCGGAGGCTGATGTGGAAGCCCAGTCGGGCGACACGGTCCTGCTCGTCGTCTCACTCGGGCCGCCACCCGTAGAGGTGCCCAACCTGATTGGGCTGACTCCAGGCCAGGCGGATTCCATTCTCAGTGGCATCGGCCTGGTGATGAACGTGTCCGCAACCACCGAGCCTGTCGCCGACCCAGGCCAGGATGGTCTGATCGTCTCCCAGGTTCCCTCGGTGGGTGCCACTCTGGTCCGGGGGGACATCGTGAGAGTGACATTGGGAGAGTTCACCCCGCCACCAACGACGGCTCCACCACCGACGACGACGACAACAACTCCTCCGCCGCCCACGACAGTGACTACAGCCGCTCCCTAAGAGCCCGCCGAGCCGCTCGAAAGGTGTTGCTCGGTGTGCGTCTACGGGGTCAGCGGTAGTTGGTGGTCATCAGGAAACCGCCCGCGATGGCCACCAGCCCTGCCAACAAGACCAATTGATCCAACTGGAGAATGAAGCGGAGCAACACCAGGATCACCCCGAAGACCATGAGACCGGCCATGAGGGACACATACCAGGTGGGGCTGGGATCCTTGGCCTTGGCCGCCTCCACGGCCTTGGCCGAGGGCGGTCGGTTCTTTGGCTTACGTCTTTTCGATTCGGGCATCGGCGGCGAGGCTAGTCGCTCCCAGACACCAGGAGATTCGACTTACACCCGTGTAGTTCTCCACACATTGTGGAGAACATCGTGGATAACTACACCCATGTGATTAGTGGTTACCTCAGGTACGTGGCGCCAGATATGGCGCTATACGAGGTCAGTATTGGCAAGGGCGCTTCTGAGGCTCAAGCCGACCTAGCTGGGCCTCCACACGGCCACCATCTCTTCACGACAGTGTCTCGGTGGGGCATTGTCCTGGACATTCTGGACGTTGACCGCCCGCATCGTCAGCTCAGCGCCGCATACGGTGCACGTGTAGTCCTGATCGACGGAGACGACATCATCGGGATCAACCTCGGTAGGGGGGGTCGACAGCATCCGAATCACAGCGAGGGACATACGCCAGATGACCAGGCCCAACAGGATGGCCAGAATGACGTCGAAAACGGTATTACCTGTCAGCTTCTCACCCTCCGGCCAGGCCCCGCTCCCCGCCTGCGGCGGCACTCCCCCAAGAGCTCACAGATTCCCTCCCCCAATCGGAGCTATCAAGACCGGCTTGATGGCCTATCACGTGCGGGAACATGGTTTACACCTGGGAGAGGTGACCCGGAGGGGGCACCCTCACACTCTCTCGATGATCAGGGCGTTGGCCATGCCGCCGCCCTCGCACATCGTCTGAAGGCCATACCGCCCGCCGGTCCGCTCCAACTCCCAAACCAGGGAGGTGAGCAGGCGCGCTCCGGATGCACCTAGCGGGTGTCCCAGAGCAATGGCACCCCCATTGACATTGGTGCGGTCCCAAAGAGCCATCGGGTCGGTTCCCCCGAGCTCCATCCGCCAGGCCACCGTTACGGCGGCAAAGGCTTCATTGACCTCGAAGAGATCGATGTCGTCGACCGACAGCCCGGCGCGGTCCAGAACCTTGCCTGTGGCCGGTATCGGTCCGGTGAGCATCATCACGGGGTCCACCCCGGCCATTGCGAACGAGACGAACCTCGCCTTCGGTTTCAGGCCAAGTTCGGCTGCCTTCTCCTCGGACATGATCAGGACGGCCGTCGCGCCGTCCGAGATTTGCGAGCTGTTGCCTGCCGTGACAACACCGTCGGACTTGAAGACCGGCTGAAGATTGGCGAGCTTCTCCATCGAAGTCTCCCAACGGATTCCCTCGTCACGGGTAACCAGCTCTTTCGACTTGTCGTCTCGGGTGATCTCGACCGGAACGATCTGGCCTTCGAATCGACCTTCCTCGGTGGCACGCGCCGCACGTTGATGTGACCCGAGCGAGAGCTCGTCGAGCTCGGTGCGCGAGATTCCCCATTTCTCGGCGATCATCTCCGCGGAGATTCCCTGAGGCACCAGACCCTGGGAGTAGCGCTCCAGCATCTTTGCCCCAAATGGGAGCCCGGGGCCCTGCTGGGCGGTGATACCCATCGGCACCCTGGTCATATTCTCCACGCCGGCGGCAACGACGATGTCCTGGGCACCGGCCATGATGGCCTGTGCGGCGAAATGCGCCGACTGCTGCGACGAGCCGCATTGGCGGTCGATGGTGACTCCGGGAACCTCTTCGGGGTAACCCGCGGCGAGAGCGGCGTTACGTCCGATGTTGTAGGCCTGTTCGCCGGTCTGGGTGACATTTCCCATGATGACGTCGTCGATCAGGGCCGGGTCCAGGTTGTTCCTCTCGATCAGGGCCTCGAGCGGGATCGCCGCCAGGTCCACCGAGTGAATGTCCTTGAACATTCCGTTGCGCCGTCCGATGGGTGTCCTGACCGCATCGACGATTACTGCATTGGCCACTTCATCTCCTCGAATGGGCTCTTTTGTGCAAACACCCGCGGCGACGGATTCAATCCGCCCCGGTGTCGATGGTGGAGACGATGGGACTCGAACCCACGACCCCCGGCTTGCAAAGCCGGTGCTCTTCCAGCTGAGCTACGTCCCCGTAACCGCCATTGTACGGGTTCGCCTCGAAGTGGGAACTCAGTAGAATCCTGGACCCGCAGGTACCTGCTACTTGCTACCTGATACGACGGCTCGGAGCGTCGTGATTGGGGCCCATAGCTCAGCCCGGTTAGAGCGCATCCCTGATAAGGATGAGGTCCCTGGTTCAAGTCCAGGTGGGCCCACCGACAAACCCCCTGCATACAGGGGGTTTTTGTTCACTCTAAGGTGAGAGAGATCACCTCCCGACCCCTCTGCGTCCACGATGCGTCCACGGGAGAAACGCGCCAGGCTTCATCGAGACGCTCCGCAGCGGCCTCATCCATGCCATCAAAAAGATGCCCATAGGTGTCCAATGTGGTCTTGATCGAGGCATGTCCGAGCCTCTCCTGAATCACTTTCGGGTGCTCGCCCTGCGCGATCAAGAGCGCCGCATGGGTGTGTCGGAGACTGTGGAATGTGCACGGCTCCCCAACCGACTCTCGGACCGCCGGCAGCCACGTCCGATGCCGGAGGTTGACATGCCGCATCGGACCACCCTCGGGTGCGGTGAAGACGAGCCCCGAGTCGTCGGGGTAGGCAGCGAGATGCCTAGCCAGCTCATCAACGAGGAAGGACGGCAACGACACCGTGCGCCGGGCGGCATCGGTTTTTGGCCCCTTGAAGACAAACTCTCCACGGACCTCGGCGAGGCTTTGCTCAACACGCAGCGACCTTCGCAATGCGTCGAACCGATCGATGTGAAGAGCCGCGAGTTCGCCAAACCTAAGCCCCGTGAAAGCGGCAGTCAGGACCAAAGCGCGATACCGGTCGTCGATTGCGTCAGCGAGAGTCCCGATCTCCGCCGGCTCGAGAATCCGCATGGCCGGAGAATTGGGCTTGGGAAGCTTCACATTCCGGCACGGTGACATCGGGATGAGCCCGTTGTCTACGGCGCTAGATAGGGCTGCCGACAAGAGCTGATACGCCTTACGGGTGGTCGCCGGTGCCAGACCACTGGCATCGAGGTCAGCGACCCACTGGCCGATGTGCACCGGCTGAAGCTGCCCGATCGGGACGAGGCCGAATCTCGGTAGCACGTGATTCCGGATCGACCCTTCGTCTCGAATCCGTGTCAGAGGACTCAGATTCGTCCTCGTTGCCTGCCACTCGTCCATCCAGTCTTCGAGCCTGGTCCGGGCAAGACGAGGATCGGCATAGCGACCGCGCAGCTTGTCTGACTCGATTGTGACGAGATAGCGATCCGCATCAATTCGGCGGGTGAAGTTTTTGGCGCGATCGACCCCCATTGGGTCACGCCAACGGGCCTGCCAGGTGGATCTGCCAGATCGATGTTTCACTTTCCGTACCGAGCTCATGCACTTACCTCCTGATGGTTCTCCCGAACCTACCTATTCGCCCTACATGGCCCTTCCTCGCGGGATCGCATACGGGAGATCGAGCCCGATCGACTAGACGTCGGAGCCGACGGCCGCTTTGTCGCCTCGGGGGACTCGCCGGCTCACGGCGGCGACTGGTTCGACTGAGCGAGCTGATCGCTGAGCCACCTCCCGACGTCGCCTTCCCGGAACCGAAGATGCCGCCCGACCCGGAAGCCTTTTGGACCCTTGCCCCGGTACCGCCAGGCGTAGATGGTGGCGATTGGCACGTTGAGGTATTCCGCGAGGTCTTCGACGGTGAGGAGCCGGTCGAGTGACTTCATGGCCTGATCTTGCGACCGAACCCTTTCAACGCGATGTCAAATCGATGCCTGTAGGCCTGTCAACATGGTTCCAATGAGCGCTCAATGGTCGTGAGCCGGCGTTTTCGCGGGCGCGCGGCGCTGCCATGAAGAGCGTTGTGTTAAAGGGCTTTCAGGGTCTCTGCGATTGGTCTGCAATGTTCTTGACAGTGATTCTTCCGGGGAGATCGGTTACGGATCGTCCCGGGAACATGTGTGACGATGTTCCGGCGCAGAGCACAAACAAACCCACCAAGGATTCAGCCGATCGAAGAGCGGCAGAGGGGGCTCGGACCACAGCTATGAGCACACATTCGGGTAACCGGACTAGAGCGCATAAACGAAACAATTGTTTCATTTATGAGCGGTAGGGCTTAGAGTGTGCCCATGGATTTCGTCCGTCCCGTCGAAGCACTCATCCCGGGCGTACAGGGTCGTATTCTCGCTGTGCTGGCGGAGACCACCGCAGACCTCAACCTTCGCACTATTGCTCTTCTCTCCGACACCAGCGTGGCGCAGGTCTCACGGGTGCTGCCCGATCTGGTCTCACTGGGACTTGTCGAACGCCAAGAGGCGCCGCCTTCCGCACTGTTCCGCCTTGTGCGTGAGCACGTGGCCGTGGACACGCTTCACCTACTGGCAAGGGTACGAGACCGGATGGTGGGGAGAATGGAGCGCATTGCGTCTGAGCTCCTGGTAGCGCCTGTGAGTGTGATCGTCTTCGGTTCCTTTGCCCGTGGCGAGGCGGACGAGAAGAGCGACATCGACACCGTCTTCGTCCGACCGGCGGACATCGACGAATCCGACGAGGAATGGTCTGCGTCGGTTCAGCGGTGGAGGGATTCTGTGGCCCGGGTGAGTGGGAACCGAGTTGAGGTGCTCGAGGTGGCAGCGTCAGACATCGCCGGCCGACTCGGTAGTCGACAGCAACTGTGGACCGACATCAAGGCCGACGGGTTCGTTGTCAACGGGCTGAGTCTCAAAGAGCTCGAAAGACCAGACGATGACTAGAGAGGGCCGAACCAGACCGGTGAGCGCGACCCAGGTGCGCGACTACCTGGCCAAGGCACAGGAGTATGCCATCGCCGCTACCAGCGAGCTCGAAGCAGGACGAAGCATCGCCGCAACCAGTCTGGCAATACACGCCGGAATCAACGCAGCGGACGCCGTCTGCGGGGCCAGACTCGGCAAACGTGCCGCAGGCCAACACCACGACGAAGTCCTGGGACTTCTCCGACAAGCCGGTGAAGACGGAGCTGAGCTGGAGAAGAATCTGCGGCGCCTGCTACCGATGAAAACAAAGGCCGAATACGAGCCAGACGACATCCCACTGTCGGCCGCATCCAAAGCAGTCGAACGTGCCCAGAGGTGCGTCGCCATCGCTCGTCGTGTCGTCGCCTCTAGGTCCTGATCGAGCGTCATCCGTCCCGTCTGCGGACTCGCCGCGGACTGCCGAAAACAAGAGCCCTGAGTCAACGTGGTGAAACGACCAGTCTGAAAAACCGGAGGTCGACGGATCGACGCCGTTGTCAACACCGGTTCTTCGATTGGGCATTCCGACAGGCCCCCCTTGCCGTTCTCAGCCGCCGGCCACTCCTGGATCGAGGCTGCGACCGGACAGAAAGCACAGCGCCCAGCCTCTCGCCAACGCCATCGACGGAGGCGGAGATATCCAACAAGAACGCCCTGTTGAGGCAATGGGCACTCGACTTCGAGAGAACTGCCATCCCGCCCCAATAGCGCTCCACCCTGTCGTACCAGTGTCAGCAACCCTCCAATTCGAGTGTCAAACGCCCTGTCATGCGGTGTTCCGTCAGTTCTAGACCGGCTGTTTGTACCGGACTGATGTGTGACAAACACGATTCGCTTGAAAGGGTTTCTAACACTCGCTTGAAAGGGTTTCTAACACTCGTTTGAAAGGGTTGTCGTGTCTGTTTTGCCGATATGCAGCGCGCAACCGGCATCGGCCACGATGGAGATCCTGCCGTCAACGGCGATCTGCTTGTTCCGGTCGGTCTGTGGTGGCCTGATCACAGCACACAGGGGGCAGGGCCATCAGGTACGAACCGCACCCAGGTCCACTCGACACTCCCCGCGCATCGGATTCCATGGCGCCTCCACGATCGTGAACCCACGGAACAGATCCGGAGCAGAGCGACTGCCCCCTACAACCTCCACCACCCGACTGACGAGCACGACATATCCCCTCTCTTCCCTTTCGCGACCGCTCGCCCTTCTCGACACACGCATCTGCAACCAGTTGCTCTTGGGGTTACACGATGTTGAGTCTGGCCAAGGCCGTCAAGGACTACTACCTCCAGAAGCTGGGGGAGATCTCACCGCGGGAGGACTACTACTTGCGAGGTGGCGCTGCTAGCGGTGTCTGGCGGGGGAACGGCGTCGCCGAGTTGGACCTGGCAGGCACGGTAAACGCCGAGGGGCTGGTGCGGCTGTTCGACGGTGAGCATCCCGGCACCGGCGAGCGCCTCGGTCGGCAGTTGCGCAAGGACGGGGTGGCAGCGTGGGATGTGACGTTTTCGGCAGACAAGTCGGTGTCGCTGCTGTGGGCCCTCAGCGACAAGGAGACCCGACGGCAAGTGCTGGAGGCGTTCGACAAGGCGACCACCGAAGCCTTCGAGTATTTGGAATCAGTCGCATCGTCGACCAGGGGCGCATCGAAGACACCAGTTGTCAACGACAACGGTGACCCGGTACTCAACGACAACGGGACGCCGAGGTTTCGGGTGGAGACGTGGCCGATTCCGACCGCTGGATTTGTGGCGGCGTCGTTTACCGAGTTCACCTCCCGGGCCGACGATCCTCAGCTGCACACCCATGTCGTGGTGGCCAACAAGGTGAAGGGTAACGATGGGATATGGCGCAGTATCGACGGCCGGTTGCTGTATCGGCATCAGCTCGCTGCCGGCTACCTCCACGAAGCAGTCCTCAGACGGGAGCTAACCCGGCGGTTGGGGGTGCGGTGGCAGCCGGTACATAACGGTATGGCCGACATCGAAGGGTTCACCCGCCACCAGATCGACGTGTTCTCCCGTCGCCGACACCAGCTCGAGGAGTGGCGCCAGGAGCAGGGTCTTCCCGACACTGCGGCGGCGAGGCAGGTGGCGGTGCTCGCCACCCGCGACCCTAAACAGGATCGTCTTCTCGAAGACCTCGAAGTGGAGTGGTGGCAGCGGGCCGATCAAGTCGGCCTCACAGCAAAGCGGGTCGCTTCGGTCACCGGCCACAGCCGAGATGTCACACCGGCGGATCCACTGGCCCTGTTCGACAGACTTGCCTCACCTGACGGACTGACCGCCCAGGCTTCCACCTTCGCCAAGCCCGAAGTTGTCAAAGAGATCGCCGCGGCGGTGCCCGGAGGTGGCACCCGAGGCGAGATCGAGGCCCTGGCCGACATGTTTCTCGACACCCGCGAGGTTGTACCGGTCCTTCCTGGACGCGACGTCGAATCGTCTGACGTCGTCGAGGATCTCACCATCGGCGAGCCCCTTGGCGCAGTCGGGGTGTCTCGGCCCATGCGACAACACAACGGGAAGCTGTTCCCCGGCACCGCGAACCGCCAGTACACGACCGTCGAACTGCTCGCCACCGAGCAACGGATTATCGAACAGGCCATAGGCGGGGTGGCCGCCGGTCGTTGGGTCGTGCCCGACCGGTTTGTCCAGGCCCGGCTGCGACGCCACCGTCATCTCACCGACGGCCAACGCGAGATGGTGCGCTGCTTCGCCTCTTCCGGCAACGTTTTCGACATTGGGATCGGCCCGGCAGGAACCGGCAAGACCGCGGTGATGGCGGTGATCAGCCAGCTCGCCGCCCTGACCGGCACTCCGATCCTCGGTACGGCGCTTGCTGCCCGGGCGGCCGCCGGTCTCGAAACCGCCACCGGGATTCGGTCCACCACCCTGGCCCGACTCCTCGGTCAAACCGGCGACGCCCGTGGCCTTGCCCCCGGGGTTGTCGTGGTAGTTGACGAGGCGGGGATGGTGGGCACTCGCCAGCTCGCCGCCGTCTCCGACCTCGTCAACCGGGCAGAAGGAAAGCTGATCCTGATCGGTGACGACCACCAGTTGCCCGAGATCGACGCCGGTGGTCTCTTCCGGGCCCTCGCCAGCCGGCTCCCCACTGTCAGGCTGACAGACAACATCCGTCAGGAACACTCGTGGGAACGGGTCGCCCTCGCTGAGCTCCGAAACGGATCAGTCGACGAAGCGGTCGAGGCATACCGCCAGCACCGGCGGCTCATCATCGGACAAGATCGAGACGACGCTATCGCTAGGGCGGTGCGAGATTGGTATCGGCACGTCACAGTCGTCGGGGACCTCGCCGACGGATTACTCATCGCCACCGACAACGACACCGTGGCCGAACTCAACGAACAGGCCCGCAGCCACCTCACCGTATCCAGAGGCCTCAGCGGACCCACCGTCGACACAGGGGAGCGAACCTTCCAGGCCGGTGACCGCATCCTCTGTCGCAGAAACCAGGACCGGCTCGACGTGCTCAACGGCGACCTCGGGACCGTCGTCTCCGTTGACCCCAGGCAGATGACCCTCACGGTTCGTCTCGACCGTGACCCCGAGACGCGGGAGCTGCCCGGCTGGTACCTCACCGCCGGCCACGCCGACTACGGCTATGCCCTAACCGGCCACAAAGCCCAAGGCGTCACCACCGGCCGTACCTTCACCATCATCGCCGGCGGAACCAACCGGGAATGGGCCTACGTCGCGATGAGCCGTGGCCGCCAGGCCAACACCCTCTACCTCGCCAACCCCGCACACGGCGACGAAGAGTGCACCCACTTCACCCACATTGGTCACCACGATGCTTTGGGTGGCTTCGCCGCCTCGCTCGAACACAGCCACGCCCAGACCGCCGCCCTCGACCATCCCGCCGGATCTCCTGTCTCCGTTGACATCGATCCGCTCGGCCCGCCCCCACCCAGTCGTGATGTCGCCGCTCGCGTCGCCTGGCAGATCGCCAGACGCCGAACCGAACGGAATGAAACCGAACAGCAAGCCCCACGGCTCGACCTCGCTGCTGGCCGCTGATCACAACCACCGACCGTGGCTTGGCCGATCAGCTACATGTTGCCGGTTACCGAGCGGGTGATTCCTGGTTGCCGTTCTGGTTATGTCCAGAAATCGTCGAACATGCTCTGATCCTCGGGGAACGCCCAGAACTCGGTCAGCTTCCCGTCGCTCATGTGGAAGACGTGAACACTGCGGCCTTCGAAGTGATTTGCCGCCGCGGGCTGCCGACTGATTGACCAGAGCAACACCGTGATCATCGTTGGCGAGCATGTCGTGAATCTCGTTCTTGAAGCTGCCACCGGTCTCTTCGGCAAGACGGCCGAAGAAGCCGAAGACGGCATCCTTGCAGCACATAACAGACATTATGTGCTAGCTGGTAACAGCTAAACACCGGCTAATAATTGTACCCTTGGGGCCTACAATTCAGGGCAACAATCGTAAGGCACCTTACTCAAAGCCGAGACATTGGTTCCACAGCCAGGACGCGATCAGAAGAGGCGGCGAAAAGCCTTGATCTGTAAGAGGAAAAGGACGATTCCCTCTGCTCTCAAGCCCATGTTTGGGCATCGACATGGGTCCAGACGGTCTCAGCCGTTAGGGGACAAAACCTCTTACGCCGCAATTCTCAAGTCGGCCGAGACCATGAACAAGGCGGTGGCCCACCTGGAGCCGCTGATGGAGAAGGCGGACACCGGGGGCCGCGGCAAACTGGTGCTGGCCACCGGTTCCGGGGACGTCCACGACATCGGCAAGAACCTCGTGGACACCATCTTGAGCAACAATGGCTATGAGATCCACAACCTGGGGATCAAGGTGGGGATCTCCGAGATGATCACGGTATTCGAGGAGACCAATGCCCACAAGACCTTCACCAAGCTCGCCACCGCCAAGAAAGGCGAACCCGCCGATGCGGGTCACAGAAGGCAAGCCGGAGTGCTCAGCGAATTCGAAGACACCGAATACCGATCACTACTCGCGGCGGGCAGTGACTTCTGCGTCTTCTGAAATCAACGTTGGAATGCCTTCTCTGACGGGGTAGCGATACATGACTCCCTCGGCCTTTGCGACGTAAGTGTCGCCATCTCGTACGAGGCGCGAACCGCTAATCGGGCAACGCAAGCTGTTCTCGATGTCAAGTGCGACGGTGGGCGTGCTGGGTCCTCCCGGTTTCGTCGCCACGACGATCAGGCTGCCGAACAATGGTGTGGCTCGACTGGCAACCGAAAAGTAGAACTCTTTTAGGAAGCGGCGGAAAGCCGAAACTTGGTCCTTCTTCCAATCAGAAGGTGGAAGCACATGCTTCGTAGATGTCAAAACCTCAAGACCGGCAACCTCGACCTCCCGTTTGAGGGA
>JACZUI010000025.1 GCA_022573225.1 Acidobacteriota bacterium
ACCACGTCGGGCCCGCGAAAGCGGAGACTGTCACCAAAGCCGAACACCACCGCGCCGCCGAGAACCCCTACCGGTATCCAGTTCCCGAATATGAGCGCACCCAGGCCGATGAAGCCGCGACCACCGGTCATTCCCTCCCGGTAAATCCCAGCCTGCACTAGGACAAGGAATGCCCCGGCAAGGCCCGACAACCCCCCGGAGATCACGACGGCGTAGTACTTCATGCGAAGCACCGGCACGCCGACCGACTCGGCGGCCCAGGGATCCTCACCGCAGGACCTGAGTCGAAGACCCCATGTGGTTCGCCACAACAGCCAAGCGCTCAATGGCACCAGCGCCAGCGCGATCAGGGTGAACCAGTTGACGTCCCCGGTGAAGCCTCGAACGATCCCGGCGACATCGGAGACAAAGAACCATTCCTGGTTCTCCAACCATCCAAAGAAATCCGGAGACTGCCAGCCGAACAAGTCTCCACCAGCAAGAAAAGGCAGACTCACATTCTCGATCAAATCCACTGGCGGCGACTGGATCACCGATCCACCTGTGTCGGGGGTGTACACGAGCGACGACAGGAATCTCATCGACCCCAACGCGAGGATGTTGATGGCGACACCGGAGACGATGTGGTCGACGTTGAAGGTGACCGTGGCAAAAGCATGCAGGAGCCCGAAAATCGCCCCGCCGAAGACGCCGAGAAGCAAACCCTGCCACGGGCCAAAAGTCCAGGATCCCCAGGCGGCAAACCAGGTGCCGCCGATCATCATCCCCTCGAGACCGATGTTGACCACACCGGATCGCTCCGAGTAGAGACCGCCGAGACCAGCAAGAAGAATGGGTATCGCCAGCCGAATGGCAGCCCCGGCAGTGCTCCGCGAGGTCAGGTCACTGCTGCCGGTGATCAGCTCGGCGACCGTCATGACCAACACCGCGCCCAGGGCGATCATGATGTATCGCCACGTCCGGGTAAGGCCAGATATCTGCTGGGCGACGGCCGTCATGCCGCCACCTCCCCCGTGTCCTCGGCCTCGGATGTGGCCTTCGCTGCCGCGGCGACGACACGGCGTTGGACATACCGCGAGATGACCTCGTAGACGATGACGACTGCCAACACCACAATCCCCTGAATGATGGTGACGATCTCGCGGGGTACGTCATGGAAGTCCAGTATCAGCGCCGACCGATTCATGAAGCCAAAGAGGAGGGCGCCAAACGCCATACCGATGGGATTGTTTCGCCCCAACAGGGCAACGGCAATACCCCCAAATCCGAACCCCGTCGGGAAATCCTGGGGATACTGGTGAAAGAATCCGAGAAGAGTCGACATACCCACCAGCCCGGCGATCCCCCCCGAGATCAACATCGTTTTCATGATCATCGACTTGGGGTTGATTCCACTCGCCTCAGCCGCCGAAGGATTTACTCCGGATGCCCTCAGGTCGTATCCGAACCTGCTCTTGTTGACCAGATAGTGGTAGAAGATCCCCAGGAAGACCGCGATGATCAGGAAGCCGTGTAGATCGGCGCCGGCCCGAACTTCGACACCGAAGAACTCCAGCCATGGGTTGAGCGACGGAATCCAACCGGTCTCCGGTATCAATTTTGTGGCAATGGTGAGCCCCGCAGTATCGGCCTTGAAGACATTGAGGAACAGATACGCGCTGAGGCTGATCGCGATGAAGTTCAACATGATCGTCGAGATGACTTCGTGGACCCCCCTGGCGACCTTGAGCCACCCGGCGATCCCGTTCCAGATGGCGCCTACCACCATGGCCACAAGGAGGATGGATGCAACGTGGAGAACGGGCGTAATCGAATAGAGCGCACCGACATACGCCGCGAAGAGAGCGGCCAGCAGATACGCGCCCTCGACACCGATGTTGAACAGCCCCATCTTGAACCCGACCGCCACCGCCAGCGCGGAGACAAACAGTGGAATCGCCCGATTGACAGCAATGATCATTGACTCGGCCGTTGTTCCGAACGTCAACATCTCCCCGAAGGCGAATAGCGGGTCGATACCAGCCAGGAGAAGAGCGAGAGCTGCGATCCCAAACGCGATGAGAAGCGCAATCGCGGGGGCGACGACATTTGTCAGCAGCTTGCCCCCCATTAAGACGCTCTTTCCTCGCTGGCACCGGTCATGTAGGTGCCGAGAATCTCGGGGGTGATCGCGGCAGGGTCGAGTTTGGCGACCAGTCGACCCTCGAAAATGACATGGATGGCGTCGGAAAGGCCTATCAGCTCCTCGAGGTCGGCCGAGAGAAGGAGTATCCCCATGTCAGCAGCGCGAGCGTTCTTCAGCTCCTCCCACACTGCTGCCTGTGCCCCAATGTCGATACCCCGGGTGGGCTGGGCGGCGATAAGAACGACCGGGTCAGCCACGATCTCCCTGCCCACCACCAGCTTCTGCTGATTGCCTCCCGACAGTGCGGTTGCAGGCACGTCCACACCTGGGGTCTTGACGTCGAACCTTCTGACTATCTCCTCGGTTTGTCGCCGAGCCCCTTTCTTGTTGATCCATATCCCCTTGGCGTATGGCTCCTTGTTCTGGTGGCCGAGGGCGGCGTTCTCCCACAGCGGCGAGGTGAGCAGGAGACCCTGCTTCTGCCTGTCCTCAGGTATGAGCCCGATCCCGGCGCCCCGGCGTTCGAGGGCTTGGAATTTGAAGATCGACTCGCCCTGAAGGAGGATCTCACCTGTCGCTTCAGCCTCCAGACCAATCAGGGCGTCGACCAGCTGAGCCTGACCATTCCCTTCGATGCCGGCAACACCCACGATCTCGCCGGCGTGGACCTTGAATGAGACATCGGTAAGGACATCCCTTCCCCCGTCACTGGCCGCCAGAGACAGCCCCTCGACATCCAGGAGCACCCGGTCGGTCACCGTGGACTCACGTGTCTCCGGGGTCGGCAGTTCGGACCCGATCATCATCTCGGCCAACTTCTTGGTGTCGACCTCTTCCGGGGTGGTTGTCCCCACCGTACGGCCGGCCCTCATCACCGTGATCCTGTCGGCTATCGAGAGAACCTCATCGAGCTTGTGGGAGATGAAGATGACGGTCACGCCCTTGGATTTGAGGTCACGGATGGAGTCGAAGAGCTCGTCGACCTCCTGGGGCACCAGCACCGCCGTGGGCTCATCGAGAATCAGGAATCGGGCGCCCCGGTAGAGAACCTTGATGATCTCGACCCGTTGTCGCTCACCGACCGAGAGGAACTCGACCTTGCGCGAAGGGTCGAGCTTGAGACCGTAGGTCTCGCCGAGTTGCTTGATCCGATCGCTGGCCGCGCGGAAATCGATCTCCAGCCCGGCCCGGGGCTCCGAGCCGAGCACGACGTTCTCTAGGACCGTGAAGTTGTCGGCAAGCATGAAGTGCTGATGCACCATGCCGATGCCTGCCTCGATCGCATCCTTGGGCGACCTGAAATGGACCTCCTGGCCATCGATGGCGATGGTGCCCTCGTCGGGCCGGACCATCCCGTAGATGATCTTCATCAGGGTGGACTTGCCGGCCCCGTTCTCGCCGACGACAGCATGCACCTCGCCGGGCATCACCGTCAGCTCGACGTTCTGGTTGGCCACCACTCCTGGATAGCGCTTGGTAACACCGTGAAGCTCAATTGCGGGAACCTGGGCCATCTATCCGTCCAAACAAGAAAAGCGCCGGACCCAGGGTTGCTGGGTCCGGCGCAAACTAGCAGGAGTGCTTGGATCAGGCCTCCGGCACGGTGGGAACCTCGATGGTCCCGTCGATGATCTGGTCGGCCAGAGCATCTAGAGCGTCAACGATGTCGTCAATGAACCCACCAGAGGTGGAATAGCCGACGCCCTCCTCGGCGAGACCGAGACGAGTCGCACCGGGTGCGAAGTCGCCCTGTAGCTGATCCAGGATGGCATTGCCAACTGCCACGTCGACTCTCTTCAGCATCGATGTGAGGATGTGCTCGGCGAGAGCCGCGTCAGCCTCAACAAAGACGGTGTACTGGTCGGAATCGACACCGATCGCCCATAGAAAGAGGTCGTCCGTGGATCCCTCATCGGCCGCCTGGAACAGGCCGAGACCCGAACCACCAGCTGCGTGGTAGACCACGTCAGCACCTTGACCGTACAACGCCACGGCGGCTTCCTTACCCTTGACCGGATCGGTGAAGCCGCTGAAGTCAGGTACCTGGGTCAGGTAGACCGCGGGCAGGATGGTGATGTCAGGGTCGACGAACCGGGCGCCGGCCTCGTATCCAGCCTGGAACTTCTCGATCAGACCTATTTGGACGCCGCCGATGAACCCGATGGTTCCGGTGGTGGTCTTCATTGCTGCGGCAGCTCCAACGAGGAACGAGCCCTGCTCCTCTGAGAAGAGCATGCAACGCACGTTGTCCATCTCCACGACGGTGAAGGTGTCATCCTGTGGGCAGTCGTCGGTGATGGCGAAGTTGACTTCGGGGAACTCGGTTCCGACACGCCAGACGTTCTGGGCAAAGGCGAACCCGTTGGCAATGATCATCTCACTACCGGTCTCGGCCAGGAGTCGGAGGTTCTCCTCGCGGTTCTCTCCTCCAGCGTCGGGAGCCAGCTCACGGCCGGTATAGCCAAACATCCGCTTGCCCTCGTCCCAGGCCCCGGCAGCGAGGTCGTTGAACGACTGGTCGCCACGACCGCCGACGTCAAAGGCCATACCGATCTCATGACCTTCTCCGATCATCATCTCAGCGGTGGTCGTTGTCTCCTCTTCGGCAGCCGCGGTTGTGGTGGTTTCCTCACCACCGGCAGCTTCGGTGGCCTCGGTAGTACCTACCGTTGTTGTGGTTTCTTCGCTGCTGTCATCGCCACAGGCCGCAAGAACAAGGGCCAGCGCTCCGACGATCGCGAAGAACCGAAGATAACGTTTCACTCGATTTTCCTCCGTATTTATCTAGTCGATAGACAGGGACATCTGTCCGGAGGTGAACCTTAGTGGGCCAAGTAGATCTAAGACCAGACGAAACAAGTCGCCATGAATACGTGGATGGGAATAGGTCGGGCTTGCTACTGGTCGGGCTTGGCTGACTCGTCCCAGGGAAGGACGCTTTGCCAGCGGTCGAGGAACTCCGAGTCGCCAGATCCCAGGGCCGGCAGAGGCATCGGCTCCTCGAGATCAGCCATCATGCGAGCCATGGTCAGCTCATCGAGTATCCAGATAAAGGTGTAGTCGGGCACGAGATTCTCGTCGACGACACCTGCCCACTCCCAGTGCCATGCCTCCTCGGTTCTCAGTCCACAATGAGCCCACGGGGGATGCACCCAGCCGAATCGGAACGCGTTGGCTTGCAGCCAGTGGAACTCGGTATCGCGACAGGTGAGGACGCCCCACCCATCGGTGAAGTCGATGGCCCGACCCCAACCATGGTTCGAATAGCCGGCGCGCGCGGTGGGAGGGCCACTGCACTTCCGGACAGTCGTAGTCCCCCAGACGTTCTCACCGGTGACCGGGTCGATGACACGGGCCGGGACTGCGGTGTATGGGCAGCGCCGCTCCCACGCCGACCGCTGTCGGTTGAAGGAGCGGTAGCAATCTTCGATCCTCAACCGGACTCCATCGTCCTCGGCGGCCTCCATCATCAGGGCGAACGTGTAGGCAGCGTCTCTCTCCAAGACACATCCGTGGGATCTCATCAGCCGGTCGGGGTCCATGTTCCCATTTACGTAGCCCTGGGACTCCAGATCCTCTGAGTACGCCGCGAAACCCGCAGGCACGTAGTCGGCGTATGCAACCGTCGGCCCCAACACCAGGAGTATGGCCAGGACGGCCGCGATAAAGGAAAGCGATCTGAGTCTCACGCCCCATAAGGATCGGCTGCGAGCCAGCCGGCTTTAGCCGTCAGTCTTGCTCGGCCATCTCCACTGAAGGAGTTTCTGGTGTCGAGAACGCCTCGAAGGTGAGTTCCTCATTCTCGGCATCGAGGCCCACCAGGACAGTGGTGCCCGCCTTGAACTCGCCCAGGAGAACTCTCTCGGAAAGTGGATCCTCGAGAAGGCGCTGAATCGCCCGACGCAAAGGCCTCGCCCCCAGCTCCGGGTCATAGCCCTCGGTGCCGAGGAACTCCTTGGCATCGTCGGTGAGGACGATATCCAGGTTCTGGCTCTCGAGCTGCTCCCGCAGCCTGACAAGCATGAGATCGACGATCTGCTTCAGCTCTTCCATGGTGAGCTCGTGGAAGACAATGATCTCATCCAGTCGGTTGATGAACTCGGGTCGGAAATGCTTCTTGAGCTCGTCGGTGACCTTGTCCTTCATGTACTCGTAGCTTTGCTCGTCGTCATCGACATGGAAGCCGACGGCCTTCTTGTGCAGATCGCGAGTACCGAGGTTGGAAGTCATGATGATGACCGTGTTCTTGAAATCGACTGTCCGGCCCTGAGCGTCGGTTAGGCGACCCTCTTCGAGAATCTGCAACAGCGTGTTGAAGACATCAGGGTGCGCCTTCTCGATCTCATCGAATAGAACCACCGAGAACGGCTTGCGACGCACTGCCTCGGTCAGCTGGCCACCCTCGTCGTAGCCCACATATCCTGGCGGAGACCCAACCAGGCGGCTGACGGTGTGCTTCTCCATGTACTCGGACATGTCGAGCTGAATCAGGGCGTCCTCTTTGCCAAACAGAAACTCGGTCAAAGCCTTGGCCGTCTCGGTTTTCCCGACACCGGAGGGCCCGAGGAAGATGAACGACCCCGACGGGCGGCGCGGGTCCTTCAACCCGGCCCGCGTCCTCCGTATCGCCTTGGAGACGGCGGTAATGGCGTCATGCTGACCGATAATCCGCTTGTGAAGCTCGCTCTCCATATGGACTAGTCGAGCAGCCTCCTCCTCTGTGAGACGATGGACCGGGATACCGGTCCACTGAGCGAGGACCTCGGCGATCGAGTCCTCGTCGATGACCCATCCGGATTCGTCTCCTTCGGCTTCCTTCGACGCCCGGTCACTCAGGAGGCCACGCTCCTCGTCGCGGAGACTCGCCGCTCGCTCGAAGTTCTCCTTCACAACCGCATCTTGCTTGTCGAGACGAAGACTGGATAGCTTCTCGTCGATCTCGATGATCTCGGGAACATCGCTGGTTCGATAGATCCGAGTCCGGCTTCCCGCCTCATCGATCAGGTCGATCGCCTTGTCGGGCAGGAACCTGTCTGAGATATAGCGATCGGCCAGGTTGGCCGCGGAAACGATTGCCTGGTCGGTGAAGCGAACTGAATGGTGCGCTTCGTAACGATCCTTGAGTCCGTTCAAGATCTGGATGGTTTCGCTGACCGACGGCTCCTCGACCTGAACCGGCTGGAATCTGCGTTCCAAGGCAGAATCCTTCTCCAGGTACTTGCGATACTCCTCGAGGGTGGTGGCACCGACCGTCTGCAGTTCGCCTCTCGCGAGCATCGGCTTCAGGATCGACGCGGCATCAATGGCGCCTTCGGCGGCACCTGCACCCACGAGGGTGTGGATTTCATCGATGAAGAGGATGATGTCGCCGCGGCTCTTGATCTCCTTCAAGACCTTCTTGAGACGCTCCTCGAAGTCTCCCCGATAACGGGAGCCCGCCACAAGAGCACCAAGATCGAGTGTGTAGAGATTCTTACCCTGGAGGTTCTCCGGGACGTCCTTGGACACGATTTTTTGGGCGAGCCCTTCAACGATCGCGGTCTTGCCCACTCCGGGCTCTCCGATGAGCACCGGGTTGTTCTTGGTGCGACGGGACAGGATCTGCATTACCCGTTCGATCTCGCGCTGACGGCCTATGACAGGGTCGAGCTTGGCATCACGCGCCATCTGGGTGAGGTTCCGTCCGAACTGGTCGAGAACCGTCGACCCGGTCGACCCTGACTCTCGGCCTCCCGAGACAGCGCCCTGGGGATGCTGCTCTTCGCCGCCGCCCGGCCCAGAAAGCAGCTGGATGACGGTCTGGCGTACCTTCTGAAGCTCGGCTCCGAGCTGTTGAAGCACCTGGGCGGCAACACCCTCGCCCTCGCGAATCAGTCCAAGGAGGATGTGCTCGGTGCCGATGTAGTTGTGACCGAGCTGTAGCGCCTCGCGAAGGCTCAACTCGAGAACCTTCTTGGCGCGTGGGGTGAAGGGGATGTGGCCGGACGGGGATTGCTGTCCGTGACCGATGATCTTCACGACCTCGTCGCGGACAGAGGAAAGATCGATATCGAGGCTCTCCAGAGCCTGGGCGGCAATCCCCTCGCCCTCGTTGAGAAGACCGAGCAGGATGTGCTCTGTGCCGATGTAGTTGTGGTTGAGGAGGCGCGCCTCTTCCTGGGCTAGGACAACGACCCGACGGGCCCGATCTGTAAACCGCTCAAACACCTAGCTGCCTCCTGCGCCTGGCATGCCGAAGTTTAACACCCGGGGATTCTTGACCTTCATGCGCGGATTCTGTCGGATTCATAGGTAATAGCATCGTCACGAATGGATGAACTCCGAAGCCTCATTGGTATCCCCAGCATATGGACCTCGCTCATCCGTGTGGAAGAGCGGTTGCTCGAAGCCGCGACCGCCGATGACGCCTACCTCACCAAGATCTCCCAGCATCTGCTTCTAGCGGGGGGGAAACGCTTTCGCCCTCTGCTTGCCCTGCTGGCTGCAGAGTTTGGCCCCGCCGACGATCATCGCCCGGTCGAGGCCGGCGTCGCGGTGGAGTTGATCCATGTCGGGTCTCTATATCACGACGATGTGATCGATGAATCGGACGTGCGGCGCGGCACACCTTCGGTCAATGCCAACTGGTCCAACACGGTCGCAATCCTGGCCGGAGACTTCTTGATGGCTCGAGCATCGGAGGTGGCCGCCACGCATCTCAGTCAAGAGTCGGTACGTCTGCTGGCCGCCACCTATGCGGACCTGGTCGAAGGGCAAACCAAAGAGTTGCAGCTCGAAGGGAATCTCGATCACTCCATCGACGAATACAACGAGGTGATCGGTGGGAAGACGGCCTCGTTGATCCGGACGTCAGCCCGGCTCGGAGCCGCCGCTGCTGATGCGCCTGGACCCATCGTCGACGCCCTCGCGGAATGGGCCTGGGAAATAGGGATGGTGTTTCAGATCGCCGACGACGCCCTCGATCTGGTTGCCAACGAGGAGACCATCGGCAAACCGGCCGGCTCGGACATCCGGGAGGGAACCTTCACCGCGCCCGTCCTGCTCGCGGCCCAAGGGCCTTCAGGAGACCGGATCCGTGAGCTTCTATCGGCACCCATGCCGTATTCAGATGAAGCCGTAAGGGAGATCATCTCAATCGTTCGCTCTGGCGGCTACATCGACGAAGCGTTGAGCGATGCGTCGCGGCGGCTCGACACGGCTTCCAAAGCGCTCGACCGGCTTCCACATGGTGAAGCCAGGTCGATCCTCGAGACTTTGGGTTCCTATCTGCTCAACAGGGTCGAGGCGGCCCGGCCGGCCTGACCGTCGGAGTTTCCCCCTCCGTCAGTCGTCCTGCCCGGACTCCGGACTCTCGGAAGGCTCGGGCCTGAGGGTCGGGAAGAGAATCACGTCTCGGATGTGGCTCTGGTTGGTGAGAAGCATCACCAACCGATCGACGCCAATGCCCAGACCACCTGTCGGAGGCAAGCCGTACTCGAGGGCGACCAGATAATCCTCATCTATCGGGTGTGCCTCTTCATCGCCTTCCTCCCGGGCCGCAGCCTGCTCTTCGAACCGTGCTCTCTGGTCGACCGGATCATTCAACTCGGAGAAGGCGTTCACGTATTCGGCGCCGGCAATAACCAGTTCGAACCGGTCGGCGAGCCGAGGGTCCTCGGAGTTGCGACGTGCCAGAGGCGAAACGTCAATCGGGGGATGAGTCACAAAGGTGGGCGCCCACAGCGACGATTCACCGATCTCTTCGTACACCTCCTCGATGATTCTCGGGACCGTCCAACCGTCCTCAACGACAACACCCGCCTCCTGGGCAAGTTTCCGCACACGATCGACAGGCGAGTCGAGGTCGACCTCCTCCCCGAGCACCTGTGACACCAGATCCAGGTAGGTGATGCGGTGATATGGCGGGCTCAGGTCCAGCTCACGGTCTCTGAAGATGATGCGGGTCTCGCCCACAGACTCCGCCACAGCGACGAACACCTCTTCTACGAGAACCATGATGTCGCGGTAGTCGGCAAAGGCTTGATAGGCCTCGAGCATGGTGAACTCCGGGTTGTGGGTGGAGTCGACGCCCTCGTTCCGAAAGATCCTCCCTATCTCGAACACCCGCTCGAGACCGCCCACAACCAGGCGCTTCAAATGAAGCTCGGTGGCGATCCGGAGATACATCGTGGAATCGAGGGCGTTGTGCTCGGTCTGAAAAGGCCGGGCTAAGGCGCCTGTCGCTTGGGCGAGCAAGACAGGTGTGTCCACTTCGAGAAACCCGCGCTGCTCGAACTGGCGCCGCAACTCCGAGATGATCCTCACCCGCTTGACCGCTACCTCGCGCGACTCGGCGTTGACCATCAGGTCGAGGTAACGGTGACGACTCCTCTTCTCGATGTCCTGCAAACCATGGAACTTGTCAGGCAGTGGTTGGAGGCTCTTCTGAAGGACGACGAGACGGTCTACCTTCACTGACAGCTCACCTTTTCGGGTGGTCATGATCACCCCTTCGGCGCCGAGCCAATCGCCGAGATCAACCCTGGCGAATTCCTCGGCAACGTCCTGACCGGCGTGCCCACGGTCCACGAAGAGCTGAATGGTTCCGCTGACATCCTGGAGGGTGCCGAACTGGAGCTTGCCGAACGAACGGTGAAGCATGAGACGACCGGCGACCGCGACCCTCACATCCGTCTCTGACCCAGGACCCAACTCCTCGAACCGGTCCCGTAGCGCTTCAGCGAGGTCGCTCCGCTCATATCGGGCGGGAAAGCCACCGGCGTCGACGAGGTCGCGATGGTGATCTAGCCGACTCGCGGCGAGTGGTTCGGTCTCAGTGTTGTGGGTGTCCGACATTGACGACTCCGGAAGGTCAGGGCAGGGTACCGAGCCGGCTGGGCTCGTCCAGGATCAACCCCCGATCTGGTACCGGACGTCCGCCCTCGAAGTCGACGACTATGTTGTCGATGAGGCGGACGCTCCCGACCTGAGCCGCCACGGCAAGGACTGCCGGTTGATCGAGCGTCGCAATTGGAACCATCGTCTCCAGGGAGGCGAGCGTGACGTACTCGGTGGTCAAACGTCTTGAAGATCTCGCGACGGTCGCTTCCAATCGCTCTCCTCTGACCTCGCCGGCGTCGATCTGTTCGGCAGCCTGAAACAGACCCCGACTGATCGCCAGTGATGACTCCCTGTCGGCCGGCGACAGGTGGACGTTGCGGCTCGACAACGCCAGACCGTCCGATTCACGAACCAGTGGGGCGGCCACGATCTCCACCGGAAATCTCAAATCACGCACCATGGCCTCGATCACGGCGAGTTGCTGTGCATCCTTGCGGCCAAACACAGCATCATCGGGCTGAATCCCGGCAAAGAGCTTGGCTACCACTGTTGCCACACCGGCGAAATGGCCCGGCCTGTGCCTTCCTTCCATCCAGTGGGAAACGCCAGGCACGTCGACGATGGTCGAGGCACCCTCGGGATAAACCTCCCCTAGTTCGGGCTCAAAGAAGATGTCGACATCGACCTCGACGGCCATCGCCCGATCACGATCCAGATCGCGCGGGTACTCCTCCAGATCGTTCTCCCGATCGAACTGGGTCGGGTTCACGAAGTTGGAAACGATCAAGGTATCGCACCGGTCACGGACCAGCCGCATCAACGAGAGGTGCCCCTCGTGAAAGAAACCCATTGTCGGAACCAGGGCTACTCGGCCGACCGACAAGTCGCGCGTCTCGGAGAATGTGGTCGTCAGCTCCAAAGACGCATCTCCTCTCGTCTTCCCGCTCGAATCGCGGTCGCCTCGGCAAGCAGCCTGAATTGGGCGCCTACCTCTTCGGAGACCTCATGTGCTGCAGTCAGATGACCGATCACAGTTTCGAGGTCCCCTCTGGCAATGGGGCCGGTGAGGACGTTCGACGGTTCGCCGGCAAAGACATTTGACACAATCTGGTCGACCAGCGGACGGACAACGTTGGGATCGACGTCCGCCGAAGCGAAGAGATCGGCTGACGTTGCCAGAGAGGTGACTACGAAGTTCGCGGCGGCCGCGGCCGCGGCGTGATAGGCAGGTCGATGCTCGTCGCGGAGGTGGAATGTTCTCATTGCCATGGACTCCGCCAGATGGGTCAAAGCGTCGGTGGCCAGGACATCGCCCTCGATCCCGGCGTAGGCGCCGGCCAAGGACTCTGCTCCCAGCTCTGGATCAGGAAGAGTCTGGAGAGGATGAAGCCCACCGATGGAAACGCCCCGCTCCATGAGGATCGACAAGGCCGTCACAGGAACGAAGCCCGACAGGTGCGCCGCGACGGCATAGGTGGGACCCGACTCGGCGAGGTCCGAAGCGACCTTCTCGATGGCGCTGTCCCGAACCGCAATTAGTGTGATATCGGCCTCGGGAAAGGAGTCGTCCCAGTTCAGCGGCGGACCGAAACGATCCTCACCTGAGTTGGAGACGACGCCCACGATCTCGTGACCGGCGCGGACAGCAGCCAGGGCCATTGATCCGCCTGCTTTTCCGGGTCCCACGATTATGAGCCTCACGCCGAGGCAGACGATCGCATTGGGGCGAGGTGGTCGACGATTGAAGCTATGCCTGCTCCTTGCGGAGCTGTTCGCTGGTGATGACAGGCCATTCGGCGTCGAGTTCCGATTTCATTCCTTGGTACCCGTCACGACGCTTCCAGAACTTGGTCTTCCACACCTTGAACCGGCGCTTCTCCGGCTCGGAAATATCGGTGTGTATCTCGTGTTGGCGGGATCGCCTCACTTCGGGAAGGTCGCTTATCTCGTCGGGGTCGTCGACCATGTGAAGCAATTGGTGAGTGTTGTGCCTTACCTGACGGTGCTTCTGCTTTCGCTCGTCGCGGGAAGGGCGGCTCTCGTCGTATCCGGGAATGTCGTTTCGGTGCTCGCGCGACCTCTTGGCCATCGATTGGTTCCTCCTTTTCTGGCGTCGTTCGTAGACCTACCGGAGGACTATCGGGGGGCCGCGGCCACTTCCCATAGACCGAACTTACCACGGTACGACCCCGAAGGAGCCAGGAATGTCGGATAAAAGCCAGGACCGCACCGATCAGAGCACGAAGGGGATGAATCTTCTTGGCACCCGGCGCCGGTACGCCGCGTAACCGGGATAAGCGATACGAAGCTGGCGCTCCTCATACCCCGACTTCAGCCAGAAGAACCCAAACAGACCTATACCCAGCACGACTCCGGCGATGCTGTCGAGCACCAGTGCAGTCCCGGTCAAGAGAAGGCTGACCCCGCCATACATTGGGTGCCGGACATGGGAATAGCTGCCGGTTTCGACCAGAAAGCCGCCTGGGATCGGCTCCGGCAGGACAGTTCGGCCCGGTCCCAGCCGACGCATCGAGGTGTAGGCGAGCACGGACCCGATCAGGATCAGCAGGCCACCGATGAGTCGCGAAGGATCAGGGTCGTTACCGGGGAGCGAGCCGTCGAACGCCATCGCCACCCCAGTCGCCAGAAACCAAATCAACTGGCCGGCCACCCAATAACGCCCCGCGTGGCGATCCCCTCGCTGGGCCCACTTCACGGCGAGCAGTTCGACGTCCTGGCCGCCGACTGTCGCAAGGGCCCCGGTGGCGGTCATGCCGCCCGAAACGATCACCTCGGGCCACACCTCGACAAGTGGCTCCAGCACGAACCTGCGCTCTCCGGACGCCGAATGGGGAATGCTCAGATCAGGTGTGTCGATCGTGGGTCCCTCGGAGACAAGGATGTCGAGATCCAGGGTTCGGGGGCCCCACCGAGCCCTCCGCTCTCTTCCCCGTTCGGACTCGATGCTCTGGAGGGCGCCAAGCAGATCTTCGGCGATCAGGTCGGTCTGAAGGACCACCACGGCGTTCAGATAGGGATCCTGCTCTGGGCCGCCCACGGGAGCCGACTCATACAGACTCGAGGTCGCGACAACCTCGCCAAACCCGGACATTTTTGAGACCGCGGCCTGGATGTGTTCGAGACGGTTCCCCAGATTCGAGCCGAATCCAACGGCGTACTTGGTCATCGGATGCGTTCGATGGTCACCGAGACGTCCCGAAACGGAACGACGATGGGCGCCTCCGGCTTGTGAACCGTCACTACAAGGTCACTTGGCAGCAGTAGCGGGGATCAGTGATCGTCCCTCCGGGCCGAGCGGCCTTCCGAGAATCTGCTGAATCACCGCAAGTGCGAGGATGGGGTCGTCGACCAGACCCGACATCACGAGGTATCCACCAAGAAGGCCGCCGACTGTGTCGTCGATCGTCTCGCGATGGATCAGAACTTTGGCTCTGGTCCGCTCGGTGGCTCGAGCCAGAGTGGCGAAGAAGGCCTCGACCTCTTCGGGCTCAAAGGTTTGGCCGATCGGGACCGAATATGTGGCGATGCCGGCCTCGCGGTATGCCTGAAGGTTCTGGTTCCCCGGAAGCATCGAAACCACCGTGTTGATCCCGGCCTCCTCGACCAACCACGTGATCTCTTCCTCGCGACGAACACGCCGGTGTTGGAATCCGGACCCTCCAACCCGCTCCGAAACCGCGAGTCGATCCGCGATAACCCAGGTGAACCCCCGGGGCTTTAACCCTGCAACCATTCGTCCCATCGCTGTGGAGCCACGATAGCGCCGGTCACAGCAAGCGCAGCCCGCGAAGAAACGACATCGTGCACTCGAAAAACCCGGGCGCCGCGTTCATACCCAAGGGCTGTCGTAACTGCGGTTGGGCCGTCACGATCTGCCGGCGTCTCGATCCCGGTAATAACCCCGAGGAATGATTTCCGGGACGCACCGAGCACCACCGGCCTTCCCAACCCGGCGATCACCTCGAGACTACCGATGAGCTCGAGATTGTGTGCGACAGTCTTTCCGAACCCGATTCCAGGGTCGATGGCTATTGCGGAAGCGTCCACGCCATTCTTGAGGAGCATCCCTACTCGCGACCGGAGGTAGCCGGCCACCTCTTCGACCACATCCTCATAACTCGGGCTCTCCTGCATCGTCTTGGGTGGGCCCTTGGAGTGCATCAGAACCACTCCGACACCGGTGCCGGCAACGAGCTCGGCCATTCCAGGTGTCGAGCACGAAGTGACATCGTTGACGATCTGCGCCCCGGCGTCTATCGCGGCCTCGGCCACTGCCGGCTTGGTGGTGTCGATCGATACCACAAGCCCTTCCTCCGAAAGATTGGTAACCACCGGAAGGACCCTTTGGAGCTCCTCAGACGCGGACACCGGCTCTGACCCTGGCCTGGTCGATTCCCCTCCCACATCAATGATCTCGGCACCGGCATTGTGCAGGTCATGAGCGGTCGCGATTGCGTCGCTGGCCAACAGGTTGACCCCGCCGTCAGAGAACGAGTCCGACGTGACATTGACAACTCCCATGAGAACGCCACGGCTCACATCCAAGAGTCGCTCGCGCAGCTGCCATTGATTCCGGTCGTCGGCTCCGATCAATGCCTGGTGCCAAACAGCAGGCTCATCGCCTCTGCCCGGGTGGCCGCGTCCGATTGCATCGTTCCACGGACCGCGGAAGTGACGGTCATGGCCCCCGGCTTCTTCACGCCCCGCATCGACATGCAAAGATGCTCGGCCTCGATGACCACCAGCACGCCCAGGGCCTCGAGCCGATCGGACAGGGCATCGGCGATCTGGGCGGTGAGGCGCTCCTGCATCTGGGGACGCCGGGCGAACCCATCTACGAGCCGGGCCATCTTGGACAAACCGGTGACGCGGCCATTCGGCAGGTAGGCCACATGGGCTTGACCATGAAACGGAACAAAGTGGTGCTCACACATCGAGTAGAAGGGGATCTCGCGAACCATCACGATTTCCTGATAGTGCTCATCGCCGAAGAAGGTGTCGACCACGGCTCCCGGATCTCGGTGGATCCCGTCAAAGACCTCGGCATAGAACCTGGCCACTCGTTCCGGAGTGCCGATGAGACCCTCACGGTCGATGTCCTCGCCGAGAGCCTCGATGATCTCGCGTACGGCCTTCTCGATTCGTCCCGTGTCTATCTCGTTCATAGAGATAGGAAACTACGCGAGTTGCGTTGTCTATTCCCCAAGCGCGATACGGGCAAGGTCGGGGGGCATGGTCGCCGCGCAAGAAGGGGGAGTTTGACATGATGTCTAGATGATGTCATAGTGATGTCAACACGACATCAGAACGATGTCTACGAAAGGATCGAGAAATGACAATGCACATCTGGACACCAGAAAGACTCGAAGCGGAGCTGAATGAGCGAATCCGTCGAGCCCATCCGAGAAGGGGACGCTGAATGCAGCTCGACCACGCCATGGTCGGTCTGGAGAACGCGGTCAACACGCAGGTTCGCCTGGGCGACCCCGGATTAGCCGAGGTCGCCGAGCAGCTGCTCGTGGCACTTCGCCCTGCCCTCCGGCAGACACTGATGGACGTGGTTGAAGCCGCCGCCAGCGAGATCTCGAGCCAGCTGAGCGGCCAGAGAGTGGACATCCGCCTCCGTGAGGGCGACCCGGAGCTGCTCGTGACCGATGTGTCCCCCCGCTCCATTGAGCCCGACCGCGATGACCTCGAAGCCCGGTTGACGCTCCGTCTCCCTGAGTCACTCAAATCCGTTATTCAGGACGCCGCTGAGGGCTCGGGGGATTCGATCAACTCGTGGGTCGTCGGAGCTCTTCGCTCCAAGACCGTGACTCGCCCCGGTTCGTCGATCAAGACGACGATCGACGTGTGATCGATCAGACCTTTCCCGGCGAGATCTCCCCTCGCGTGGAGGTTCGCGTCCAATCTGGCAATGTGCGGCTGGTGCCTGGGGAGGCGAAATCCGTCCGGGTCGTGGCCGAGGCCCACAAGGACGCCGGGCTCGAAGTGTCAAAGCGAGGGGCCACAATTGTGGTATCCACGGACAAGGGCGGTTGGTTTCGAAACGACAAGGCCGACATCACCATCTATGTCCCTGAGTCCACGGAGGCGTCGATAAACGCAGCATCGGCCGATGTGAGGGTCACAACCCCGCTCTCACGACTCGAGGTCAACACCGCCTCCGGCGACATCACATTCGCCACAGTTGGTTCTCTTGAGGTTCGGACCGCCAGCGGTGACGTCAGGGGCGACCGAGTCACCGAGAGCGTCCGAGTGGTCGGAGCATCCGGCGATGTCCAGATAAATTCGTGCTCGGGTAAGGCCAGCTTTTCTTCTGCCTCGGGCGACGTCGAAATCGACCGTTGCCGAGGTGGAAGCTTGAAGACATCAACCGCAAGCGGAGACGTGTCGGTCGCTTTGTGTCAGTCGTCCGAAGTGGAGTGCAAGTCGATGTCGGGGGACGTCGACTTGGGGATACCACCACGGACCAGGGTCAGTCTCGACGCCAGCACGCTGTCCGGCAACGTGAGGCTCCCCGAGCCGTCCGAATCCTCAGAGCCTCCGGAGTCGTCGATGTCGATAAAAGTCCGTCTCGTCTCGGGAGACATGCGTCTGTTCCGAGCTGGTTGACTCGGCGAGCAGGGAAATCTCAGGCGCCGGCGTCGGCCGGTCTGCTCGACGGACGGGTGTTCCGCTCCAAGGTGAGTGATTCCGTGACTTCTTGTTCCTCGGTCTCTACCTCTTCGGCTGCGGCCATCAGCTCTTCCCTGGGTTGCGGGAGGACCGGATTGTCCGGGTACTTGATCCGCATCGAGCCCTCCTCGGTGTGCTGCCACTTGGGAACATCGCTGAACAGCTCGGCAACCTCGTCCCTGTTGACCGTTTCGCGGGCCAGCAGTGCTTCGACCATCCGTTCCATTGCGTCATGGTGGGTATCGAGAATCGATCGTGCTTCCTCATGGGCAGCGGTGATCATCTTGCGCACTTCCTCGTCGATGTTGGCCGCGACCTTGTCGGAGTAATCCTGCTGTCGCGCATAGTCACGACCGAGGAAGACCTCGCCGGCCGGCTTCCCGTATTGCATCGGCCCGAGTTGATCGCTCATCCCGAACTCCATCACCATCCGTCGCGCGATAGATGTCGCCTTCTCGATGTCGTTGGCTGCCCCTGTGGTGGGGTCTGCGAAAATGAGCTCCTCGGCTGTTCGACCACCAAGCAGCATGGCCAGTTGATCGACCAACTCCGACCGCCTCACCAAAGTCTTGTCGTGCGTCGGCAGGGCAAGGGTGTGGCCGAGGGAACGACCTCGGGCGACGATGGTGACCTTGTGCACCGGGTCGGAATTGGGAAGGGCATAGCCGACAAGAGCGTGGCCGGTCTCGTGAAAGGCGATCAACTCCTTCTCTTCGTCGGTCATCACCTTTGACTTTCGCTCGGGCCCGGCGATGACACGGTCGATCGCCTCCTCCAACTCCGGCATCCCAACCTTCTTGAGACGACGCCTGGTGGCCAAGAGAGCCGCCTCGTTGATCAGATTGGCGAGGTCTGCACCGGTGAAACCAGGGGTGCGTTGAGCCAGCACCTTGAGGTCGATTTCCTTGTCTAGAGGCTTGCCCTTCGCGTGAACCTCGAGGATCGCCTCACGGCCTATGAGGTCAGGTGGATCGATGATGATCTGGCGATCGAAGCGGCCGGGCCGAAGAAGGGCCGGATCGAGGATGTCGGGACGGTTGGTGGCCGCCATCACAATCACCCCACTGTTCCCCTCGAATCCGTCCAGCTCGACCAGCAACTGGTTGAGGGTCTGCTCTCTCTCATCATGGCCGCCGCCGATGCCCGCGCCGCGATGACGACCGACCGCGTCGATCTCATCGATGAAGACGATGGCCGGGGCAGTGGCCTTGGCTTGCTCGAATAGGTCGCGAACGCGCGACGCACCCACACCCACGAACATCTCGACGAAGTCGGAGCCGGAGATAGACATGAAGGGGACACCCGCTTCTCCGGCGACCGCCCTTGCAAGGAGCGTTTTTCCAGTCCCGGGAGGGCCGAACAGGAGAATTCCGCGGGGAATCTTGGCGCCCATCTGTCGATAGGGTTCGGGGTCCGCGAGGAAATCCCGAATTTCCTCGAGCTCTTCCTTCGCCTCGACGAGTCCCGCCACGTCATCAAACGTGACCTTGGGCTGCTCCTTGCCGACGAGCTTCGCCTTGGACTTGCCGAACTGCATCACGCGATTCCCGCCGCCCTGCATCTGCATGAAAATGAACACCATGAAACCGAGGAGGAAGAGCCATGGAAGGAAGCTGATCAGCACTTCCCAGAACCCTGGCGGCTGAGGGTCGGCGTTGAACGGGATTCCCGAGTCCCGGATCAGCAGAGTCAGGTCGCCTTCAAACCCTTCCGGATAACTGGAAATATGATCCCAAACGCCTTCGGCAGCGCCCGCGGCGTCGAAGCTCGCCTGAATCTCGTTGGAGCGGGCCAGCAATTCGATGGCCTCGTACTCATTTTCCTCGATCGAGATGAGAAACTCCGAGAGTGCGACTTCCTCAGGGCCAGATACCTGGTCAAACCACCATTGGGCCAGGATGGCGAGCATGATGATCGACAACCCGTATATGACCAATGTTCTGACAGTTCGATTCACAAGTACCTCAATGGGTTAACCCGAGGGAGTTCGTTGTCCAATGCTACGGGAGAAACCCGGATAGTCGAACTATGAGTCCGCTGATTGTTCAGCGGGCTCCTGAGCACCCTCGCCCATGACTCCAACATAGGGGAGGTTGCGGTACTTCCCGGCGTAATCCAACCCGTATCCGACCACGAATTCCGGACCGATGGTGAAAGCGACATACTTGACGTCAAGCGGAACTCTTTGAATTCCCTTCTTGAGCAAGAGCGTCGCGATGGCCAGCGACTCCGGCCTCCGCACTCTCAGGCTCTTCATCAGGTAGTTCAGGGTCAACCCTGAATCGATTATGTCCTCGACGATGAGGACGTGTCTGCCCTCGATCTCTTCATCGAGATCCTTGAGGATGCGCACCACCCCGGACGTTTGGGTCGAAGCGCCATATGACGAGACCGCCATGAAATCGAACTCGACCGGGACATCGATCTGCCGGGCAAGATCTGCCATGACCATGAAGGCTCCTCGAAGCACCCCAACAAGGAGAATGTCCTTCCCTGAATAGTCCTCCGAGATCTGCCGACCTATGTCGGCAAGACGTGCCGCGATCTCATCGGCGGTGATGAGGGGCTTTATGTCCATCCGTTTTCCTCTGTGGCGAACACGGAAAGGTAGCCGGTCGCACCCGGGTCATAGAAAGCGATCGGAAATCGCTTGCCTCCCGGCACCCACGCGACTTCGCCATCGACCTCGACCACCACTCGACCCGACCCGTCCGACACGGCATGCAACGAAGTGTCCGCAGGAAAAAGTGCCGCGAGTGGCGACAACGGGAACACCCGACAAGCCGTCTTTGACTCGACTACCTCGAGGATCAGGCCGCCGAAAGTGTGTTGGCCCGGACCCAGAGGCTTTCGAAACGGAGCAGTCGGCCCTGGGTCGCCTGTGCGGATCTCGAAGAGGGCGTCGTTCAAGCCGACCTCCAACCCACCGGCGAGTTCGGCCTGCTTTCTTTCCCCATTCACCACCGACCAGATAGCGGCCATCTCGTCGTGGGTGGGGCCATGGGGCGGGCGAAGAGTTGACACCATACGACGGAGCGCACGATCAGCGACAGGCCTGGGAGTTGTCAAAAGCACGGATCGGGCAATCTGCGCCCTGTTCTCATCAATGTGCGTCGGAAGATCAGAGGAAGCCGCACCTAGAAGATCGGTGTCCCGGCTCACCAACCTCGCCAGCCGAGCCAACGATTGAGTCAGGCCGGGGTTGAACCGGGACTCCAAATCGGGCATCACCTCCAACCTGACCGCGTTGCGTGTGAACCCGACGTCTCTGTTGGAGGGGTCGTCGACGAATGAGAGGCCGGCCAGCATGGCCATCTCGCGAAGGTCCGGCCGAGATGAGGAAAGAAGCGGTCTGGCAACCATCTGATCCGTCCGAGCCGGGATGCCGGTGAGGCCAACAGGCCCGGTGCCACGGATGATGCTCATCAACACCGTCTCGGCCTGATCCTCGAGAGTGTGACCGGTGAGTACCCACTCGCCGGGTTCCTTCGACGCAACAAGGGCTTGGTATCTGGCCTTTCGGGCCCTGGCCTCACTGAACGGGGATCCCGACAGATCGACCTGAACCACCTGGATGTCTATACCGATCGTTACCGCGATATCCATGGCGGCGCCTTTGAGCAGAGGCGCATGGGGGGTCCCATGATCGACATGGATCGCCCGAGTCGGCTGCTCTGTTCGGGAGGCCAGGTAGGCGAGGGCAGCGGAGTCGGCGCCGCCCGAAAGCGCCACCAGGAGTCCACCATCCGGGAACTCGGCGGAAGACGAGATCTTCGAAACGAGGCTGTCTAGGCGACGCGTCGCAACCATGCGACCGGATCCTCGATCTCCTCGAGAGTGGGGAGGCTCGAGGCTCCCCGGAATGCGAGCGAAACCGTCTCCCATCCCGCTTCTCGTTCGACCACATGAATGAACGAACCACCCGCCTCATACTGCTTCAACTTCATCTCCAGACCTGTGATCCGGAAGAAGGCGGCGGTCCTCTTGTCCTGACGACGGCTCTTCAGAGTCCGACTCATCCGAGCCTGCGACTTGAGGTGCTCGGCGCCAACACGATCCATGACGACATGGCCATGCCCTTCGAGGAGTGACATGAGGGCTTGCACCTTGTCCATCACGGCCTTCTGTCCCGAGGTGGCAAATAGCCCAAACAAACCCTGCTCGTCGATGAGGTTCTCGCCAAGCTGACGACGTGCGCTCAACTCACCCATCACCTTCGAGAGCCTTCCGCTCTCGGGCTTGGACTGCTCTATGAGTTCCATGACGAGACCGACGAAATAGTCACGCAGCCACGGGACTCCCTGGAATTGAGCACGGTGGGTGAGTTCGTGAAGGGCGACCCAGAACCGGAACTCGGCCGGACGAAACTGATGGACTCTCTCCAGTTGGAGTATGTTCGGCCCGACATACGTAACCACGTCTCCAGCCTCGCCGGTTGGCAGCACCAGCTCGTATTGCCCCAGCACGCGACGAGCGAGAACGCTGAGCACTGCCACGGTCTCGGCCTGCAAGACCTTGGAGGCGAGAACCGCCATCGACCTCGCCCCTGCACCCCGCTCTTCAGCCTTTTCCTCGATCTGGCGCCGGGCCGGTTCGATCAGATGGGAGAAGCTGGCCACATTGCGCTCCACCCATTCCGCCCGACCGATTACTGCCGTCGAAGGGGATCCGGAGAGAGTCAGCCCGGTCGCTTCAGGCACCAAGCGGGAGACGCGAATGGTCAGAGCCTCCATCTCGGATTGGAGAGCTGGCAAGTGGTAGGTCTCAGCGAGTGGATAGGTACCCGCGATCCTCCCGATCAGGCGACCCGAGCCGGGTCGATCGGACATCACTCTTCGACGATTCGATACCGCTTACGGACGACTGAAGTGAAGTACTGAACAGACGTGACGGCAATCACGACGACCGCAAGTACCAGACCAATTGGAATCATGAACCGATAGGTCCAATCGAGCTGAGTCTCTGACTCGTCCGGGATGGTGATTGGGACCGCCGGCTCCATTTCCTCAGAGATTTGAACCGGCGCGTCTTCAGAAATCGGCGCCGGGCTCGGTTCCTCATCCTGAGCCAGAACCGGGACCGTAAGCAGCACGAGGCCTCCGATCAACAGCACGAAGATCGCTGCAGCTCGCGGAGTGGCCCGTCTCATGATGTTGCCCAGACTACCTATGCGCCACAGTCGTAGCGAACGTCAAGAGCCTTTGCCGATTTCCTCGGCGATCGCAAGACGGAGACGATCAATGAACTCATCGGGGACTTCTTCGGAGAGCCGTTCCTTGACGACAGATTTCAGCCGGCGCTCGAAATCAAATCTCTGAAAACATCCGGAGCACTCGTCGAGATGACTCCGGATTTCCGTGCTACTTGCCGTGTTCAGCTCCCTGTCGAGATACTGATACAGGCTTGCAAGTGCGTCGTCGCAATCGGTTTGGGTCATGGTTTTTCTGCACCTTCGGGAAGGAGACCCCTGCTTTGTGCGTAATCCCACAACGCCTTCTGCATGGCCTTTCTTCCCCGATGAAGCCGGGACATCACAGTGCCGATCGGAATATCGAGGATCTCGGCGATATCCTTGTATGAGAATCCTTCGAGATCAGCCAACAGAACTGGAAGTCGAAAGTTCTCCGGCAGGTTCTCAACGGCCGTTTTGATATCGGATTCGACAAGACCATCAAGCACCCGGTCCTCCGTGGTGCGGGCCGCCTCGGCCGATTCCTCCGAGCCAAGCCTCCGATAGAGATAGAGATCCTCGACGGAGCCGAGATCGACCTCGCTGGGGCGTCGGGACTCCTTGCGGTATTTGTTGATGTAGGTGTTGGTGAGAATCCGGTACAGCCATGCCTTGAGGTTGGTACCTGCCTGGAAGGTGTGATAGGCGCGGTAGGCCTTGAGGTAGGTCTCCTGGACCAGATCCTCGGCGTCAGCCGGATTACGGGTCATTCGCATCGCAGCGCTGTACAACTGACGGGTGTACTGCATTGCATCTCGTTCGAAATCGACCTGTTCCGCCATGGGGAGGAGACGGTACAACGGAGTCGGGGTATCAGGTATTCACAAGCCGGGTCGTCTGGATCAGGCTCAGGCCCTGTCCTAGCATTTAGGGCTCCGCCGGAGTAGCTCAGTGGTAGAGCAATCGCCTCGTAAGCGATAGGCCAGGGGTTCGACTCCCCTCTCCGGCTCCAACGAACGTGCAGGTGCCTCTCGAACGTGCAAATCGTCCCGTTTGCCGCAACGTTTTGCACTCTCGTCAAGGAAACGCCGCGCCTGAGTACGACTGATTCAGTCGTCCGAGCCCAGGGTGGCGAAGAGGTTGGCCAGTACCAGTTCCCGACGCAGATTGGCCTGGATATCGACCACGGCGTCCAGCACCAGATCGGCTGAGGCCACCGCCTTCCTGGGCGTGATGTCGGTGAAAGGGGCCAGCGACAGATCCCTGTTCCGAACCGGCCCGCCCAATTGGAGTGACGCCGAGTCCGAATACCAGGAAGCCAGAATCTCGAGCCCATTGACCAGCAGCGACTGCTCGGCGCGGCGCCGGGCCCTTTGCCGCTTTTCCTTGGGGAGATCGTCGGAGACAGACTCCTCGACGATGGGAGCGATTTCGGCCAAGACCCCTTGCGCCAGTCTCTGGCCGTCGCCGGGGTGGGGCGTCACCTGACCGGGAATCGAGAGCCAGAACTCCCGAAAACTGGACACTTCGGGCTGATTCATCATCGCTAGGGCGAGACCGGGTCTGCCGCCGGATACCACCGCCACGCCATACGCCTCCTCGGCCGTCAGACCCCGGCTTTGAAGGGCCTCGACGATCTGGTCAACGGGAACCCGCCCCAGGTGAACGGTCCGACATCTCGAGGCCACTGTGGGCGGAAAATCGTCCTCGGACTCTGCCGCCAGAAGAAAGACCACGGAGCCAGAAGGCTCCTCGAGGGTCTTCAGCAGAGCGTTGGCGGCCTGGTCGGTCATCACTCCGGCCTCGGGAAACAAGAAGACTGTCCGGGCGGCCTCGACGGGCCGCAAAGAAGCCCGGCTCACAACCGCCCTGGCCTGATCGACCCCGAGACTGGTGGCCCCTTCAGGCTCGACCACGATCAAATCTGGATGCCTCTGATCGCCGGCAAGCCGGCACGATCGGCAGTCCTCCTCATGCACTCCACCAGTCGGGCAGAGCAACAATGCCGCGAAGTCCAGCGCCACCGTCGACTTGCCGACACTATCGACGCCGGTGAAGAGATACGCCTGGGCGGGTCTCGGTGCTTCCCGCCGAAGCAAATCGACCACGCTGTCATGCCCAATCAACTCCGAGAGTGGCTCTCTCACGGCTCGATGGTCCCAAGAATCGTCGAGATCAGGTCATCGACTGATCTCATCCCGTCGAGCAACAGCACCCGATCCGGCTCGGTCCGGGCCAGGTCGCGAAACGCCTCGCGCACCGCTACCTGGAAATCGACACCTTCCCTGCCGATCCGGTCGGGGCGATGCTGACGCTCGAGGGCCAAAGCCGGGTCGACATCGAGGACGAAGACCCGATCGGGCAAGGTCCCCCGAAGCGCCGTCTCGTTGATCTGGCGGACCAGGTCTTCTCCCAAACCCCGGGCCCGCCCCTGATATGCAATGGACGAGTAATAGGTCCGATCGCTGACCACCCACGCGCCTCGAGCCATTGCGGGTCGAATCACCTCTTCCGCTAGTTGGGCACGCTGCGCCGCAAAGAGCATCACTTCGGCCCAGGGCGCCACCGAGTCGGAGTCGAGAACCAGACCCCGGACGACTTCCCCTAGCTCCGTCCCACCTGGCTCGCGAACCATGACGACCTCGTGTCCCATAGCCTCGAGCCGGGACCCAAGACCTTCGGCCACGGTCGACTTTCCGGTGCCGTCTCCTCCTTCTAAGGCCAGATACTCACTCAAATCCTGCTCCGATCGAGGACCTTTCTCGCCCACCGCTGGCACGCTAATGGGATCCTCTGACGAAAAGCCATGTTGACATTGGGCGGCCATCTACGGTCAACTCACCCGACATATGCCAAAGATCCTTGTAATCGTCGAATCGCCAACCAAGGCGCGGACCATCGCTGCATTTCTGGGTCCCGACGTCGCCGTCGAGTCCTCCATGGGCCACGTCCGTGATCTTCCTCGGTCCGCTTCCGAGATCCCAAAGCGAGCCAAAGGCGAAGATTGGGCCCGTCTCGGAGTCAATGTCGATAACGACTTCGAGCCCCTCTATGTGATCCCAAAGGAACGACGCGAACGGATCAAGAAGCTCAAGGAAATGCTCGCGAATGTTGACGAGCTGTACCTTGCAACGGACGAGGATCGCGAGGGGGAGTCCATCGCATGGCACTTGACGGAAGTTCTGAAACCCAAGGTGCCTGTCCACCGAATGGTCTTCCACGAGATAACAAAGTCGGCGATCGAGGAGGCGTTTCAGAACCCGCGAGATCTCGACAACAGGCTGATCCAGGCGCAAGAGGCAAGACGGATCCTCGACCGCCTGTTCGGATACGAAGTGTCTCCCGTGCTGTGGCGAAAGATCCAACAGGGTCTGTCAGCCGGCAGGGTGCAAAGTGTCGCGGTGAGAATCGTGGTCGAGCGGGAGCGTCAACGAATGGCCTTCACCGCCGCCCCATATTGGAGTGTCGTGGGAACCTTCGCCGCTTCCGCCAACCTCGACAAGGTTTTCGACGCCACCTTGCTCGAGATCGACGACTCTCGAGTGGCGACGGGCAAGGACTTCGACTCCAACGGCAACGCCAAGAAGGGCATGACCGTCCTCGATCAGCAAAGTGCCACTGAACTGGCCACCGACCTCACGAAGGCAGACTTCTCGGTGCGAAGTGTCGAGGAGAAGCCATACAAGCGCTCCCCATACCCGCCCTTCCGCACTTCAACGCTCCAGCAGGACGCGGGGCGCAAGCTGCGCTTCTCCTCGGCCCGGACGATGTCGGTAGCCCAACGTCTCTACGAGAACGGGTACATCACTTACATGAGAACCGACTCGACTGCCCTATCCGACAGTGCGGTGGCCTCGGCGCGATCACAGATCACCAAGCTCTACGGCAAGGAGTACCTGTCACCCAAGCCGCGGGTATACGCATCAAAGGTCAAGGGAGCCCAGGAGGCTCACGAGGCGATCCGACCGGCGGGAGAGACATTCCTCACTCCCGAACAGCTGGCTGTCAAGGTCGGAACCGACGAGGCCAGGCTGTACGACTTGATCTGGAAGCGGACCATCGCCTGTCAGATGGCCGATGCCAAGGGTGTCACGGTTTCCGCACGCCTCGTGGCGACCACCACGAAGGGAACCGACGTGGTGTTCTCGACCAGTGGCCGGACGATCACGTTCCCCGGCTTCCTGCGGGCCTACGTCCAGGGCTCCGACGATCCGGAGTCGATGTTGGACGACAAGGAGAAGATCCTTCCCCCATTCGCTGAGGGTGAGTCCCTGGCGGTGCAGCGACTCGAGCCGACCGGGCATGAAACCCGTCCGCCTGCCCGGTACACGGAGGCGTCACTGGTTCAGAAGCTGGAGGAGCTGGGAGTAGGACGTCCCTCCACTTACGCGTCAATCATGTCCACCATTCAGGACCGCGGCTATGTGTGGAAGAAAGGGGCGGCGCTGGTGCCCACCTTCACCGCCTTCGGTGTGGTGACTCTGTTGGAGAACCATTTCCCCAACCTGGTCGACTACGACTTCACCGCCGGGATGGAGAACGACCTGGACCGCATCGCATCCGGAGACCAAGAGTCTGTCCCCTGGCTTACGGCCTTCTACTTCGGCGATGACGGGCTAAAGGAGAAGGTGGCTTCCCGACTGGACGACATCGACCCTCGCAAGGTCGGGTCAATCCCGATTGGCCATGATTCAGGCGGCGCGGATGTCGTTGCCCGAATAGGTCGATATGGCCCCTACGTCCAGCGTGGCGAGGAGCGTGCCTCGATCCCCGAGGATGTTGCACCCGACGAGCTCACGGTGGAGATGGCCCTCGAGCTGATAGATACCCAGAACCGCGGCGATAAGATTTTCGGGACAGATCCCGATTCTGGGCTGATCGTGTTGGGCAAGACAGGGCGTTTCGGTCCCTACGTCCAGCTTGGGGAGCCAGAGGAGGGCAGCAAGGACAAACCAAAGCGGGCCTCACTCTTCAAGACCATGTCAATGGACGAGCTCTCGTTGGACGATGCCCTGAAGCTCTTGTCTCTGCCGCGGACTGTCGGTCAGGATGATGAAGGGACCGACATCCTCGCGCTGAATGGTCGCTACGGCCCCTACATACAGCGGGGCGACGATCGGCGCAGCCTGGAAAGTGAGGATCAGCTGTTCAGCCTGACCGTGGAAGAGGCATTGAACGTGCTCGCCGAGCCGCCCCGACGCCGGGGCCAAAAGGCATCGGGACCATTGAAGGAGCTGGGACCGGACCCTGTCAGTGGCAAGCCGGTGACGGTCCGCACGGGCCGCTTCGGCCCCTATGTGACCGATGGCGAGGTGAACGCCTCACTGCGCAAGGGTGACGACCCTGAATCCATCACAATTGAGAAGGCTGCTGAGCTGCTGGCGGCTCGTCGGGAGCGACTCGCAGCCCGCTGAACAGCCCGGAGAGGTTTCTCTTTTCCTACAACACCGTCGCGGCCATCTCGGCCAGCGGTGATCGGACGGAGCGCTCGAGGGCAACATGACCGAACAACGACGACCCCTTGAACTTCTCGATCAGGGCTGCCCACCCCCCATACGGCGAGATATACGGATTGTCGACCTGGCTGAGATCACCACAGAAAACGACCTTTGACTCCCACGACATCGTGGTCAGGATGACCTTGAGCGTGGAAAGCTCGAGGTTCTGGGCTTCGTCGATGATGACGAACTCTCCGGTGATCGAACGACCCCGAAGATAGGTGACCGCAGCCATCTCCAGCTCACCTCGATAGATCAACTCATCGATGGCGCTCTTGGCCCCCTCAACCCCGGCATCGGAGAAGAGGGCATAGAGGTTGTCATGCACGGCGGCCATCCAGGGAGACAGCTTCTCACTGAGGTCACCAGGCAGATAGCCGACTTCCTGGCGGCCAACAGCTACCAGAGGGCGAGATACCGACACCCGTCTATACCGACCTTGCTCCAGAACCTGTTCGAGAGCCGCGGCGAGCGAGAGGAAGGTCTTACCGGTTCCTGCCATCCCCATGATGGAGACAGCCGGGATATCCGGGTCGAGCAGGTGGTGAAGCGCCACGGTCTGGCGGACGTTCTTCGACTTCACTCCAAACGCCCGAATGTGGTTTGGCAACCTCTCGACGATCAGGACGGGATCCGACTGGACGACTCGAGCCAGGGCCGAGCGTGAGGTTCCGCTTCGGAGGATGATGACCGGTTGACCAATGCCTCGACGCCCTCCAGTTCAATCATGCCCTCGTCGAAGAGACGGTCGACGGTTTCGCCGTCGGTGCGATGCTGGACCACCCCGGAATGGAGTTGCTCAACGGGAACGGTGTCTCCCCGGTAATCCTGGACCGCAACTCCGAGCTGGGCACTCTTGATCCTGAGGGCGGCGTCCTTGGTGACCAGGACCGTTGGGCCGACCTCGTCGAGATTGAGGCATGTGGCAAGTATTCGATGGTCAGGGGTGTTGGGATCGAGCGCCACCGGAAGCTTTTCGGAGCTGATCCCGTTGAGCTGACTCCGGAGCGAGCCGCTGCCAGGCAACGAGACCGGCTCTCGTAAACGGCCGTCGCGCGAGGCGCCCAACTCCTCCAAGAGACGGATTGCCGCCCGGGCGTTGGCGCCGACTTCGTCCATCCGGGTCTTCTTGCGATCGAGTTCCTCCAAGTACCTGAGCGTGTGCTCATAGCACCAGTCAGGAGCGACGCCGGGCTGCCCAAGACAGAAGACGATCGACACCCCATGTGTTCACGACACGATCTGATGTCACCCATCCCCTACGGGCGTATTCCACTCCATAGTTCATCCGCACCAGATCCTTGGTGTGGTGCGAGTCGGTGTCGATCACGAGGTTGATGTCACGGGCCATTGCCTGCCGGGCCACCTCGGCCGAGGCATCGAGACGATCCAGAGCACCATTGATCTCCAGGGCGACACCGGTGACTTCCAGTCCTTCCAGGATGGCCTCGATATCCAGCTCCACACCAGGCCTGCGACCCACATACCTGCCGGAAAGGTGTCCTATCGCGTTGACCGACGGATCGTGAAGCGCGGTTAGCAGCCTGATCGTCTGCTGATCGCTCGGTAAATCGAAGTAGCTGTGTATCGACGCGACGCAATAGTCGAACTCCAGACGAAACTCGGGGTCGTAGTCGAGACCTCCGTCGGGGCCTATGTTCAGCTCGCATCCGAACAAAAGGGTGATCTCAGGATATGTTTCCTGAAGGGAACGGATCGCGTCACGGTGAGCGAGCATCTCCTCCCTGCTCGATCCATTGATCGACAGATCCTCCCCGTGATCTGTGAAGGCCACGTACTGGTAGCCGTGTGCGAGGGCAGCCTCGATCATGTCTTCAAGCGATGACCTGCCGTCGCCGGAGCGATCGGAGTGATAGTGGAGGTCGCCTTTGATGTCCTCGCGAGCCACCAATCGGGGCAGGCCGTCGCCTCCGGCCGCTTCGATCTCCCCGGTTCCCTCGCGAAGAGGAGGCGGGATGTACTCCAGCTCTAAGGCGTCATAAACGTCTGTCTCTGTCACCGAGGCGACCACGCGGTCCCCCTCGAACAGACCGTATTCGCTGAGCAGCATGCCCCTGTCGATGGCGCGCTGGCGGAGGGCAATGTTGTGCGCCTTGGAGCCGGTGAAGTAAAGCATCGCCGACCCGAGCTGTTCGGGCGAAACTGTCCGGACATCCACCTGCATCCCCTCCCTGGTCAGGAAGGAGGTCTTGGTCTCACCAGATCCGATCACTTCGGCGACTTCCGAGAACGCCAGGACAAACTCCGAAACGGCCCGTGGCTCTCTCGTCGCAACCACGATGTCGATGTCACCAACGGCCTCGGAGAAGCGTCTGATCGACCCACAGATCACTGCTTCGTCGACGTCGGACTTCTCCTCAAGACGGCTCGCCAGAGACCGAGCCAGGGGCAGCGCTTCAACGAGGGGTGTCCGCCGGTCCTTTCCGTGAAGCCCGAGCCGCTCTATCGCTCGGCCGATCTTTTCCTCGGTTGTCTTTCCCAGTCCCGGAAGCTCCCGAAGCTGCTCCCCGGCGATCGCATCCTCGAGGGCTTCGAGGTCCTCGACGCCTAGCTCCGCCCTGATCAGTTTGAGAGTCTTCGGTCCAAGACCGGGGATCTTGGTCAGCTCCACGAAAGGAGGCGGATACTTCTCCCGAAGAGCCTCCAGCTTGGCGACCTGCCCGGTTGCCTCCAACTCGAGAATCTTGTCCGCCGTCGCCCCACCGACCCCGGCGATGGTGATCAACTCGGCCTTGGACAAGCCCGACATCTCGCCCGGATGAGCCTCGACGCCGTGAATCGCTTTTTCGTAGGCCCTCACCCGAAAGGCCTGTGGGCTCCCCTCATCCAGCGCCGTCAGCTTGGCCAACTCGGCAAGCATCCGCACGACTTCGGTACGACCGGCCACCTCCCGAGCCTAAGAACAATGCCGGCACTAGGAAGCTGCTGGGTGCCCTGCCCAAGCGGCCGGATCGAATTCAGCGGTGGCCGATCCCTTGATCACAACCGTCCCGAACAGAGGCACCTCGGTGATGGCTGCCGTCACCACGGTCACCCGGCGAACTCGGAGAGATGAATCCACCGCACACCGGCACGATTCGAGCTGAGCCCCATTTTGCTCCGCCATCTCCGAGGCCACCACCACGGGCGCGCCCGATGACGCTGGGGGGTAGGTAGCCACGGCAGCCGCCAGCGAGGCCGCTTCTGCGGCCGTCGCGGCCACCTCCCGTACAGAAAGGAGGAGGCCGACGGATGCCGACCCCATCCCTACCACCGCAACAACCCCGGCCATTGCAACCATGAGAACCGCGGCGCTACCCCGATCCCCCATCAGCGCTCGGTGCGCATGGAAGCCGACGCCGTCACCGAGACACCGAACCCGCTCGGAAACGGCGGTCCCAGGTGGTGTTTCAGCTTCGCGGTGACACGGGCGGGAACGCCCACTCTCGAAGGTCTCTCAACCGACACCCTGGTGTGGTCCCGCCAGGCGGGAGGCAGCGCAGCAAGCACTGCCTCCACCGCCTTAGCGGGATCCGGGGTGGTCGCGGCAACCCGAGCGCCGTCACGAGCCGCTCCCTGCAGCTCGATCCGTACCCGGGCTAAACCGATGACCTGGAGTGACGCAACAAGTACGAGCACGATCAAGGGGACCACAAGGAAGAACTCGACCGTCACTGCACCCTCCTCACTGGTCAGAACTTCCCGACTACCCAGGAAATGACCTTTCCGAACAGGCCCCCCAGCAGGCCGCCTCCGCTCCCCGACTGGAGCCACTTCAGGCCGATCACTGCCAGTGCAGTGGCGGCCAGTATCACCAGGAAGTACTCCACCGTGGCCTGTCCCCGATCGTTCTCCCTCACCAACAACCATGCCCAGAGTCGAGTCATGATCTCTCCTTCCAAACCGGTAGCCGACCGGAAGCGGGGAGAAGTGCGGAATCATGTGAGCGGGCCGGTCAGGTCACCGAGCAGCCTGAGCAGACTCGGTGCGTAAATGAGCAGCATCAGCCCGGGCAGCAGGAGCAGCGATATCGGAATCATCAACCTCACCGGAAGACCCTTCGCCCGCGCCAGACGACTGGCCCGGTCGTTGGCGATATCGGTCTCGAGAAGCAAACGAACAGTGCGGCTGACCGACGAGCCCGACCGCTGAGCACGGGCGAGCTGAGAGAGCAGATGTCGTACCTCACCCGTCGTCGCTTCCACCGCAGCGCTCAGACCGTCGACCGTCGCGACCCGAGTTCCGAGTGCCAGCTCCGCGTGATCGGGGAAGGCGATGGCGGCCTGTTGCAGAGCGGCAAGCACCGACCGACCGGACCGCAGCTCAACCAACAGCACCAGGAGGATGGGACGCAGCCCCGGCTCTGAGCTTCTGGGCCGTCGAAAGGAATAGGCGGCTACTCCACCTGCGCAAGCGAGGCCAAGCAAGGGGCCGCCCATCGCCAGGCCGAGAGAACCCAGGAGGAGGGCTCTCAACGCGCCCTCCTCACCATCAGGCCGCCAACAACGATTGCAACCAGGATCAGGGCCAGGCCGCCGCCCACAGCCATGCGCTGTGTGGGCGACTCGATGTAGTCGGTCAGCCGTCCGCCGGACGACGCGAACCATATGGCGATGGCAGGCCCGGCCACGAGGAGAAGCGCCGTGGCGCGGGCGGGAGCCATAGCGGCACTCACCTCATGGCGGACCTCTACCTGAGCAAGAGCCAGCCCGGCCAGCTCGTCGAACAGGTCTGCTGTCGGCGATCCGAGCCAGGTGGATCTCGCAATGCACGCGTTCAACTCCGGGCCGACGTCAGGGAACTCGCCCGCCGCTTCCCTCGCCACCTCCGTGAGCGGCGCGCCTGACCTGGCTAGATCGGTGAGTGCTGCTGCCTCGACCGAATCAGCGGCACTGGCCAGAGCCATCCGCATCGAGTCGCCGGCGCGAAGCTCATTTGCAACCGCCTCACAGAACATGACGGACCGAGCCGAGGTACGAGGCCGGTCCCGCCACCAGTGGACTCCGATCAGCCCGATGCTGGGGATCGGAAACAACACGGCTCCCAGCAGGAACCCGGCCCGACGGAAATCCAGCCCGCACCAAACAGCAATCGAGACCAGGAGCGCCTCAGTCATCAGCCACCGGCGCGATCTCGGCGATCCTCCGAAGAGGACCGACCCGTTCCAACTGGACAACCATGCCGATGGCCGCATACAACTGGCGGCTGACAGCTGAGGGCGAGGCTGCACCGGCTGAAAGGGCCAGTGTCTCCAACCTCCACATCGCTTCCTCTGGCGAGTTGGCATGAATAGTCGACATCGAGCCGCGATGACCGGTGTTGAGCGCCGAGATCAAGTCCAACGCCTCGGGGCCCCGGACCTCTCCCACGATGATGCGATCTGGTCGAAGGCGAAGCGCAGACCGAAGCAATGAGCGAATCGTGATCTCCCCTGCGCCCTCGGCGTTGGGGGGATGAGCCTCGAGCCGGACCACATGACCGGGGATTCGTAGTTCGGCGGCATCCTCGATGGTGACGATTCTCTCGCCATCCGGTATCTGAGCGGCCAGAAGATTGAGGAGGGTGGTTTTCCCGGTCCCGGTTCCTCCCGAGATGAGAATCGTCTCTCGCCGAGCTACCAGGCCTCTCATCTGTTCGACCTGCTCCGTTGTCGCCGAACCCATGGAGACCAGTTGGTCGAGCGTGTCGACGGCCTGGGTGAACCGACGGATCGCCACGATCGGCGAGTCGACGGTCGCCGGTGGAACGACAGCGTGAAGCCTGCTGCCATCCGGGAGTCTCGCATCAACGAAAGGCGACGATCGATCGATCCGAAGGCCCAGAGGCGCAATCACCCGCTCAATCGCGGCATGAAGCGACTCCGAGTCGGGAAAGGACTCATCGACCTGGTGCAGACGCCCTTTCCTCTCCACCCAGATCTCGTCGGGGCCGTTGATCAGGACGTCCGACACCTCGGGGTCCCGGAGAAGGGACTCGACTGGCCCCAGGCCGAGCACGCGATCCATGACGAGCCGGGCGCTCTCGGGGCGTCCCTGCGGAGCTTCGATGTTCAGGAGCCTGGTGGCCTCTGCCTCTACCTCGGCCTGGCGAAAAGGGACGATGCCAGAGGCGATCTGGCTGGCGACGCGATCGATCACGCCCATGGCATCTCCCAAACCCTCTCCCAAGCACCGACCCAGCGACTCCTGAGGGGGACCCGACCTCGGAGAAGGTCTCTCACGACCCTGGCGGACAGTGCCGGCAGCACCGGGCCCGGACCAGGCGGCTTCATCCGAGTCCGGGCGGGCTGCCAAACCGCAGGTATTGGATCGACCGGCATGAGCAGTCCTGGGAGTAGCGGACGGACCGGAACGACGGGCCAGGGCCATTGCCCTCGGTGACAGCGCACCACCACTGCCGGCCAATGCTGGGAGAAGGCTTCGATCAACGAGGCGGCGCGGTCCTCGTCGACACCGGACCCGGAGACGAGGGCCACACCGCGACGCCCAGGACTGAGCTCGGCTAGCGACGGCCCTTCCTCGGCGATCTCTCCCAACGCCCGGCCGGTTCGAAGATCTCCTACCAGGTCGATCAGCAGAGCAGTCCCGGCCGACAATGCAAGACCGAGACCGCTCAGCATCGAAAGAGTCGGATCTGGTGACTCGACTCCGAGCACCCCTTTGACACCCATCCCCTCCATATGGCGAACCTATGAGCTGGCCGGGGAGGATTCAAGACCCTTGAGACCGCTGGGTTCGGCCGGCAAACCTGGTTGTTACCTTGAAGGGGAAATGGCCGCCGCCGCGTTCTTCGATCTCGACAAGACGATCATCGCCAAGTCGTCGACACTCGCCTTCACGAAGCCGCTATTCAAGGCGGGGTTTCTCTCCCGCACCACACTTGCCAAGGCCGCAATCGCCCAGGCCTACTACCAGGCATTTGGGGCAGACCACGAGCAGTTGGAGCGGATCAAGGAGGAGTTGGCGGGCCTGACCAAGGGGTGGGATCGCAACGAGATCATCCGTCTCGTCGAGGAGACGGTCGGCGAGGTAGTGGCTCCGCTTGTCTACTCAGAGGCACTCGCCATCATCGACGACCACCGCCGATCTGGGCGCAGGGTCGTGGTGGTCTCCACCAGCCCCGACGAGATCGTTCGGCCGCTTTGTCGCTACCTCGGGATTGAGGATGTCATCGCCACGAGGAGCGAGATCGACGAAGACGGGAGGTACACCGGCACGATCGAGCTCTATGCATATGGCCCTGCAAAAGCCCAGGCGATGGTCGAAATGGCGGCCAATCAGGACATCGATCTGTCGGCCAGCTACGCCTACTCCGACTCCATCACCGACATCCCGATGCTCGAAGCGGTGGGGCATCCTGTCGCGGTCAACCCGGACAGTGACCTGCTCGAGGCAGCGACAGAGAGAAACTGGGAGATTCGGTGGTTCGAGTCGGCGGTGACCATTCGCGACAAGGTCGTGAGCAAGGCGGTGCCTGGCGTGGCAGTTGCCAGCGGTCTCGCGGCAGCCGTTGCGTATGTGACCATCAAACAGAAGAAGAAGGGTTGACTCTGGCGATTGTCCACGTGTACCCGGCAGCCGTCACAGCCTCGATGAGACCATCCGGGGTGAACTCATCACCAGAAAGGGCAGAGACGACATCGTGGGACAGGACAAAGCCCCGAACAGACCACAGCTGATCCCGGTCGAAAGATCCCACGACGCGCCCGTCGACGATCTCCTTGACGGCATCGGTGACTTCGTCGACGACCAGGCGAGCGGGGTCTCCATCGCCCAGCATCCAATCCCGCCGCTGTCCGTCGACGTCCATCTGAAGGGCATCGGCGGACGGGGATGGGCCGTCAACCAAGGCGGCAAGGCGGATCACTCGCACAAAGTACTCTGCCGTCAGTGAAGGAGTCTGCTGAATAATGCCGTTGGTCAGATGACATGCATTGTTCAACGGGCTCCAAGGCGATGATCGTGGTGGCAGGGGGCTCCAGCGCCCGCTTTGGTGACGACAAGATGATGGCGATGATCGCGGGCAAGCCGCTGGTGGTTCACACGCTGGAGGCGGTCGCATCGGTCGTCGACCGTTGCGTCCTGGTTTGCAGATCCGACCAGATCGAGGCCCTGGGACGCCTGGCCCTCGATGCCGACCTCGTTCCCGGAGGGTCGACCAGGACGACCAGCGAGATGGCCGGGCTGGCCGCCCTCGGAGGCCGGGCAGACCTCATTGGCATTCACGATGGGGCCCGTCCTCTGGTCCCGGTCCGGCTCATTGAGACTTTGTTCGAAGTCGCTGCGAGAACGGGCGGCGCCGTACCTGTTCTCGACCCGGATGCGCCGGTGATCTCTCGCAAAACACTCAGGTTGGTCGACGGCGTTGGTGTCGTCCAGACCCCACAGGTATTTGCGGGCGGAGCCCTCACGGCCGCCTATGTCCAGGCCGCCCAGGCCGACTACGAGGGTCAAGACACGGCCGATGTCGTTATGAGTTTCTCCGATATCGAGATTGCCGCAGTTGCCGGCGACCCCGGAAACGTCAAGGTCACCTATCCGGGAGACGTTGAGGCTGTTCGCTCCCGGATCGAAGCCCGGTCTCATATCGGACCAGCGTGACCTGAGTCCCGCCGATTTCCTCGAGCCGAAACGGGGCGCCCAGAGTCCATCCCCGATTCTCGTAGAAATTTCGGGCCGACGTGTTGCGGTCGATAACCCACAAGAGCGCCGACTCGTACCCCCGATAATCGATAGCTGCCTCAGTGGCTTCGAGCAACCGGGAACCGTGCCCTCTGCCCTGAAAACCGGGATCGACATAGATGGCGCGCAGCTCTCCCCAGCCGGGATCGTCGGCTGCTGCGTACGAGCTGTACCCCACTACCCGGTCTCGTTCGGTCGATACCAGCATTCCCACCCCGGCCGACATTCTCTCTGCCCACCGCGACTCCGGGACGTGGAATGCATCGAGGAATGACCTGGGAAAGATCTCCGAATAGGCAGTCTTCCAGGCTGCTTCCTGAACCCTCGAGAGTGCGGCGGCGTCAGACTCGGTCGCCGGCCGGAGAGTCACTTTGGGATTCTGACTCGATGTCGTCCTCATTGTCCTTGCCTCCGAGAACCCAGATCGCGAGTACCGAGAGCGATGCCGCCGTCAGTCCCAGGGCAAGCCATCCCCAACCTTGGGCTTCGGAGCTGAATCCGTCCGCCTCGGTGGTTGTGGTCACCACACCTCCGGTGGGAAACTCGGCGCCCAGCCGGGTGAGCGAGATGCTCTCCGACTCGGCACCGACCTCTCCGATCGCCTCGAAGACAACCTGATAATCGATCATCCGGAGCTCGGTCTGGATGCCGAACAAACCATCACCGCGGTGCAGCAAGGGAAGTGTCAATGTCTGCTCTCCCGGTGCAA
>JACZUI010000026.1 GCA_022573225.1 Acidobacteriota bacterium
GAGATGACCGCGGTGGAGGGTGGCTTCTACTCGGCGACCGACGCGGACTCCGAAGGGGTTGAAGGCAAGTTCTTCGTGTGGACGCCGGACGAGATCGAGAGCGTGTTGGGTGTGGAGGGCGCCAAGGTGTTCAACGCGTTCTACGACATTACGGAGGTGGGTAATTGGGAGGGGAAGAGCATCCCCAATACGCCGCGTCCCGTGGCGGATGTCGCCCTGCAATTAGAAGAAGACCCAGACGCCCTGCAACGCCGCTTGGATGAACTCCGGGAGAAGGTGTACCAGGCCCGCTTGGAGCGGGTCAAACCCGGGCTGGACGACAAGGTCATCACGGCGTGGAACGGCATGATGATCAGTGCGCTGGCGCACGGCGGAAGGGTGTTCCGGGAACGTCGATACCTCGATGCAGCGAGGCGGGCGGCTGATTTCCTCCTCGACTCCATGGTCAGGCAGGATGGTGGGTTGTTTCGCACCTACCGCAACGGAAAGGCGCACCTCGACGCGTACCTCGAGGATTATTCCTTCTTGTCCGAGGCTCTGGTCGATCTCTACGAGGCGGTGGGGGAGGCCCGCTACCTGAAAGAAGCCGAACGGCTGCTCGATCGCACTGTGAACGATTTTCTCGATACCGAGAGCGGGTCGTTCTTCAACACGGCGTCGGACCACGAAGCGCTGCTGATGCGGTTTCGCGAGGGCACGGACGGAGCCACGCCGTCCGGCAACGCGGTGGCGGCGTCGGCCTTGGTGCGCGTGTCGTACCATTTGGATCGGGAAGATTTTCACACTGCCGCTGTTCGGGCCATTCGAGCCTATGGCGGTGCGATAAAGCAATATCCTAGGGCCTTCTCTGAGAGCTTGAACGTAGTGGACCTGCTGCTCGAGGGTCCCGTGGAGCTGGCGCTTGTCGGCAAGCCGGATTCCGCCGACCTGGAAGCCCTGCGCAGAGTGGTGGCCAGGCACTTTCTGCCGAACCGCATAGAGGCTGTCGTCGATCCCGACCGGCCGGATGGGGGGACTGCCCTACCGTTGGAGCGCGGTAAGTCGTTGGTGGACGGCAAGGCAGCGCTGTACATCTGTCGGGATTATGCATGTCTCGCGCCGATAACGGATCCCGCCGAAGCTGCTTCCACGCTGGCATCGTTGAAGGGTGCGCTGACCGAGCAGATGATCTCGGCCCGGACCGAAGGCGGCGCCACGAGTTGAACAAATTGATGCGCGCGAATGCCCTGGGCATCGTGGAGTGGGACGTGTTGGGGGACGTTCACAAGGTGTACGAAGCGGTGGGCAGCACGGCCTGGTCATGAACATCACCATTCGCGAAATGGCGCCAGGCGACTGGCCCGCCGTAGCAGCCATCTATCAAGAGGCTATCGAGACCGGCCACGCCACGTTCGAGGCGGAGGTGCCCGCATGGGAGGGTTGGGATGAGGCGCATTTGCCGGCGTGCCGACTCGTTGCCGAGAGCGGCAATCAAGTCGTTGGGTGGGCCGCCTTGAGTCCGGTTTCAGACCGCTGTGTCTACGGTGGGGTGGCCGAGGTGAGTGTCTATGTGGGTGCGGCAAGGTGGGGAAAGGGTGTGGGCACGCCACTTCTTACGGCCCTCATCGAGGAGTCCGAGGGGACCGGGTTCTGGTCGCTGCAAGCCCAGATGTTTCCGGAGAATGCCGCCAGCGTGGCTCTGCACAAGAAGTGCGGCTTCCGCGAGGTGGGCAGGAGAGGTGAGGATGAAGGAATCTGGATCGTGGCCGACCCGAATACACGGATGTTTCTTCAACGGCAGCAACGATGGATGATCGACGAGGGACCGGTTCGCATGGTGTTCAGCACAGGTTTGTTGAAACTCAGCCAACGTCGAGGACGCCTGACTCAGTACCTGCGTCACCAATCCATTCCCCTGATCGCTCAAGGTCTTGATTGGGAAAGCTACCAAACACGACCCTGTTGAGGCGCCTTTGAAGGGCTGAATGAGTGGAATCGATGTCGCCATTGTTAGACCGCGGATCCAATCGCACGTTGTGACTCCGTGAGTGTCATACATCACTTGGTCGAAGTCGTGGCGGTAAGTTCGCTCCGCGGATTGGATAAAGGGGTGCTCCCAACACCAGCAGCCGTATCCGCGAGTCAAGTAATTCCAAGGCGTCTCAAGATGACTCCGCTCCGTCATCGCCGCCGCGACTCCCGAGGGATCGTGAGGTACCTTCGGGAGGAACGGGTCGTTGAGCAACGTCCATACGGCATAGATCGCGCGCATGATCTTGTCCTGAACCTCGATCGTCAGCTCCTGCGGTTGGCTCGGTCGCGACAACGCGGCGCCAAGCTCCAAAGTGACGTAGACTGGAAAGGAAGCAATCAGAACGCTGTCCGAATGCCTATTGAGGTAGGAGATCGCCCGCTTACGCTGCGGGGGTTGAAGATAGTTGAGGATGTACGTGTTTAGTGACTCTTCGTCAACATCTTGATGCGTAAGAGCTATCGCCATGCGAGAGAGAATCTCCAAACACCATTGTGTTGGCACACCAGCGAAGAGCTCGCCCTCGCTGGGCATAGGTCCGTCCCACAAGTCGGCGTAGCCAGGCATATGCTTCATCACCCGACGGATCGCCGGAGGAGCATCTGGGCCGTCGTCACCCGGTGCTCCCAGAGCAATAACTGCTTCGCCGAGCTTGAGACCCACTGGAAGAAGAAGTCGGTCCCAACATCGAAGCGAAACAGAGCGAAGCCTTCGCCGGCGCGCGCCAGCTGGGTGGCTCCGAGCCAGACGACGAACACCGCTAGTGCCGCACCGGCCACACCTTCGATGAGTCCCTCGAGCAGGAACGGAATGCGGATGTACCAGTTGGATGCACCAACCAGCTTCATGATCTCCACCTCGTCTCGGCGGGCGTAAATGGCCAGCCGGATGGTGTTGGCGATCAGGACGATCGCAGAGAGACCCAACACCACCGCCATGCCAATACCGAGAACATTGAGAGCTTGAGAGAGGCTTTGGAGTTGTTCGATCTCTTCAGCTGCGGTTTGCACGCGCAGGACGACTTGCTGCTGCTGGTCCAGCTTGAACTTGACGGAGGAGTGCAACTCGATCGCAACGAGCTCGATCCGTATCGAAGCCGGCAGAACGGAAGGATCGATAGCAAGAAGCTCATCCTGCCCCTGGAAGATCTCCTGAAACTCAACCCAGGCCGCGGCCTTGTCAACATAGAAAGCCCTCTCAACCTCATCCCAGGTCAACACCTCGGTGAGAAGGACCTCGTGGGCATCGGCAGGAACACCGTTGGAGCCGGCGTCCTTGAGGAAGGAGATGACGTGGACGCCCTCCTGCCACGCCAGTGTGTTGATGCGAAGCACCTCACTGACGATGAGAGCCCCAAATGCGAGGGACAACGAGATGAAGACCGCAAGGATGGCTCCAGCTACCACCAGGAGGTTGCGACGAAGATTGACCAGCGCCTCACGGATCAGGAAGAAGACTCGACTCACTCCTCTTCCTCCTCGTACCGCCCGCGCGGCTCGTCACGGACAACCCTCCCGTTGTCCAAAGCCACCACCCTTCTCTGCATGGCATCGACGATGGCGTGATCGTGGGTCGCCATGATGATGGTTGTGCCCGTCCTATTGATACGGTCGAGAAGTTTCATGATCCCGACCGACGTCTTTGGGTCGAGGTTTCCAGTGGGCTCGTCACAGAGCATGATGGGGGGGCGATTCACAAAAGCCCTTGCAACGGAGACACGCTGCTGTTCACCCCCGGAGAGCTGGCGCGGGTATCGGCTTTCCATCCCTGACAGACCGACCAGATCCAGCACCTGTTCGACTTGAGGCCCAATCACCGACCTGGGACGTCCCAGCACCTCCAAGGCGAAGGCAACATTCTCCCCGACAGTCCTGTTGGGAAGAAGCTTGTAATCCTGGAACACCGTTCCGACCGAACGCCTGAGAAAAGGGATCTTCCACTTGGGCAGGGTGGTGATGTCCTTGCCCGCGACCCACACCTTTCCCCTGGTGACCGGCTCGTCACGGAGCAACAGCCGGATGATTGTCGACTTGCCGGAGCCCGATTCGCCCACCAGAAAGACGAACTCGCCTTTCTGAATGTCAAGGGTCACATTATTGGCGGCGATGATGCCGCCTTCGTAGACCTTGGTTACGTTTTCGAGTCGAATCATGACGGGAAGTGGAGTCTCGCAGCCAATGGGCCCATTGGCGTGGAACCGGAAACGCTACCGGCGGGCCCACTGCTAGAGAGAATCAGGTCGTGGCCTCACGGTTCGCCTAACGGTTGGCCTCACGGTTGGCCTCATGGTTCGCCTCGTGGTTGGCCCGGCGCCACCTCAGGTAAGCCTCGACGAAACTCATCAAGTCACCGTCGAGGACCGCCTGGATGTTTCCGACCTCGTGGTCGGTGCGCAGATCTTTGACCATCTGATACGGCTGCATCACATAGCTTCGAATTTGACGGCCCCATGCGGCCTCTCCTTGATCGCCTCGAATCTCCTCGAGATGGGCGAGCCGATCCTGACGGGCTCGTTCGGCCAGCTTCGACCGAAGCATGGCCATTGCCCGAGCCTTGTTTTGGAGCTGGGAGCGCTCGTTCTGACATTGGACGACGATGCCGGTCGGGATATGGGTGATACGGACCGCCGAATCGGTGGTGTTGACGTGTTGGCCGCCGGCACCCTGAGAACGGTAGGTGTCGATCCTGAGATCGTCGTCCTTGATCTCGATGTCGCCCTGATCGCCCATGTCTGGCACAACATCGACACCTGCAAACGAGGTTTGCCTCCTTGCGTTGGCATCGAACGGACTGATTCTGACCAGACGATGGACGCCTCGCTCAGATTCGAGAGTCCCGTAGGCGCGGTCGCCCTTGACCGTGAAGGTGGCCGACTTGATACCGGCCTCGTCGCCTTCGGTGACCTCTTCCACAGTCACGCCAAAACCGGCATCGCTGAGAAACCTTTGGTACATGCGGGCCATCATCTCGGCCCAATCCTGAGCATCTACTCCCCCCGCGCCCGCATGAACACTGATGATCGCGTCGGCATCGTCGTACTCATCGAAGAACAGCGATTCGACCTCGAGATCGTCCAACTCCTTGGAGACATTCGAGAGCTCTACAAGGGCCTCTTGCCGCGAGCCCTCGTCTCCCGCCTCTGCCGCCAGCTCCAGGAGCACCTCGGCGTCGTCGATCTTCGAGGAAAGACCTCCAACCTTGTCGAACAGCCCGTCATAACGCGCCAATCGACGGCTGACGGCTCGTGCTTGATCGGGGTCGTCCCATAGATCGGGAGAAGAAACCTTCTCCCTGAGCTCGGCCAACTCCGCTTCCTTGGACTCGAGGTCGAGAAAGCCGCGGGCGTCGACGAGCCGTTGCCGGAGCTCGACCAGAGCTGCCTTTGGGTCGGTGATATCGGTCATCGTCTCAGGACTTGCTATGCGAACTCAGGCCGCCAGGCCATGGCATCTCTTGTACTTCTTGCCTGACCCACAAGGGCACGGGTCGTTGCGGCCAATCTTGGCAGACGTCGCCTGCTTTGCCGTCGCCTTTCCGGTCGGGTTGGCCTCCACCCTCTTGGGCTGCGTCTTCGGCTTGGCCAGCTCGACATGGAACAGATACTTGACTGCGTCGCGCTTCACGGAGTCGATGGTGTCGGTGAACATCTCATAGCCTTCGCGCTGATACTCGGTCAACGGATCGCGCTGGCCCATGGCACGAAGACCGATTCCGGCGCGCAGATAGTCCATCTCGGAAAGATGGTCACGCCACTTGTTGTCGATGACCGACAACATGACCGACCTCTCGACCTCTTTCATCACCTCGCTGCCAAGCTCCTCCTCGCGGTCGCTGAAGGCTTTGATCGCCTCATCGACGAGAAAATCGGCTACGTCCTCAGACGTGTATGACCCGTCGAACTTGGAGACGTCGACCTTGGTGGGATAGAACTGCTCGACCTCGCGTTTCAGGGCATCCCAGTCCCATTCGCTCTTCGGTAGACCCTGACCAAACTCGAGCTCGACGATCTCGGACATGGCGCTCTCGATCCAGTCTCCGATGAGATCTTCACCTGCTGTGCCATCGAGGATCGACTCGCGCCAGTCATAGATGACCTCACGCTGGCGGTTCATGACCTCGTCATACTTCAAGACGTTCTTCCGGATCTCAAAGTTTTGGGACTCAACCTGGCGCTGGGCGCGCTCAATCGCCTTTGAAACCATCTTTGCCTCGATGGGCTGGTCTTCAGGGAGGCGCAGCTTCTCCATTATCCCGCTGACCCACTCCCCCTGGAAGCGGCGCATCAGGTCATCCTCGAGAGACAGGTAGAACCTCGACTCCCCCTCGTCTCCCTGACGCCCCGACCGACCCCGAAGCTGGTTGTCGATTCGCCTCGACTCGTGGCGCTCGGTGCCGACCACATACAGTCCACCGGCTTCCTTGACCCGCTTCTTGTAGGGCTGAATCTGCGCCTCGTACTCCTCGGTCAACTTCTTCTCGAGCTGCTCATAGGAGGGGTCGTCGGGGGTGACTCCGCGCTTCTTCAACTCGACCCTCGCCATGCCCTCCGGATTTCCTCCGAGCATGATGTCGACACCGCGCCCGGCCATGTTGGTAGCAACGGTTACGGCACCCAGCTTCCCGGCCTGGGCAATTATGTCGGCTTCTCTTGAATGGTGCTTGGCGTTCAAGACCTCGTGCTTGACCCCCTGCTTTGACAGGAGATTCGAGAGGATCTCAGATCGCTCGATGGAGACAGTCCCCAGAAGAACGGGCTGCCCGTTCTTGTGCCTTTCAGCAACGTCTCTGATCACTGCATCGAACTTGCCTGCCTCCGACTTGTAGACCAGATCGGACTCATCCAGGCGAGCGATCGGCTGGTTGGTCGGAATCACTATGACCTCTAGTCCATAGATCGACGCCAACTCCGGGGCCTCGGTCTCCGCCGTTCCTGTCATCCCGGCGAGCTTCTCGTAGAGCCGGAAGTAGTTTTGGAGGGTTATCGTGGCGAGAGTCTGGTTCTCCTCTTTGATGGCAACACCCTCTTTGGCCTCAATGGCTTGGTGCAGACCCTCCGAATACCGTCTCCCTTCGAGGACACGGCCAGTGAACTCATCCACGATCTTGACCTCGCCGCGATCGAGCAGGTAGTCCACGTCACGCGAATAAAGGGCCTCGGCCTTGAGAGCCGCCTCGAGATGGTGGACGAAGTCGACTGCTGCATGGTCGAACAGATTCTCGACGCCCAGGATGTGTTCCACCCGATCCACACCCTCTTCGGTGGTGAGCACCTGACGTTTTCGCTCGTCCACCTCGTAATGGAGACCCTCCTGGAGACGGCGGGTGATCTTGGCGAAGTCTTTGTACCACTTGGCGCTGTCGGCCATCCGGCCGGAGAGAATCAGTGGAGTCCGAGCCTCGTCGATGAGGATCGAGTCGACTTCGTCCACGATGGCGTAGGGGTGTCCCCGTTGCACACGGAGATCGAACCTCATCGACATGTTGTCCCGGAGGTGGTCGAACCCGAACTCGTTGTTGGTTCCGTAGGTGACGTCTGCGGCATAGGCCGGATGGCGATCGTCGGGACTCATCCCGTTTTGGATCAGTCCGACCTCCAGTCCGAGAAACCGGTAAATCGCCCCCATCCACTCAGCATCCCGCATCGCCAGATAATCATTGACGGTCACAAGATGCACGCCCTTGCCAGCAAGGGCATTTAGGTACGCGGGCATGGTCGAGACGAGGGTTTTCCCCTCACCGGTTCTCATCTCGGCGACCATCCCCTTGTGCAGGGCGGCAGCGCCGATGACCTGGACGTCGTAATGCCTCTGGCCAAGAACACGCCTCGCGGCCTCCCGGACATTGGCAAAAGCCTCAACCTGGATGTCGTCGAGCGTCTCGCCTCCCCTGAGGCGATTCCTGAACTCTGTTGTCTTGGCTTTCAGTTCTTCGTCGGAGAGCGGCTCAAAGGCGGGCTCGGCATCGTTGACCGCGGCGACGATCCCCTTGAACTCTTTGAGGGTCTTGCCTTCTCCGGCGCGAAGAACCTTGGAGAGGATTGGCATTGAGGCTTCATGTTAATGGTGCTGCTGATTAGACCGACCTTCAACAACCACGTCAACGTATCTCTATGAGCCCTTCTCGATGGGCCCAGGTGACCGCCTCGAACCGAGATTTGAGGCGGAGCTTGTCGAGAATATTCCTGACATGGTTGCGCACAGTGTTCTCAGAGATGAACAGCTCGTCTGCAATCTCCCGTGACGTCTTCCCCGCTCCCACAAGGGTCAGAATTTCCAGCTCGCGACCTGTGAGCTCGGGGCTTCTCGCCGCCGTCAGGCCATGGTGACGAAGGAGGTCGCGGAGAGCCGCGAACAACTTTCCAACCATGTCCGGTGAAACGGCGGCACCGCCTTCGAGCACATCCTCCATCGCCGCCACAAGACGAGGCAACGGAGTGTCCTTCGTCAGATAGCCCGAGACCCCGGCCTTGACGGCAGCCAATAGGTCATCGGCCGATTCGCTCGACGTCAACAGCACCACACGGCTCTTCGGGCTTGCTTTCATGATCGCCCCGACAACCTCGAGTCCTGACATGCCGGGCATCAGAAGATCGAGCATCACTAGGTCGGGTTGATGCTCCCGGGCGATGTCTATGGCCTTCACGCCGCTGCCAGCATCTGCCACCACGTCGAAGCCTTCTCGGACGAACGCGGCCTTCAGGGCTTCCCTGAAGAGCTCCGCATCGTCAACGATCACCACCGTCGCCATCAGTGAGTCACCAAGGTTGGTGGATTCCTATGAACGTTGCAGGACATTGCCCGCGAGAGTAGACCGCGCAGTCGCATCATTCGCGGCCACGACACCAATAACACGATCCGATCCGACGGCGTTGACGGCTGCGAGCATGGTCGCCCCGGTCGTCACCACGTCATCGACAATCAACACGCCGCCCGGCGCAGGTGTGCGAATAGCCAGGGAAGCGGGTAACCGTCCGTGATCGCCGCCTGCCCGTCTTGCACTGTGAATCGGGCGGCGAAACAGGTCGACCAGGGCTACCCGGTTGATCCTGGCAATCCTGAGCGCAATCTCTCGAGCCGGGTCTACGCCGTAACGGGCGAAGCGGCTCCACGCCCTTGGGATAGGGACCAATGGTGCCCGCGGTAGAAGGGGTGCCAGCGTCTCAGCGACCATCTCGGCATACCAGACCAACCCCCGATACTTGAGCCCGTGGACCAACCGGGCCGCGGCACCGGTGTGCTCGAAGGCAGATACGAGCCGGACACCGCCCGGGAGAATTTTCTCAGGCGGCGGACGAAGTGATACTCGACACTGCCGGCACACCAAGGTCTCGGCTGGAGTGAAGCATCCCTGACAGACCATGACGCCAACCTACGGGGCGGCAATGACAGGATCGGTGCTGTTGCCTCCCCCTCGAGCGAACGAGAAACGTCAGGTGCCTTCTTGCCATCCGCTCAAATAGGCAACCTGGTCTTCGGTCAGAGTTTCCAGGTCTCCCCCGAGATGGCGAAGCTTGATGGTGGCCACCTCGTCGTCTATCTCGGAGGGAAGCGTGTAGATCCGCGGCTCCAGTGAACCGTGTTTCTCGATGAGAAATTCGACGGCAAGTGCCTGGTTGGAGAAAGACATGTCCATGACGTCGGCGGGATGGCCCTCGGCCGCCCCGAGATTGACCAAACGCCCCTCGGCGATGACCAGGATTCGCCGGCCATCCGCAAGCTCGAACTCCTCCAGGTTCTCCCGGACAACCCGGCGGGCCACAGCATCGGCCGAGAGCGTCACCAGATCGATCTCGATGTCGAAGTGACCGGAGTTGGCCAGAATTACCCCATCCTTCATCACGTCGAAGTGCTCCTTTCGGAGAACGTGCTTGTTCCCGGTGGCAGTGATAAATAAATCGCCCACGGCTGCGGCGGCAACAGCAGTCATGACTCTGAAACCGTCCATCACGGCGGTGAGGGCCCGCACCGGATCGACCTCGACCACTATGACCTTTGAGCCCATCCCATCGGCGCGCTTTGCGATTCCACGCCCACAGTCGCCATACCCGACCACGACCACGTTCTGGCCGGCGAGAAGGATGTTGGTGGCCCGAATGACGCCATCGATAGACGATTGGCCGGTTCCGTAGTGGTTGTCGAATAGGTGCTTCGTCGCCGAGTCGTTGACCGCGACGACGGGCACCCGGAGCGTGCCGTCCTCCGCCATCGCCCGAAGCCGGATGACACCGGTGGTCGTCTCCTCCGTCGAGCCGATCACCTCGATATCACGCCTGTCGGTATGGAGGACCGTGGCGAGGTCGGCACCGTCGTCCATGGTCACTGCAGGGGCGTGGTCCAGCACGGCGTGAATGTGCTTGTAGTAGGTCTCTTGGTCTTCGCCTCTGATGGCGAAAACCGGGATACCCTCGGCCACCAGGGCAGCAGCAACGTCGTCCTGGGTCGAAAGCGGGTTTGATGCGCAAAGCAGCCCCTCCGCGCCGCCGTCGCGCAATGCCAGCATCAGGTTGGCGGTTTCCGCCGTCACATGCAGACACGCCGCAACGACATGGCCGTCCAGGGGCTTTTCCTTGACAAACCTCTCACGAACCGCTGCCAGAGCCGGCATCCTGCGACCAGCCCAGGCGATTCGACGGGCTCCGCTCTCGGCGAGGTCCGGTTCGGCAATGTCGTAGTTCATGTTGTCTCAGTCCTCAGTTAGGAGTTTCTTGAGTTTTTCGATGGTCTCGACCGGAACAGGATCCACTCCGGCGTCGAGTGCCATCATCCACGAAGTCAGGTCTCCGACAGTGGTCAATGAGATCAGCCGGGCAATCCTCGACTCTCCCCAGGACGGGATCTCCGCCACCCAGGGCACTGCATCCTGGGTCAAAGCCGCCGAATGAGCAAGACGCGCTTCCACTCTGGGGTGGTCGGACCGGTCCGTCAGCGCAATCACACCGAGATGCTCGCGGGTGAAGGACGGCATCGTTTCCCAGCCGACAAGCTCGTTGTGATCGAGCTCCGGAAGCAGCGACGACCAGGCCGGCATCTTGGCGTTCTCGTTGATCTGCGTCTTCCAGCGGCCCGCCACCGTTCCGCTGATCGGCCCGCCTCCGTAAACGATTCCGATTCGTCCCTTGAGCGCAGCTGCGGTCTTGGCTGCCTGCTCCCAAGCCGGGCTGTCTTCGGTCAGGGCGTCATCAGCGAGTAGGGCAGCCTCTTCGAGATCTGACCGTGGATCGTCGACTGCCCCCACCGCGGCGGCCACGTGCACCGCAGCACCCACCAGATACCCGACAGCGGCCCGAGGCTGAAGCCCGGTAGGCACCCTGACGGTGGGCCAGCCCTCGGCATCCGACAGTTGACCGAGCTTGCCGCCAGTGGTGATCGTGACGACCGAAAGCCCTCTTGATCGAGCGTGGTCGACCACATCCAAGGTCTCTTCTGTGTTGCCCGAGTAAGAGACCGCCAGGACCAGGGGCTTGGTCCTCCCGACCCATCCCGGAAGAGGTCCATAGTTCTTGTGAACCGCTACTCGGGCCGGCCCTTCCCCTGCGATGGCGGCGAGATAGTCGCCGGCCACTCCGGATCCACCCATCCCAGCCAGGACGATCTCGGTCGCAGGAGGAACCTCGACCGGGTCCAATCCCAACGACCACCTGAGTTGGTCGCCAAGAGTCTGGATCATCGTCAGCATGTCACTCATTGGAGCCGCCTTCCGCCTGGTCGATCAACATGATGGGAATTCCGTCGCGCACCGGGTATCGACGACCGCACTGCTGGCAAACCAGCCTCGAAGCGGCCTCGTCCTCGGTCAGATCGGCCTTGTCCACCGGGCAAACCAGGATGGCTGCCAACGAAGGATCAATCAGACTCATTCAGGTCCTCCAGGGTCTGTTCGACTCTTTCAACGACTTGTGCCACTTGCTGCGGCGACGGGGCCTCCACGTTCAGCCTGAGCAGTGGCTCGGTGTTGGACGGCCTCAGATTGAACCACGAATCACCCAGGTAAACCGTAAGGCCATCGAGACGGTCGGTCTTCTCACCGGCGAATTCGAGTTCGATTGCCGCCACCGCCTGATTGAGATCAGACACTTGATAGTTGATCTCCCCCGAAGCGGCATATCTCTCCACCTCAACGCGGATCTTCGAAAGAGGTCGACCGTCCTCACTGATCACTTGAAGCAACACCAGCATCGCCAGCATTCCGGAGTCGGCCCTGAAGTTGTCGCGAAAGTAGTAGTGGCCACTGTGTTCGCCACCAAACACTGCATCTGTATCGGCCATGACCTGTTTGATGTAGCTGTGGCCGACCCGCGTCCTGACCGGTGTCCCGCCGTGCTCGGCGACGATCTCCGGTACGGCGTGGGAGGTGATCAGGTTGTGAACGATCGATGACCCGGGGTGTTGCGCCAGCATCCATCTTGCGATGAGCGACGTCACGGTGCTTCCGCTCAAGGGCTCAGCCTCGTCGTCGATGAAGAAGGCTCGATCGGCGTCACCGTCAAATGCGACACCGAGATCGTGGCCGCCCTCCTTCACCAGGTTCACCAGATCGAGCAGGTTCTCTGGCTGAATGGGATCCGGGGGATGGTTGGGAAAGGTCCCGTCCAGTTCGAGGTAGAGGCCGTCGAGCTCACATGGGATCCGGGAAAACACCTCGTCAATGGCGACGCCGGCCATGCCGTTGCCTCCGTCCACCGCGACACGAAGTGGGTTGAATGCCGGAGGAGACACCACAGACATCAGGTGGTCGACATAGGGGTTGATGGCATCAACAGAGCGGATCCCACCCCGGACTCCGGGGCGGGGAGCCGCTCCGCCGAGGACGGCTTCCTTGATGGTCTCCAGCCCCGTTTCCGCACCTACCGGCGCCGCCCCCGGTCGGCACAGTTTGAGCCCGTTGTACTCGGGAGGATTATGGGATGCGGTGATCATTGCCCCCGGCACGCCCTCGGAGCCCGAGTAGAAGTAGACGAGGTCGGTGGGAACCTCGCCAAGATCGACCACCTCGGCGCCGGCGTCACGAAGGCCGGCCGACAATCCCGCAAAAAGCTCCGGCGTCGAATTCCTGCAATCGCGCCCAACTGCAATCGAGGTCGCCCCGGTGAGATCGACGAACGCCCCTCCGATCAACCTGAACAGGTCGGCATCGAGTTCTCCGATGTCGGTGCGGCCACGGATGTCATAGGCCTTGAATACAGCGTCGGGATTCATAGAACGAAGAAGTTTAGAGACCGTTGAACAATGCATGTCAGTCGTCTCGGCCCTTCCTATTCCTACACTCCTCGACTCAGATGGCTCCCACTTTCTCGATCGTCGTGCCCGTCTACAACGAGGGAACGTTTCTTCCCAAGGCCATGCCCGCCTTGATCGCGGAAATCGAGCAACTCTCCGTTCCCTACCGCCTGATGATCGTTGAAAATGGGTCCACCGACGGGACGGCGGAGATCGCCCGGAGCCTCATCGGGCCAGCGCCTGTGAGCGTGGTGTCACTCTCCGAGCCGGATTACGGAGCGGCGATGCGACACGGTTTCTTGGCAGCCGAGGGAGATTGGATCGTCAATTTCGACATCGACTATTTCTCCGCCGACTTCCTCCGCAGAGTCCTGGCCACCAGCGGGGCCGATCTTGTGATCGGCTCGAAGCGGGATCCGAACTCCGAAGACCGCCGTCCGGCCATTCGACGACTGGCAACCAGGGTGTTCAACATTCTCCTCCGAACGATTCTCGGTTCGCGGGTCTCGGACACCCATGGGATGAAGGCATTCAGCTCCGATCTGGTGAAGAAGATCACGCCCCAGGTGCGCAGCACGCAGGATCTCTTTGACACCGAGCTGGTGATTCGCGCCGAGCGGGCCGGCTACACCATCACCGAGGTGCCTGTGGTGGTTGAAGAAATCAGGACAGCAAAGTCTTCGCTGGTCAAACGGGTGCCCCGAACCATCCTCGGATTGTGGCGGATCCGCAGGATGCTCTCGAACGAGACCACCTAGGAATCTGAGTCGTTCCTACGGCGCAGGGCCAGCCCCACAACGAGCAGAGCCACCACACCGGCGATCGAGAGGACGAAGCCTCCGGTCTCGGCCCAGGTGTCCTCAAAGGTGAGGACAACATCCTCAGCCGTCGGCACAACCACCATGAGCGACGGCGTCGCCCGCCATGGCCCGTCCGCACCATCAGCCGTCCAATTGGGAAAGTAGGACACCTTCACCAGATGGGGGACGCCGATCGCATCTGTTGTGAACGAGATCCGGTGGTTCTCGACCGCGATGTCCGTCACCTCACCGCGAACCGCGACCGCAACATCGGGGCGACCCTCGATCGATTCGATACGAGGCCACTCTTCGGGGCCATCGGCCACGACCCAGCGGTGGAGGTTGTCGACATCGTCGTACCACTCCAGGGCCATGTCATTGAAGCTGGGGAGGGGTTCTCCGTTCGATCCCCCGATTGTGTCGTTTCCGGTCAACGTGCCCAGGAGACCTCGCTCGGAGATCTCGTAAACCGCCGGGAGATGTGTCGCAGCCACAACAAGGTCGGATGGGGGAAGCTCATATATGGAAAACGGCTCAGTGGTAGCAACCTTGGTCAGATCGTCCATTCCGTCAGCCTTGGTGGCGGCCTCCGGCGTGAAGGACACGTAGTAGCTGACACCAAAGACATCCAGGTGTTTGAGCCCTCGGTCCATGTCGAAGTCGTTGTACGCGAGTCCCGGTATCGGGTTGGAGGCGTTCAACGACATTTCGGATGAGTTGATGAAATGGAAAGGCGTTGTCAGCGACGATTCGAAAAAGAGCCCTTCCATCGATTTGTGCGAGCCCTCGGTCCAGTACGGAATCAACATCGGCGACATCGGGGTCCCGTACTTGTTGAGCTCACTGTTCCCCTCCCAATGGACCCGCCCGTCGGGAAGCCCCTCGAGCTCGATCATCAGCGCCTCGTACTCGGGCCAGGGCTCCTTCGACTCATACCCTTCGTAGTTCCACCTCGACCACCCGTCGATGAATGTGACGCTCGACAGCGCCCCCATCGCGAGCATGGCGGTCGCCCCGATTGTCAGGAAGAGACGGGTGTTGACGGTCCTCGACCAAAACCATGTAACGGCCAGAAGAACCACGCCGCCCACAGCCACCGCAATCCACCCCCACCAAGGAAACTCTGGGGAATCGGCGACCAGAAAGGCCGCGATCACGGCTACGGCACCAACAAGAATCCGGGGCCAATTGGATGACACCCGCGAGGGCAGACGACGGGACATCCAAACAACTGCCGCGCCGACGCCGATCGCCGCAAAGAAGGCCACCCCGAAGTACCAGTACGGCAGAAGGCGCCCATTCCACAGTTTCCATCGCTCTTCGCCAAAGACTTCCGGGAAGAGCTCGGGCAACACGGTCGGCAACGGGAAGTAGATCAACGGGAGCAGGGTCGCCCCAATCATCGGAGCCGCTCTCCTTCCCTTCCTCATCGCCCAAATCGCCCCCGGGATCGCAATGGGGAGCAACAGCCAGATCTCGACGGGGAAAAGCTCTTCCCAGCGACTCAGCGGGGTCCATGCCATGTCAGACGTCAACCCGATACGCGCCACCAGAGGCAGGGCCCAAAACGCCGCGATAGAAAAACCCCACACCCAGACCGCGAACGTACGCAGGAAGCCGCGGCGCCACGGCAGGATGAACAGCGAGGCGAAGATCACGACGATGGTCGTAAGCACATGGCTGAGAGCGGTGGCTGCCAGAGCCAGTGCAGCCCACTTGAGGTATCTGCGGTCCTCGCGCACCCCCTTGATGAGGAGGCCCAGGTACACGAGCGAGAGGGCAAAGGACCATGAGTAGGAGAACTCGCCGGCGAGAGTCGATGCGACGTTTCCGCCGTAGATCGAATAGCTCTCGAAGAACACAAACACCGCGCCAGACGCTGCCGCTACAACAGCCACATGTTTTCCGAGTCGCATCGCTCTGGCCAGATAGAAGGCCGCCGCTGGAGTGGCGAGGAGACCCATGACAGTCACAACTTTGAAGGCCACCCCATAAGGAAGAACCAGGTCGAAGACAACGATCGTCAACGAGGGAAGCGGGAAGTAGAAGTAGAAGGCCGGAAAACCGGCAAACCAGTCATTCGACCAGCCAAGAATGCGGCCCTCCGGAAGCAGCGAGTCGCGAAGGAAGGCCGGGCCAAAGACGTGGGCCCCCATGTCGCCGCCGGTGGGAGTGGTGGCGGAGAATATCCACCACGGGCTCATCACCGAGAGGATGATCATTGCGATGCCCGACAAGGTCAGAATGACGAGCCAGGGGTTCTCCTTCCCGGCACGCCGGGGTGAGGTCACAGTCGGTGCTGCCGGACGATCTCCAGAACCTGGGAAACGTCGATGTCTATGCCCTCGCGGTTCCACCACTTCTCTTCGCAATTGTGGCATGCGAAGAACCGCACCTCGGTTCCGTCGGGCAGTACGTGCTCAATCTCGAGCACGTCCGTCTGTAAACACTGTGGGCAGTCCATCTGAGTCCGTCTTTTGTGGTTGGCCGCACATCGTACGGCGAGTCTTCAGCTACAACAATGAATGGTCCTGCTGGTAGGAGCCTGTTGAAGAGTGCATGTCACTCATCTCGACCACCGGCATTATTCAGCAGACTCCGAGAGGAGTCGGCCTACATACCGGCTGCGACGCCTGCCACCTTCTGTCCAGTATGCGTACCAATAGGGACCGTGGGGACATCGCGTGCAGCCTTGCTTGCCGCACCTCACCGACTGCTGGCGCAGGTGAACCTCGGGATGGTCGTTCGAGCCCAATGCACCGGTGGACTGAAGCTGTGCCCGGGTGAGAATCAGAAGGCGCCGGAGGTCGTGCTCGTCGAGTTCTTTGACCGCGTCGAGCAGATCGCGATCGAGAGGCATCAGGCTACTGAGAGCGGTGCAAACAACCTGGTGACGGTGCGGCGGTCGGTGAGCGTCCAGCCTTGCGGTGGCGTCATCCGATCGGAATGGTTGGCGCAAAGTGGATAACCGTGCGGCTCAACGCCGTTGACGATGTCATCGAGCCAGACCGAACTGTCGTCATAAGAGAAAGTCATTGCGGTCGCGGCCGGCGCACCACATCGAACACAACTGAGAATCATGCGGAGAACGCTAGGGATTGGCGAATCTCCATTCAAGGACTCAACGCCTCGAGCGCTCGCTCGGGGTGTCCGGGATACAACGTGGCACGACGCGCGTCGTCAACTATGAGAGTCGATGGCACCGCGTCTACGCCCAACTTGCTGAAGGTGTCGGATGCTGTTTCCCACGCGATCTCGGTAAAGCCGCCCACCCCAAGGCCATCGGTCAGGGCTGTCTTTGCTGTGACGCAGTCGGCGCAGGATGACGAGGTGAACAGATACACACCGGGTGACATCGTGGTCGTCTTCCAGGCTCGGGGCTTGATGGTCGATCGAGATCTGATCTGGTGGGCAACACCTACGGCTACCACGCCGATAGCGGCGACGGCCAACAGACGAATCCAAACCTCAGCCATCGAGAACCGGGACTCCGGTGGCCAATGCGAGCGATGACTCCCGGATGGTCAGCCAGGTTGCGACGATCGGCACGTCTGATTCGATTGCCAAGCCGTCTGCCGAGATTTCCGAGACCTCATAGACGATCAGCGAGTCCGCCGGGACAGGGAATTGCTCGGCTGTGGTCGCCGATCGGCGTTCTGAGACGGTCACCGTGGCATCCTCGATGTCAGGATTGAGAATGTACACAAGAGTGGTGCTCTCCCCCACCGACGCCGCTCCCGGCATCAGCCACTTGGTTGATGGGGAGGTGGAACCGGAGGTCAGACCTACACCGGAGTCTCGGTCGAGTCTGAGAAATGACGCTACCGGACCGGTCGAGATCACCCGTATCGCAACCTGCTGGTCGGTCAGGGTCGAAAGGTCCACGCTGATGATCCCTCTGCCGGGTATGACCCCCTCGATCATTGCCTCAACCAGCCCATCCGGTCCGTAAACGTCGATCTGATAGTTGACATCGGCCGGCGAAGAGGTCGACACGATGACAGAGCGTCGACCCTCACCCCCCGGCGACACCAGAAACCAGTCCTGCTGAGGGGGAGTTGCGCTCCAAATCGCCGTGTCGATGTCGTTCGCGAATCTTCCGACTGGTATGACGCTGCCCCGAATCGTGTCGATGATGACCGAAAGGGTTGCCCTACCCGGAAGGATCTCAGCGAGATCGAGCACTATCGAAGATCGGGACGGAATTATCACGGTGGCAAGAGTGTCGCTCGACTCGATTCCGACCTCCGATACCACGGTCAGCTCCACCACCGCTTCGCCTGCGTAGGGGTTCATCAGCTGGAGTTCGAGGCTTTCGCCGCTCAGCGTCGAGCCACCCCCGAGAATGGTCTGGCGGGCAGGCGTCGAAGCACAAGTGTTGGCCGAGAGAGTTTCCTCGCCAACAACGACGGAGCCGACACCGGTGTCGATGTCAGGCAGCTCGGCGAGGCCGGCAGCTATGCCGACCGCAGAAATGTCGACAACGGGGATCGATGTCGAGCCCGACGATCCCGTCTCGAATATCGTTGAACCGGTTGGCCGGCCACCTGCGAACGCGGTGAAGCGCCCGCGACCGTTCACAACGGAAACGATGCCAAGGCTCGTGGTACGGCCTCGCCCCTCCTCAACAGCACAGACCGCGACGGCAGGCGGATCCGACGCAGCGATATCGCCGGGCACCGGCAACGGCGGCTGTGGGGTGAGGGCCGCTGCCACGGCCAATAGCCCTATCAGTGCCAGCATCAGGTAGCGCGTCATCGGCGGAACCTCCCCACTGCGAGCGACACCAGGGCCGCCAGCAGGACGCCGATGGCGGCCAGTGGAAGAACTCGTGATGGACCCGTCGATCTGAATCGCGCGACCCCCGCTTCGGCGGAAACCGATGTCGCCCAGCCGGCTTCGCCGCTTTCGGGGCTCCATCCTGGATCGAAGTTGGCGGAGATCGTGGTACGACCCGAAGAAGGTTCGCCGACGAATCCCGCACCGTCTCTGCGCCACACCTCCACGTCCTCGTGAGCCAGAGGCATCGCAGCAGGATTCTCATAAACCGAGGATCCCGGAACGAGAGGTGTTGGGATCAGGTCGAGTTGGGCCGCGAGAATCTCTTCGAAATCGCCTGGACCCTCGGCGACAACGACCCATTCGATCGAGAAGTCGGCCAGTAGCTCGCCCGGGCGAAGTTCGGCACCGGTTGCTATGCGGCCAATCGCGGCACGGAGCTCGTCATCACCGGGCGCCGGCGGCGGCAGCCAGACTTCGTCGAGTGTGGTGCCTTCACCATCGAGGGTGCGATACCAAAACCCAGGACCGGGTCGGGCCTCACCAGGGATCTCAGATCGATTCTCCGAGACGACAAGTATTCGCCCGGCCCCTCCTTCGCCGGCCAGGGTTGATGCAAATCCGAGGCTGGCATTCGTATCTCCTTCGAGAAGACCCAGACGTCCGTCGGCAAGGCTTCCAACCGACAGCACGACGATGTACACAGCCGTGGCGGCCGCGATCAGACGCAGCGGGTTTCGCGAAAGAAGGTCGAACGCGGCCGCAACCACAATGGCGCTTCCGAAGGAGGCGATCACCAGCGCAGCCTCTTCTATTCCTGGGCCGACCACCGAGACACTGGACAGAAGGACACCGACCAACGCGAGGACTGCTCCAAGCGAGGCAAGACGACGGGTGCGGCCCGGAACGAGAATCATTGGGGCGGCAGCCAGGACTATGAGGATGGGCCAGAAACCGTCTATAGACAAGCCCACCCTGCGGTCGCCGTCGAGCAACCACCCAGGGTCCGCCAACAAGAACCCGGCGGCCACCGCCAAACCCAGAATCGACGCTGCGCCCAGAATGAGTCTTCCCTCCGTTCCGCCGCTGAGCTTCCAGATGAGGAGGGAGAGAATCGGAACGACTACTAGCACCGGTGAGAAGGCTGCAAGGGCAAGTGCCCAGAGAATCGCCCAGCCGACATGGGTCCAGTAGCTCTTGCCACGATCAGAGTCATGAAGAAAGACCGACCTCACGCTCCATGGCAATAGGGCCGCGCCACCCAGGGCCAACCACGATCCAACGCCCGCAGCGAGGGCCGTCCCCGGCCCTGCCAGCAACACCAGTCCAGAGAGATATCTCCCTGGCCCCCGAAACCCGAGCCGACCCGCCAGACGACCCATACCAACCACCGCCAGGGCGGCGAATCCAAGTGTCAGAAGGTTTCGCGTCGCATCCTCCGCGCCGAACCAGAGGAGAGAAGCAAGACCGGTCAGCCCTGTCGAGGGGTGAACAGAATTCGGGGAGCCGAGTCCGGAGTCATTCCAACCACCAAGAAACCTGTCCAAAGCCGTACCGGGCGCCTCGAACGGAAAGCTGTAACCCGCTATGGGAGTTCCCCCGAGAAAGATCGACCTGGTCGCGAACACCACCACGACGGCAGCGAGAACCGCTCCCCAGATTCCAGGGCTGGCCCAAACCCTCCGAGTGCCTCGAATGAGGGCGTGATCCTCGTCGAACATGAAGAGGACCTGGTCGCTGAAATCCGAGCCAACCTCCCGAAGTCTGACACTCCCGCTTGCCTGGAACCTGAACAGCTCCTCGTCGCCCACGGCCCTCACCCGACGAAACCTGCGCCGCGCCGCAACTGTCGATGGAAGGTGAATCAGGTTCCACCCGATCGCGGCGCCGTGCCGGGCAAGTGGACGCCAGCGCAACAGGAGCAGGCTCGCGACCGAGTCGATCAGGGCGACAATCAGCCCAAAGGGGATCACCCAGGCCAGTGTCAAGAGCCGATATGCCTTGAGCATCGCCCGTTGTCGACCGGCCTGCTCGCGCCATCCCCGCTGCACTCCACACCTGCCCTGGTGATACACCTCGGACGAAGGCACGATGAGCACCCGCCCGCCGGCCAAACGCACTCTCTGCGAAAGATCGAGACCGGCAGCTCCGGGCTTCATCTGGGGATCAACTCCGGACAAGCCCTGCATCAGATCACGACGGACCAACATGGAAACCGATGAGATGAAAGCCACCTCACGCACCACGTCGTACTGCTGAAGATCGACCTCACCCTCGTCGAGCCCGGAGTAGGGCTCGCCAAATATGTCCGTGGCGCTGCCGATCGACTCCAATTCCCCTCTTGTGCCCGCCACCAGGATCTTCGAGCCGCCCATAGAGGCCTCGCTTCGGTCCAATTCGCCAACGAGGGCTGCCAACGCGTCGGGTCTGGGTCTCGCGTCCGAATGAATCAACCACAGATAGTCGATTTCCGTCCCAGTCTCGGAGATCGCGTCCTCCATCGTCTCGTATCGGGTGACGCCCTCCTCGACCTCCATGTCCGGTGGGCCCACAATCTCCACCGACTCGACAGCTTCATAGACTTGCCTGGCGATGGTCGCCAGCGCGGCGTGGAGGTCGGCACCCTCGACATGGGTGACTATCACCTTCACGCTGGGCGCGGGCGGCACTTGTTGAGATGTGGTGTTCTCCGCTGTTGGTGGGGTGGCGACATCGGTCATGCGGAAGAACATTGTGAACCGGGATGAGACACTGAGCAATATCGGGACAAGCGAATGAGGGTCGTTGTTCTCTCCGGCGGAGTAGGTGGGGCCAGGATGGCCAGGGGTTTCGACCGTCTCTCCGAGGTCGACCAGACGGTGATTGTGAACGTCGGGGACGACGAGACGACTCATGGGCTCCACATCTCGCCCGACCTGGACACGGTGATCTACACACTGGCGCACAAGGAGGGGCCTCACGGATGGGGGCGAGCCGACGACACTTTCCACGCCAATGACGAGTTGGGCCGTTTCGGGGTCAATAACAAGTTCAAGCTGGGAGACCGAGACTTGGCACTCAAGATCTTTCGAACGGAACGCCTGCAAACGGGCGAGTCGTTATCGGCAATTACCGAGCAAGCTCGAGCCGGATTCGGTATTTCCACTCGGGTGCTGCCGGCCACCGACCACCGACTACGGACTCAGATCAAGCTGCCGGACCAATCATGGATCTCGTTCCAGGAATACTTCGTACACCGCCGCCACACAGATGAGGTCACCGATCTTCGGTTTGCCGGCAGCGACCAGGCTGCGCCCGCGGCAGGTGTGCTGGAGTCGATCGTCGCGGCGGATCTTCTGGTCATAGCGCCGTCCAATCCCCCGTTGTCGATCTGGCCCATACTCGCCGTCGAGGGGATACGGGATGCCGTGGAACGACATCCCGCGACCGTGGCGGTTAGCCCCTTGATCGGCGGCAAGCCGGTCAGGGGCCCGGCCGACCGGGTTCTTGCCTCCTTGGGCTTGCCGGCCGGCAACGAAGGCGTGCTGGCTGCCTACCAGGGATTGCTTCAACTTCTGGTTATCGACGAAACGGACGCTGCGGACGCGCCGGACCTCGCCGTCGAGGTCTTAGTGGAGAACACCCTCATCGCCAACCCTGAGGCTGCAGCCAGGCTGGCCAGGGCGATAGTGGAGTCCCCTAACTGATGACCCTCCAGATCTTTCCGGTGACGGGTATCGGCGCCGTCCGTCCCGGCGACGACGTGGCCGGAATGCTTTCGGAAGCCCTCGAGCAATTGCGGCCCGTGTCCGGCGACATCATCGTCGTCACCCACAAGATCGTCTCCAAGGCTGAGGGAGCCATTGTCGAGATCGAAGGTGATGAGGAGCAGTTCCGCAAGGAGCTCATCGAGAGCGAGGCGGTGTCGATCGTCCGACGGCGTGGCGATCTGATCATCGCGGAGACGCGCCATGGATTTGTGTGTGCCAATGCGGGGGTCGACAGAAGCAACGCCGAGCCGGGAACTATGGTCCTGCTTCCCCGCGATCCGGACCAATCGGCTCACCGGATCCGGCTGCGCCTGCAACGACATTTCTCGGCCGACCTGGGCGTGATCATCTCCGACACGTTCGGGAGACCGTGGCGCCGGGGCTTGACGGACGTCGCAATCGGGGTGTCGGGAACTGCGGCCATCCTCGACCTCAAGGGAGAGAAGGATTGGGTTGGAAGGACCCTCGACGTCACCGAGGTGGCGGTGGCCGATGAGCTCGCTTCAGCAGCAGACCTGGTCATGGGCAAGGCGTCCGGAGTCCCCGCGGCGCTTATCCGGGGTCATGAGCCAGGCGCCGTCCCGGGAAGAGGATCAGATCTGGTGAGGCCGGTTGACGAGGATCTGTTCCGATGATCACTCAAGAAAATGAACGTCATCCGAGAACAGGATCACAGTGGGCTCAGACGCCGGGACGGCCGAAACCCCAGTAGTCCAGACCGGCGGCTCGAACCTCCTTGGGATCGAGGAGGTTTCTCGTATCTACGACGCGGTACCCCCGCATGACATCGGCAACACGGCCCATCTCAACCGTCTTGAACTCTGGCCACTCCGTGGCGATCAGGAGAACGTCCGCATCGGCGGCAGCCGCCACAGGGTCTGTGGCCATTGTCAGCGTCTCTATGGAAGCTTCGGGGTCGTAAGCCACGACCTCAGCTCCTTCAGCCTGGAGGAGAGCGGCGATGCGGACCGCGGGAGACTCGCGCACATCATCGGTGCCCGCCTTGAACGCGATGCCCCACATCCCAACACGGCGTCCCTTCAGGCCGCCTCCCGCAGCCTGACGGACCTTCTCTGTCACCCGACGCCTCTGCTCCTCATCTGCGTGAATTACCGCACGAAGCAATTCAAAGTCATACCCGGCGTCTTCGGCGACTGCGATCAGGGCGGCAGTGTCCTTCGGGAAGCATGAACCCCCGTATCCCGGGCCCGGCTGGAGGAAATGCGGGCCAATTCGGTGATCCCTACCGAGGCCATCGACCACATCGAGGACATCGGCACCTATGGCCTCGCAGACGTTGGCGAGAGCGTTGACGAAGGTCAGCCGCGTGGCCAGATAGGCGTTCGATGCGTACTTGATCATCTCGGCCGAAGTCGGATCGGTGACGACCACGTGGGTGTCGAGGTCGGAATAGAGACCTGCCACAGCCTGTGCTTCGGCCTCGTCCCAGGCGCCCACCACGATCCTGTCCGGATTGAGGAAGTCGGATACGGCCCGGCCCTCCCGCAAAAACTCGGGATGAGCAACGACTCGGGCCTGGCTGCCATTGTCAGCAAGTCGCTTTCTGAGGGCAGCGACGGTGCCGGGAGGGACTGTCGACTTGATCACAAAGATCGCGTCGCTGGAGACCTCGTTGGCCAACTCATCGATCACCGAGTTGATAAAACGGAGATCGGCCCGGCCATCCTCACCCTCGGGAGTGGGCAGGCAAAGAAAGACGAATTCTGCTCCTTCAACGGCTTCAACATTGGACTGATGGAAGCTGACCCTGCCACTCGAGATCGACTCTCCTAGGAGCTCCTCGAGGCCCTCCTCGTAGATAGGCACCCCACCCGTCTGAAGTAATTCAACCCTTTCCGCGTTGGCCTCGCCCAGCCGGATCATGTGTCCGAGGCTGGCCAGACCCGCGCCGGTAACCAGGCCAACGTAGCCGGCTCCGATAATGGCAACATTCATAGGAACCTCATGGTAAGGCGGCACAGCCACGATTCAGGAAACATCAGAGCCGACTATCACGATGGCGTCGTAGCGATCGGCGACATATCCTGTCACCACAACACCAAATCCGAGCACCGAGGTGATCGACGCCCCAAGGTTGCTCCCGGACGGAACCACAACCGTGGTCACGCCGTACTCGCTGTTCTCGGCATCGCCGATGGAGACGATGGAGAATCCAGCCGCCTCGAGTTCCTGTGACATGCGGCCGGCCGCACCTCCCACGCCGTTGCCATTGAGAATCTGGAGCCGAAGAGGCGTGCTGGTGAGCTGCGCCCCATCAAGAAAATCCGAGATTGCTTGAGAGGCTTCCGGCTCCCGAGCCAACACCACAGAGGCACCCCCAATCCTTGCCCCATCGACTGGCAACGTCGTCGCCTCGATCTGGCCGGAGAGCAGGCCCCGGAAATCCCAGGCCAAGGCCGCCGCCGACGACCGAGCCAAGGATGCGTCAATGGTCATGTGTTGCGCAAGAGCTGAGGCAATGTCACCGGCTTCGGTGATTGAACTCGGCGTCTTCAACTCGACAAGTACCGCCCGTACCACCTCTTGCTGGCGCCTGGTGCGCCCGATGTCATCGGCATCAACGCTGACCCATGAACCATTCTGGAGCTCCTGGTACTTGCGAGATCGGGCATAAGCCAAGGCCATGTCTCCGTCCAACATCTGGGTGCCGGCGTCGACGTCCAACCCAGACAAGAGATCTCGAGCCGGATACGGAAAAGCAATCTCGATTCCACCGATCTCGTCGACCATCGCCACAAATCCGGTGAATCCAACTTCGACATAATGATTGACCGGGATTCCGAGATTTTGCTGAATGGTCTCAACCATCAGCGCCGGACCGCCAAAGGCGTACGCCGCATTGATTTTCCCCTGGCCGTGGCCCGGAATGTCGACCCAAAGGTCTCGCGGAATGCTGAGAATGCGAGCCCCGTGTGTATCCGGGTCGAGGCGTACCAACATCACGACGTCGCTGCGCTGACCGCCGGCGCTGCCAAAGTTGGTTAAGTCATCCAGATCCGCCCGAGAGTCGCTACCCACCACCAGAAAGGTGAGGGTGTCACCAACAGGTGCTGAAAGAGCCGCGACGACTTCATCGTCGGTTGAGACGCTGGCAAGAACGTTCTGACCCGTGTTGATCGCCCAGAACAGGGCGAGCACAGCAAGGTTGGCCACGACAAGCATGGTGATGATCGTGACCTTGAGCCATTTTGGCAGCCCGCGGCGCGACGTCTTGGGGGAGGGAGAGGAGGAACTCATTGTCGTTGAGACGTCTGACAGGCTACCGGGGGTTCCGAGCCTATTAGAGATCAGATCAACGGATTCTCGGCCAGAGAGGCGCCGGTGGTTCGGGCGATCGCCAGGTCTGGTTCTTCAGGAGCCGAGGCTCGGAATGCGAGTGGCTATCGTCCGCCGCAACCGGCCTCGGAGGTCCGCTTGGCAGTTCTGTCCCATGAGGGGACGCATTCTATTCTCTATGGCAGTTGGCCCCTGCCCATCGGGTCAGGGCATCGAACCGGGTACATCTCCCGCCCTGATGCCGCGGGGAAATTCCCGGTAGTCCTGGTTCTCCCTTCTATTGACGGTCTCTCCTCGTCAGAGAAGGAAATGTGCCGGCGCCTCGCCCGATCAGGCATCACGGGTATCGCCCTTGATTTCTATCGTGAAGACCTCGATGAGCCGTTGACGGCGTACGAAAAGCTCACCGATCACCGCGCTCTGACCGACATCGACGAGGTTCACGATTTTGTCATCTCCGATGACGTCGATTGGGCTGTCAGCGGCGGCATCGGGATTCTTGGCATCGATGTCGGCGGCCGGTTCGGTCTGATACGCGCCGCGACCCGACCCTGGGTTCGCTCCCTCGTTGTCGCCTACGCCCCGCTGACCGGTGATGAGGACCGCGCCCACCAAGTTGCCGACTATCTGTCAAACCTCCCGATCCCAGTTCTCGGGCTGTACGGCAGCAATGACGATCTGGTCACCACCGCAACCGTGGACGAGGCACAACGACGCAACGAACATGGTCAATGGCTGCTCTATGAGGGTGCAGAACACGACTTCCTCGATACCGATAGCGACCGCTTCGATCAATCGGCGGCGGACGATGCCACTGCCCGCATTCTGGCCTTTTTCCTAGCCACCCTGCCACCGGCCGAAGAGGAAGACCTGGGCTAAACGCGTATGTGGCTGACCGCGCCGGATCGAATGGCTTGGATATCCCCGTCGGCTTCCACCAGGAGTTCGCCTGCGACATTGACGTCGACGGCCAAGCCGGAGCCATCCGGCTCCCAACTGATCGACCTGCCGATGGTCACGCATCGGTCACGGTATTCGTCGACTGGCCACCCCTCTCCCTCGACCAGCAACATCAGCTCGGCCGCCCAAAGACCGGCGATTTCCGCATGGACCTTGGCACCGGGATCGTCAGAGGAGAGGGCGCCGTACCCATCAGGCGCGTCCGGCCACCAGAGGTTGAGACCCATGCCGATGACCACCACGGCGTCGGCCCGCTCGACCAGGATCCCTCCGACCTTTGAGTCGTCGATCATCAGGTCGTTGGGCCACTTGAGGCCAAATGCGCTTTTTGTGCGGGCCGCCGCAACCCCCGCCACCAGCGAAAGCGGCCGACTCTCGTCGGGGTCAACATGGAAGGCGATTGAGGTCGCCAAGGCTCTTGGCGCCGTGGTCCACTCGGCACCCGACCTTCCACGGCCGGCCGTTTGCCGTTGCGCAACAACGAGTAGAGGTAGTTCCTCCAGCCTCGACTTTGCAAAATCTTGAGTGGAAGGAACCTCATCGACACGGATCTGCAAATAGGGTGTAGCCATCTCGTTCTCCTGCGAGTCGAAAGTGTGAGGTTACGGAGGAGTCGTGGGCACTGAAGCGCGCATTGAGAAACTGAGAGAACTTCGAGACGAGGCCCTCCACTCCGGAAGCCAGCGCGCGGTCGCGCGCCAACATGAGCAAGGCAAGCTCACCGCGCGGGAGCGCATCGAGGCGTTGGTTGACAAGGAGTCGTTCCAGGAGATCGACCAGTTCGTCCGACACCAGGCTTCGGACTTCGGTAGCGGAGACAAGAGACCGTTGGGTGACGCCGTGGTGACCGGGCACGGGACGATCGATGGGAGACCGGTATTGGTATTCGCCGAGGATTTCACTGTCTTTGGCGGAAGCCTGAGCGTCGTCGTCGCCGACAAGATCTGCAAGATCCTCGACATGGCATTGGACACGGGCACACCAGTCATAGGCCTCAAGGATTCCGGTGGGGCGCGCATTCAGGAGGGAATCGCGTCACTCGACGGATACGGGCGCATTTTCGAGCGGAACGTGCGAGCTTCCGGTGTCATACCCCAGATCTCTGTCGTGATGGGGCCGAGCGCCGGTGGAGCCGTCTACTCCCCCGCCCTAACCGACTTCGTCTTCCAGATCGACAAGACCAGCCACATGTTCATCACAGGCCCCGATGTCATCAAGACGGTCACCGGCGAGGAGGTGACCATGGAGGAGCTTGGAGGTGCCACGACGCATGCCACCAAATCGGGGGTCACCCACTTTGTGTATCCGACCGGCGCCGATGCTCTCGAGGCTGTGCGCTATCTGATGTCGTTTCTTCCCAGCAACAACACGGAAATGCCTCCGTACTTCGCCCCCACCGACCGGGCCGATCGCGCCGACGACGTGCTGGACTCGATCATCCCCGATGAGTCGACCCAGCCCTACGACATGGTGGAGGTCATCGAGACGGTGCTTGACGGAGACGAGTTCTTCGAGGTCCACGAGTTATGGGCCAGGAACATCGTTGTCGGCCTGGGCCGACTCGACGGCCACACGGTTGGCGTCGTGGGTAATCAGCCAACGACGCTGGCAGGCGCCCTGGACATCAGCGCCTCGGAAAAGGCAGCTAGGTTCGTCCGGTTCTGTGATGCCTTCAACATCCCTCTCATCACCTTCGTCGACGTCCCCGGGTTTCTCCCTGGCGTCGACCAGGAGCACAACGGGATTATTCGTCACGGCGCCAAGCTTCTCTACGCGTACTGCGAGGCGACTGTTCCGAGGCTCACTGTTATCACCCGGAAGGCATACGGGGGCGCCTATCTGGTCATGAACGCGCGGGGCATCCGCGCCGACATGGTCTTTGCCTGGCCGTCCGCCGAGATCGCGGTGATGGGGGCCGAAGGTGCCGTCAACATCATCCATCGACGGGAGATCGCCCAGGCCGAGGATGTGGACACCACGCGGGCTGAGCTCATCGCCGACTACGAGGAGAAGTTCAACAACCCCTATGTGGCAGCCGAGCTCGGGATGGTCGACGAGGTGATCGAACCCAGAGAGACAAGGCACAAGTTGATCAGAGCCATGGAAATGCTGAGGACCAAGCGGGAGAAGCTCCCGCCGAAGAAGCATGGGAACGGCCCTCAATGATGCGCCTCGAGGGGCTTTTCGTCGGAAATCACCAATGAAGAGCCTTTTGGTGGCCAACCGCGGCGAGATCGCCGTGCGGGTGATCCGGACAGCCCGCGAAATGGGGATTCGGACAGTCGCCATCTATTCTGAGCTCGACCGTGATGCTCTTCACGTGGATCTGGCCGACGAAGCATGGAATGCCGGCCCTGCGCCCGCGGCCGATAGCTACCTCAACCAGGAAGGAATCCTCCAGATCGCCCACGAGTCGGGTGCGGAGGCGATCCATCCCGGCTACGGATTCCTTTCGGAGAACGCTGGGTTCGCTCAAGCGGTGATTGATGCCGGGCTGATCTGGGTCGGCCCCCCGCCGGCGGCAATCGAGGGCATGGGCGACAAGATCACCTCGCGGAGGAACGCCGAAGCGTATGGGGTTCCTACGGTCCCGGGCACCACCGACCCCGTCACGAGTGTCGACGAGGTCAGGACGCTGGCGGAAGAGTTCGGATTCCCGGTGGCGATCAAGGCGGCCCATGGCGGAGGCGGCAAAGGGCTGCGCGTGGTCCAGTCCGCTGACGAGATCGAGGACGGGTTCGAAGGGGCGAAGCGCGAGGCCGACGCCTACTTCGGCAACCCGGAGGTGTACGTCGAGAAGTACCTGGAGAAGGCCAGGCATGTCGAAGCACAGATCCTTTTTGACAGCCACGGAAATAGCATCTTCCTAGGCGACCGAGACTGCTCGGTGCAGCGTCGACATCAGAAGTTGATCGAGGAGTCGCCCGCTCCCGGTCTGACCGTCAAACAACGGCGTGCCCTCAGCAAGGCTGCGTTGGCCGCGGCCAAATCATGCTCCTACGTCAACGCCGGCACGGTTGAGTTCCTCCTGGACCAGGACGGCGATTTGTACTTCCTGGAGATGAACACTCGTCTTCAGGTGGAGCACACGGTGACCGAGATGGTCACCGGGATCGATCTGGTCGAGTGGCAGCTTCGAATCGCCGCGGGAGAGGAGCTGGGCATCACCGACGTCGAGCCACGAGGGCACGCAATCGAGTTCCGGATCAACGCGGAGGATCCTTTCGCCGGATTCCTGCCCACCCCCGGTCAAGTGGTCGAATGGCAGGAACCGGCCGGGCCAGGGGTGCGGGTCGACTCCTGGATCCGACCGGGGACGACGGTATCCCAGTACTACGACAACCTGATGGCCAAGCTGGTGGTCTGGGGTCCCGACCGCAATTCGGCCATCAACCGCGGCCGGCGTGCCTTGCAAGAATTCAAGATCCAGGGCGTCTCCTCGACGATCCCGGCTCATCTTGCCGTGTTGGACCATCCCGACTTCATCGAAGGCACCCACCACACGAGGTGGATGGAGGAGGAGATCGTCCTCACCGGAGGAGACCCTGAAGCCCCGCCTTCCCTGCCCGAGGACGAGGAACTGTCACGTCGGGACATCAAGGTGGAAGTCGGTGGGCGCCGGTTCTCGGTTTCCTACTGGGCGCCCGAACCGGCCGCCGGCGGTCAGATTCGTCGCCGGCCTCCGAAGCTGGCCTCATCCGGAGCCCTGGGCGCATCGGATGGCGTGATTGCATCACCAATGCAGGGGACGATCGTGAAGGTCTCGGTCGCCGCGGGCGACACGGTGAAAACCGGCGACCCGATATGTGTCCTCGAGGCCATGAAGATGGAGAACGAAGTGAAATCACCCTCGGATGGTGAGGTGATCGACCTCCGCGTCCAACCCGGCGACACCGTCACACCGGGTCAGGTCATCGCGATCGTCAAATAGGCGCAAAAGCGACACGTTTCCTCCCCCTTGGGCGGAGCTGTTTGGACCCGGGGTTATCCCTTACAGGTGTATCGGCACATGATTTACAGATGGCTTGTCGATTCGTGGAGATGGACAAGTGCCTTGGGTGGTGTCTTCGGTGAGGGATCAGCGACGCGAGAGCGTGGGTTTGGCCTCTGATGGCGGCGGGTCGCTCCGTGAGCTGTGTTGTCGTTTCGGGGTGTCGTCGACGGGTTACAAGTGGAAGAACTCCCACCATTAGAGGTGTAGGAGGACACAGCAGACCAGTCCGAGCTTGTTGCTAACGATCTATTGTCAGGGATTTGGCGGCCGCTCAGTGTGCATCGCCGGACCTTGGCTCCTTCGTCGAACCGCCACAGAGCCTTCCGAGAGGTTGGGAGTCATCTCACTTGCACTTGATGAGCTGTCACGGAGAGGCATTACGCTCACGCAGGATCGCCCCTATGGCAACGAAAGCTCCTCATCACCGAATTCCACCTCTGAGCCTGAGTGCGTCGTTGAGGCTTCCGCTGATCAATAAGTACCTTGCCATGGCGGACCCAATTTCAGTAGTTGAGGTTGGCTGCGGTCAGGGGGCGATGGCTTATCGGCTCGCTTCGCGCTTCGACTATCAAGGCTACGAACCGGATGAATCCTCATTCAAAGTAGCAGCGGATCGGGTCTCTGACCTCGGCCTAGGCAAGGTCCATAACACGCCGATCCCAACGACGCCGCCTCGTCGATACAGCGCTCTGCTCGCCTTCGAGGTCCTCGAGCATATCGAAGATGATTTGGACGCCCTTCGAGGATGGACTCGCTGGGTTGAGAAGGGCGGGGCCGTTGTGATCAGCGTTCCGGCGCACCCACATCGTTTTGGGGCAGGGGATCGAGCGGTTGGCCACTATCGACGCTATTCCCGGCGGGGATTGATCGACGTGATGTCCGCGGCAGGGATTGATGTCAGAGTCGTTGGATCGTGGGGAATGCCCTTTGGATATGTTCTTGAAGCCGCTCGCAATACGCTGTTTCACCGAGGTATGTCCGACGGTTCGACCCCTGAGCGGACAGCTCGAAGCGGTCGGCTGTTTCAACCCTGGGCACAATTGGGCCGCGTTCCAGAGTGGACGATGAAGCCCTTTTCATACTTCCAGATCCCGTTCATTGCGACTGACCTTGGTATCGGTTATGTCGCCTTGGGGCGGGTTCCTGGGTGACCTTCGGCAAACGGCTCAATGCTCGGATTCTCTACGGCATAGCTGCCTGGGCCGTCTACCGATTAGTTGCTCTGTTGGGTTGGCTTTCAGGACCGGGTCGGATACCGAGGCTCTCGGAGACGTGGAGATCTGAGGCCCCTCCGGGATGAAACGCTATCTGCGCAAGCGATGGCGTCTCATCCTGGGTGTCGTTCTGTGGGTGGCGCTGATCGTCGCGATTCTCATCACCTGGGAGGGCGTGAGGGACGACCTGATTCAGGCCGGTCTTCTCTTTCCCGTAACCGTGGTCCTAGTTGTTCTTGCTCTCATCAGCGGAGCAATGGGATGGGCCCTCCTTCAGCCTGGTCGTGCGAGACGGCGAGCTCTTGTCGGATTCCTGGCAGCTCAACCAGCCAAATACCTCCCGGCCGGGGGTGCGTTCCAGGCGTTGGGTCAGGTCGGTCTCTCATCGTCAGACGAAGCCGACAGGTCAACGGTCGGTTGGTCCTTCTTGGTTCACATCGGGGTGGAAGTCGTGGCTGGATCGCTGCTGTCGTTGCTTCTGCTGGCAGGACCGGACATCGAGACGTGGCTCAACGCACTCCTCATACTTCTTGCCGTAACAGGGGTAGTCATTCTTCGGCCCGCCGTGATTGCCCCCGTCACTCGCATGCTCACAAGGCTCATCCCTCGTCTCCCACCCGTAGAGAAGCTCCCTAACACGGTGACGCTATGGCTTTCCTGTGGGTGGACGATGGGCGCTTTGGCTCTTTCCGGGAGCGCGTTTGTGGCCCTTCTCGGGCAATGGAACGACCCCATCGAAGGGCTGGCGACTCTTGGAGCATTCGCCCTCGCGTGGCTGGTCGGGTTCGTCATCTTCCCGCTCCCTTCGGGGTTGGGCGCACGGGAGGTTGCTCTGATCGCTCTGCTACCTCACCTGCCGCCCGGGCAGGTGTTGGGTGCATCGATCATTCATCGATTCGCATCGATCGTGGCCGAGATGATTGTCCTGTCGATCGTCTCGCGTCGGGCCTTTATCCAGAAGCAGAAAAGTGACCAGTGATGGCTCCAGATGTTCGTCGTCTGGTCCCCAGTGCAGGGCGTCGCCTTCCGTTCTCGGCTTCCTGGTCGGTCAGGTCTTCTCAATCAATAGGTAATTTCGGCCGCACTGTGAGGGAAGGCCGCTCAATTCTGACGGATCGCTGAGACATATGCCCAAGGCCGTCTCCAATTCCATTCCGCTGGCGATAGCGACCGACCTAGGAATCCGTTGCGAGGTGCTGGTGTTGCCAGTGAGCTTCTTGACTTCCACCCCAACGAGATAGGGTTCGGGATCTCCCCGCTTACCTCTGTGAGGTTCTGGGAGACCCTGGAAAAGCCAACTAGGGGAGTCGCACTAACAGCTCAATGCAGCGGCCCTGAAGGCTTAGACATGTCATGGGCCATAATGCTGAGACTTTGGCCAGATTCAACGACGGAGGATTCAAGTGCCCACAGTGTTGGTGACGGGTGCGGGAGGGTTCATAGGCTCACACGTGGCTCGCGCTCTGATTGAGCACGGTCATCACGTAGTAGCGGTCGATGACCTTTCGGGTGGGTTCGTAGACAACGTTCCGTCAGAGGCAACATTTGTGCAGGGTTCGGTGGTCGACAACACCCTTGTCGAAGACCTGTTTGCCAAGCATCGATTTCGACGCGTGTTCCACCTCGCCGCATATGCCGCCGAAGGGCTCTCGCACTACATAAGGAGGTTCAATTACACGAACAACGTCATCGGCAGCATCAACCTCATCAACGCGTCGGTCAAGGCCGAAGTCGAACGCTTTGTGTTCACAAGTTCGATCGCCGTTTACGGTGCAAATCAGCTACCGATGACCGAGGAGTTAGTTCCGCGCCCGGAGGATCCGTATGGAATTGCCAAGTACGCAGTTGAGCTCGATCTGGCGGCTGCCAAACGGCAGTTCGGACTGGATTACACCGTGTTTCGGCCCCACAACGTGTACGGCGAGCATCAGAACATCGGCGACAAGTATCGAAATGTCGTCGGAATCTTCATGAACCAGATAATGCAGGGCCTGCCTCTGACCATCTTTGGAGACGGGACACAGACCCGCGCCTTTTCCTACATCGATGACGTCGCACCTGCGATAGCCGCCTCGCCGGACATTCGGGCAACCAGTGGTGAGGTCTACAACATCGGCGCAGATCGCCCACACTCGGTGTTGAGTCTTGCCCACGTCGTCTGCCACGCTTTTGGAGTTGAGCCCAAAATCACCTTCTTGCCGGAACGCAACGAGGTCCTGCACGCCTACGCCTCCCACGACAAGGCTCATCAGGCATTTGGCCTCGGTGATGGGATCCCTCTCGAAGTGGGTATAGGGAGGATGGCGGAATGGGCGAAAGATGTAGGGCCTCGCTCAACGGCTGAGTTCGAAAACGTCGAGGTCTGGAAGAACTTCCCCGCCGGTTGGGAATCGGCGGTAAGCGAGCCAGGCCAGTGAGGGTGACGTGGGCGGGAACATTTGAGCCGAGCTTTTCGCGTAATCGCAAGCTACAGGGTTTTCTGGACCGCTCCGACGCGCGGGTGGACATTGTGCGCGAGGACTTGTGGGGCATGGACCGGGTGAGTCTTGCCTCAGACGGAATCCGGATCCGACTTCTTGTCAAAGGGCTTGTTGCCTATGCAAAGCTCTTTGTACGGCTAGCACTTCTAGGTCGCCCGGATGTCTATCTTGTTTCCTACCCCGGTTGGTTCGACATGCCGATTGTGGCGTTCGTGGCCTTTTTCAAGCGTCGGCCCGTTGTATTCGATCCATTCATATCTCTCTCGGACACGACGATCTCGGATCGGGGGTTGTTCGAGGCTGACTCCGCGATCGGCCGCCTTTCACGGTGGATCGACGGCCTGTCGGTGCGGCTCGCCGATGTCGTGATCGCAGACACACCAGCGCATCTCGACCTTTTTCGTGAGCTGTCCGGGGGTAACCTGAGGGGGACAGCGGTGGTCCCACTCGGTGCCGATGACGATGTGTTCCGGCCTCAAGCCGACACACAGATAGATAACAGTCTGGTTGCCTTTCATGGCACGTTCGTGCCTTTGCAGGGGCTGGTGACCATTGTGGAAGCCGCCGCGTTATTGGAGCCACACGGAGTTCGCGTTCTCATAGTTGGGGACGGTCAAGATCGTCCGGTTTTGGAAGCCGCGATCGAGAGGACGGGCGTTGCCGTCGAAACGCCCGGTCTGGTGCCCCTGGAGGAGCTGCCTGGACTCATCTCATCGGCGGCCGTCTGTCTTGGAGTCTTTGGCGACTCGGCCAAGGCCGGGCGTGTGGTGCCACACAAAGTCTACGAATGTCTCGCACTTGGCAAGGCCGTAGTTACCCGAGAAGGTCCGGCGATACAAGGCCTCCTCATGGATGGCGAACTTGTCTTGGTCCCACCGGGCGACGCCGACGCTCTAGCCACCGCGGTGTTGGGGTTGATCAACAATCCCAAGATGCGGGATGAGATCGCAGCTGCCGGTCGCAAAGCGTACGTCGAACGGTTTCATGAAAAGACCCTGGCAATCGCTTTCTATCAGTCCCTCGAACTTGCGACTTCGGCCTGATTAGGCTCAGCCCCCTGACCAAGCCAATCGCAAGGGCTCCGGCATCATCCCGTTTCTTGGTAGGGGTGGATGGTCGGGGAAGCGGCGCCCGATGCCCGAGTAGACGGACCCGATTACCGCGAACTCGATAACTGCAAACCGGAGCTGTGAACCGGGCCTGAGCCGTTTCAACGACCAGGAGGGCGGTTGGCGTGGGCATCACAGGTGCGAGCAGCAATTCGAGGGTCCCGTCTCATTAGGCAAGGCCCGATGGTAAGAACGCGTGCCCCGATGGGGCGGAGGGGCAAGCCGAGCCGAAAGGAAGGCGACAGGCCGAAGAGGGCAAGAAGGGACGGAGGGGCTACTCGCCGTAGCACAGCTACTCGGCGGCGTCGGTGATGGCTTCGGTCATCGACGGGTGAACCATCAATGTCTCGACCAGAACCTTCGCCGTCACCTGCGCCTGAACTGCCAGGGCGATGATCCCGATCAACTCGGAAGCGCGATGCCCGACAATGGTGCCACCGAGGACCACCCCGGTTGCGGGGTCTGACGTGACCTTGACGAAACCGCGAGTGAAGTGCTGGAGGACCGACCGGGCGTTGGAAGCGAATGGGACCTTCATCGTGCGGACCTTCCGGCCCTCAGCGGCCGCTTCGACATCAACGAGGCCGACCGAGGCAATCTCGGGCTCGGTGAAGATGGCTTCCGCCACCTTCGAGTAGTCGAGCGGTGTCACCGGCAGGTCGAGGGCGTGACGGGCGATCTTGCGACCCTGCATAGACGCGACGGAGCTGAGCAACATCTGCCCGGTCACATCGCCCGCCGCATAAATGTTTGGCGCCGACGTCCGCTGATAGTCGTCGACCTCGATGAAATCGGCCGAATCGATCTTGACCTCCGCGGCGTCAAGACCTAGGCCCTCACTCAACGGCACGGCTCCCACGGCGAGGAGGGCATGGGATCCGGTGATCACCCGGCCGTCATCGCAGAAAACGGTGACCAGACCTCCTTGTACCTTCAGCTTCTCGGCGCGGGCCCCGATCACAAGACTTACTCCTCGCTCCAGGAAGTCTTCCTGAAGGACGGCAGCAACCTCAGCATCGCGATGCGGAAGGATCTGACGGCGCGATACCACCAGGCTGACCTTCGCACCAAGGCTCTCGAAGATGTGTACGAACTCGACACCCGTAACACCCGATCCGATGATGACGAGATGCTCGGGGACCGAATTGAGGTCATAGACATCCCTCGTGGTCAGAACCCGCTCCTTGTCCACTGGGGCCCAATCGGGAACCCGCGGCTTCGATCCGGTGGAGATCATGGCCTTGTCGAAAGTGATCTCTCGTGAACCGTCGCCCCCATCGACCACGATCTCGGTGTTGGAGACAAACCGTCCCGATCCCCGAACGATCTCCACCTGCTGAGAGTCGAGAAGCGACACCCAGTTTCGGTTGATGTCTCCTGTGATCACCTGGATGCGCTTGGCGAGCACTGACGGATCAACCTTGCCCGGGTCGGTCACCAGGCCGAGCTGGGCCGCGTTTCGAATCGAGGTGTGCCTGAGGGCGCTGGCTGCCATCGTCTTTGACGGAATGCAATCCCAGAGATGCGCGGCACCTCCAACGATCTCCCTCTCGACAAGAGTGACCTTTGCTCCCTTGGCAGCCGCGGTGGTGGCAGCTTGGGTTCCGGCGGGCCCTCCGCCGATGATCAGTAAGTGGGTCCGGTTCTCATTCATCCTGCCGTGACGGTACCTGTCAGTGGGGGCGATAAACGCCAAACACCGTCTTGAGGCGTTCAGATACCTCTCCCACGGTGGCTCCAGCAAGTAGAGCCGTTTTCATTGAAGGCATCAGGTTGTCTTCTGAAGACGCCACGACCTCCAACTCGTCGAGAGCGGCTTTGGTAGCTGCATCGTCACGCTCCGATCGCCACTTCTCCAGACGCTCGACCTGGCCAATCTCCAGAGCCGGGTCGACGGCCAAGACGGGCACCTCGGCCGTCTCGGAGACCTGATACTCGTTCACGCCAACGATCACACTGGTGCCATCCGCCTGGCGTCTTGCCTCCT
>JACZUI010000060.1 GCA_022573225.1 Acidobacteriota bacterium
GCGCGAGACGCCCAGACCTAGACCACCCCCATCGCGGCTGATGCGACAGTAAATGGCAGCCGAGACCACGGCGGCGCCTGCTGCTGACACATCGTTGAATATAGTACGAAAACAAAAAGGTGGCTAGAATCACCTTGACCAGATCGCGGAGACTGATCTCACCGGTTCCGTCGAGAGCCGGAGGCCGGGTCTCGTAGTAGGAGCCGTGCACCAGCGGGACGTGCAGTTCACGCACCTCCTCGCATGCGCGGATGCAGTGTTCCGCCGGCACCGCCGCGATGAGCGCGGATAGGAAGGATGTCTTTCCGGCCCCCGGCGGCCCACTGATGATCACCGATGCCGAAGCGCCCATGGCGGCTCGCAGGAAGGCCGCCACGGCAGGTGTGATCGAGTCAAGCGAAACCAGCGAGGCGAGCGATTCCTGCCTCAGGGCATATCGTCGGATCGTGGCCGAGAGATGATCGGCCACCGGAGGAATGACGGCGGTCAGACGCGCCGTGCCGTCGAGGATCCGAGCCTGAGCCAGCGGCGCAGAAGCGTCAAGACGCCTGTCGGTGGCTGCGACGAGACGCTCCACCAGCCGTCGATTCTCTTCCTCGGTACTGGGGCTGTCCAGAACTCTAAGCCAACCTCCAGCCTCGAGGTAGGAGACTCGGTCACCCTCGATGAAAATCTCTTCCACGTCGTCACGCTCGAGAAGCTGGCCAAGTGGCCCGTGCGATGAAACCGATTCGAAGAGCCGTTGAACGGTGGCCCGCGGGTCTGCCAGCGACCTGCCCTCACCCAAACTGGCCAGCCGCTGATAGTCCTCTACCGCCTCCTCGAGGAGTTGGATCAATTGCTCGCTGTCCTCGTTGGGATCGACACCAGTTCTGTCAATCCGCTCCAGCGCCCGACGCCTGATCTCCGCATAGGCATCAACCGTCACGAGCCGCCTCCTCAGCTATGAGGTGAGCGATGCGGCCAACGCCGCGGGCGAACGGGCCGCGCAACTCCAACTCGCCGCTCCAGGCGGCCTGGCTTATCCGCCGGTCCTCCGGCAGGATCACAGTCGGAATCTCGGGTAGGGCCGAGGCCAGCTCCGCTCGGATATCGTCGCTCCGATGTCCCCCTCCTGGCACGCGACTCACTACCGCGAGGACATCCGGGCCATGAGTCGACGTCTCATGTTCAACCGCGCGCACCAACCGGGTCAGGCCCACAGGACTTGCTTCGGCGACCACCACCCGAGCGTCGGTCTTGACTGAAACCGCGCCTTGAGCCTCGCCTAGGTCAATGACGAGCATTGGGTATGTCGCGCCTAGATCCTCGAGAAGCCCGGTGAGCTCGATCACAGGAAGGGAGCCGGAATGGGCGGGAACGGCCAGACCACCGACCACCCGGATATCACCAACAGCCTGCAAGGCCTCGTCGAGCTTCGACACGTCATGGTGAGCCAGATCGACCGCTGTCCGGAGGTTGGGGTGCAGCGGGAGGTCGAGTCGCTGAGAGACGCCTGGATGAGACTGGTCGAAGTCCAGAAGTACGACGTCCTCCGTCTTGGCGAGATGGCCGGCGAGGGCCACTGCCACCTCTGTGCAGCCAGAGCCCGTGGCAGCGCTCAATACACCAACCCTGAATCCTGTCGAAGGCAAGATCTCCTTGACAACTGAAACTGGACCACGGTGAGCGAGTGTGGATCTGACAATTTGGAGAAACTCCTCGGGTGTCGCATCACCCTCGATGACGTCGGTTATCCCGCACTCGAGAAGGCGACGCTTGGCGTCAGGGCCATCCTCAGGGCTGAACACACCGATGACCTCGCGCCCTTGATCTCGCAAGCGACGAATCAGCCGTGGCGTGAGAAACGAGCAGATGTCGTCGATGAGGAGAACCTCGAATTCCGACGCGAGGGTCTGTTCTGCCCCCATCACGCGAGACCGGACCCGACCACCGCCGTGATCGAGAAGGAACCTGTGAACTCTGTCTGGCCATTCCCTCGCCGAAGCGGCGAGGGCCAATTCGGGACCCAGCAATCAACTCTCCTCCCCCAGAGGCTCCGCCCCAGTTGACCTGACTACCTCCATAGAGCCATCGTCGATTGCCGACGCGAGGGCCAAAGCCTGAGCCGAATCGACGGCAACCACGACGAAATAGCCGCCTCCGCCGGATAGCGATCCCTGATCGGTGTCGGCGACGTTCGCCACCTCCAAGGCAGTCGCCACGAAACGAGCCTCACCGTCGATAACCGAGATCACGTCCACCCGATCACCGATGGTGATCGACGCCCCTGCGGCGTGTTCCGCGGCGATCGGAATGCTCATCAGCCGTAGACCGACATGTGAGGCGGGAGCAATCAATGACGCCTCGTCGATGAGATCGCCGGCTGGAATCGAACGCCCGACGATCCAACCCTCAACTCCGGCCAACTCAGACTCGGTCAGCAACCCCTCCAGGCCCTGGAGATCAGCCGGAACCTCGACGAGACGCAACGCATCCGATGTGAGCACCGAGCCCTCGGTGAGATCAGTGTCGGCAACGGCGACGAGTACTGCCGCATCGCGGCTCTGCAAGGCAAGAAAGTTGAGACCGAAAGCCAGGACGACAGCCAGCGCGATGAGAATGTGTGACAGCGAAGGACGCTTGCGGCCCGGCCGGACGGCCGGTGTCGAGGTGCCCGCTTCCCTCGTAATAGTGGAGGGTGTTGTAGCCAAGTCGATCAACCTATCGTGGTGGGTCCAACCAGTGTCGAGAGCGCGAAAAGGCATGGAAAAAGAACGCGAAACTCATCAGAATCTCGAGTCAGAGCTCCGTCAGGAGGCCGGCCGCGAGTGGGCGGAAGAGGCCGCCGAAGACGAGCATCTCACCGAGCTGATGAGAAGACGACGGCTCAATCTGGGGGACGCGGCCAGGGAGATGGTGGACCGAGGACAGCGGGTCCGGGTTGAGACCGGAGCCCAGACCTTCGCCGGGGAAGTGGTGTTCGCCGGGGCCGACTACGCGATAGTTGAGCGGGCCGATGACGTCGTGTCGATCCGCCTCGACGCCGCCATCTGGACCATCGAGCAGATCGAGGTGGGCGGTCATGAGCAGTCCGGAGGAGCGGCCACGATGAAGGCGCATCTGACCGACATCGCTTCGACCGACGAAAGCGTCCGGCTGATAGTCGGAGACGGACGAGCCTTGATCGGATCGATCGATCTGGTGGCAGCCGACTATCTCGAGGTGAATCAGGACAGCCTCTCGGTGGTAGTGCCGTTTGCTCAGCTGGTGGCTGTGATCAGGCCTAGGGCTCGGTTCTGACATCGTCGCTCTCCGCGGTAACCGGGTGAGAGCGAACGAACTCGAAGATCTCGTCTCTGAAGAACTTGAAGGTACGGCCGCCGGGGAGTTTGTAGGCGGGCAACCGCCCCTCCCGGGCATAACGCCTGACCATCTGCACATTCATGCCCAATAGCTCCGCTACTTGGGCCGCGTCGAGGATCGGGGGATAGTCCTCAGTCATCAGTCGTCCTCATCGTTACTCGATATGAGGTTACGACTTCTTGGAGACAGTTAGAAGAGGGTTGATCGGCATCCCACCCCGGCACCGTCCGACTGCCTGGTCAGTAACCAACAGATTGATCGCGAGGCACCAGGGCAAGGTACGTCCGGCCTTCTGGCAATCCGAAGCCGGCACCCGACGAGTCGAAGAATCTGTACCCGTCCTCCAGGGCCCCTCGGAGCCAGGTTCCCTCCACCACCTGACCGTTCTGGAACACCAGGAGATCACCCGACCCAATAACGTCGAACGTGCTCACCGCGATGCCATTGCCATCGACGTATCCCGCCGATCGTTCCCCGACGAACAGGATGACCACGATGTCATGAGCGAGCTGGGTCGGAGAGCCGCCTATCGAATCGAGGACCGCGAACGGTTCGGAACCGCTGTACCTGACGTATTCACCTGACTCGAAGCGGTAGGAGGTTGCCTCGAAGGGCAGTTGTATCTCGGTCGCCTGAGGTCCATCCGGCACCTCGCCGCCGGGAAGGCCTTCTCCGATTTGGGCCGCGCCGCTGACAATGGGCGAGATCTCATCGAGCAGCAGAAAGAGATTATGGACCACTTCCCGATCACCGGCCACGAAGAGAGTCGGGGCTGTTGTGTCAAGCATCGCCAGACCGGTAGCGCTGACAGCCTGGAGGACGAACGGCTGACCGCCGCTGGAAACCACGAAGGGGGCAAAGCCGACCAGAAGGTCTGCGTCTACCGGCCGTAAGGATCGGACCGGTCCGATTTCTCCGCCTGCGTCCGGCCCGACCACGGCCACGAATCGAGTGACTCCGCCCTCCACCGGATACTCGATCAATACAGGCAGCCCGGCCAATCCGACCTGAGGTCGAGCCCCAGGGGCGTTATCGATCTTGACCGAAACGAGGGCTGACCCCAGTCCTCCCGTCGGAGCGCCCGGCTCTTCACCCGCGGGTGCGGAGGTCGGACTCACACCACCGGGCAAGACTTCGGTGATCGTGGTGGTTGAGCCTGCGATCGCAAGGTCACCGTCAGACACCCCTCCACCGGCCAAGATGGCGAAAACCGTGGCCACGAACACAACTCCCAAGACGATGGACACCGTCCGCCAAGGCTCCTCGGCTACGAAACGCCGTATCCCCTCAATCATCGAAACAGCCTACGGTCGTGAAACCCGCTCATTTCGGAGCGGTCAAACTTTCGAACGCCGATGATGATCAGTCCCGCCAGCGCCCCGATCGCATTGGCCACCAGGTCGAGTGCGTTGTTGCCGTAGTCACCGACGCTCACGTCGCTGAGGGCCGAGCCGATCAGCTCGGCGATCTCAACCACAGCGCCACCCCCCATTACCACCAGGAAGGCCATCACCAGCATCCCGCCTCGGTGATAACCCTCTCCTGCGAAGGATTTCAAAACATGCCAGGCGACGAAGGCAAGCACGAAAGCAGCGGCCATGTGAAAGAACTTGTCGAAAGGGATCGGCCCGACAAAACCGGCGATGTAAACCGGCTCACCGTCGATTAGACCAACACCTCCGATCATGTTGACCAAACCGATCAGCGATATCCCCCACCAGACCGAGAGCGGGAACCTGACCCAGTGGTGGAAGACAAGAAACGTGGCGATGATCAGAGCCGTGATTCCGGTATAGAGGTAGGTCAACGGGCTATCCACGGCTACGCCGTAGGCGAAAAGAACCGCCGCATACAGAGCCGTGAATCTGAGGACCGCCTTCATCGGCTGTAAGGCTGGCATCGGTGGAAGCGCAACTGCAACTGCAACCCGGAACCACCGATAGGCTGGTCCCATGGAAGAAGCGTTGAAGCCTGACGACATGCAAGACGCCTCGGGCCAAAACGAGAGCGACGACGACCCGATCGTTTCACAGCCGACAAAGCTGATCCGGATTGCGTCGATGACCCGGGCGATGCTGGACGAGGTAAGACAGGCCCCACTAGACGAAGGGGGCCGTGCCCGCCTCGCTGCGGTCCATGCCAAGTCGCTCGACGAGCTGCGGGAGGTCCTCTCGCCCGATCTGCTCGAAGAGTTCAACGAGATCATGGTTCCCCTCAACCACGGCGAGATCTCAGAGGCGGAATTGAGAATCGCCCAGGCTCAACTGATTGGTTGGCTGGAAGGACTCTTCCACGGGATCCAGGCTTCGCTTTGGAGTCAACAGGTCGCGGCTCAGAGCCAGCTCGCAGAGATGCAGAAGCGAACGATGCTCCCGCGTGGTGCCGACCAGAACCAGGACGACGCCTCGGGTCTCTACCTGTAGCGGTCAGCCGGCCTTGCGTTGGCGAAGGGCGCGCTCACGTCTGACGCGACGTCGCTCCCTCTCACTGAGACCGCCCCAGATGCCGAACTTCTCTCCCATATCGACGGCGTAGTCGAGACATGGGCCCCGCACTTCGCAGGCGCCACAGATTGCCTTGGCCTTCCTGGTCGACGCACCCCGCTCAGGGAAGAACAAGTCAGCATCCGCCCCCCGGCAGTTGGCATAGTCCTGCCAGGACAGTTCGCCCACGGCCAGCGCTTCGACGAGCTTGCTCTGCATCCAAGTACTCCTCACAACCGTGTAATTACATGTTTGACATTAAGGAAGAGGGAGCGCGCCGTCAACCCCGAAAATCAGAACCGAGCGAGTCTGTCCAAGAAGGCTGAACCTGCGCCACTACGCAGGCACGGCGGCTGGGCGCCGAATCCGCGCTCCATCTTGGAGTTGGCATAATGCGGATTCGTGGCGACGACACTTCAGAAGATGAAGGCTCCCTGGCCTCTCAACATCTACCGAACGGCGGTCGGCAAGAAATGGGTGATGGCCCTCACCGGCCTGGCGATCATCGGCTTCGTCGTCGTCCACATGGTCGGCAACTGGAAGATCTTCCTCCCCGATGTCGACGGCATCCCCGACATCGACGTATACGGACACGCTTTGAGGGAGCTTCTCGTTCCGTTCCTCCCGGCGAATGTGGTCCTCTGGATTCTCCGTACCGGCCTGATCGCTGCCTTCCTCCTCCACATCCACGCCGCCTATTCGCTGACGATCATGAATCACCGCGCCCGCACCATCGACTACCAGGGACCTCGCAAGTACATCGCCGCCAACTACGCCAGCCGAACCATGGTGTGGTCGGGCTCGATCTTCGGAGCGTTCCTCGTATTCCATCTCGCCGACCTGACCTGGGGTGTCCAGCCGATGGCCCCCGAGGTGTGGGCGCGGGGCGAGGTGTACGCCAACTTCGTGGCGACGTTCAGCCGGGCGCCGGTCACCGTTTTCTATGTCGTCGCGATGATCCTGCTTGGCATGCATCTCTACCACGGTGCCTGGTCGATGTTCCAGAGCCTTGGAATCAACCATCCCCGCTTCAACGCCGCCCGGCGCTACTTCGCCATCGGCCTCGCCGTATTCGTCACTGTCGGTAACGCGATCATGCCCCTTGCCGTTCTGTTCGGATTCGTCGGCTGATGGCGCTCCGTCTCGACTCCAAGGTTCCCGCCGGGCCCATCGAGGACAAGTGGAGCAACCACAAGTTCTCGATGAAGCTCGTCAACCCGTCCAACAAGCGGAAATTCAAGATCATCATCGTCGGCACCGGTCTTGCCGGCGCCTCGGCCGCGGCCACCTTGGGAGAACTCGGCTACGACGTCGAGGCTTTCACTTTCCATGACAGCCCGCGGCGGGCCCACTCGATAGCCGCCCAGGGTGGGATCAATGCCGCCAAGAACTACCGCAACGACGGAGACTCCGTCTATCGCCTCTTCTACGACACCGTCAAGGGCGGCGACTACCGAAGCCGGGAGGCAAACGTCTACCGGCTGGCCGACGTCTCCCTGAACATCATCGACCAGGCGACAGCCCAGGGCGTCCCCTTTGCCCGCGAGTACGGTGGTCTGCTCGACAACCGCTCCTTTGGCGGGGCTCAGGTTTCCCGCACCTTCTATGCGAGAGGCCAGACCGGTCAGCAGCTCCTGCTGGGCGCCTATCAGGCCCTGATGCGCCAGGTCGAGCAGGGCAGCGTCAAGCTTCACACCCGCTCTGAGATGCTCGACGTCGTCGTCAAGGAGGGCCGCGCAGTTGGGATCGTGGTCCGCGATCTGGTCTCCGGCGAGGTCACCAGCCACTCCGCCCATGCCGTAGTCCTGGCTACCGGCGGTTACTCCAACGTCTTCTTCCTCTCCACCAACGCCATGGCCTCGAACGTCACTGCGGCGTGGAGGGCCCACCGTCGCGGGGCCGCATTCGCCAACCCTTGCTTCACCCAGATCCACCCCACCTGCATCCCGGCGTCCGACGAGTTCCAATCGAAGCTGACCCTGATGTCGGAGTCGCTCCGGAACGATGGGCGGATCTGGATACCCAAACGCGCCGACGAGACCAGGCCGGCCAACCAGGTTCCCGAGGAAGATCGTGATTATTACCTGGAGCGGATATACCCGGCCTTTGGCAATCTGGTTCCCCGGGACGTCGCCTCCCGGGCTGCCAAGAGACAGGTGGACGCCGGGAAGGGCATCGGTCCCCTCAAGAACGGGGTCTACCTCGATTTCAGGACCGCCATCGAGCGGGACGGCCAGGACGCGATCGAGGAGAGATACAGCAACCTCTTCGAGATGTACCAGCGGATCACCGACGAGGACCCGTATCAGGTTCCAATGCGGATCTACCCCGCCCCTCATTACACGATGGGGGGGCTCTGGGTCGATTACAACCTGATGACCACCGTGCCCGGCCTTTACGCCATCGGCGAAGCCAACTTCAGCGACCACGGCGCCAACCGTCTTGGAGCCTCGGCCCTGATGCAGGGTCTAGCCGACGGCTACTTCGTCCTCCCATACACCATCAGTGACTACCTGGCCGACTGGTTGAACACGCCGACCGTCCCCATCGACGATCCGGCTTTCACCCAGACAGTCGGCGACGTGACCCAAAGAGTCGACGGATATCTTGCTTCCAACGGCAACCGCTCGGTCGACTGGTTCCACAAAGAACTAGGCAAGATCATGCTCGACTACTGCGGAATGACCCGCAGCGAAGCCGGACTCCAAAAAGCGTTGTCGGAGATCCCGGCGCTCTTCACGGAATACAAGGACAACGTCAAGCTCTTGGGATCAGCCGACACACTCAACCAGAGCCTGGAGCGAGCGGGGCGTGTTGACGACTTCTTTGAGCTAGCCCAGCAGATGTGTCTCGATGCCCTGCACAGGGAGGAGTCGTGCGGAGGCCACTTCAGGGAGGAACACAAGTCGCCCGAAGGGGAGGCGGAGCGGGACGATGAGAACTTCGCTCATGTTTCGGCCTGGGAGTGGACCGGCGACCCCGCCAACCCGGAACTCAGTGTGGAACAACTCGAGTTCGAAAATGTGGCGCTGACGACCAGGAGCTACAAGTGAACATCACGCTCCAGGTCTGGCGACAGGAAGGGCCGGATGCGGAGGGTGGCTTCAAGGTCTACGAAGTGGCCGAGATCTCAGAGGAGATGTCGTTCCTCGAAATGCTCGATGTGTTGAACGAGCGTCTCGTCATCCAGGGTGAG
>JACZUI010000027.1 GCA_022573225.1 Acidobacteriota bacterium
TCGTGATCAGCGTGGCCCCGGCATCGACGAAACTGTCGCCGGACTCGGGCTTGGTTGGGTTGCCGCCACAAGAGCGCTCGATCTCATCTGGATCCCGTCCGATTTCGGCACACCATTTGTCGAGCACACCGTTCTTGTGTCGGATCACGTCGGGCTGGCCAAACCCGTGCCAGATGTCGGCGTGCTCTGCGGTGTAGCGGAGGGTCTTTCGCTCCCCCCCACCGCCAATGAGAATCGGGATCGTCCGGGTTGGCGGGGGGTTCAGCTTCTTCCATCGCTTCTCGATGCGGGGAAGTGCCTCCTTCAGGGAGGCGAGACGGCCGCCCGCAGTGCCGAACTCGTATCCGTACTCGTCGTAGTCGCGCTCAAACCATCCTGAACCCAAACCCAATATCAGCCGGCCGTCGGAGGCGTGGTCGACGGTGCGGGCCATGTCGGCCAGAAGGTCGGGGTTGCGGTAGGTCACCGGAGTGACCAATGGACCGAACTCGACCTTCTCGGTGACCTCTGCCCAAGAACCGAGCATGGTCCAGCATTCAAAGTGCTTCCCCTCGGGATCGCCCATGAGCGGGAAGAAGTGATCCCAGTTGAAGATGATATCCACGCCCATCTCCTCTGCTCGGACGGCTGCTGCCCTCAGCTCAGAGAACTCAGCGTGTTGTGGCTGGAGGCTCACGGCGATGCGGATGGCGTGGGTCAAGATCTTCTCCAAGTCGGTTGGTTGGGTGGACGGCTCAAAGACCGTACATCGTGTCGTCGATCAAGTGGTCGACGACAGCTTCAAGGGCCTCCCGTTCACCGGCCCCTTCGTCCCGAGCGTTCTCATACACGGCAATCTGGCGAGTGGCGCTCGTTCCTTCAGCCACAATGGTTCGGGCATGACGCAGCTCGTCTCGCGTTCCCAGCTCAACTGCGTCGATGGCCAGGATCTCGATGAACTCCTCCACCAGATCGGCGAAGGGCACCAGCGTCCCTTTGCCGAAGTCGACCAACGACCCTTCGGTTCCGTATCGTTGTGCCCGCCAGATGTTCTCCGAGATCAGGAGTGGCGTGTAGGTCCTCCAACGCTGGTTCTGGCGGCGAAGCCGGTAGAGCATGGCCAGGAGGGACTGGTAGAGGGCAGCGACCGTGAGCGCATCCTCGAGCCTGGTGCACACATCGGCGACCCTCATCTCCAGGGTTGGGTACCGGCTGGACGGGCGGATGTCCCACCAGAGCTTGCTGGCGTCTTCGATGAGGCCCGCTTCGACCAAAATGTCCACCGTTCGCTCGTATTCACCCCATGAGTCGAACTCCTGGGGGATTCCGGTCCGGGGCAGGTTCCGGAATATCACCAGCCGGTAGGCGAGGAGCCCGGTCAGTTTGCCGTCCCAGAACGGCGATGACGTGCTGAGAGCGAGAAGGTGCGGAAGCATGTATCTCACCTGGTTCATCAGGTCGATCCGAAGATGAGGATCTTCGATGCCAACGTGCACATGCATTCCGCAGATGACCAGCTGGCGGGCGACCTGTTGGTAGTCAGCCGCAAGGCTCCGGTAGCGCGGGGCTTCCGTTGTCTCCTGCATCGCCCAGTTGGCGAAGGGATGTGTGGACGAGGCGATGATGGCTGCCCCATACTCTTTCACGACACTCGAGATGTCGCGTCGCAGGCGGGTCAGATCTTCCCTCGCCTCGGCCACGTTTGCGCAAACTTTGGTTCCTACCTCGATCTGGGCTTTGAGGAATTCAGTGGTGACCTGTGAGCCGAGCACGTCGTGAAGCGATGTCCACATGGCTTGTGGCGGGCTCTTGACCAGATCCCTCGTCTCCCTGTCGACGACGAGGTACTCCTCTTCGATTCCGATGGTGAAGGCTGGCCTCTCGATCACGACGTCAACGCTAGAGAATCTGCTGCAACACGTGTCGGCGTTCTTCTGCGCAGTCCTCCCGGACGTGACAGCCGTCGAGATGATCATTGACCAGGCCCATCGCCTGCATGAAGGCGTAGACCGTTGTGGGCCCGACGAAACTCCAACCACGACTCTTGAGATCCTTCGACAGAGCCGTCGAAGTCTCGGTGGTGGCCGGGATCTCTGTGGGCGGAGTCGATTTCGCGGGTGCCCACCCCCAGAAGTAGTTGCTAAGAGAGTCGTGCTCATCGGCCAAATCCTGGGCCCGTTGGGCGTTATTGATGGTCGACCGAATCTTGCCCTGATGACGCACGATGCCGGCGTCCGTCAGGAGATCTTCGACCTCATCCTCCCCGAACTGGGCCACCTTCAGCATGTCAAAACCTGCGAACGCCTGTCTGAAATTGGCTCGCTTCCGCAGGATGGTCAACCACGACAACCCGGCCTGGAAGCCCTCGAGACAGATCTTCTCGAATAGTCGGGTGTCATCGAGAGTGGGTCGACCCCACTCCAAATCGTGGTACTCACGATAGATCTCGGGTTCGACTCCCCACCAGCACCGATCCTGGCCATCTTCTCCGGTTTCGACTTTGAACATTTCCTCAGGGTACGGTCGCATCAATTCTTCGGTTTGCGCGCTGTTCCCTTTGCCGCTCTGCATGCGGCTCCGACCGCGACCCCGATCGCCAGTCCGGCCCCAATTCACTTGGCCATCGTCTTCGCGGTCTGGCCCCGGCCCCGTCGCAGAGCTTTAACCGAGATTAGCGAGACCGGTCCTACTCTCATCGGTGTGAGTACTCGTGTGCGTGACGGCCTTTCCGGCGGGGCGGCGGCAGCCCTGGGCCTCGGTGTTTCCGAGCTGGCTGCCGGCCTGTTCACCGGCTTTCCATCGCTTATCGAAGGGCTGGGGAACTGGGTCATCGACGCCTCTCCGAAACCCGTGAAGGATTGGGCCATCGCGGTGTTTGGCACCAGCGACAAGTTGGTCCTTCTGATCGGGATTGCTGTGGTCACCATCACGATCGGAGCCGTAGTCGGCGTCTTTGCCAGGGCCAGGTTCGGGATCGCAGTCACCGTGTTCATCGGCTTTGGTGTGGTTGCCGCTCTGGCTGCGTCCCGCGATCCCCAATTCTCGCTGGGGATAGCGATCATCCCGGCCGGTCTGGCTGCCTTGACGAGCCTCGCCACCCTGCAATGGCTCTATCGACTGCCCCCTTCTCCTGCGAGGGACGTAGAGGAACCGGCCGACGTGTCCCGTCGATCGCTGATCTTGGGCCTCACCGCTGTTTTCGGCGTGGCTGCGCTGTCGGCTGGCCTGGGTCGGTCGATCCTGGAACGAGCCAAACGGACTGCGGCAGGGCGAGCCGAGGTCGCCTTGCCCGCTGCGGCCGAAGCCCTGCCTCCGGTGCCGCCGGCCGCCGAACTCGGTATCGATGGGCTGGCGACGGTGGTGACTCCGAATCCCGAGTTCTACCGCATCGATACTGCGTTTTCAGTCCCGAGGGTCTCCCTTCCCGACTGGACTCTCAAGATCAAAGGCAGGGTCGACCGACCATACGAGATCTCCTATTTCGACCTGCTGGACATGCGGATGGTCGAACGCCACATCACCCTGTCATGCGTCTCCAATGAGGTCGGGGGGGACCTCGTCGGGAATGCCAAGTGGCTCGGTGTCCCTCTTACGGAGATCCTGGATCGTGCCGGTGTCCGCCCGGACGCAGAGCAGGTTGTGGGTCGTGCCGTCGACAACTTCACCGTCGGATTCCCCGTCGAAGCCATTTACGACGGTCGCGAGGCCCTTCTCGCCGTTGGCATGAACGGCGAACCACTCCCCTTCGAGCACGGATTCCCGGCCCGGCTCGTAGTGTCCGGCCTCTACGGGTATGTGTCGGCGACCAAGTGGCTTGCCGAGATCGAGCTGACCGGCTGGGATGAGTTCGACGCCTATTGGATCCCACGAGGGTGGTCCAAGGAAGCGCCGGTCAAGACCCAGAGCCGTATCGACGCACCAACCTTGTCTCGCCTCCCCTACGAGGGCGAGCGGGTGGTGGCGGGTGTGGCCTGGGCCCCGGACCGAGGCATATCAAAGGTCGAGGTCCAGCTCGGCGATGGCGCGCCGTGGGTAGAGGCCGAGCTGTCTGAGTCACTGACCGATGATTCGTGGCGACAGTGGAAGATCAATTGGGAGGCTCCTCCTGGTCGTCACAACCTTCGGGTCAGGGCTACCGACGGCGACGGCAACACTCAGACCGAGGAGGAGCATCGTGCAGCGCCCAACGGGGCCACTGGCTGGCATACCCGCGTCGTGCTGATCGACGAGGCGTGATGAACGTCCCCGTTGTCACATCTAGTCGACGTCGATTGCGCTGATCGCCCAGGCGAGATTGCTGGCCTGGTCTTCGACCGACAGACGCAAGACCCACCCTGTGTCGGGGCTGCCGTCGTCAAACCAATGCCATTTCAATCGTTGGGCTGCCTCGCCGACTGCGGCCGGATCGGCCGGCCAGTCGAGATCGGCCAGGTTGGTGATGACCCACCAAGCGAGATACCGCCCGGACGCGGACCCGCGGCGCCGTCCGTGGGCCCCACCCGACGCACCGGCCCAGGCCATCCATTGCAATATGCCTCCGGTATCCAAGCGAGCCACCCGAGCCTGAGTCAGACCCAGGGCTCTTATGGCTTGAAGATGGCTGCCCTGGACGGTGACGGTCTGGCAGCGTCCGTTGGACTCCCCGGTCCAGGGCTGCACCAGGTCGCCAAGGGCATCTTCAGAGGCCGGGTCGGCCATTGCCTCGAAGTCGGTGGGCAGGTTCGTCTCGACCATCTCGGGAGTGCCGGGAGATGGGGTTTGCACCCGATCCGCCTTGTATTTGGCGAGCGGATATAGGGGCTCCCAATCCATGATCGAGGACGGCAGATCAGCGATGTCCTCGTCCACTTCGTCACCACGAATCACCCTCTCGGCAGCAACGGTTCTTCGAACAGGCCCTGCTTCGAGGTGTGGCTCGAGATCTCGCCAGTTCTTGGTGCTCGCCACAACCTCGGCAAGGGGGCCAAGCGTGAATCGTGATTGGCCTTCAGAGACGATTGGCCCGGCGACTCTCGCCGGGGCCTCGAGAGCGAGGCGGTAACGGATGTGCTCTTCGACTCCCCAGAGTTGCTTTCCACGACTCAACGCCTCGCGACAGCGGGTCTTCAGTTCCAGCAACAGCTCCCATTCCAGAGCGGCGCAATATCCGTCAATGACCCGGAGTAGGTCATCGGTGTCACTGGCTTCGATCGCGTCGATGGCTCGCCGGCTGATCAAGGGCGCGGCCCGGGGTTGACCAGAAGGTTCCGTGACGACCAGTCGGAGAACGATCCGATGTAAACCTCTGGTATGCCCATGCCGGTGAGAGTCATGGCCAGGGCTGTGTGACAGGCGTCCCCAGCCGGTTGACCATCACTCCTCCTCGTCAGCATCCTGCGCGGTGATCTCCTCGCCGAGCTGACTCAATGTCGTCCCCACGGCATTGGCGAATGAGCTAGCTGCCTTCTTCAACTGCTCTCGTGTTGCGGGGTCCCGAAGAGCGCTCGAGATCGACTCCGCTACCTGATCCCAGGCCCCGACCAACGTGGCGAACGCGCCCTGGATCTCTTCCTCCGACGGTCCGCGGTCTCGGGCGACACTGGAGTAGGTGGTCTTGAGGTGCGTGCCGAGTTCGCCAAACCGGGCCGAGAAGTCATCCCAGGGATCGGCCTGGTCCTCCGTCGTAGGATCTGGTTCGTGCTGCTCCATGTTCTCGATGGTACCTACGAGTTGTTTCGTGCCCACTACGGTCGAAAGGAGTCTGTCATCGGTGCCAATGGCGCCGATATCAGGGCGACCCTGGGAATCATCGTGTCGACGCTGGCCTTGTTGAGGGAGCCCAGGGTCACCCACCTTGCCGCCAGCTTTGACACCGTCATCGAGTCCTTCCGCAACGACATGTTTGCCGGCTACAAGACGGGGGTCGGCATCGAAGAGGAGGTACTGGCTCAGTTCCCGCTCGCAGAAGAGGCCCTCGAGTCGATCGGTGTTGTGGTCTGGCGGAACATTGAGTTCGAAGCCGACGACGCCCTTGCCACTGCCGCCATCCGCTGGGTTGAGGATGTCGAACAGGTCGTCATTGTCACACCGGACAAGGATCTCACCCAGGCTGTGGTGGGCAATCGAATCGTGACTTATGCCCGTCGTGAGCAGAAGATGTACGACGAGGACGCCGTGGTTGAGAAATTCGGGGTCCACCCCGAGTCGATCCCTGACTACCTGGCCCTTGTTGGCGACACAGCCGACGGTGTCCCCGGGCTGCCAGGTTGGGGCGCCAAGTCGACCTCGGCCGTGCTCGCCCGATACCCCAGGCTGGAGATGATTCCGGCGTCGTCGGATGACTGGGAGGTCACCGTTCGCAGTGCCACCAAGCTCGCCGCCACCCTTCAGGCCAATCTCGAGAAAGCGTTCCTCTACCGCGAGCTCACGACGTTGCGGCTCGATGTGCCTATCGAGGAGAGCCTTGACGATCTGGAATGGAAAGGTGTTCCCAGCGAAGCCTTCTACGGGTTCTGCCGGCGTGCAGGGCTCGACGCCGACTCGATCAACGTGCCCTTGTGGGCAGACTGACGCGCCCTCAATCGTCTTCGGCCTCCTCCCAGACCACATCGAACCGGTCAATGCAGTCGGAGCAGCGATAGGCAAACGATGTTCCCGGCTCTGGGTTCTCGTCCACGGGGAGAAATGAGAGCAGATGCGCCGTGCCACCGCACTCGACGCAGATGATGGACTCGGGAGGGAGGCTCATTCGGACTTGGGAGGGCGGATCGTCAAGAGAATGACCGTGCCAACGATTCCAGCCACAAGGGAACCTGAGAAGATCCCTACCTTCGCCAGGTCGACGAGGTGGGGGTCGGAGAAGGCGAGGCCGGCAATGAAGAGCGACACTGTGAATCCGATCCCAGCTATGGCCGCAAGACCGAACACATGGGTCCAGGTCGTGCCTGCGGGCAGTCGACCCATCCCCAATCTCACGGCGGCAAAGGTGAATATCGTGATCCCCAATATCTTGCCCACGACCAGCCCTGCAGCTACGCCCAAGGCGACGGTGGAGGTCATGGCCTCGCTGAAGGACGTGCTTCTGAAGTCGATCCCGGCGTTCGCCAGGGCGAAAAGCGGGACGATCAGGAATGAGCTCCAACGCACCAGCTTGTGCTCAAACCGATTGAGAGGCGAGACCGACTCGGTTGCGATGTCGCTGAGCAGCAGCGCCTCATGGTCGGCGTGCTCTTGAGCGCGAACCCCATCGACCTCAACGGGATACTGGTCGAGAATCGTGCGAACCCTCTCATCAAACTCGCGTGGCTTGTAGAAGGGGCGTGCCGGTGTCAGGAAACCAAGCGCGACACCGGCCAGCGTGGCGTGAACGCCTGATTCGAGGGTGAAGAACCAGATCAAGAGGGCCACTGGGAGGTAGAAGGTCAAGGATCTGATACCCACCTTCAGGGCGATCCACACCGATGCCAAACCCCCAAGCGCCAAAGCGAAAAACCCGACGTTGAGCTCCTCGGTGTAGAAAATCGCTATGACGGCAATGGCTCCAATGTCATCTGTGATGGCCAATGCAAGTAGAAACAACTTGGCCCCAGTAGGCACGCGGGAACCGAGCATCGCGACGATGCCAACGGCGAAGGCGATGTCTGTTGCCATTGGAATTCCCCAACCCTGGACAGCCTCGCCACCGGTCTGCGCGTTGATCATGACGTAGATGGCGGCCGGGACGATCATGCCGCCCAGCGCCGCCATGACCGGCAGGGCGGCTGCCTTGGGGTCGCGCAGATCTCCAGTTACCAGTTCGCGTTTGATCTCCAGGCCGACCACGAAGAAGAAGATGGCCATGAGGCCGTCGTTAATGATCTCACGAAGACTCTCCTCGAAGTGGAAGTCGAAGAATTCGACTGTGAGATGCGTGTCGAAGATCCGGAAGTAGGTGTCGGAGAAGGCCGAGTTTGCCCAGAGGATGGCGGCGATGGCCGCAACCAGGAGGACGATCCCGGACGACGCCTCGACCCGGGTGAACTCGACGAAGGGGCGGACGAAGCGTTTCGGGACGAATCGGTCGGAGGTTGCCCAGGTACGGTGGCGTGGGTCGTAGGTCACCGGAGGGTCATGCCTGCAGACTTGAGGCTCGTGCAGGCCTCAACCACTCGGGCTGTCATCCCCTTCTCGGCTTTCCTCATGTAGGAGCGCGGGTCGTAGGTCTTCTTGTCGGCTACGTCACCATCGACCTTCAGGACACCTGAGTAGTTGGTCATTACATGGTCGACGATCGGCCTCGTGTACGCGTACTGGCCGTCGGTGTCGATGTTCATCTTGATGACACCGTATGAGAGAGTCTCGTGGATCTCCCCCAGAGTGGAGCCGCTGCCCCCATGAAAGACAAGGTAGTGACGGGCCTCTTCGCCAAACCGCTGTGCGACCGCAGCCTGCCCATCACGGAGAATCTTGGGGTCGAGTTTCACTGCTCCTGGCTTGTAGACGCCGTGGACATTGCCGAATACGGCAGCCAACAGATAGTGGCCGCGGTCGAAGGTGCCGAGAACCTCGGAGACCTGCACCATGTCATCGGGAGAGGTGTAGAGCTTGGTGGGATCGATCCTCTCATGGTCCGTGGTGTCCTCCACGCCGCCAACAATCCCGATCTCGAGTTCCAGAATGATGCCGAGGTCGGCGCACTTGTCGAGCAACTCACTCGCGAGAGCAAGGTTCTCCTCCATAGGAATCGACGACGCGTCGAGCATGTGGGATTGGAAGAGAGGCCCCAGGCCATCGGCCATTCGGCTTCGCGATATCTCCAGCAAGGGGCGAATGAACCCATCGACTCGGTCGGGTGGGCAGTGGTCGGTGTGGAGAGCAATGTTGGCCGGATATTGCTCGGCGACAACATGAGCGAACTCGGCCAGCGCCTGGGCTCCGATCGACATGCTCTTGTTTGATTGGCCTGACGCGAACTCGGCGCCTCCATACGAAACCTGGATGATCCCGTCGGACTCGGCCTCGCTGAAGCCTTCGAGTGCGGCAAGAAGGGTCGACGAAGAGGTGGCATTGATGGCCGGGTAGGCGTAGCGCCCGTTCCTGGCGGCGGCGAACATCTCCCGGTATTTGGCCGGGGTGACTATCGGCAACCGGGCTCCGTGAATCTCATCGGCAGGAAGTTACCAAGCGGCTGACGATGATTGTTCGCCAACCTGGTTTTTGAGTTCGTTTGGCCCCTGTGGAGCGGGCTGACCGTCCCCCAACGAGCAGAGCGAGCGAGGGCGGACTGTTTCCCGGCTCGCTGTCAGAATCCTGACTCAATGGGTTCTGCCCCGATGGAACAGGTGACCGCGCAAACGAAGGCGCCCCGGAAGCTTCGGAGCCGCGTGCTGAAGGGCAATTATCTCACCTTTGGGCTGATCTGTCTCGCTTTGGTGTACCCCAGCATGGTGATCTCGCTGCTCCTACTTTCGATCTCGTGATCCTGGCCGCCTTCTTCTTCTCGATGTCCTCTGACCGGTTCCATTCCTGGATGCTCAATCACAAGTGTTCTGCAGGATGATTCGCGGTTGCCGCGAAGGTGGTCTGACAAAGAGGATGAAGTAGGTGGCGTTGATTGCGATCACGCTGCCACTCGGCTTCTCAGCCTTTTTGCTGATCGACAATCAGGTCGTCCGGGTCATTCTGCTGCTGGTTGGCGTTTATGCCGTCTGGTTCGTCTTCAACCGACCCACCAGGGCAAAGGACGAATCCTGATCAGCCGCCGCTGACGGCCTGGAGAATCCGAATCTCGCTGGATGATTCGATGGCACTGCCGAGTTGGGCTCGTCGGCCGTCAACGAATATCAGAATGTGCTGGCGGATCGAACCGGTCTCGTCGAGCAGGTGAGCTTTCAGAGACGGCTCCCGTGTGAACAGTCCGTCCAGGGCTGAAGCCAGGTCCTCTCCGTCCACCTCCTGCCGCAGGCCGTTTCGAGTTGCCTGGCCGAGAAGCCGGGGAAGAATGATTGTGGCCATCAGAGGAGAGAGACCGCGCCGATTCGGGGGAAAGACGCCTCGAGGCACTCCCAGGTCTCGCCGTTGTCGTTGGTGATCCAGACCCTCCCGCCTGTGGTTCCGAAGACGAAACGGCCCTCCCCATCACCGTCGAAGGCTCCTCGAAGAACGCCGCTGAACTGGGGGGCATCCGGCCAGCCGGTGCCCGCGACCCACCAGGTCTCGCCGCGGTCGTCCGAGAGGTAAACCCGCAGTCTCCCATCCACTGGCACTCGATTCTCATCCGACTCGAGGGGAACCGTGAACATTCTTCCGCTTCCGTGATCTCGCCACATGACGAACCCGAAATTCGCTGGAAGCCCATTCTCGATCCGTACCCAGCTGTCGCCCCCGTCGGTGGTTCTGAACACGCCGCGATGATCCTGCCTCCAGATGGTCATCGGATTTTCAGCGTCTTGGGCGAGGCCGTGCACGCAATATCCAACCTCGGGTCGGGGACCATTTTCCGGTGAGTCAACCGGCGGGACTCCGTCGTTCTTTGGACTCCAGGTCGCTCCGCCATCGTCCGATCGGAAGACGCCAACCGCAGAGATCGCGACCCACACCTGATTCCCTGCTGTCAGTATCCGGTGGGCAGTTAGGCCTCCGAGCCCTGGCTCCCAATCGGGCCGAGTGTGGTGCTCGTTGAGCCCATCGACTGGATTCCAGGTGACTCCCGCGTCGGTAGAAGTAAATAGGCCGGCATGGGCGACGCCGGCCCAGAGCCGCTTGCCATCGTGATGGAACCTCCAAAGCTGTTCCATCTTTCGGTCGGAGTCTTCGGGCCAGGCCGGTGGTCTGTCTATCGGCTCCCAGTTGACCAGATCTTCGCTGCGGTGAATCCCGACACCAAACCAATTGCTGGCAACGGCGGCCAAGTGCATGCCGTTGTCCCTGCCGAACGCCGTCACTTTCCAACCCGGAAACAACGGCCCTTCGACTGACCACCCCCCGCTGTCGCCTGTGAGCAGGTATCCGCCTTTCTCGCTTCCAATCACGATTCGTGTCATGTCCAGGCCTCTGGCATCAGACCGAAGCTAGTTGGCCATAGGCGGCCCCACCCATCAGCCGCGTATCCAACCCTCCGGATCAATACACCTAGCGGTCTGTCTAACTTGCCTCACGATGCGAAGGCTCACCAGATTCGAACTCGGTCTCGTAGGGACCCTGACAATGACCGTCGCCACCTTCCCGCTTGTTGTCTTTGGCGTGCTCGCTGCCGACCTCATCGCGGAGTTCGATGCCGACCGCTGGCAGATCGGGATCCTCGTGACTGCCGCAGCTATCACCGGCGGGCTGCTTTCGCCGGCGTTCGGGCGAATCACCGACCATTGGGGAGGAGTCAGGGCATCCGGTGCGGCGCTCGGGATCGGTCTGTTCACCTTCAGTGGCATCGCGCTGGCACCCACATATCTCCTTCTCGTGGCGGCGGCCTTGTTCAGCGGGATTCCCCAGGGGTGGGGCAACCCCGCCTCAAATGCCCTCATCATTGAGAACGTCGACGCCGGGCGTCGAGGTGTTATCACTGGCATCAAGCAATCGGGAGTTCAGGTTGGCACATTCCTCGGAGGTGCCCTCTTGCCCCTCTTTGCCGGCCTGTGGGGTTGGAGACCTGCAGTGCTTGTCTTCCTCGTGATTCCTCTCGTTGGCCTAGGGAGCCTCTGGGGCAGATCCTCCGCCAATCCATCGCCACCTCCGTCGAACCGTGCCGAAAGGCCTCCAGTACCGGTGGCGGTGAAGTGGATAGCCGCGTACGGCGCAGTCACGGGCTTGGCCACCTCAGCCGCATTTACCTTCCTCCCCTTGTTCGTTCAGGAGGCACAGGGATGGAGCGTTGGTGCCGCCGGGTGGCTATTGGCCGGCATCGGGCTCGTCGGTGTTGCATCCCGGATCGCATGGGGGCCAATCGCCGAGCGACGACTGGGTCATGGTCGCGTATTGTGGATTCTGTCGATCGAATCCACCATTGCCGCCCTCGTTCTGGCCTGGGCTGCCTCGTCGCCGGTTTCGCCGTGGCTGCTGATATTCGCCGCCCTTCTCTTCGGAATCGGAGCCGTGGCGTGGAACTCTGTTGGCATGTTGGCTGTCATGGACCTCTCGCCCGAGGGTGGTGTGGGCCGAGGAACCGGTGTGGTGCTCCTGGGGTTCTTACTCGGCTTCGGGCTCGGGGCACCACTCATGGGTCTCTCGGTCGACGCCTTGGGCACCTATTCGCCTGGCTGGCTGGTGGTCGCAGTCTTGTTCGCATCCGGTTCGATCATGGCTCGGAGGGTTCGCGCCGCCAGTACCCTCGCCGTTCCGTGAGACTGGTGATCGCCCGATGCACCGTCGACTATTCCGGTCGACTAGACGCCCATCTACCCGAGGCGGTGCGTCTGATCATGGTCAAGGCCGATGGCACGCTCGCCATCCACTCCGATGGCAACGCGTCGAAGCCCCTCAACTGGATGGTGTCGCCCAACGTGCTGGAGACGTCCGACGATCGCTGGGTGGTCAGCAATAAGAAGGGTGAGCGCCTGACAATCACGCTCCACGAGATCATCCAGGACGTGACCCACAACCTGGGTGACGATCCCGGTCTTGTCAAAGACGGGGTGGAGGATCATCTCCAGGCTCTCCTTGCGGACAAGCCGTGGATTCTGGAAGAGGGCCTTACTCTCATCCGCCGCGAGTTTCCGACTGATATCGGCCCGGTGGACCTCCTTTGTGCAGATGCGAATGGCGTGACTGTGGCCGTGGAGGTCAAGAGGAGGGGTGACATCGACGGCGTGGAACAGCTGGCGCGGTACATCGAGCGGCTCGACAACGACTCGAGGCTGGCGCCGGTCCGAGGAATCCTCACGGCCCAGTCGATCGCACCCCAAGCCATCGTCCTCGCCGAAGCCCGGGGCATCGAGGCCGTCGAGATCGACTATGACGGTTTGAAGGAAGCCGAGGACACCGAACTCAGGCTCTTCAGTATCCGGTGATGTTCGACATTGCCTTCTTCCACCCCGAGATCCCGCCAAACACTGGCAATGCCATGCGATTGGCCGCAGTCACCGGTTGCCGTCTCCATCTGATCGAACCTCTGGGGTTCGAGATGGACGACGCCCGCTTGAGACGGGCCGGGATGGACTACCGGGACAAGGCCGTTGTCTCGGTTCACCCGGATCTCGAGACGTGGAGGTCTGCAGCCAATCCGTCGCGAGTGTTCGCCTTTACCGTTGATGGAGATCATCTCTATTCAGACGTCCAATACCAGCCCGGTGACGCCCTGCTGTTCGGCCCCGAGTCGGTTGGCCTGCCCGAAAGGGTTCAGACGGCTCCGTGGATCGACCAGTTACTCCGGATCCCGATGGTGCCCGGCGTCAGATCGATAAACCTCTCCAACTCGGCAGCGGTCGTCGTCTATGAGGCGTGGCGGCAGAACGGGTTCGTCGTCACGAACGGTTAGTCACTGGGGCAGTATCGGGGAGGTACGCCGACATGCTCTCGCGATGTTGCATTAAGAGGCCCGATCGGCGAGCAATCGGAACGCGATCGCCTCCGAAAGCACAGACTTCTCCAGGACGCCCAGATCCTGACTCTCGTTGGGGGCATGGATCGCACTGGTGGGGTCCCCGCATCCGATGACGAGAATCGGGGCATTGGGGAACATCTCGACAAACGTGGCGATGAACGGGATTGACCCACCGGCACCCATTTGCACCGGGTCGGTTCCGTATGCCTCGTTGAATGCCACGGTCCAGGCCGCGACCGCGAAGTTGTCGACGTCGAGGATCGACGCGTCGCCGGACTCCTCGTAGAAGAAATCAAGGGATGTGCCCCACGGCGCGTTTGCCACGAGATGATCCTTCAAGGCCTGGAGAGCGCCTTTGCTGTCCTCGCCGGGGGCGATACGGAGACTCACCTTTGCGCTGGCGGCCGGCACAAGCTGGTTGATTGCCTCCGAGACCTTTGGGGCATCGATGGCGAGAACCGAGACTGCTGGCTGTGACCACAGTCGGGACGTGATCGACCCGGTTCCGATTTGGTCGACACCGTCGACTACACCGGCCTGAGCTCGGGCCATCTCCTCGGGAACATCGAGACCGATGATCTCGCCGGCCACTAGACCAGGGATTGCAACTTTTCCGTCGTCATCGAGGAGAGATGCGAGAAGCTTCGACATCGCAATGAGCGCATCCGGGAAGACTCCGCCGAATTGACCCGAGTGGACCGGGGCCTTCAGGGTTCGCAGCTCGAACGAGCACGCCGCGATGCCACGAAGGGAGGTGAGGAAGGCCGGAACGCCGACATCCCAGTTGCCGCCGTCGCCGATGACGATCACATCCGGTGTCAGCAGGTGCGAATAGTCGGAGAGGATCTTGGGAAGACTCTCCGACGCCGCCTCCTCCTCACCCTCGAGGAAGACTTGGACACCGACAGGCAAGCTCTCTCCGTGCGCCGCGATAGCGCCGAGATGCATGACTATGCCCGCCTTGTCATCCGAGGCGCCGCGTCCGTAGATCCTTCCGTCCTTCTCGAAAGGCTCGAAAGGACCGGTGTCCCAATCTTCGATGGGACCTGGAGGCTGCACGTCGTAATGGGCATAGAGGAGGAGGGTTGGGGCGCCCTGGGGTGCCTTGATCTCGCCAAATACTGCCGGATGGCCACCACCCTCCAACAGCTGAGTGTTGGAGAGGCCTGCGTCATCGAGGCTCGAGCGGATGCGCTCTGCGGCATCGCGCACTAGTGCCGGATCGTGCCCGAAGGTGCTCACTGACTGGAGCCGTACCAGGTCGAAGAGGAGAGTCTGGAGTCGGGGCATGTCGGCGGCGACTGCCGCCCGCAGGTCATCGTGCATTCCTTGAGCGTAACTAGGAGTCTCCTCGGGGGAGCGTCGCGGCCCGACTTGGCCGAGAACTCAGGGGGCGAGCAAGATTTCGCCTAAAGCCTTGGAGGGCGACCAAGATATAGGTGTGATCTCATTCAGGCTCTTCGACATTCCAGTGAAGGTGAGGCCGTCGTTCCTCGTCATAGCCGCCATTCTTGGTTGGCAGACAGGCGATTTGTTCCGGGTCTTTGCCTGGATCGGAATCATCTTCTTCTCCATCCTCATTCACGAGTTGGGTCATGCCCTCACCGCAAGGGGGATTGGCTCAACCGTCGAGATCGAGCTGAACGCGATTGGTGGGCTGACGAGTTGGACCGCTCCAGCCGAAGGCTTTGGCCCCGGTCGCCGGGCCCTCGTCGCCGCGGCGGGCTCGGCAGTCGGAGTTGTGTTCGGCGGACTGGTCTGGTTGGTGGTTGTGAGCACCGGTCCCTATACCGGTGTGACCGGATTCGTCCTCAACAGCCTGATTTGGGTCAACCTGTTCTGGGGCTTGCTCAACTGGCTTCCCGTGCGTCCGCTCGACGGAGGACACCTGCTGACCTCACTGTTGGAGAAGGTTGCCCCTGAAAAGGGCGAGCGGATTGCCAACGTCATCTTCTTCGTCACTGCGGCGGTGGCAGTCGCGATCGGCTTGTGGCTCCGGCTCATTTTCGTGGCATTGCTATCCGGCTGGTTGCTTTGGGGCGAGATAACACGGAGTCGGCCAAGACGTGGGCCGGTCCAAATCCCACCAATGACCTACGACGACGTTGAGGACGACAGTCCGGTTGAGGAGCGCGACCAAGTCGAATAGTGACACGGCACTAAGTTTCACCAATGGACTTTGCATACAGCGGCCGGGTCGAGGAGCTGAGGACACACCTTTTCGAGTTCATGGAGTCGCACGTGTACCCGGCGGAGCCGGTTTATCGAGAGCAGATGACGTCGTCCGGGGATCCCCACCACCATCCTGCGGTGGTCGAGGAGCTCAAGGCTGAAGCGCGTTCCCGAGGGCTATGGAACCTGTTCCTGCCTGATGTCGAGCTGGGTGCCGGCCTGTCGGTCCTCGAGTACGCCCCGCTTGCAGAGATTACGGGCCGAAGTCCCCACATCGCTCCAGAAGCCCTCAATTGCTCGGCTCCCGACACCGGCAACATGGAGATTCTGCACATGTTTGGCACGCCTGAGCAGGAGGCCACATGGTTGATACCGCTGCTCGACGGTGAGATCCGGTCCGCCTTTTCGATGACCGAACCGGACGTTGCCAGTTCCGATGCGACCAACGTGAGAACCCGGATTGAAGCCGATGGTGACTCCTTCGTCATCAGCGGTCGAAAGTGGTTCAGCTCGGGAGCGGCGTCCCCTCGTTGCAAGTTCACCATTCTGATGGGGATCACAGACCCGGATGCCGAACCGCATCGTCGTCAGTCGATGGTGATCGTGCCTCTCGATACGCCCGGCGTGAAGATCGAACGGGAACCGACGGTGTTCGGATATCAAGACCGGGGTGGTCACCCCGAGATCAGCTTCGATTCGGTGAGGGTGCCTGCCGGAGCGCTGCTGGGCGAGCGAGGCGGCGGCTTCGCGATCGCTCAGGCTCGTCTCGGTCCGGGGCGGATTCATCACTGCATGAGGGCCATTGGCGCCGCTGAGAGGTGCCTCGACCTGATGGTGCAACGGTCTCAAGCCCGGATCGCATTCGGCAAGCCTCTTTCGGATCAAGGCGTCATCAGGGAGTGGATCGCCGAGGCAAGGATCCAGATCGAACAAGCCCGGCTTCTCGTCCTCAAGACTGCGTGGATGATCGACAGCGTCGGTTCCAAGGCAGCGCGCACCGAGATCGCCGCGATCAAGGTGGTCGCACCGGCGGTGCTGACCAACGTGGCCGACCGGGCGATACAGCTGTTCGGGGCTGCAGGGTTCACCGAGGACTTTCCGCTGGCAGCCCTGTACTCGATGGGACGTTGGCTCCAGATAGCCGACGGGCCCGACGAGGTCCACCGCCGGTCGGTGGCGAGAGCAGAGCTAGGCCGTCTCGACCCGGACGCAACCGCGACGCATTAGTGGCGCGTTGCGGAGATACGCCGACGAACTTTCGCGATGTTGCACCAGGTGGTCTGGCCGAGAAATCGGCTCCAGGCTCTTGTGGGAACGAAATCCCTTGATCCTGCGTTTACGAGGTTCTACCAATGATGAGTGCACAAATGTTTGATGTGAAGTTCTCCCGCTGGCGAGACGAGGCGGCATGCCTGTCAATTGTCGATGACGTGTCGTTCTTCCCTGACGCCGAGGACCTCATCGGCGCTGCACGCGCCAAGGCGGTATGTGCGTCGTGCCCTGTCGCTGCCGAATGTCTCACCTGGTCCATCGAGACCAACCAGGGCGAGGGAATCTGGGGTGGGCACACTCCCAAGGAGCGAAGATCCATCCGGCGTCGCTGGCTAGAGGAGATTCAGAAAGCTTCCTAGTGGTCCGTCGCACAAGTGGTGTGAGAGACACCACAATCATTTGTGAGATGGGCCACTAGCGCTGCCTCTCGGCAGGTTCGTCGGAGTCGGGTCCTTCTGAGGTGGCAATGTGGACCAGGGCATCTCCCGAGTTCACCAGAGGTCGAAGGGTCCGCGCGATTATCCAGCCGGTGTCCGTCGCCTTTACCTGGGTCGGACGGGTTCCGAACGCGTCGGAGATGGCAGCGATCGGTTGACCCGTTTCGACATGGTCGCCCAGCTTCACCATCATCTCCGCGAGTCCTCCTCGCCGGGCTCGCACCCACCGGGTACGGCGGATGAGTCGCGTCGGTTTTGACCGTGGCAGTCTGGCATCGATCATTCTCAGTGAGCGCAAACATCTGAGCACCCCGGTCACCCCGGTTTCGATCGCATCGTCGTCGAAGCGATGCGGCTGTCCTGCTTCGTAGAGCAGAACGGTGGCCCCCAACTTCGTCGCCGCCCGCCGTAGTGAGCCCTTCCGGGCTGTGGCGTGGATGGTGTATGGAGCCCCAAAGGCCTTGACCAACCTCAAGGTCTCGGCATCGTCGATGTCTGCTCTTATCTGGGGAATGTTGGTCCGGTGATTGGTGGCGGTGTGAAGGTCTATTCCCACCGAGCATTGGCTGACCACCTCATCCATGAAGAGGTGGGCCAGCCTGGCTGCGGTGGAGCCCCGTCTTGAGCCCGGGAATGACCGATTCAGGTCGCGGCGGTCGGGCAGGTACCTCGATTCGATGATGAACCCGAGGGGATTGACTATGGGGACCGCGATCACCGCGCCTCGAAGGCTCTTGGCGTCCAGCCTGCGGAGGACACGCCTCACGATGTCGATGCCGTTCAGCTCATCGCCATGGATCGCGGCGGATAGCCAGATTCTCGGGCCCGGGGTCCGACCGTTGATCACGGCCACAGGCAGGGACTCCGCAGAGCCCGTGGCCACCTTGGCGAAAGGAAGATCGATTCGCATTTTCCGTCCTCTTGGGACGGTCACCCCACCGATGGCGATCGGGTCGTCGCGAACTTCAGACACTCGATAGCCCCGACAACCCTGCGTCGGCATGATTCTCGATGAACTCGATGATGCGGTCGGCGATGTCGACGTCGCTGACGCCCTCGATGCCCTCGAGACCTGGCGATGAGTTGACCTCCAGCACCATCGGCCCCTCTTTCGACTGAATCAGATCCACGCCGGCAACGTTCAATTCCATGGTTTTGGCGGCCCGGATAGCAGCCGCATTCTGGTTGGGGGTCAGTTCCACCACTTCTGAGGTTCCGCCACGGTGAAGGTTGGAACGAAATTCGCCCTCGGCGCCCTGGCGCTTCATCGCCGCCACGACCTCGCCGCCCACTACGAAGGCGCGGATGTCGGCTCCGTTGGCCTCCTTGATGTATTCCTGAACGAGAATGTTGGCATCGAGTTGGCGGAAGGCCACTATCACCGATTCTGCTGCCTTGCGTGTCTCGGCGAGAACCACCCCCAGACCCTGGGTTCCTTCGAGGAGCTTGACCACAACCGGAGGCCCACCGACCACCTCGAGTATCCCGTCAATGTCCTGGGTGGAGTGGGCGAAGCTCGTGGTCGGCAACCCGACCCCGGCTCTAGAGAGAAGCTGTATTGAGCGGAGCTTGTCCCGAGACCGGCTGATTGCCTGTGAGCTATTGACGGTGAACACGTCGGCCAACTCGAATTGTCGGACGACTGCCGCCCCGTAGAAGGTGTATGTGGCCCCGACTCTCGGGATGACCGCGTCAGGCCGCACCTCGTTGCCCTTATAGAGCACCTTCGGGTGCCTGGCGGTGATCTCCATGTAGCAGCGCAGATAGTCGACAACAGCCACTTCGTGACCGCGCTCCAGGGCGGCCTCCTTGAGCCGGCGGGTCGAGTAAAGGCTGACGTTTCTCGAAAGGATTGCGATCTTCATTTACTGTTCTCGCTCAGTTTCTCGGGTCGGCCGCCCAAATAACTCCGGCCCGGGTCGACGATGAAGTGCTTTCGGATGGTTCGGCGTCCAACCAGCATTCGAAAGCTCATCTCGTCGCGGGTGGTCAGGTTGACCATGGCGTCGATCTCCCTGCCGGCGACGATCAGGCCTGGTTCGGATGACGGGCCGCAGCTCTGTCCGGCCTCCCGGATTCTTGACCTTTCGCTCTTTGACCACGAGGGCTTCGCAAACGATCGCCGGCTTCCTGGACCTCTGCCTCGGGTGGATCTCAAACCGCACCCACTCGCCGTCATCCCGGCTGAATCGCTCCATGTTGAAGGCGTGTAGGGATGAGCTGTCGGCGCCGGTGTCCACTTTCACCTTCATCTCGTTGACACCGAACTGAGGGAGCTGTACCCATTCTCTCCAGCCGATCGTCTTGCGCCTGCGCCTACTCATTTCGTGTGGTCCATTCTGGAGGCGAGCCTGCCGTTCGGCGCGCTACGCGGTCTTGGTACTCGAGTCGCACGCGGTTCTGAGATTTGTCGGGCATCTGGGCATCGTAATTGTCCGCTACCTTCGCCGTAACAGCCACCCGGATGATTGCCTTGGCCATGCCTGCGACTGGCCGATCGGTCATCGGTGTGTTCCTGGTCACGAAGGAGAAACAGGTCGCGAGATGACGCCTTAGTAAATCTGATACTTGACATATCAGATTTATTCATCCATAATCCCTCGGGTAATGACACAAGCGCAATCACCAGGAGGTTTGACGCAACATGATCCACCGATTTGACCCGTTCTATGACTACGGCTGGTCGACTCGTCCGAGCGCCGGCCCCAGAAACTTCATGGCGGCTGACATTTATCGAGAAGAAGATAGATATCTGGTCGCAGTCGACATACCCGGTGTCTCCGAGGAGAACACCGATGTGACTGTCGAGAAGAAGACCCTCACCCTTACTGTCGACCGTTCTCTGCCTGCTGCCGATGATGGCAGCTTGGTGAGCCGCGGCCGCCCCCGGGGGACATTCACCCGACGGTTCTACTTGGGAGAGGGCTTGGATCCGGACGGGATCGAGGCCACTCTCGAAAACGGGGTTCTGACCCTGGCCATCCCGATCGTCGAGTCCGCCAAGGCCCGCAAGATCGAGGTAGGCACTATCCGCAACGCCATCACCTCCTAACTCAAGACCACCCCTCCGCACGAAGGAAGGAGCCCCGACCATGGTCGGGGCTCTGTTTTCTCCCCCGGCGAACGAAGTGAGTCTTGGGGGAGTACCGGCGGAGCCGGTGAGGGGGGCTCCTTCTCCGCGTCTTTGCCCCCTCCGGCCCTCCGGGCCACCTTCCCCAACGTCGCTTCCGCTCCTCCACGGGAGGAAATGTGCGTTTCGGCTCTGTTTCTCCCCCGGGCCAAATGAGAGTCGAATAGTCGAATAGCTGACAAACCCGGCACGGGCGGCACGGCATTGATCGTTTAGGCCACTCGGAGGCGTAACAATGAGTCGGATGTCGGAAGAGAAGCGTCAGACGCCTGCGTGGCTGATAGGCCTCATCCTCGCTGTCGTCCTGTTTGCGATCGGCCTACTCGTGTTCAGTGCGCTGGGGTTTGGTGACGATCCGGTCATCGGAGCCGGCCAATCCGTCACCGAGACTGCTGATACCGACGGATTGGTTCTCAGCTATTTTGACGGCTCGGTGGGTAGTTTCGAAGACCTTCGCGGCCAGCCGGTCGTGGTGAACTTCTGGGCATCGTGGTGTCCGGCCTGCATAGCCGAGATGCCAGATCTCGAGAGGGTCCACACCATGTTTGAAGGAGAGGTCCAGTTCGTCGGGGCCAACATCCAGGAGGTAAGTCGCTCGGATGCCAACGCTCTCGTCATAGAGACGGGCATCACGTACCCGCTGATCGAAGATCCCACGGGTGAGCTTTTTGCGTTCTTCGGCGGCATCTCGATGCCGACCACTGTGTTCATTGACGCCGCCGGGAACATTGTCGACACTCATTCCGGTGTCATTTTCAAGGATGATCTGGAAGTCAAGATTCGTGAAGTCTTCGGCTTGTGACTGAAGCAGGGGTTTTTGCTCCTGCGTCAAGCCAGAAGCGTGCCCTAGGCCTGATCGCCACCGGCCAGCTCTTCGCCCTCAGCCTCTGGTTCTCTGCTTCGGCCGTGGCGCCTCAGCTCAGCGAGCTTTGGGACCTCTCCACAGGAGAGGAGGCCGGTCTCACTCTGGCCGTCCAGGTCGGCTTCGTCGTGGGCGCCCTACTCCTGGCAGTTCTCAGCATCACCGATGTAGTCCCCAGCCGACGTTTGTTCGTGGTGAGCGCCTTTGGCGGCGCTGTGGTCAATCTCGGCTTGCTCGGTATCACGGCAGAGACGGTGACGGTCGGGCTCGGTTTGAGATTCCTCACCGGGGTTTTCCTGGCCGGCGTCTATCCGGCCGGGCTGAAGGTCATGGCTGGTTGGTTCAGACGAGGTCGGGGCATGGCGCTCGGCATTCTCGTCGGCGCACTCACGGTGGGCTCGGCAACTCCCCACTTGGCCCGTGGCATTGGCCTCGATTGGCAAGGAGTAGTGGTCGCAGCCTCATCGCTCGCAGTCTTGGCCGGTCTGATGATGACGAGGGTCAAAGACGGTCCCTACGAGGTCCCAAGCCAGCCGTTCCGTCTGGATCAGGTGGGCCGCGTTGTTCGGATCCGGGGTGTTCGCTTGTCCACTTACGGGTATCTGGGACACAGCTGGGAGCTCTACGGCATGTGGACCTGGACGGCGGCATTTCTCATTGCCTCGGCTGCGGCGGGGGGTCGGGACTACGGGTCCGAGTCACTGCTCACTTTCGTGATCATTGCGTTTGGAGGCGTCGGCTCCTGGGTCGCCGGGATCGTCGCCGATCGATTTGGTCGGACCCGGGTGGCTGGTGGCGCCATGCTGGTGTCCGGGAGTTGTGCTCTGGCGACTCCGCTGATATTCGGGGGCCCGCTCTGGGTCGTCATGCCGGTGATGCTGGTTTGGGGATTCTCGGTGGTTGCCGACAGCGCACAGTTCTCCACCATGGTCACAGAGACCGCCGACGACCAGTTTCGAGGCACGGCGCTCACCCTCCAGCTGGCTCTGGGTTTCCTCCTGACCCTGGTGACCATCAGGGCGGTGCCGGCCATCGCCGAAGCTGCAAGCTGGCAGTGGGCTTTCCCGATCTTGGCCGTGGGACCCGCTCTCGGCGTGCTTGCGATGATCCGACTGGCGAGGAGTCCTGAAGCGATCAAGCTGGCCGGGGGGCGGGGGTAGGAGCCCGCTGACGACGTGCTATTCAACAGATTCCCTAGGCCTCCGGCGGCGGAATCGGGTTGCCGTTGCAGTCGATTCCCTCCTCCGGTCGATAGGTGGCCTCGATGGTGTCGATGACCACCCGTCCGTCGGAGTAGGTCCGCTGTCGGTCGGTCTCAACGTGGGTGCAGGCGCCCAGCCGTTCGACCCTCTGCTCGAGTTCCTCGACTTCGACGTTGGCGGTCGAGTAAATGGACACGGTTATCGAGGTGCCGGTATAGCTCGTGTCGATCAGGATTGGGTAGTCGGTTGTGTTGCTGAGAGCCAGATCGGGGCCTGGGGTGGAGATGGTGGCCTCCCTGCCGTACGGGTAGCGCGAGAAGTAGATGGTGTGGCTCCGGTACTCGTCGAAGTCGAGCCCGGCGAAATAGGCGGCGTTGAAAATTGTGGTGGCGAACTGGGATACGCCTCCTCCGATCTCCTGGACAAGGTGCCCTCGTCGGATCGCCCCGGCCGCGGCGAAGCCGTTCTCGACCGTTCTGGGGCCTACGAAGTCATTGAGGGAAAACGTCTCGCCCGGCAGTAAATAGACGCCGTCGACCATGTCGGCCATGCGCTGGATGTTCTCCACCCGGGTCTGGCAGCATTGGTGAGGCGTGGTGAAGGACGACACCTGTTCAACGATGAGCGATCCGTTGGCCCAGGCGATGACTTCTGGATCCTCCAGGGCCCTGGGCTCGAGGACTATCGCAACAAAGGGTTCCGCCCCACCGGACAGAATCAGGTCGGCGACCAGTTCGGAGGAACCCTCGGCGCAGCAGACTTGGGCTGGTCGTCCGAGTTTCACAACGCGTACGTCGTCATCGATCACCTCGAAAACCGGGTTCCGTGCCGGAATCACCGGCTCCCCAAAGAAGAGCTCGAGACGCCGCTGCATTCCTTCTGTGTCGAAGTCGGCCATCACCTGGCCGTCGGACACCGTGAGGATGAGGTGAGCTCTGAGATTCTCGGCGCTCAACCGGACTTCGCTCTCACCCACATCCACCCTGAGCCCCTGGTTTGTGATCTGACTCCACCTGGCGGCTGCATCCTCGGCTGTGATGTCGCTGACCCTCGGAGGCAAGTCGATCAGCTTGGCCGAGATCCGTTCGGGCGGGTTCAACAGGTCGATCTCGTCCAGCCTCGCAACGAGATAGCCCAGGTCGACCGTCTTTCCGATCTGTCCCGGGACGATCGATAGCTGGCCGCGGTCGTTGGTGAGGATCTCGGGCTCCACTGCCGGGACGGCTGTCAGCAGAGCGATGTCCGCCAGAGCCGCCCTGGCCTCATCGGCATCGAACCGCCAGGAAACCTGAGCCTCGCTCACCCGCAGCGGCGTCGTGGCCCATGAAGCAAACTGGGAAAACGCGCCACCGGTCCGCCGACGATTGACCACCGCATCGACCGTCTCTTGTCGGTCGTAGTGAAACCCGGCCTCTCCGGGGGATATCCACACGCTTCCGCCTACGAATTGAACAGCAATCTTCTCTGCCAGGACCTGATCGGCATGTGACGAGACCTCGGCGCTGACCTCCTCGGGCGAGAGTCCCCCCATCTCGTTGCCGTCCAGGATGACGCGGGCCGCGACGAGTTGACCATCTGTCGAAAGATGCGATGACCACGCGAAGCCTGCGATGCCGATCAGACCGCCGAGAACGAGTATCGGAAACCAGGTGATGACGGATCGGGGAGAGCTGTGCCGTGCCACGTCCGATGACATGGTATTGGGTGCGGGTTCATCTTCCTGTCATGAGGAAGAACGTCGTCGTGGCGACGGTTGATTGAGTCCATGAGATCTGCCGCGGACCAGCAGCACATGGCCTGGCTGGCCAGATCGTTCGGCCGGCCCGACTACGCCCCGCTGACTGGCGCCGATCTGGAGATATTGATCGGCTCGGCGGAGTTGATCTCGAAGTACCCCGGCACTCATCTCTTCCGCGAGGGCGATCCAGCCCTGGCCGCCTTTCTCGTCGAGAGCGGCGATGTGGAGATCTATCGGGGAACGGGCTCTACACGCAGGGTCGTCTCCCGAGTCGGTTCCGGCTCGGTTCTGGGCGATATTGCGATGTTCGGTGACGGCCCCTATATCTCCTCTGCGCAGGCCGTCGACCGAGTTCGGGTCTTCAGGTTTGACAAAGACAAGCTTCTTCCCGAACTCGCCAAGCATCCGGCCATCTGTCTTCGCTGGCTGGTGGCGGGGCTTCGCCAGCTCGAGGCCACCCAGAGGCGTGTCATCCATCTCATGCACAAGACGGTCCTGAGCCAGGTGGCCGATCTACTAGGCGAGGAAGCTGACGCCAAGGGCGAGGTCCGCCTCTCCCAGATCACGATCGCCACGCTCCTTGGGGTGAGCCGCCAATCGGTGAACGAAGCTCTCGGACGGCTTCGGAAACAGGGCGCAGTCGAGACCGGCTATCGCCAGATCAGGGTGACCGACCCCGACCGCCTCGAGACCATCGCCACCTCATGACCGCTACCTGAGGTTCGTGGCGCCACATCTGGCGTTATGCGTGCAGAGAAGGGTCCGAAATCAGAGTTTGTCGTATTTGCGACAAGATAACGCTTGCAGTGGCTCTGCGAGCGTTATGAAGGCCAATGACTGCTCTATTGGTCCCAGCGTTCATAGCCGGATTGGTCGCGACGGTTAACCCGTGCGGGTTTGCGATGTTGCCGGCCTATCTGTCGTTCTTCATAGGATCGGAAGGGTCTGCTACCGCGCCCCTGAGCCGCGCGTTTCGCATCGCTGGTGTCATGACGCTCTCCTTCCTGATCGTGTTCGGAGCCGCCGGGCTCCTTCTCACCGTGGGCATTCAGACCGTGATTGGGGCTCTCCCCTGGCTGGCCCTTGTCGTTGGCGTCGGCATCACTGGACTCGGGCTGTTTGTTCTTCGCGGCGGGGTGCTCACCCTCACCCTCCCCGGCAAAGGGCGAGTCAATCGCCGCTCGGTATTCGTGTTCGGCTCCTCCTACGCCGTGGCATCCCTGAGTTGCACACTTCCCATCTTCCTGTCGCTAGTCGTAGGTTCTATCGCGACCGCCTCGCTGGGTGAGGCTGTCCTCCTGTTCCTGGCTTATGGCCTCGGCATGGCCCTCGTCATAAGCGCGATCACGGTGGGTCTCGCACTCGGCCAGGATCGGATGGTGCTGTGGATCCGTGGCGCGAGCCGATGGATCCCGGTCGTCTCAGGTTCCATTCTGATCGCATCCGGAGTCTTCGTCGTTTGGTACTGGGCGACGGTTCTCAGCTCCGGATCGCTGACATTGGGTGAGGTTGGAATTGTGCGGTTGATCGATCAACTCTCGGCGTCCATCGCTGGGCTGGCCCGCGGCAACGTCGGGTGGTTCGTTGTTGGTCTGGTGTCTTTCATAGGGCTCGGGGGAGTGGTGCTGGCTCGCTCCAGGAGCGACGCTCCAGAGGTCGAACCGACAGAGAAATCGAAGCTCGAGGTCTGAGCCCTTGACGAGATTCGCGAAGTTTTGATATGATGTGGTCTGACCACTGGGTCCGAACCAGGCCGTCGAACGGTCCGGTTCAACAATTCAAAGATTCGATTAGAGGCATGCTGACGCGTCTGTTAGCATGCCTCGTCTGCTCTACCCCTATCTAAGTCCTGTTCCCAAGGAGGCTCCTCTTGGCTTCACGCGTGGCTGAGCGCTTCTCGTTCGGGAAGATTCCCGAAGTACTACCCCTACCCGACCTTCTCGCCGTTCAACACGAGTCCTTCCAATGGTTCCTCGACGAGGGCCTCAAGGAGATATTCGACGAGGTGAGTCCCATCGAGGACTTCACCGGTTCGCTTGCTCTCGAATTGACCGATCATCGTTTTGGTGAGCCTCAGATGACGATCGAAGAGGCCAAGGAGCGCGACTCCAACTACGCCCTCCCCATGTTCGTCACCGCCCGGTTCATGAACCGCCAGACCGGTGAGATCAAGGAGCAGCAAGTGTTCCTCGGCGACTTCCCGATCATGACCGAGAAGGGCGTGTTCATCATCAACGGGACCGAGCGGGTCATCGTTTCCCAGCTCGTCCGTTCGCCGGGCATCTACTTTGCCGAGACGCAAGACAAAACCTCCGACAAGATGATCTACTCCGGAAAGATCATCCCCGGTCGCGGCGCCTGGCTCGAGTTCGACACCGACAAGAAGGACACAATCGGTGTCCGGGTCGACCGCAAGCGTCGTCAGTACATCACCTCCTTCCTCAAGGCTCTTGGCATCGCTGAAACCGATGAAGAGATCCTCGAGATGTTCGATCACGCCGAGTCGATCAAGAACACGATCGAGAAGGACACGGTCGTAGACAAGGACGAGGCGCTCCTCGATCTGTATCGGAAGCTCCGCCCCGGTGAGCCGACCACCGTCGAGTCGGCCCGTGGACTGATCCAGACCCTCTTCCGCAACCCCAAGCGCTACGACCTCACTCGGGTCGGCCGTTACAAGATCAGCCAGAAGTACCGCGAAGAGGCGCCCGAGGACTACCGAGCCGAAGGCCTTCAGTTGTTGCGTGACGAGGACCTCATCGACGCCATCAAGTATCTGGTGGCTCTCCACGCCGGCGAGGAGACGGTGGTCACTCACACCGGAAACGAGGTTCGGGTCTACACCGACGACATCGACCACTTCGGCAACCGCCGGATTCGCACAGTCGGGGAGCTGGTGCAGAACCAGTTCCGGGTTGGGCTCACCCGCCTCGAGCGAGTTGTCCGCGAACGGATGACCACTCAAGATCCGGATGCCATCACGCCGCAGAGCCTGATCAACATCCGGCCCGTCACGGCCGCCATCAAGGAGTTCTTCGGGACCTCGCAGCTGAGCCAATTCATGGACCAGCCCAACCCGCTGGCAGGGCTCACGCACCGTCGCCGTCTGTCGGCTCTCGGGCCTGGGGGTTTGTCCCGCGAGCGGGCCGGGTTCGAAGTTCGCGATGTTCACCCCTCTCACTACGGACGCATGTGTCCCATCGAGACACCGGAGGGCCCGAACATCGGCTTGATCGGCTCGCTTGCTTCGTATGCGAGAGTCAACAGGTTCGGCTTCATCGAGACCCCTTACCGCAAGGTCGAGGGAGACAAGGTCACCAGGAAGATCGAGTATCTGACTGCCATTGAGGAGGAGCGGTACGTCATAGCCCAGGCCAACGCGCCTCTCAAGGACACTGGCGCCTTCCAAAACAAGCGTGTCCTCGTTCGTCGAGCCGGTGGTGAGGTCGAATATGTGGTGTCGAAGAACGTCGACTACATGGACGTGTCGCCGAAGCAGATCGTCTCGGTGTCGACCTCTCTGATTCCGTTTCTCGAACACGACGATGCCAACCGTGCCTTGATGGGCTCCAACATGCAGCGCCAGGCCGTCCCGCTTCTGACGTCCGACGCCCCGCTGGTCGGGACGGGTGTTGAGAGGCGGGCAGCTGAGGATTCGGGTGACATGGTCATTTCGAATGTCGCCGGCGAGGTCGTGGAGATCAACGGTGTCGAGATCATCGTCAAGGAGAAGGGCGCCAACAAGAAGCACACCTTCACTCTCGACAAGTTCCGTCGCTCCAACCAGGGCACCTGCATGAACCACAAGGCCCTTGTTCGTGAAGGAGACAAGGTCAAGGTTGGCGATGTGCTGGCCGACGGGCCCTCTACCGAAGCTGGGGAACTGGCCCTCGGCCGCAACCTGCTTGTTGCCTTCATGCCGTGGCGTGGCTACAACTTCGAGGACGCCATCATCATCTCGGAGCGTCTGGTCAAGGACGACGTACTCACCTCGATCCACATCGAAGAGCACGAGATCGACGCCCGCGACACCAAGCTGGGTGCCGAGGAGATTACCCGCGACATCCCCAATGTCCCGGAGGAGGTTCTGGCGAACCTCGATCAGGAGGGGATCATCCGGGTGGGCGCCGAGGTTGGCCCCGGCGACTATCTCGTGGGCAAGGTCACGCCGAAGGGCGAGACCGAGCTGACTCCTGAAGAGCGTCTGCTCCGGGCCATCTTCGGTGAGAAGGCCCGGGAGGTTCGCGATACGTCTCTAAAGGTTCCGCACGGCGAAACGGGCAAGGTCATCGCGGTCAAGATGTTCAAACGGTCCGAAGGGTTCGACCTTCCCCCCGGTGTCAACGAACTGGTCCGCATCTACGTTGCCCAACAGAGAAAGATCTCCGAGGGTGACAAGCTCGCCGGCCGTCACGGAAACAAAGGCGTCATCTCCAGAGTCCTTCCGGAAGAGGAGATGCCGTTCCTGTCCGACGGAACACCGATCGACATCATTCTTTCTCCGTTGGGCGTTCCCTCGCGGATGAACCTGGGTCAGGTTCTCGAAACCCATCTCGGCTGGGCGGCAGCCCAGGGCTGGGAGCCGTTCAAGGGCGACGGGCCCGCGGTGGGAGGTGCCGAACCATGGACCAAGGTCGCCAGCCCGGTGTTCGACGGCGCCCGTGAAGACGAGATCATGAACGTCATCGCGAACGCAAGGCCGAACCGCGACGGCGACAAGATGGTCGGCGACGACGGCAAGGCGGTCCTCTATGACGGCCGCACCGGTGAGCCGTTCGACACCCAGATCACTGTTGGGTACATCTATGTGCTCAAGCTGGTCCACCTCGTCGACGAGAAGATCCACGCTCGGTCGACTGGCCCATACAGCATGATCACCCAGCAGCCGCTTGGTGGAAAGGCGCAGTTCGGTGGTCAGCGATTTGGCGAGATGGAGGTGTGGGCCCTCGAGGCCTACGGGGCCGCGTACGCCCTCCAGGAGCTCCTGACCATCAAGTCCGATGACGTCCAAGGCCGAGTCAAGGTCTACGAGGCCATTGTCAAGGGTGAAAACATCCCCGAGCCGGGCGTTCCGGAATCATTCCGGGTTCTCATCAAGGAGATGCAGAGCCTTTGTCTCAATATCGAGATGCTCTCGGCAGGTGAGGAAGTCGATCTTCGGGATCTCGAGGAGGAGACATACCGGTCGGTGGAGACTCTGGGCATCGACCTCAGCCGTCCCGAGCGGCCCGACTCCGATTAGGAAATTTGAAGCATTACAGACGACGCAAGACGGAAGAGGCATAACGTTTCATGGCCCAGCAAATATTCGATGAACTGAAGATCAGCCTGGCTTCTAGCGATCAGATTCGCTCCTGGTCGTACGGAGAGGTCAAGAAGCCGGAGACCATCAACTATCGAACTCTCCGACCTGAGAAGGAAGGCCTCTTCGACGAGCGTATTTTCGGCCCTCAGCGGGACTGGGAGTGCTATTGCGGAAAGTACAAGAGGATCCGGTACAAGGGAATCATCTGTGAGCGGTGTGGGGTCGAGGTAACCCGCTCCAAGGTGCGCCGAGAGCGGATGGGTCACATCTCGCTCGCCGCCCCTGTCACCCACATTTGGTTCTTCAAGGGTGTCCCGAGCCGCCTCGGTTACCTCCTTGACATGTCGCCCAAGGAACTGGAGAAGGTCATCTACTTCGCCAGCTACATCGTCACTTCTGTCGATGATGAGCGTCGCCAGAAGGATCTGCCCGAACTCGAGGCCGCTATGGGTGACGAGATCGAGGTCGTGCGATCCGAGTTCGCCGAGTGGCACGAGGTCCGTCTCGAGGCCCTCGAGGACGAGCTGGAGCGTATGGAGGAGGGTGGCGCCAAGAGCCAGGAAATCAACGCCCGGCGCAAGGAAGTCGAACGTGAGATCAAGGATCGTCAGGAGCGCACCGACCGGGAGATCGAGCTGATCGAGGACGCCTTCGACACCTTCCGCAAATTCAAGCCCAAGGAGCTCGTCGAGTCGGAGCAGCTCTGGCGTGAGATCTACTTTCGCTACGACGACTATTTCGAGGGCGGCATGGGCGCCGAGGCAGTCAAGGCCCTATTGCTACATCTCGATCTCGATGTCGAAATGGCCTTGCTCGAAGAGAATCTCGAGGCTCGGTCTGCGCAGAAGCGACAGCGGGCAACCCAGCGTCTCAAGGTCGTGAAGCCATTCTGGGAGGGCCTCAACCGTCCCGAGGACATGATCCTCGAAACCGTGCCGGTCATTCCCCCTGACCTGCGTCCGATGGTCCAGCTGGACGGTGGCCGTTTCGCCACATCCGATCTGAACGACCTCTACCGCCGTGTCATCAACCGAAACAACCGCCTGAAACGACTCCTTGACCTCGGTGCTCCCGAGATCATCGTCAACAACGAGAAGCGGATGCTTCAGGAAGCCGTCGATGCCCTCTTCGACAACGGTCGTCGCGGCCGTGCGGTGACCGGGCCAGGCAATCGCGCCCTGAAATCGCTGTCAGACATGCTCAAGGGCAAGCAGGGCCGATTCCGCCAGAACCTGCTCGGCAAGCGTGTCGACTATTCGGGTCGTTCGGTCATCGTGGTGGGCCCGCAGCTCAGGTTGCATCAGTGTGGTCTTCCCAAGATCATGGCCTTGGAGCTGTTCAAGCCTTTCGTGATGAAGCGGCTGGTCGATCTGGAGCTGGCTCAGAACATCAAGGCCGCCAAGCGAATGGTGGAGCGTCAGCGTCCTCAGGTCTGGGACGTGCTCTCCGATGTGATCCAGGAGCACCCGGTGTTACTGAACCGGGCTCCCACCTTGCACCGGCTTGGAATCCAGGCCTTCGAGCCGGTTCTGATCGAGGGCAAGGCAATTCAAATCCACCCCATGGTGTGTGAGGCGTTCAACGCCGACTTCGATGGCGACCAGATGGCGGTTCACCTTCCGCTATCGGCCGAGGCTCAGGCAGAGGCCAGGGTGCTCATGATGTCTACGAACAACATGCTGTCTCCGGCATCGGGTCGTCCCGTCGTCACGCCTAGCCAGGACATGGTCATTGGCATCTTCTATCTCTGCGAAGTCGTCGAGTAGCTGATCCTGGAGTCCCTTTGTTGAGGTGAGGTATGCGGCGCGGGAGCTGGTGGCGAGAGCTTGGACGATAGCGTTGAGAGATTTGCCGCCGCCTGTCGGGACGGCTTGGACAACGAAGCGCTTTTTAGATTCGACGCCATGGCGAATGGCATCGAGTTGCCGTGGGCGGAATGAGACGAACTTTACTGGCGCGCCATAGCCGGCGGGAGTCTTCTGTTTGAGGACTGGCACTACCACTCGACCTCATCCGGCTCCTCGAGCCAGAATTGTTCCTGCTTGTAAGCGTTCGAAGTCTGACCATTGATGATAGGTTGCCTACCAAAGGACAGGAATAGCCACTCATGCCTCTCAGTTCTCCACTGTTCAATCGGTAGATCTTCGGGACGGATATCTGGCGGAGGTGCAGTATGAAGCAGATGAACATCGGACTGCGCACGCGTAACCGTATCCTCGTAGCTTATCGGAATGTGCACTCTCGGAAAGCCTAGCTTGCGAGCAGCCATCATGCGATCACTTATCTCACCAACTAACCGCACTTAGAGATATTCCCCCCACCGCTTGTTGAGCTCGCGCTCCCAATAGCCGCGCCAGAACTCCGAGTTTATCGCTCGCATTTTCACCCGGACTCTGCGGAGGTAGTTTTTGATCTCGCCCTTCGCGCCGACGCCCTGGCAACGGCGGACATACTCTTCCGCCTTGCTCATGACCTGATCCCAATCAGCGCTGTAGGCATCGTCGCGCATCTGCTCCAGCATGAGTTGTAGTTGCGCCCACGTATTCTCAAGCGTGCCGCGCTTGTTCAAAGTTTTGCTGTCCATGAGACGGGAGATGTGATCGCGCACCGCATGGCGGACGACATCGCTGACGGTCTTGTAGCCCTCGTCCCGATACTCGACGGCGAGCTCTTCTAGTAACCGCGCTTCCTCGGGCCACAGCTTGAACGTGCACGTGACCGAGCGGTTGTGATAGTCCGACGCCTGGCGCGACTTTATGAAACCGTCAGGCGAGACTGGATGGTTCGGGAACTGAATGATATTGCTGCGTTGCGGAAACTCGGGATCCGGGAGGTCGTCTGTGTTATCGGTCATTGAAGGCATCCTATTTCTTTTCTGATACACACTGGTAGATCCGACGTCCGCGTAAACTGCGAGTCGTAAGTTGGTAGATAGCTCTATCGTCGAACGTCAGGAAAGGTTTACCGGAAAGGCTAGGATGGATCACTTGGATAGAACCATCTGCTGGACCACCATCAAGTACGGCAATATCCCAGGAATTAGCATAAGGCACGCTCGATCGAAGGACGAACGGATCTGTCAAAGGCTCTCGGAGATCTGATCCATCTCTTGGTGATATCTCGTGGCCAGAAAGCGCTCGCCACGTTTCTCGTATCTTGCGAAAGCTAAAGCCAAAGCTCATGGGGTTCCGACAGACTACAAGAGAGGTTGACTCTGAGTCAACAACTATTTGTGGGTGTTTTGGGAGGCTGAGCTACCAGATGTAGATGATGGCTAGCATGAACGTCGGCGTTTGCCCGCTGGATCACAACCACCACAAAGGTGGCGGAAGTGCTCGGTGTGACCGTGTAGCCTCATGCCACAGCCAGAGCACCGTTGTGGCGGGTAGAATATCCGGCCTTCTGCCACAGCCACGAGAGTGCCACGTTCGCCGGCAATACGAGCCGCGTCACCCGAAAACTGGCCCTTCTCACGGCAGCTCACGCCCTGCGCATAAAGCCTTCAACAGGGATGTCGAGCTTCCGCGCCAGCTTGAGCGCATGGGGCAAGGTCGGCATACGCTCGCCACTCAAGACACGAGAGATCATCGAGCGGGACAAACCGGTCGCCTCAGCGAGCTCGCGTTGACTCAGCCCGGACTTTTTCAGCGCGCGTTTGATTCGGCTCATGCTAGCCGAACATTATAACATGTCACCGGCCAACGTCAAACCGGTCATGCTCTACTCGTCCGCTCGTGGGTCTCTTCAAGTTTAAGCCCGAAGCGCACGAACGCGTCGATACGTTCGTCACCTTCGTAGGGCTCGCTAGTGTTGGGGTCGATCAACTCCCTCGCATAATACCTGCCGTCGTAGTCCATCGGGCAACAGATCACTATGAGCCTGCGGGCTTCGGCTTCGGTGTCGCACGAATAGACCGGCAACATGCCCCCGGGACAGACCGTCCCGACTGCGACTGTCACCGCTCAGTAGATCTTGAAGTGTCGCCGGGTCTCGGGCAAATCCGCGAAGGTCTTCATGAGTCAATCCCCGCGACGGCCATGTCGGCAACGACGGCGCGATAGATGTTTCTGTGTAGCTCCTCAACCCAATGCTCTTTGGGTGGCTCGCCATAGAACTCGAACCACTCCGACCAGATCTTACCTTCCAACGCCTTCGCCTTTCGCTCCGGCTTCATCGGTATGTCCATGAGCGCACGGCACATAGCCTTCCATTCAGGGATGTGCTTCACCTTCCAGTTGCGCTCTTTCTGCTTCCGTGTCTTGTCGTTATCGCTAGGAAGGAGTTTGGCGATGCCGCTCACAATTGGCTTGAACGGTGCTAACGGTGTGAAGCCGAGAATGGCGGCGCTCAATTCAGCAATATTTCTGGCGCTAGGCAGCATCCTTCCTCACCTCCTAAAGCGGACAGTCGTTTCTGCAGGCTTCTCTGTTTAGATAGAACACTGGCGAGATTGCGTTGACGAAAGGCACTCGATTTGGAGTACCGACCAAGAACACGTAGTGCCCCGTTTTGATGCTCGCGTGCTTAGTCCACCAGCTTCGCCACAGAACCTCCCCGCCGCCGACTCCGAAGAATAAATGAATCTGCGGAAACTGTCGGTCTGCTGGACGAATCAAAATATCCACCGGTCCAACGTCGCCGACTGTCTCCCATCGAATACGAATCCCGTCATTGATGAGGTACTCGTTGCCAGCAGCCGGCCAAGTAACAGTGATCGATGCTTCCGGAGCCGTGGGTGTTCCCTCACAACCCACGAATAGCAGAGCGAACAAACACAAGAATTTTTTCATTTCTTCAGCTCCGGATACCAACTACAATCGGTCTCGGGCCATCCTAAGTCACCTACGCAGTGAGAAAGAGGCGTGCAGCCGTCTAGGTCTATGCACGACTCTATGTATCGGACTATCTGATCCCTATCTCTAGTGCAACAAGCCCCGGGCCTGTTGAAGTCGTCGTCGGCGTACGCTGTGATCTCAGTGAGAATGTAAGGACCGTTTTTATTGAGTATGTCGCGCAAGTCTGATGGCGAAGGGTCTTGACCGCCACCAGTCCAATCACACTCACGACCGTCCGGTCTCGGGTCACTTCGGCACGGATGGAATGAGATGTAGTCGACCAGAGGACGTAGAGCTGAGCTGTACCTCAGCTTGCCGCGCCTAACCGAGTCGTTGGTACCGATGAGCCCATCGAAGTTACGCCTAGCGATACGCAGTAGTTCCTTCATCTCCGATTCAGAGATATCGGAGTGAGCTTTGTACTCGTTGACGACTTCGATCGCCGTGTGCGCGTACCTGTTCGCCAGAGCAGACACCACAGCAACCCAATCCGCTCGATTCCTTTTCGATGGCCCGCCTCCCTTTATGGTGCAGATCGGCATTACCAAAACCTGAGCGCCCGGAATGGTCGCCGTCACATCTAGGAAGTGCTCCAGCTCCGCGTAAGCAGGTGCAGTCTCATCGAAGGGTATAGCCGAAGCGCCACGAGGCAGCCACACCTCCCCGTCAAGAGGCCAGAGCCAAACCTCCGCACAGACACGCGACCATGCGCCCACACCGAGGCTTGCCTGCGTTCGAGCGAATTTCATCCTGATCTGTTCAGCAGTCGCGCGAGCCCCAGCAAACAGCGTGAACCCTATACCTGCCTCGAACATAAACGGCAAGTCCACACGCGGCGCGGGCGGTATGCTCGTCGTTGTGGTGGGCTCCGGCATGGTGGTAGCCCAGGCTTCAAGGGTCCTGGCCGCTTCCAGGAGACGGTCGCCCCGGCGGGTGATTCCCACGTCTCGCCACATGAGGTCTTGCAGGGCCGGTAAGGTCAAGGGTGGAGTGCCGTTGTTGCGGGCCTCCCTGGGCCGCAAGGCAGCCACCACCTCGCGGTGCCGGTCTCCCTGGGATGGTGGCGGCGCCTGGTCCAGGGTACTGGCCACCACTCGCTGGGCGAAGACCAGGGTGTCCAGCAGAGAGTTGCTGGCGAGGCGATTGGCCCCGTGGACCGCGGCGCAGGCGACTTCTCCGCAGGCGTAGAGTCCGCCAAGGTTGGTTCGTCCCCAGGTGTCGGTCTCCACGCCGCCCATCATGTAGTGGGCCGCGGGAGCGATTGGCACCGGACCTTTGGTGATATCCAGGCCGTGGCCCATGCAGAAGTTGTAAATGGTGGGAAAGCGGCTCTGCACCGTGTCGGCGGGCAGGTGGGAAATGTCCAGGAACACTTGACCGTCGCTCGATTTCTCTATCTCCGCGGATATGGCACGGGACACCACGTCTCTAGGCGCCAGGTCGGCCATGGGATGATAGTCGGCCATGAAGGGATAGCCCGCCTGGTCCCGCAGCACGGCGCCCTCGCCGCGCATGGCCTCGGAGAGCAGGAAGCCTGGAGCGCCTTCCAGCCGCAGGGCGGTTGGGTGGAACTGGTAAAACTCCATGTCCATCAACCTGGCCCCGGCCCGAAAGGCCAGAGCCGCGCCGTCTCCGGTGGCCACCAATGGGTTGGTGGTGTACCAGTAAAGCTGGCCGGCCCCGCCCGTTGCCAGCACCACCCACCGGCCGGTGAAGGTCTGGCACAGGCCGGTGCCCAGGTCCAGAACCCGCACCCCCGTGACCGCGCCCCTCTCCACCAACAGCTCGGTGGCCAGGGTAAACTCCAGCACGGTGATGTCGGACTCTTCCAC
>JACZUI010000028.1 GCA_022573225.1 Acidobacteriota bacterium
ATGGAGCCGGCATGCCGCCTGGGTTCTCAGAGCGGTGAGTTCGAGGTGGCGTTTCGCCAACATCCGCAACACCCGGGTGTGGTCCTCACCACGTACCACTGCCAGACCGGGTTGACGGAGAGCGGCGATCGCCACCGAACGGGCATCATTGGGGTCGTTCTTATCCGAACGGCCCGATCCCAACAGCCTCACCCGGGAAGCCAACACCGCAGGGACGTCCACCACCTGTTCGCCGCCAGCGATGAGCTGTTGGGAGAGTAGATAACCGAGCCCGCCGGCAGCCTCCACCGCCCAGAGGCGGCCATCACCATTCAGTTCTGAAGCCCAGCCGATCAGCTGCTCCGTCTGGTGTTGGTCGGCCGGAACTGTTATCTCGCCCAACACCATTTCGGATCCGTCAATCGCAACCGCGGTATGGGTTGCCTTATGCGGATCGATTCCAATCGTCGTGACCATGTCAACCTCCTTGTTTGAAGATCACTTGGGTGGCCAAGGTGGGCACTCCTGATCACAACAACTGGTTGCCTCCGGCGTTCGCCTCTTACGAGCCACACCACGACCGAGGGGTTCGACGGGCTAGCAGATCGTCACAAAGACCACCCCACAGGGTGGACCAGGCACATTGAGAGCCAAACCCGTCGAACCCTCAAAGCTACGGAACCCGACGTCCCGCAACACCCACAAGTATCAATCAGGCACTTATGGGTGGCTGCTGGATTCGCCGGGATCGTGGAGGTCTTGACGTCTAGAGGGTGAGGTTGCGACCCCAGAGGATGACTGTGATACCTACTAGGACGATGCCCCCGCCGACGAGGTCGGCAGTGTCTGGCCGCGCTCCATCGATAATCCAACCCCACGTCATGGCTCCAAGGAGGAAAACCCCGGCATAGGCCGCGTAGAGGCGACTGAACGACGTTGCTGGCTGGAAGGTCTGAACGAGCGCGTACAGGAAAAGGGCGCCGATCCCGGCTCCGATCAGCCACGCAGATCCGGCGTCGCGCCGCCAGCGCCAGATTGCATATGCGCCACCGAGTTCGGCGATCACCGCGACAAGAAATATCGCGAAGGTCTTAGCGATGACCATTACTGCGCGTCCGGGGGCTCACAGGCTCAAGTGCTCTTTCGCAGGCACCACGTGATGTTGGCATGTCAGATGCAATCCCACCACCCTCTTCAGAGGAGTCCTGCCGTCAACGCCCCGCACATAACGGGCGACTTATGTGCGGCTGATCTGACCGTACATAATGCGGGTTGTTGGACCTGTCCCCCTGGTTTCCGTTCTCGCTGAGCGGTTACTCTCCGGCACCGTGGACCCGCCGACGCGCATCGAGATAGAGGGCGGGACTCAGATGCTTCTTGTGTGGCACAACGGTACTGAGCAACGATTCAGCGCCCGAGAACTGCGAGCAGCGTGCCCCTGCGCCGCGTGTGGTGAACCGGACGGTGCGCGGCGCCTTGCAGTCCTTCTCAGGGGACCGATCGAAGTGGAGATTGGCGACGCAGAGTTGGTCGGTTATGGGATCAACTTGACGTTCCGGCCCGACGGACACCGAACAGGGATCTTCTCATACGACTACCTGCGGAGTCTCAAGGACGGAGACGTCTAACGGAACCCATGCGGGGCCGCATGTTTGCCGCCTCGGTGACCAGCCCGGTCTGATACCGGTTCTTGTACCGGATCCGGATCTCCTCGGGGGCGGTGAACACCAGATGACGTAACTGGTTCAACGTTTGGATACGTTGTTGACGTGCCGAACGGCGGGCCACCATCAGAACCCGGATCTGTTCCATCGGACCGTTCCTGGTTTTCGGGGTCACTGAAGCCTCACCGGAAAGAGCGGCTCGAGCCGCAGCCACCGCATCAGTGGGATCCGACTTTCCCTGTTTGCGTCGTTTCTGACGGTTGGGACGATCCACTTCGACCACCACGATCTCTTGATCTGCGAGGAATCTGGTTAGTCCGACTCCCCAAGATCCGGTGCCCTCAACACCAACCTGGATGATTGGGCCGAACCCGACCAACCAGGCCAACAGCTCCTCGTAGCCGGTCTCATCGGCAGGAAACGATTCGATACCTAACAATCCGCCGTTGTGATCGATAGCTGCTGCCACATGAGTATCAGCGTGAGTGTCGACACCACCGGTGACTTCTACGATTCTCATTGCCGCCCCTTTCTTTCGTAAATGGCGAAGGGGTGGTCGCACCACCGGAACGGCGGACCGGACCCGACCGAACTGGGCTAACAGTTCAACCGGTGATCCACCGCCCGACCGGTGGGCGCCACACAGCAATCATTCTCCCCCAGCCGGTTATGGGCGGCCTGTTTGTCTATTGCTGAGTCATGAGACGTTGCAGTTCGGCTTCGTTGTCGATGATGACATCCCCGCTCACGTCGATTGTCACCTGCGATAGTTCTCCGCTGAATTCGAAGGGTGAGGCGTAGTCGGTTGGGCTTACCGAGTCGATCCCGTCTCGTCCGCAGCTCACCCCGATGATTCCAAACAGGTTGGGAACGGTGAATTCGAACTCGTTACTCGCGACCAGTTCGCTATTCACATATAACTGTCCTCGCCCTGCGGCCCCTTTCCCGACGGTGAAGTCGGGGGGAGCTGTGGGCTCGAACTCGTAACGCACGACCAGATCCCCTGTCGGCAATGGATCTGGCGAGCTAACTCGGAAGAAGTCTCTCCCGAGGTAGTTGTGCACGTAGTGAAGGCGCCCGTCCTGGATGAAGAGCGTGTAGCCACCATGTCGATTCCCGTGAGCTATGAGCACACCTTCCGCTTCTCCGGAGTAGTTCAACTCGGCCGTGATGCTGTGGGCTCGGTTATAAACCCGCGGAGAGGCGGCAAACGGCACGGCTGCTCCACCGGGCTGGTATACGTATTTGGTGCGTGGACGAGCGATCGACGGACGCTCCACATTCATACGGGCCATGTCCGCGGTCGCCAGGGGAAGTACGCCGTACCGATCAGCTTCCCCGTACCAAAGTTCTATGAGTTCGGTGAGCTTCTGCGGATGGTCCTCGGCAACGTTTGTTGTCTCGGTTGGGTCAGTATTCAAGTCGTAGAGCTCCCAGGCGTTCTCGTCGAGGTCGGCTAGTACGTCGGCCGTTAGTGGTCCTCCGAAGTAGCGCCCCTTTTCCGCAGCCTCGGCGAAGCTGGGCCCTGGGAACGGGCAGACCGCCCGCCAGTTCTTGTGGTAGATGGACCGGTGTCCAAACATCTCGAAGTACTGGGTCGTGTGCAGGCTCTCAGCGTCGGCGTCGTCGAACGACGAGGCGAAACTGACACCATGGAAGGATGACTGAGCTACGCCTCCGATTTCAGACGGCGGTTCAACATCCAGAGCTTCGAGAAGGGTTGGCACGATGTCGATCGCGTGGGCGTACTGAGAGCGAACGCTACCCCGATCGGAGATACCTGCCGGCCATGACAGGATGAACGGATCGGAGATTCCGCCTCGGTACGTTTCGCGTTTCCAACGGCGGAACGGTGTCGCTCCAGCCCAGGTCCATCCCCACGAGTAGTGCGGAAAGGTATCAACGCCACCCCAGTCATCGAAGTGAGCCATGTTGTCCTCGAGGGTCTCAGGCGTTCCGTTGAAGAACAACATCTCGTTGAATGTTCCGTGGACTCCACCCTCGGCGCTTGGTCCGTTGTCCGAGATGACAACAACAATGGTGTTGTCCGACTCACCGATCTCGTCTAGGTAGGTGATGATCCGTCCGAAGTGGTGGTCGGTTTGCGTTAAGAACCCCGCGTAGGTTTCCATCTGACGTGCATACATCCGCTGTTCATCCTCAGACAACGAATCCCATGCGGGCACATCTGGATCACGCTCCGCAAGAACGGTCCCCGGGGCAACAATCCCCATTTCGACCTGACGCTGCAAAACCGTCTCGCGGTAGGCATCCCACCCACTATCGAACTGGCCCCGGTAAGGCTCAACCCACTCTTTTTCGACTTGGTGAGGAGCATGACCCGCGCCCGTGGCGTAGTACAAGAAGAACGGCTTCTCAGGTGCGTTGTTGTTGGCGTCCTTGATGAACTCGATCGCCTTGTCGGCAAGATCGATATTCAGGTGGTAACCATCTTCGGGCGTCCTCGGCTGCTCGACAGGATGATTGTCATATGTCAGATCCGGATGCCACTGATCGGTGTCACCACCCAAGAATCCGTAGTAACGCTCGAAGCCACGCCCTAGCGGCCAACGATTGAACGGACCAGCGAGCGTCCCTTCCTCCGGTGGAGTCAAATGCCATTTGCCAATCGCGAACGTGTTGTAACCCTTCTCGAGCAGAATCTCCGAAAGGAATCCGTGCTCCGCACCCATGATCCCGTTATGAGCGGGGAAGCCCAGCGACAACTCCGTAATGGCCGACAAGCCCAAGGCGTGGTGGTTCCGGCCGGTAAGAACCGAACCTCGAGAGGGCGAACACAAAGCGGTGGTCTGCATATTCGAATACCGAAGCCCACTCTGGGAGAGACGATCCAGTGTCGGTGTCTCGACCAAGCCGCCAAACGGGCCGAGTTGACCAAACCCGACGTCGTCGAGGACGAACACGATCACATTCGGCGCACCCTCCACGGCTCGGTTCGGAGCCGGCCAAGCAGGCGAAGACTCATCGAGGGTCTTCCCAACCACCCCTGGAAATGGTGAGCCCGGTTCGTATTCATGCAGCGACATCGCGCCTCCCGTTGGTCTTTTCTGCTCAGAATGCTGACGGGCAAGATAGTGAAGAGTCTCTACCGACCAAAAAGGGAGCACATAAAGGCACTTATGGGCGACCGAGCCTCGTAGGTTCGACTAGGTGAGGACGGGGGAGGAGCCCATTATTCTCAGTCCGAATCCACCCCTCCCTCGTTGGCGAAACTGACCCTGGTTTGGAGGATTTCCGTCATGGGTGTGGCTCTATCGCTGACGCTACGCACCGTTACGATCGTGGGGTGAACGTCCTGCACGTCGAGGACCGCTCTACATCGTGAAGCAACGCCCCGAGAAACCGAAAGGCCACGGTGCGGCACCTCCGCATACTCTCCCCCATTTTATGCCCCCACCATCGCCTCTTCGTTTACGAATCGGTGGGCTAGCCATTCACGGTATGTGGGGATTCCAGGAGAGGAAGTGCGTCGTCGGCGTGGAGGCGTCGACAAAAAGGAACCAGGTGTATGTGGGGGCGGGCATCAGGCCCGGTCCGGGAGTTCTGGTTGTTCCGGCGCGGACACTCCATCTTCTGAGTGAGTGTGCAGTGCGCCAGTCCCTATAGGCACTGGCGCGCTCACAGCACCGTACGGTGGTTCACTCCGCGCACTCCCGGACACTGGAACACTGAGGGTGTAAAGCCTTGCGTTTCTTGGTCCTTTCGTGGGGTCTAGTGTCCCGTCGTCTTCGCACAGTGAAAGTGCTCGGCGGATCGTTTCTCTTGAGTGCGCGAATTCGAGTTTCTTGGTGATTTGCCTTATAGACGGGGGTTTTTCGGCTGATGCGACGACCTCGATGATGTCGGGTATTGCAGCGCGGGCTTTGGTGTCTTTGCGGGTTCCTCCGCCCAGAGTGAGATGTCGTGTCGTGTCGTCGTAGAGAAGGAGAGACTCGTTGATATTGACGTCCCGTCCGTAGGCTTTGATGTACCGGGGAGACGCGGGGTCTTCTTTGTCTTCTCGGACCAGCAGCCGTTCGACGTCGGGCCAGTCCCGGAATCGGGAGTCTCCGCGGGCCCGTTCGGCGGTGTGTCCCATGTGCTGGATGATTAGGAAATCTGGGATTCCTGCCTCGTCGCACAGCTCGTCGAATGCGGTGAGGAACCGTCCGCCGTCGCGGTGTTCGTCGAGGCCGAGAGCGTCGAGGATTGGTCTGAGAGGGTCGATGATCAGATAGTCGAAGCCGGCTAGCCGTTGAGCCCATTCGGAGCGTGTGGTCTCGTCCAGGACGTCGAAGGTGGATGCTTTGCCTCTCATCGGTATGACTGTGATCCGGTCGTCGTTTTCGATGCCCTGGTCGGCGAGCCACGCGGCCAACTGGTTTTCGCCCATCTCAAAGTCGAGGATCACAACACGGCCGACGGCGGCCACTTCAAACCTTCCGAGCCAGGGGTCGCCGTCGACCAGCGATCTCACCAGGTTGCCGACCAGGGTCGTCTTCCCCGCTTTGTATTGGGCTGAGAGCATCACCCTCGTATTGGCGGGCTGGAAGCCGGCCAACCGCCAGGCGACGTCGGGTTGGGGTCGTGCGAGTAACTCTCGGAGGGTGAGAATCTCCGGTGGTTCTACTTCGCCCCTGTTCTCCGCGTCGAACAGGCGCCGCGCCTTGTCCCGTATCCTCAGCCGGGTTAGCTCCTTTGAAACTTCGGCGTCGATCGTCTCGCCTGATGGCAAGACGATTTCGTTGTCGGGGTTCGGCGGGTAGCGACCGGCAATGTCGTAGGCGAGGTTCTTGACATCCTTGGCGGGCTTGGGCGGTTCGCAGCGGGTCTCGTTCATCACCGTGAGAGCGGCGAAGATCACGTCGTAGTCCGTGCATTGTCGTCTCATGGCTCCGCCCAAGCGAAGTAGGGCAGCGTGCCGTGAACCGACTGTGAGCTTGTCGGCGATGGGTTGGCGGCTGCCGTCTTCCCGCCGTTGGTCAAGCCTCGCCCTCCACGCTTGAGGGAGTTCAGGAGTCTCCGCCAGGCGTGGAGACTCCGGGTTCCTCGTCCAGTTTCCGTGTTCGTTCAGGCAAACGCGTACTCAGCGCTTACTCAGCCAGTCGATGAGGTGTTGGAGTCGGTCGGCTGAAACCGAGAATCCCTTGCTAGTTGCGGGGGATTTAGCCAGCACCCCCGGCAGGAATCGAACCTGCGACACCCGGTTCCGGAAACCGGTGCTCTATCCACTGAGCTACGGGGGCGCGAGAACCGGGATTGTAGGAGGAGCGGTCTGTTTAGCCTCACCCCGTGCGGTACGTATCGACCCGTCGTGGTTCGCCTGAGGTTGACTTCGCCACGGCCTTCATGACCGGCTTGGCCCCCGATGGAGGCCTCTACATCCCGGTCGACATCCCCAGGGTTCCCGACGGTTGGGAGAGTTGGGGATACATCGACGCCGTCAGTTGGTCTCTCGAAGCCTTCGGGGTCGACGAGCCTCGCGCCCTGGTTGCCGAGGCCGCCGCGAGGTTCGGCCATCCCGATATCGTTCCCCTGCTCGATGTGGCCGACCGCCATATTTACGAGTTGTTCTGGGGACCGACCCTTTCGTTCAAGGATCACGCGCTTCAGGTTCTGGGGCGACTTCTCGCCCGCGAGATGGGGGGTGCAAGTCCTACGGTGGCCATCGGCGCTACGTCTGGTGATACCGGGTCGGCGGCGATCGAGGGCTGTCGAGGTCAGCCCAATCTGAGGATCATCGTCCTGTACCCGGACGGAATGGTGTCCGAGTTCCAGCGCAGGCAGATGACCACCGTGGCAGACGAGAACGTGATGGCCGTTGCCGTGCGGGGCACGTTCGACGACTGCCAAGCGATGGTGAAGCAGGCCTTTGCCGACCACGAAGGTCTTCTCGCGGTAAATTCGATCAACTGGGCTCGCATCGCCGCCCAGGTCGGCTACTACCTGTTCCTGGGTGCCCGGATGGGAGCCGAATTCGACGTCGTAGTCCCGACCGGCAACTTCGGGAACGCCTATTCGTGCTGGCTGGCGAAGCAGATAGGAGTCCCTGTTGGGAGAATCACTCTCGCCAACAATGCAAACCACCTCCTGGCTGACGTTGTCGAGGGCAACGGGCCTGCAACCACGCCGGTCACGGCGACGCTGGCCCCTGCGATGGATATCGCAATCCCGTCCAACTTCGAACGGTTTGATGGAGACCCGATGGTGGAGTTCTCCGCAGGCTGGGTTGACGACCTAGAGATCGTCGGGACGATCGCTTCGGTCCATGACCAGCACGATTACACCCTTGATCCCCACACTGCTACTGCGTGGAAGGTGGGTGAGGAGACAAGGACGGATAAGCCTCAGGTGGTTATCTCGACCGCCCATCCAGCCAAGTTCGCCGGCGCAGTCGCGACTGCTATCGGGTATGAGCCCACGCTGCCTCCCGGTTACGAGTCGCTCATGGATCTGCCCGAGCGAATCGTCACAATTGATGCCGATCCTTCAGCTCTGAACAGCTTGATCCGATAGTTTGGACGAGGCTGCTTTGCGCAGCCGCACCGAATGGCTACGATGATACTTGCTGGCGACGCCACGGGACGTCGCAGCATTCCACACACAGTCCTCTTTCGAGGCACGCTCCATTGCCATGCGATGGTGCAGGATCCCGGTCCGACTGAGCCTAGGCACGAGCTGCGAAGGATCAAATGACCACACGAGCTCAACTTCAGAGCAAACCCATAGACGAACTCCGACAGATCGCCTCAGCAGTGGGGATCGAGGTCGACGGACTCCAAAAATCCAAGCTGATCACAGCCTTGATGGAGGCCGGTCAAGTAAAGGAGGGCTCTCCAATCGAGACAGTCGAGTTACCCCAGGCCACCCCGCGCACTGAAAAACCTGAAGGGGCGGTAACTTCTGAAACGAGTTCGGACGCTGGCAAACCTGAGGGCCGCGATGGTCATAGCGATCGCGATGGTCGTCGCCCAAGCCAGGATGGCCAGGGAGGCCAAAGAGGCCAGGGCCAGGATGGCCAGGGAGGCCAAAGAGGCCAGGATGGCCAGGGAGGCCAGCGGAACCGTCGCCGACGCGGCGGTCAACGTGATGACTTCATCCCCGAAGAGGATCTGGAGATTCGCGAAGGGCTTCTGGACATTCTTCCCGAGGGATATGGATTCCTCCGTGTGACCGGGTATATCGCCGGCGACAAGGACGTCTACGTCTCCGCCAACCAGGTGCGCAAGTTCCGGCTCCGAAAAGGCGATATCGTGTCCGGCCCGATTCGGCCGCCGCGCTCAAAGGAGAAATTCCCCGCTGTTGTTCGCATCGACAAGGTCAATGGGATGGAGCCTGAAGAGGCGATGGATCGCCGCAAGTTCGAAGCTCTCACCCCGTTGTTTCCCGATGAGCGTCTTCGGCTCGAGATCGAGGGGAGGAAGGATGGAATCCTCACCCGGATTATCGACCTGATCGCTCCCATCGGTAAGGGGCAGCGCGGACTCATAGTGTCTCCGCCCAAGGCCGGTAAGACCACCGTCCTCCAGGAGATCGCTCAGTCGATCACGACCAACAATCCCGAGTGCTACCTCATGGTGGTCCTGGTCGATGAGCGTCCTGAGGAAGTCACCGACATGCAACGGTCGGTCAAGGGTGAAGTCATCTCTTCCACATTCGACCGTCCGGCAGAAGAGCACACCCAGGTTGCCGAGCTCGCGATCGAACGAGCCAAGCGGCTGGTGGAGATGGGGACGGACGTTGTCATCCTTTTGGACTCGGTCACTCGCCTTGCCCGAGCCTACAACCTGGCTATGCCGGCTTCGGGGCGAATCCTGTCCGGTGGTGTCGACGCCCAAGCCCTGTACCCGCCGAAGCGTTTCTTCGGCGCCGCGCGAAACATCGAAGAAGGCGGGTCTTTGACGATTTTGGGCACTGCGCTCATCGAGACCGGTTCCAAAATGGACGAGGTCATATTCGAGGAGTTCAAAGGCACCGGAAACATGGAACTCCGGCTCGACCGCAAACTCGCCGACAAGCGGGTGTACCCGGCGATCGATATCGAGTCCTCGGGAACAAGAAAGGAAGAGCTCTTGTTCGACCGCAAGGAGCTCGCCCAGGTTTGGAAGCTCCGTAGAGTGCTGCTGGCGTTGGAGCCAGGTGCAGCTATCGAGTTGCTGATCGACCGCCTCAAGACGACCAAGACGAACGACGAGTTCCTCACTGAAGTCGCCAAGAGCACCGGCTGAAATAGGAGACCGCTTTGAAGACTGACATTCATCCCAATTACGACGACACCCACGTCACCTGTTCGTGCGGGAACACGTTCACCACACGCAGCACCAAGCCGGGCGAGATGCACGTCGAGCTTTGCAACGAATGTCACCCTTTCTTCACTGGAAAGCAGAAACTGGTGGACACCGGTGGCCGCGTCGAGCGTTTCCAAAGACGATACGGCAAGACCGCATTCACCAAGGCCGGAGACACACCGGTCGAGGACCAAGAGGTAGAGACCGCTGACGCAGGGTGAGCGCACCGCCCCTCGGTTGAGCGGCGACATAGATCCGGCGAAGACCGTTGGTGGCCAGGCTGTGATTGAAGGCGTGATGATGCGCGCCCCGGGATCGTGGTCGGTTGCGGTGCGTCAGCCCGACGACTCAATCGTTGCCCGCCGTGATGACCTGTCCCGTCTGGCAGATCGCAACCGGGCCGCCCGAATCCCCTTTGTCCGCGGGATCCTGGTCCTATGGGAGTCACTCAGCCTCGGCTTTAGGGCCCTCTCCTGGTCAGCCGAGAAGGCCACCGGTGAGGAGGAGAAGCCGCTCACTTCTTCTCAGATCGGGTGGACGATGGTGTTTGCCGTCCTCTTCTTCGCCGGAATCTTCATTCTTCTCCCGGCATTGGGGGCCGGGTTCCTTTCCAACGAGTCCGGTCTTGTGTTCAGCACGCTCGAAGGCCTGTTCAGGCTCGGCCTTTTCGTGGGGTATATCTGGCTGATCGGCCGTTCGGAGGAGATCGGGCGCGTCTTCGAGTACCACGGCGCCGAACACATGTCGATCCATGCCTTTGAGGCCGGCGAGCCTCTGTCGATCGACTCGGTGCGGCGCTATCCGCCGGAGCATCCCAGATGCGGAACGAGTTTTCTGCTCATAGTCGTCCTGGGCTCGATCATCATCTTCTCTTTTTTCGGACGCCCCGGGTTCGCGTTTCTGGTGGTGTCAAGAGTTCTGGGAATCCCAGTGATTGCCGGTATGGCGTACGAACTGCTGCGGTGGTCCGGAACCCGGACAACGGGCTTGTTGTCGCGAGCGCTCTCGGCACCGGGAATCTGGCTTCAGAAGTTGACGACGCGCGTCCCCGATGACACTCAGATCGAAGTCGCAATATGCAGTCTGGTTGTCGCATTGGATGACGAGATGGTCGAAGACGTTCTCCAGAGGGGTGGGGTCCCTGAGAAGGCCCTGACAGTTCGTGCGACGGTTCTGAGCGGGCCAAGCCCTGACGAGCCATGAGCGGGACGACGTTCTCCGATCGATTGGGTGAGATCGAGGCCACCTTCGAGGAGGTGGAGAAGTCGCTTTCGGACCCGGATGTGATCGCCGATCCCAACCAACTGGCCGAGTTGGGCAAGCGCCACTCAGACATGCGAGATGTCGTGAGCGACATTCGTCGTTGGCGGGTGGCGAGTGCCGACCTGGAAGTGGCCCGGGAGATGGCCGACGACCCCGATATGGCCAACCTGGCCCAGGATCTGGAGCAAGAGATGGATGAGCTCGTCCTTCGCATCAAGATCGCCCTGGTCCCCGACGACCCGAACGACTCGAAGGACGTGATAGTCGAGATCCGGTCGGCCGCCGGCGGCAACGAAGCCTCGATCTGGGCGGGCGACCTGCTTCGCATGTATGAGAAATACGCCGATCGCAATGGATTCAAGGTCGAAGCCATGAACTCGTCTCCGTCCGAGGCCGGCGGCTATGACAAGGTCACTGTCGCAATCAAAGGTCGGGGCGCCTACTCGAAGATGAAATACGAGGCTGGAGTGCATCGAGTGCAGAGAGTCCCCAAAACCGAGTCACAGGGGCGGATCCACACCTCTACGGCCACTGTCGCCGTTCTGCCAGAAGTGGAGGATATTGAGATCGAGATCGATCCGAATGACGTCAAGGTAGACGTCTATCGATCTACCGGACCCGGCGGCCAATCGGTCAACACCACCGACTCGGCAGTCCGGCTTACCCATGTTCCCACCGGGCTGGTCGTGACATGTCAGGACGAGAAGAGCCAGCTTCAGAACAAGGAGAAGGCGTTTCGGATCCTCCGGGCCCGGCTGTACCAGATCGAACTCGAACGTCAGCAGTCGGAGCTTGCCGGGGAGCGCAAATCCCAAGTTGGATCAGGCGGCCGCTCCGAGAAGATCCGGACCTACAACTACAAGGACAATCGGGTGACCGATCATCGAATCGGGCTGACCATTCACCAGCTGGATCAGATTCTAGAAGGCGACCTTTCACGCTTCGTTGAGGCCCTAGCGGCAGAGGAGCAGGCGGCGAGGTTCGCCGACAGCGACCTCTAGTGATGGGCGCATAAGCGTTGGGAATTACTGACGTTTAGCTCCCCGTTGCTTGCCGAGACCGTCGAAGATGTCAGACTTGGGATCTCATGGTGGCTGTTCCCGAACACGAGAGGAGGCGGCTCGAGTCGATCGCGGACGATGCGCAGCCTCTTGATGACCTGATCGAGAGACGACTTGGCGGCGAGCCTCTTCAGTACATCGAAGGAACCGCGGCGTTCGGTCCGCTGACACTTGATGTTGACCCGCGTGTTCTCATACCAAGACCGGAAACGGAGAGGCTGTTCGAAATCGCCGCAGGCATGGTCAGATCACCCGAGGTCCTCGTCGACCTCTGTACCGGGTCGGGGGCTCTGGCTCTCGCCCTGAAGCGCGAGTTTCCTGGTTCCGCAGTGTTCGCGACCGATATCTCCCCCGAGGCAATTGAAGTGGCGACCGAGAATCGTCACAAGACCCGTCTGCCCATCTACATCGCCGAGGGCGACCTCTTTGACCCTCTCCCTGCTTCTTTGCTCGGATCGGTCGACCTCATCGTTGCCAATCCGCCCTATGTCGCCGAGGTCGACTTCGCAGACCTGCCCCGCGACGTGCAGCAGGAGCCCAGGATGGCGCTCGTTTCGGGACCATCGGGGCTTGAGGTGATTCAAAGGATCGGGGCCGACGCAGCACTTTGGCTTCGACCTGGTGGGGTGATCGTCTGCGAGATCGGGGAAACCCAGGGTGTATCGGCGACCAGCTCGTTTGTTGACCTTCCGGCAGTGGTTCGTCAGGATCTGACAGGCCACGACCGGTATGTCGTCGCCGTGAAACCGTGAACGGCGAGGCTCTCGGGGAGGCTGTTGCCGCGATCAGGGCCGGGGATGTCGTGGGTCTGCCGACCGACACGGTCTATGGCATCGCGGCTGACCCCCTCAACGGAGAGGGGGTCGCCCGGCTGTTCGATCTGAAAGGCCGCCCTGAGCGCCGGCCAGTGGGCCTGCTCGTCGCCAACCTCGGGCAGGCCGAGACAATCGGTGAATTGTCCGAGGCTGCCAGGGCGCTGGCTCGGGAGCATTGGCCGGGTGCTTTGACCCTGGTGGTAAGACCAAAGGTCATTCTGGCCAACTGGGTTGGCGATGGTCAGCGTCGGACGATCGGTATCCGTGTGCCCGACCACGATGTCGCGATCGAGCTTCTCCAACAGGTCGGTCCATTGGCAGTCACCAGCGCCAACCGAACAGACAAGCTTGAAGCACTTGATCATGCGGAGGCTCGCTCGATCTTTGGTGACGACGTCTCGGTCTACCTTGAAGGCCGCGCTCCGGGCGGAGTCTCCTCCACCGTCGTGGACGCGACTGGAAAAGATCTGGTCGTGTTGCGGGAGGGACCCGTCACTATCTAGGACAGGGTCGCGGGCCGGAGATACGCCGACAGACCTTGGCGATGTTGCACTACTGGTCTGCGAGAGGGGCCACTGGTTACTGTTCGGGCCATGATTTCAATGGATCCCATCGAGCAGGTGGACCCTGCGATCGCCGGCCTGATCCGGAAGGACCTGGAGCGTCAGAACACCCACATCCATCTCATCGCATCGGAGAATTTCGCGTCACCAGCGGTGATGGCCGCTTCAGGCTCGATCTTTACCAACAAGTACGCAGAGGGTTACCCCGGCAGGCGGTACTACGAAGGTTGTCAGGTAGTCGACGAGATGGAGCAGCTCGCCATCGACCGGGCCAAGGAGCTGTTTGGTGCCGGGCACGCCAATGTGCAGCCGCACTCGGGCGCTCAGGCGAATATGGCAGTCTATTTCTCGTTGATCGAGCCGGGGGACACCGTTCTGGGGATGCGCCTCGACCAGGGCGGCCATCTCACCCACGGTTCGCCGGTCAACTTCTCGGGTCTCTACTACAACTTCGTCGCGTACGGCGTCGATCCCGAGAGCGAACTGATCGACATGGACCAGGTTGAGGTCTTGGCCAAGGAGCACCGACCCAAGATCTTGCTCGCCGGATACTCGGCCTACAGCCGGACCCTCGATTACGAGAGGTTCAAGGGGATCGCCGACGAAATCGGAGCGATCTTCATGGTTGATGCCGCCCATTTCATCGGGTTGGTGGCAGGAAGGTCCCATTCGTCGCCGGTGCCTTACGCCGACTTTGTCACCGGGACCACCCACAAGGCATTGCGCGGCCCCCGCGGTGGGCTGATCCTGAGCAAGGAGGAGTACATCCCGGCAATCAACAAGGCCGTCTTCCCTAATGTCCAGGGCGGGCCGATCGAGTCACAGATTGCCGCCAAAGCGGTCTGTTTCCATGAGGCGGCCCAGCCGGCGTTCCATGACTACACGGAGCAGATCGTTGCCAACGCCTCGGCAATGGCCTCGGCCATTCAAGACGCCGGTGTCAGAGTCGTTTCCGGAGGTACCGATAACCATCTGTTCCTGATCGATCTCCTGTCGATCGATGAGGACCTCACTGGCAAGGAGGCGGCCAAACTGCTCGACCGAGTCGGAATCACCTTGAACTTCAACACTATCCCCAATGATCCGCGCCCCCCGTACCGAGCCTCGGGGCTCCGGGTTGGGACCCCCGCGATGACCACACAGGGGATGAAGGAGTCGCAGGCGGTTGAGGTGGCCGAGTTGATTGCCCGGGCTCTCCTGGAGAAGGAGGACGAGGCAGCGCTATCGGAGGTTGGAGGCCGCATCTCCGAGCTAGCTGGTCAGTTCACTCCCTATCCGGCCGACTTCGCCGGGCACGTGTGAGCAGCCGCCCGGTGGATGGAACGTCCGTATCGGCCGACGCTAGACCACTAGGTTCAATTTGGAGTAGAAGTGCCTTCCCCATACACTTTGTGAAGATATTCACAAGCTGATTTCCCGTGAAAAACGAATCCACCACAAGACAAGTCAGCGTCGCCCTCAGGGAGGGCTGGATAGTGGGCGGATCCTTCCTCGGTTCAGTCCTTGCCGGGACCCTGCTCGGCTACGTCGCGGATCGATTGCTCGGTACCGACCCCTGGTTCATCGTTATTGGGGCCGTGCTCGGCTTCTACTCGGGCTTCATGACTCTTTGGAACTACTCGAAGCGGATGGAGGACGACCCGCGTGAGCGTTGACCAAGGTCACGTTCCGGTGGAGGCCATCCTCGCGAGGCACACAATTGTTAGGGCCGTCTATATCGCGCCGGTCCTGATAGTCGGCTTTGGCCTGCTCAGAGGTTGGGAAGGCGCCTGGGCCTCAGCGATCGGGATTCTGATTGTTCTGGCGAACTTCTGGCTCGCCGGAGCCATCCTCTCGGTTTCGTTTAGAATCGGGCTGCAGGCCTATCATGCCGCCGCTTTGATCAGCTTCTTCCTACGTATCGCCCTCCTGGTCGGAGTGATGTATCTCATCGCGGAAATAGTGGAGATCGACAGGCTGGCTTTCGGAATATCGGCCGTGATCGCCTATCTGGTTCTCCTTGTCTGGGAAGCGGTGGCAGTGTCCAGAGGTGATGAAAGGGAGTTGAATTGGGCGAAGTAATCCTGGCCAGCGAGGAGTGCGACGTCGCCAACGAGGTGATCTGCGCACCTACGGACGTCAAAGAGCTTTTCGAGTTCGACGAGGCAATCTTCACGGTCTTTGGTGTCGGGGTCACCAAAACGATTTTTCTGATGTTTCTGGCTGCCTTTGTCGTAGTGGCGTTGCTCTACTTCGGGCTGAGAAAGCGTCAGCTGGTGCCATCCAAGTTCGGGTCTGCCATAGAAGCCCTGCTGGAGTTCGTTCGCGACGGCATTGCGAAGGATGTCATCGGCCCCGAGGGTTACAAGTACGTTCCGTACCTGACGGCGATCTTCTTCTTCATTCTGGTCGGCAATCTCTTCGAAGTCACCCCTTTCATCAACTTCCCGATCACGTCCCGGATGGCGATCCCTGCGTTCCTGGCAATCGTCACTTATGTGATTTTCATCTTCATGGGGTTCGCCAAGAATGGATTCCGGTACTTGATCGACACGATCTGGCCAATGCATGTCCCCATCGGCCTGCGCTGGCTGGTCGGCCTCATCGAGCTGGTCTCGGTGTTCCTCCTTCGTCCCTTCACCCTTGCGGTGCGGCTCTTCGCCAACATGGTCGCGGGTCACCTCATGCTGACCCTTTTACTTGGTTCGGGGGTTATCTTCCTCACCGCCGTCGGCGACATCGGAATCCGAGCCCTCATCGGTATTCCGTGGTTCGTCCTGGGTGTCGCCATTTTTGTCTTTGAGGTCGTTGTCTCCGTCCTCCAGGCCTACATCTTCACTTTGTTGTCGGCTGTGTACATCCAGTCGTCTATCCAGTTCGAGCACTAAGGAGAAAGAATGGAAGGAAATATCGAGGTCCTCAAGGGAGCTATCGCGTTGGTTGGCTACGGGCTTGCCGCTATCGGGCCCGGCATCGGAATTGGCATAGTGGTAGGCAACGCCATCACCGCCATGGCGCGTCAGCCAGAGATGGCCGGCACCGTGCGCACAACGATGTTCCTGGGCATCGCTTTCACAGAAGCCCTCGCGTTGATCGGCTTCGTTCTCTTCTTCATCGCTTGAAGCGAAGCGCATGTATCTGTTGAACACAGCGCTGGTCTTGGCTCAGGAAGAGAGCACCTCCAACGTCGCGTTGGTGCTTCCGGAACGCTCTGAGCTGATTGCCGGAATCCTTGCTTTCGGGATTGTCTTCTTCTTTGTCTGGCGTTGGGCGCTCCCGACGATGAACAAGACCCTCGAAGCTCGGAACGAGGCCATCGCAGGCAAGATCGCCGAAGCCGAGAAAGCCAAGGTCGAGGCCGAGAACCTATTGGCCGACTACAAGTCACAGCTTGCCGAGGCCAAGGCCCATGGAAACGAGATTGTCGAGGAAGCGCGGGGCGCTGCCCAACACGTAAAGGACGACATGATCGCCAGGGCCGAGAGCGATGCCGAGAGAATTCGGATCAAGGCTCGTGATGAGGCCGAGACGGAGAAGGCTCGAGCCCTCTCCGACGCGAGGGCTCAGGTTGGTGATATCTCGGTGGATCTTGCGGGACGAATCGTTGGCCAGTCGCTCGATGCCGATGCCCACAAGGATCTAGTCGAGCGTTACCTGGCAGATCTGGAGAAGTTGTAAGTGGGCGATCGGATCGCCGGGTATGCCAGCGGAATATTCGAGCTGGCGAAAGCCGAAGATGAGCTCGAGCGTGTGGAAGACGAGTTGTTCGCCGTGGCTCAGGCCCTCGATGGGTCTGCCGACCTGCGATCTGCCCTCACCGATCCGCAACTCCCACTGGAAAGGAAGCAGGCAATCGTCGATGACCTACTGGAGGGACGTGCTTCGTCCCTCACTGTTGGCCTCATTCAGCTTGTCCTTGGTCAGGGGCGCTCCTCAGAACTGCCAGCCATTGCGAGGGCTCTCCTCGAGAAAGCCGCAGAGTCTCGCGACAGGGCCGTCGCCGAGGTCCGATCGGCCGTTGCGTTGGACGACGAGACAGTTGAGCGTCTTGCCGCGGCTCTCGGCAGGGCCACCGGAAAGAAAGTCGAAGTGAAGGTCATCGTGGATGAAACCGTGATCGGCGGGATCGTCGCCCGAGTGGGCGACATCGTCATCGACGGTTCCATCGCAAAGCGGGTTGAGTCGCTTCGCCAGGCCGTGCAGAGCTAGGGAGATACACATGTGCCAACGGTGCTCCGCAACAGCCTCCAAGGAGATATATGTCTGATTTGACAATTACCGCCGATCAAATCACCGAGACCCTTAGGACCCAGCTCGCAGACTGGAGCCCGGATCTCGACAAGGAGACGGTTGGTTATGTAACCGCTATTGCCGACGGTGTGGCCCGAGTAGAGGGCCTGCCAAAAGTGATGGCCTCAGAATTGCTCGAATTCCCAGGTGGGCTCACAGGGGTAACACTCAACATCGACGAGGATGATCTTGGTGTGGTGCTCCTCGGTGAGGCCAGCCATATCGAGGAGGGGGACCCGGTCAAGCAGACCGGAACCGTTCTCTCCGCGCCGGTGGGTGATGGGCTGTTGGGCCGGGTAATCGACCCGTTGGGCAACCCAATCGACGGCAAGGGGCCGATCAACACCACCGAGCGGCGTCTTCTGGAGACTCAAGCCCCATCGGTAATCGAGAGGCAGCCTGTCAACGAACCGCTCCAGACCGGTATCAAGGCCATTGACTCGATGACTCCGATCGGTCGCGGTCAGCGTCAGCTGATCATTGGCGATCGCCAGACCGGGAAGACTGCGCTCCTGGTCGACACCATCATCAACCAGAAGGTCAACCAGGGCACCGACCAGCAGGTCAAGTGCATATATGTGGCCATTGGCCAGAAGAACTCGACCGTGGCCGAGGTTGTATCCACTCTGGAAGAGCATGGCGCGATGGAGTACACAGTTGTGGTGATTGCCTCGGCGTCGGCCGGTCCCGCCATCCAGATGTACGCCCCTTATGCCGGTTCGGCAATCGGTCAGCATTGGATGTACAACGGCGAACACGCACTTGTCATTTTCGATGACCTCTCCAAACAGGCGGTTGCATACCGCGAGATCTCGTTGTTGCTGCGACGCCCCCCCGGCCGCGAGGCCTACCCCGGGGACATTTTCTATCTCCACAGTCGGCTTCTGGAGCGTTGCGCCAAGCTTTCGGATGAGCTCGGTGGCGGTTCGCTCACAGGTCTGCCGGTGATCGAGACCAAGGCCAACGACATCTCGGCTTATATCCCGACGAACGTGATTTCTATCACTGACGGTCAGTGTTTCCTGGAGACCGACCTGTTCTATCAGGGTGTGCGGCCCGCGCTGAACGCCGGCACATCCGTCTCCCGAGTCGGTGGTGCTGCCCAGATCAGCGCTATGAAAAAGATTGCCGGCCCGTTGCGTCTCAATCTGGCTCAGTATCGAGAGCTGGCGGCTTTCGCCGAGTTCGGCTCCGAACTCGACGCGGTTTCGCTTGCACAGTTGGAGCGGGGTCGCCGCGTTGTCGAGGTTCTCAAGCAACCGCAGTTCGTTCCGATGCCGGTTGAGGAACAGGTGGTTGTTGTCTATGCGGTCACCGAGGGCCACACCGACGACGTGGCAGTGAAAGACATCGGCCGGTTCGAAACGGAGCTTCTTGCGTCGATCAGGACCAGACACCAAGTCCTTCTCGACCAGATTCGAGACACCGGAAAGCTTCCCGAAGGCGACGCGCTGGGAGAGGCAATCGACGCATTCAAGGAGACCTTCGAGGGGTCGGCGGGAGAGTAGACAGATGGCAGGCGCGCAGCTTCGGGATACTCGACGCCGGATTAGAAGTGTCGAGGCAACAAAGAAGATAACCCGCGCCATGGAGCTGATCGCGGCGAGCCGCATCCCCAAGGCCCGAGCCAGGGTTCTGGGCTCTCAGCCGTACACCGCCAAGTTGATCGAGGTGATTGAGAACGTCGGTGCCGGAGGTGCCGGGGCGTCTCACACCCTCCTCGAGCGACGCGACGTCACCACCGTCGGTCTTCTGATCGTGTCATCGGACAGGGGTCTGGCCGGCGCCTATGCCTCGAGCATCATCAGGTTGGCGGAGGCTCGGATCGCCGATATCGCCACGGACGGCAAGGACGTCGTCCTCTACACAGTGGGTAAGAAGGCTCAGACCTACTTCCGCTATCGGGGCTATCGAATCGAGCAGGCATACCTCGGAGTGACCGACACCCCCGGATATGGCGATGCCCGCGCCATTGCGAACGCGGTCATGGTGGCCTACGTCGACAGACACGTCGACGCCATCGAGGCCACATACACCCGTTATGAATCGGCTTTCACTCAGGTGGCGAGTCAATTCGAGCTGTTGCCCATCACTCCGCCGGAGATGGATGAAGAGGAGATGGCGGCAAGAGTGTCCTATGCGTTCGAGCCATCGCCAGAAGAGATATTGAACCGACTACTCCCAAAGTACGTCGAAGCCACGATCTTCAACATGCTCCTCGAGGCGTCAGCCTCCGAGCACAGCGCGAGGAGGCGAGCCATGAAGGCCGCAACAGACAACGCAGAAGAGTTGATCAGACATCTCACCGTTCAGGCCAACCGCGCCCGTCAGGCTGAGATCACGACCGCCATCACCGAGATCGTCGGTGGAGCCGAGGCTTTGGCAGAGATCAAATGATCAACAGAACCCACAATTCCAGACCAAATGCGAATGGAGCCAGCAAATGAGTGACTCGAAGAGTGTCGGCAGGATCGTCAAGATCGCGGGCCCGGTTGTCGACATCGAGTTCCCTCCCGGCGGCTTGCCCGAGATCCTCCATGCTGTCGAGATCGACTTCACTCTGGGTGACAAGGACGAGACCGTCATCGCCGAAGTAGCCCAGCATCTGGGTGGCAGCAAGGTAAGGGCGATTGCCTTCGCTCCGACCGACGGAATGACCCGTGGGTCGATAGTGCGCAACACGGGGGGTCCGATCACCGTGCCGGTAGGTGACCAGACCCTCGGTCACATCTTCAACGTGTGGGGCGATTCGTTGGACGCACCCGACAAGGATTTCTCAGAGCCGCGCTGGCCGATCCATCGGACGCCTCCCCCGTTTGAGGACGTTGAGCCGCAGAAAACCATCTTCGAGACCGGGATCAAGGTCCTCGACCTGATTTGCCCTTATCTCCAGGGCGGCAAGATCGGTCTGTTCGGTGGAGCTGGCGTGGGAAAGACTGTCCTCATTCAGGAGATGATCAATCGTGTTGCCACCCAGCATGGTGGTGTCTCCGTCTTCGCCGGAGTTGGCGAGCGGACCCGCGAGGGCAATGACCTCTTTCTCGAGATGCAGGAGTCAGGCGTCATCGACAAGGCGGCTCTCACGTTCGGCCAGATGGACGAGCCACCCGGGGTCCGTCTTCGAGTCGCTCTCTCGGCCCTGACCATGGCCGAATACTTCAGAGATGAGCAGGGTCAGGACGTTCTCTTGTTCATCGACAATATCTTTCGTTTCACCCAGGCGGGCTCCGAGGTGTCGACCCTTCTCGGTCGGATGCCTTCGGAGGTCGGATACCAGCCGACGTTGGCCGATGAGATGGGCTTGCTCCAGGAGCGGATCACGTCGTTGAAGGGCCGCTCGATCACGTCGCTTCAGGCGATCTACGTTCCTGCTGACGACATCACCGACCCGGCTCCGCATACGGCCTTCGCCCACCTCGACGCCACCACGGTTCTGTCCCGTCCGCTGACCGCGCTGGGCATTTATCCGGCGGTCGACCCCCTCGATTCGGGCAGCAGGGCCCTCGACCCACAGATCCTCGGCGAGGAGCACTACTTCGTGACAACCGAAGTGCAGCGCATCCTCCAGCGCTACAAGGACCTCCAGGACATTATCGCGATTCTCGGTATCGACGAGCTCTCGGAGGAGGACAAGCTCGTGGTGTCCCGGGCCCGGAGGATTGAGAAGTTCCTTTCGCAGCCGATGTTCGTTGCCGAGCAATTCACCGGCCAGCCGGGCGTCTACACGCCCATCGAAGAGACCATCGCCTCGTTCAGGGCGATTATCGACGGCGACATGGACCAGTATCCGGAGCAGGCCTTCTACATGGTTGGCGGCCGCGAGGATGTCGAGAAGAGGGCGGCCAAGCTGACGAAGGAAGCGGCTGCGTAGTGGCTAAGCCATTCCAAGTCGATGTTGTCTCGCCGGAGGCGACAGTGTGGAGCGGGCAGGCGACGTTCCTGGTCGCCAGGACGCCAGAGGGCGAACTTGGCATCATGGCCGACCATGAGGCACTGATGGGAGCCCTCGTCACCGGGCCGGTGATCGTGGAGGACGAGTCCGGCCAGCGGACCACTATCGGAGTCCACGGCGGGTTTCTTCAGGTGCTCAACAACCAGGTGACGCTGATCACCGACCGCGCCGAGATCGCGGAGGGTGGCCGCGACGATGCCCAAGCCGTGGCCGAGCGGCTTGCCTCCCAAGAGGCGGCCGACGAATAGTCCTGAGGGTCAATCGAGGCTGGCGGCAAACCCTTTGACGGCCTCGGGGAATCCAGAGCCGATGCTGCCGGCGATTACCGGGAAGAACATCGATGACAGGATTCCCAAACTTTCCACACTCAGGGTGACGGTCAAGTCGCTGCCAGTTCCCGACGGGGCGATTTCCACCGAAAGGACACCATTGACCTCCGAAGTCTTGATGTTCCAGGTCATCGACTCGCCCTCGATCCGGTCAGCCGGTGTGGCTTGCCCCAGGTACGTTTTGCCCGCGGCAACGCTCTCGAAGGAGAACCCCCGGAGTGCGCCGACCGAGTCGATCACCGGGTCGAAGACCCGGTCGACTCCCGGGATGGCTTCCCACGTCTGGGGTTTTTGAAGTGCGATCCACACCTCTTCGGGAGAGGCGAATGTGCTGGCAGTTTGGGTGAAAGTCTGTGTGGGCACGGCGGCAACCTAACAAGTAGCTCGGCTCGTTCTCCTCCACTACAGGGACTAAGCTAGTCCGTATAGAGGAGATAACGATGCCGAACATCCACGAAACCAAAACCCATCTCTCCAAGTTGATCCAGCGGGTCGAGCAGGGGGAGGAAATCGTGATCAGCCGCGCTGGGAAGCCGGTGGCAAGGATGGTGCCGTACCTGGGCGAGCCGGTGAGGAAGCCCGGGGTCTGGAAGGGGAAGATTTGGATGTCTGAGGACTTCGACGCGGTCGATGAGGAGATCACCGCTCTCTTCTACGTTGAGTGATGCGCATTCTTCTCGACACGCATGTGCTCCTTTGGTGGCTCGGCGCGAGTTCGCGTCTTTCCAAGCGTCACGCAGGATTGATCGAGTCGGACACCACTGAGGTCCTGGTCAGCGCGGCCACCGCTTGGGAGATCGGAATCAAGAAGGCGATCGGGAAGCTGACATCCCCGGATGACTTGCCAGGTGCCCTGGAAGCATCATTGATTGAACCGTTGGAAGTCACCGTTGAGCATGGTTGGGCGGTGGGATACCTTCCCAACCACCATGGAGATCCCTTCGATCGTCTCCTTGTCGCCCAGGCTCAGATCGAGGGGCTGACCATCGCAACCGTCGATCCGGTATTCAGCCTGTACGACGTTCCGACGATCTAGACCACCAACCAGCTGGAGTAGCGGGGGCTGCGCCCGTAACCTGGCGACGATCCCTCTCAGTCATGTTGATTGCACGCGACCTTCGCATTGATGTTGGGCCCCGGACTCTGATCACAGGGGCCTCCTTCAGTGTGCAGTCGGGGGATCGAATCGGACTTGTGGGGCGCAATGGCGCGGGCAAGACGACCTTGATGAGGACCCTGATCGGGGAGCTGGTTCCCGTGGAGGGCTCGGTTCTGCGCTCAGGCACGATCAGCTACTTCTCACAGGAAGCGGCACTTCCGGCATTGGAGCATCCTGACGCCACGGCCCTGGAGCGGGTTCTGATGGCCCGGGACATTGGTGCGATGCAGCGGCGGATCGAGGAGGCACGACATCGGCTTCACGATCTGACCGGCGACGACCGCGATCGGGGCATTGCCCGGTTCAGCCGGCTTCACGATGAGTTCGAGGCGAAAGGCGGGTTCGTCGCCGAGGCCGAGGCCAAGCGGATCTCGGCCGCGCTCGGCATCGGCAACGACGAACTGACCCAGCCCGTTGTCACCATGTCCGGCGGGCAGCGGCGACGGGTCGAGTTGGCTCGCATCCTTTTCGCGGAAACGGACATCATGGTGCTCGACGAACCAACCAACCACCTCGACCTCGACGCGAAGGGCTGGCTGATCGAGTACTTGAGCACCTATCGGGGCGGCATGCTGGTGGTCTCTCACGATCTTCCGCTGCTCGACGAGGCGATCACCGAAGTGCTCGCGCTGGAGCATGGTGAGATCGAGCCCTATAGGGGCAACTACTCCCACTATCTGGTGGAACGTGTGGCGAGACGGGATCGGAAGGCAAAACAGCGTCGTCATCAGGATCAGCACATTGCCCGACTCGAGGAGAACATCCGTCGATTCAAGGGAACAACCGAGAAGATGGCCAAAGTCGCCCGCGCCATGGAGACGCGTGTCGAGCGGATGAAGCGCGAGTTGGTGGAGATTCAGAAGAGTGGAAAGAAGGTTCGACTCTCGTTTCCCCAACCGATCAAGTCGGGTCGCGTGCCGTTGTCTGCGTTCGGTCTCGCCAAGTCCTTTGGAGACAACCTCGTCTTCGTCGACATCGAGTTCGCGGTGGAAAGGGAAGAGCGGATGCTGTTGATTGGCCTCAACGGCGCCGGCAAGACCACCTTGCTCAGGATTCTTGCCGGGGTGGAGACCGCTGATCTCGGTGAGGTCTCGCTTGGACACAAGGCATCTCTGGGGTATTACGCCCAGGAGCACGAGCAGATCCAGGGGGGTAAGTCGGTGTTGGAGCACATGCGGGAAGCGGCCCAGCTTCCTGAACAGATGCTGCGAGGGCTGCTTGGGCTTTTCCTTCTGGCGGACAAGGTGTCCCAGGATGCGTCGACTCTGTCCGGCGGAGAGAAGACCAAGCTGGCTCTGGCGATGCTGGTTGCGTCCCGGCCCAATGTCCTGCTGCTCGACGAGCCGACCAACAACCTCGATCCGCAGGCCAAGGAGGCCTTGCTCGACGCGCTGACTCTCTACGAAGGGACCATCATCCTGGTGAGCCATGACACCGACTTCGTGGCACAACTGGCCCCGGATCGTGCGGTGCTGATGCCCGACGGCGAGATGAAGTTCTTCGACGAGGAACTGCTCGATCTGGTGGCGTTGGCCTAAAGGCCCGTCTCACCTGGTTCCGTAGCTCTGATTAGACAAACGAACGTTCGTTCGTCTGTCTGTCTGTCTGTTGTACCATTTGTCTCATGACACCCGAGGAGCGTTTTGACGCAGTCGTCGCCGCGGAAGACAAGATCGAGCCCACCGACTGGATGCCGGAGGGGTACCGCAAGACCTTGATCCGCCAGATCGCCCAACACGCCCATTCCGAGATCATCGGGATGCAACCCGAAGGCAACTGGATCACACGTGCGCCGACGCTGCATCGCAAGGCAATACTGATGGCCAAGGTCCAGGACGAGGCAGGGCACGGTCTATACCTCTACGCCGCAGCAGAGACCCTTGGCGTGAAGCGTGACCAACTCCAAGAGCTGCTTCATCAGGGCAAGCACAAGTACTCATCGATCTTCAACTACCCGACTTTGAGTTGGTCCGACATGGGGGCCATCGGCTGGCTGGTCGACGGCGCTGCCATCACCAACCAGGTGATGCTCACCCGGTGCTCATACGGCCCTTATGCCAGGGCCATGGTCCGTATCTGCAAGGAGGAGTCGTTTCATCAGCGTCAGGGCTACGAGCTGTTGATCAGGCTGTGCCAGGGCACGCCCGAGCAGAAGGCAATGGCTCAGGATTCGCTGAATCGTTGGTGGTGGCCGGCCCTGATGATGTTCGGGCCTCCTGACTCCGAGTCGACCCACACCGAGCAGTCGATGACCTGGAAGATCAAGAGGGTTACCAACGACGATCTCCGGCAACAGTTCGTAGACATGACTGTTCCCCAGGCCGAGTACCTGGGTTTGGAGATACCGGACCCCGAACTGACCTGGAATGAGGGGCGTGGCCACTATGACTTCGGACCTATCGATTGGGAGGAGTTCTGGGCGGTGGTAAAGGGCAACGGCCCGATGAACCGGGAACGCATCGAGCACAAATTGAAAGCCTGGGAGGACGGTGCGTGGGTGCGAGAGGCTGCGGCCGCTCATGCGATCAAGAAGACAGCGCGTTCGGCGGCTTGAGGAGATAGGCGATGACATACGACGTTCCAGTTGCCCCGGGCGAAAGCGGGGACATCGAAACCACCACCAACAGTGGCGGCGACGTCTGGCCTATGTGGGAGGTGTTCGTCCGTGCCAGGCGGGGGATATCCCACGTACACATCGGCAGCCTCCATGCTTCCGATCCGGAGGCCGCGCTCCAGAACGCCCGTGACGTGTACACCCGCCGGGGCGAGGGCGTAAGCGTTTGGGTGGTTCGCAGCGCTGACGTTCATTCCTTCGAGCCGGAGGACGCGGTCGACTACATAGATGCCAACGAGAAGGTCTATCGGCTCGCCACCACTTACGAAATCCCCGACGAAGTGGGCCAGATGTGATCAGGGCGAGACCTTTCGGTCGTAAACCACCTCCCCAATGAGCGAATACATCCTCAGTGATGCCCCGCAAGGGACACCGAGCCCCGACTTGGGCGACCATTTCATCTTTCTCCTTGCGCACGCCGACGACAACATGGTGCTGGCCCAGCGCCTCGGAGAGTGGATCTCGAAGGCACCCGAACTGGAAGAAGACATCGCCATGGGCAACTTCGCTCTCGACCATTTGGGGGTGGCCAGGGCGCTGTATACCCACGCAGGTGAGGTTGAGGGCAAGGGCCGGGGCGAGGACAAACTGGCCATGTACCGCAGCGAACGCGAGTTCATGAACGTGCTTCTGGTGGAGCGCCCCAATGGTGACTTCGCTCACACGATGGTCCGTCAGTTCTTGTTCGATGCCTACCAGGTGGAGTTGTGGTCTTACCTGTCCGGATCCGACGACGAAACACTTGCAGGAATCGCGGGCCGGGCACTCAAGGAGGCCACCTATCACCTCAGGCATTCGTCCGCATGGGTGATTCGCCTCGGTGACGGGACCGACGAGTCCAACCGGCGGACCCAAAAGGCGTTGGACCGACTGTGGAAGTACACCGCCGAGTTGTTCGAGGGGGAGAGCGAGCGCTATCGCAGTGCCTGGGAGTCGACCGTTGCCAACGTCTTCGATGAAGCTCACATGGCGATTCCCGAAGACCCCTATCAGCGCAGTGGCGGGCGTCGCGGGTTTCACAGCGAGCATCTCGGGTTCCTCATTGCCGAGATGCAATGGATGCAACGCAGTTACCCGGGGTTGGAATGGTGAACCCGGTGGCCATCGATGTGGATCGGGCCCGGGCCGTCGTGTCGGCCATTGTCGATCCCGAGATCCCGGTGCTGACGATTGCGGACCTTGGCATTCTCAGAAGCCTTGAGGAGGAGGACGGCCGTGTGGTGGTGACCATTACGCCGACCTACTCAGGGTGCCCGGCGATGGGTCAGATCACCGAGGACGTCGTCACTGCACTTGCCCGCGCGGACTATCAGGCTGAGGTCAGGATGCGCCATGACCCGCCGTGGACCACCGACTGGATCACCGAGGACGGGATGAGAAAGCTCGATGCGTTCGGAATCGCACCTCCCACAGCTCAACATGACGTGGTTTGCCCGAAGTGCCGTGAATCGGAGCCTCGGATGGTCTCGTTTTTCGGTTCCACCGCATGCAAGGCCCTCATGGTGTGCTCATCCTGCGGTGAGCCCTTCGGCTACTTCAAGAGGTTCTAGTGAGAGGGTTGTTGGCCACCTATGAGTGAGCTTGTTTTCCATTCGCTCAGGGTCATCGAGGTCGCTTCTCTCACCGACGATGCAGTCGCGGTGACCTTCGACGTGCCATCCGAACTAGGCGACGCGTTCACCTATCTGCCGGGTCAGCATGTGACGCTTCGTGCCTTCATCGACGGTGAGGATGTCCGCCGGTCGTATTCGATCTGTTCGAACGCCAATGCCTCGAAACTTCGCGTCGGGATCAAGCGGCTTGCGGGAGGAGCCTTCAGCACCTATGCCACTAGCCGACTCAAATCCGGGGACACGCTCGACGTTATGGCGCCGGTGGGGGAGTTCACCATTGAGCCAGACCCGGTCGGATCGGCCCATCGGGTAGCGATTGTCGCTGGATCGGGGATCACACCGGTTCTCTCGTTGATGTCGACCACGCTGGAATCGGAGTCGGCTTCCGTCTGGACCCTTCTCTACGGGAACAAGACTGCGAACAGTGTCATGTTCCTGGAGGAACTGGAAGGTCTGAAGGATCGCTACTCCGACCGGGTCCAGTTGTTCCATCTCCTCAGCCGCGAGGGGTCCGACCTGCCGTTCCTGTCCGGACGAATCGACGCCGAGAAGATCACCACCGTTTACCGGCACCTGGTTCAGGGCGAAAGGGTGGCCGGCTGGTATCTGTGTGGCCCTTACGAAATGGTGATGATGGCTCAGAAAACCCTCGCTGACCTGGGCGTGTCGGAGGAGGACATCTATGACGAACTGTTCTTCGCCGGCCCGGTTGACCCGTCGACGCTGCCTCCGGAGCCTCCGGTCGGTGAGGGCACCGTTGACTTGACGGTCATTCTCGACGGGAGAGCGGTGGACACTCGGATGACCCCCGACACGTCGATTCTCGATGCGGCTCTGCGAGTCCGATCAGAGCTTCCCTTCTCGTGCAAGGGAGGCATGTGCGCCACTTGCAAGGGGCGCATCGAGGAGGGGGAGGTCACGATGGACAAGAACTATGCGCTGATCGACTCCGAGGTCGAAGCGGGATATGTGCTCACCTGTCAATCCCACCCGGTCACCGATCGGATCGTCGTCAGATACGACCACCGCTGATGGTCACCACGAAAAACAGCCGCGCCGATGTGATCGCTGCCGCCGGCCGCCTTTTTTCCCAGAAGGGCTATCACGGCACGTCGATGCGTGATCTGGGCAGGGAGTTGGGGCTTCTCGGATCGTCCCTGTATGCCCATGTGGACTCCAAGCAGGATCTGCTCGTTGAGGTGGTCGAGGCCGGGGGGCAACTCTTTCAGGCGTCGGCGGATGCCGCGATACAGGTCGAGGGGAGCGCTGAGGCCCGGCTTCGCGCTCTGATCGACGGCCACATCGAAGTCGTGCTGGAGAATGTCGACGTGGCACGCACTTTCCTCAATGAAGCCCGTGACCTCGACCACGAACATCGTGAGAAGGTCCTCAAAGCCCGTGATGCCTACGAGTCTGCCTTCAGGGCGGTTATCGCCGAAGGTCGCGACGACGGATCCTTTCGCGATGATGTCGACCCCAAAACGGCGGCGATCTTCATCCTTTCGATCCTCAATGCGATCGAGCGCTGGTATCGGCCAGGCGGACGTCTCGATCGCGCCCGGTTGGTCGATGAGGTGACCGCCTTTGTGGAGTCAGGCTTGACCTAGATGAGGGCAGCGGCTGCGAACGCAAACGCGCCCACACTCAGTGTGCTGCCGACACTCGCGGCGATATAGGTTCTGGTTTGGGCGCGTAGCGCCTCGTGCAAGTCCCAGAGACGGTCTTCAAACTTCTCCATACGCCGATCGAGCTGGTCCATACGCGAGTCGACATGTTCGAACCGTTGATCGATCCGCTTCATGTCAGACTTCGTTGCTAGACGATCTCGGTGTTCTGGCAGAAGCTCCATGGGGTGGCTGCCTGGTCGTTGCCGAGGACTTCTCTCAGCCTTTGATACAGAGTATCCCGCTTGGGCGCTCTGGTCGTCATGATCTCCCCCCTTCGGTGAGATATGCCGTTCAGTATGGGGGGAGGTTGTGACAGATCAGGCCGAGGCGCCGTTGCCGCTGGGGTCGACGGTCCAAGTGCCGTGACTGGCGATGAGCTTGGCCAGGTCGCCTTCTCCCAGCTTCTCTTTGGCCGCTGCCACCTGGGCATTTACTTCGGAGTCATAGGTGGGACGATTGACATCACGGAAAATCCCGAGAGGAGTGGGACCGTATGGGCCGTGCGAAAGACGGCTCACCGCGAATGCCACCGAAGCGTTGGGATTGGTCGGATCGTGGACCAGGATCGCCTTGGGGTCGACGGAATTCGAATCGACCACTACTGCCTCGCCGCCCCTCATCACCACGGCCTTGGCACCGTCGTCGAAGACGATCGGCTTGCCGGCTTCGAGGTCTATCCGGTTGTGGACTCGCTCTTCCTTGCCCGTGAGTTGGATGAAGGCCTTGTCGTTGAAGACGTTGCAGTTCTGATAGATCTCGATGAAGGCTGAGCCCTTGTGGTTGTAGGCAGCTTCCAGCATCTTCTGGGTATGGCTGCGGTCCATGTCGAGGGTACGAGCCACAAAGGTCGCCTCGGCGCCCAGCGCCAGAGAAACCGGGTTGAACGGATAGTCGATTGATCCGAACGGCGACGACTTGGTTGTCTTGCCTATCTCCGATGTTGGCGAGTACTGACCTTTGGTCAGCCCGTAGATCTGGTTGTTGAACAGCAGGATCGTCAGGTTGACGTTTCGCCGGAGTGTGTGGATGAGGTGGTTTCCGCCGATAGAGAGAGCGTCGCCGTCTCCGGTGATGACCCACACCGACAGGTCAGGCCTCGTTATCGCCACCCCCGAAGCAATCGCCGGGGCCCGTCCGTGGATTGAGTGCATCCCATAGGTGTTGACGTAATAGGGGAATCTCGCTGCGCAGCCGATGCCCGAGATGAATACGAATTCCTCTCGATTTCGGCTGAGCCCGGCAAGGAACTGCTGGACCGAGGCAAGGATGGTGTAGTCGCCGCAGCCGGGACACCATCGAACCTCCTGGTCCGTCTGGAAATCTGCTCGTGTGTAGATAGGAGCGGTCACTTGGTCATCTCCATGATCTTCTCAGCCACTTCCGAAACCTTGAACGGTTCTCCGGCCACCTTGTTGAGCCCGACGGCGTCGAGGAGAAACTCGGCGCGAATCAGTTTGAGAAGCTGCCCTGTGTTCAACTCGGGGATGAGGATCTTGTCGTATGAGCTCAGAACTTCTCCGAGGTTCCTCGCCATCGGGTTGAGGTACCGAAGATGGAGGGTGGCAACCTTGCGACCGTCCAGGCGGGCGCGTCGTGCCGCGGCGCGAATGGCTCCGAACGTTGAACCCCAGCCGAGCACCACAAGGTCGGCGTCCTCATCGCCATCGACGCTCAAGTCAGGGATGTCGTTGGCGATGTTGGCCACCTTCCACGCCCGGGTGTCGGTCATCAGTTGATGATTTTTGGGGTCGTAGGAGACATCGCCGGTGATCGCGTCTTTCTCGATGCCGCCGATTCGGTGTTCCAATCCCGGTGTGCCGGGGATTGCCCACGGCCGAGCGAACGTCTGGACATCCCGCAGGTAGGGGAGGAAGGTGCCGTCGGGCCCGTTGGGGTATTTGACAAAATCGACCTCGATGTTCGGGATCGCCTCGATATCGGGGAGTAGCCATGGCTCAGATCCGTTGGCGATTGAATTGTCGCTCAGCAGGATGACAGGAGTCATGTACGTCAAGGCGATGCGGGCTGCCTCAATCGCCACCTCAAAGGAATCCGATGGGGACGCGGCGGCGATAACGGGAACGGGAGATTCTCCATGTCTCCCGTAAAGCGAGAAGAGAAGGTCGGACTGCTCCGGCTTGGTGGGCAAACCTGTTGACGGTCCCCCCCGCTGGACGTTGATGACGATGAGGGGCAGTTCGGCTATGAAGGCGAGCGATATGGCCTCGCTCTTCAACGCGATGCCCGGCCCGGACGATCCGGTCACTGCAAGATTGCCTGCAAAGGCGGCACCGATCGCGCTGCCAACGCCCGCAATCTCGTCTTCGGCCTGGAAGGTTCTGACGCCGAAGTTCTTTTGACGCGATAGCTCGTGAAGGATGTCAGAGGCTGGTGTGATTGGGTACGAGCCATAGAACAGGGGTAGCCCCGACTTCTGTGAAGCGGCGATCAAACCCCAGGCGAGAGCGGTGTTCCCGTTGACATTGGTGTACGTGCCGGCGGGCAGGGCCGCCGGTTTTACCTCGAACGTGGATTTCGTGGCCTCGGTGGCGACGCCGAAGGTGTATCCGGCCTTGAATGCGGCGACGTTGGCTTCCGCTACTTCTGGTTTGTTGGCGAACTTCTTCCGGGCCCAGTCGATGGTGGGCTCGGTAGGGCGGTGGAACAGCCACGCGAGAAGCCCTAATGCGAAGAAGTTCTTCGAGCGAAGAACACTACGGCCTGAAACACCCGAGCCCTTCACTGCCTCTTTGGTCAGCTCGTCCATCGGCACCTTGATGACCCGGTACCCCCTGAGAGAGTCATCGTCGAGAGGGTTGGACTCGTAACCGGCCTTAGCGAGGTTCCTCTCTTCGAAGGTATCGGTGTTGACGATGAGTGTCCCGCCCTGACGGAGATCCTCAATATGCTTCTTGAGGGCTGCCGGGTTCATGGCTACCAGGCAGTCCGGCTCGTCTCCGGCGGTGAGGATGTCGAAGTCGGCGATCTGCACCTGGAAGCTGGATACGCCAGGGAGGGTGCCGGCTGGCGCCCGGATCTCGGCCGGGAACGAAGGAAGAGTGGCGAGGTCGTTCCCGAAGAGGGCGCTGGCGTCGGTGAACCGGGTCCCGGCGACCTGCATCCCATCGCCGGAGTCGCCGGCGAAACGAATTACGACTTTTTCCAGGACTTCGGTGGTCGTACTCGAGGGGTCTACGGTGGCGATGTCATCTGCCACTTCGTCACATCCTTGTCGGTGTTTTCATGGCGCGGTTATTGAGCGTATAGAGGTTCGGATTCGTGAGGAACACCAACCACTGGACGCTGCTCACAGTTTACTGGCCTCCCAGGTTAGAGAGTCCGCGTGAGGCCGCCTGAAACCCGATCATCCCGTGAGATTCAAGCGTGCGGCCGAACCCCAGAAGCGTCAACTCGGAGTTGTGCGGGGCCATCAGCTGAATAGACACCGGGGGTGAGCCGGTGCCCGCCAGCGGCACCGCAATCGAGGGGCAAAGCGTCTGGCTTCCGAGTGCGGTGAACCAGGACAGGACCTTCCGATAGTGGTGACCCCCAAGCATGTCGTTCCCGATCTCCTTCCTCATCACCGGCACGGTGGGTATGACAAGAAGATCAACCGTCTCGAACGCGTCGGAGAAACGAGAACGAATCATGGCCTGCCATTCGCGGGCCTTCTGGGTTTGAAGAGGGCCGACTTTCTCAGCATCGCGAAGGCGCTCCGCCACGTCTTCGCCATATGGTTTCCCCTCGGCGATGAATCGGGCGTGAACCTCAGTCACCTCTTCAGCGATGGTGTCCCAGATGAGCCCGGGCGGGTATGCGTCGGGAAGCTGCAAGGGATGGACCTGGTGACCGAGTTCCTTGAGTCGGTCCAACGCCTCTTCGAAGCCGGTGGCGACCTCGTCGTCGGTCGGTGACATCTCGTACCAGGGCTGGGGTATGCCGATTCGGAAGGCACGAAAATCGGTGGGGAGAGGTTGTTGCTCGTCGGCCATTGCCCGGTAGGCCTGTTCCAGGTTGTCAATGGAATCGGCCAGTGGTCCGACGGTATCGAGCGACGACACAAGCGGGAACACCCCTTCGAGCGGGACGCGCCCGTGAGTGGTCTTGAGGCCAAAGCATCCGCACAACCCGGCGGGGACCCGCACCGACCCGCCTGTGTCGGTGCCAATGCTGATCGGGGTGATTCCCGCGGCCACCGCCGCCCCTGAGCCTCCCGAGGATCCACCGGTCGAGGTTGAGGGATCCCAAGGATTTCGCACCGGGCCGAAGTGCGGGTTCTCCGACGAGAACCCAAAGGCCCATTCATGGAGGCCGGTTCGCCCGATGATCACCGCTCCCGCCTCCTCGAGTCGCGCGACAACGGGCGCTGTGATCTCTGCCTCATGTCGGTAGAAGGCGGACCCGCAGGTGGTGGTGCGTCCGGCCTGATCGATCAGATCCTTGAGGCCAATCGGGACTCCTGCCAGCGGTCCCGCGTATTCTCCGGCCTGGATCCGGGCGTCAATCTGCTCGGCGCGTTGCAGGGCCTGATCGTCGTCGATGAAGGTGAAGGCGTTTAGCGAGGCTTGGCTGGCATGAGCTGCATCCAAGGCCTGTTGAACCCGGCTGACCGCTGAGACTCCGAACATCGCCCGGTGAGACTACCGGTCGTCTCGCAGATCCATCCTGTCAGCCGCACACAATTAGGGCAGAGAATCGAGCTGGTGGAGGTTCCAGGTTCCTGGGATGCCTTTTAGATCGAATTCTCCGAGTGGTGTGAATTCGATGCCTGAGCCGGTGACGAGGTCTTTGACAGTGCCAGATACGACCACGCCTGGTTCTGTGGTTGCATCGGCAACCCGGGAGGCGATGTGAACGGCGAGACCTCCGATGTCGCCTGAGGTGTCCACCTCGATTTCTCCGGTGTGGAGGCCAACACGGATTTCCACCCCGGCATCTGGCATGGCTGCGTGCAAGTGAGCGGCGCAGGTGACTGCTCGGGTGGGGCCGTCGAACGTGGCGAGGAACCCATCTCCGGTCGTATTGATCTCTTTGCCGTGGTACCGCTGGATGTATTGACGGGTTAGTCGGTTGTGCCGCTCGAGGGTGTCTAGCCATCGGGCATCTCCCAGTTGTGCGGCGAGGCGTGTCGAATCGACGATGTCGGTGAACATCACGGTGGCCAAGGTGCGGTCCGGAACGTGATGGGTCCGATCCCCGGTGATGAACTGTTCGATGGCTGAGAGGACAGGGGTGGTGTCTCCGATGAAGAAGGGAGCGGTGTCACCGCCGGGAAGTTCCACGAGTTCGGCGTTGGGTATTTCGGCAGCAAGATATCGGCCGTGTTCGGCTCTGTGATAGACGGCGTCTCTGCGGACCAAAACGAGAGTCGGCGCTTGGATGGCCGACAACATCCATCGCACATCGGTTTGGCGGTAGAACTCAATGGCACTTCCAGTCGCCCCCGGGGAGGTGGAAATCCTCTGATAGCGGGCAAGACGATCCCGTATAGCCGGGTCCTGTAAGAGACTTGGAGAGGTACCCGTGAAGTAGTCGGCCGTACCCCAGTTTTGAGTCATCCATGTCTGGAGGTTCGCCAGAGCATCTTCCGGGATGCCGATTGGATAGTCGTCAGAACGTAGGAACCGGGCGAACGTGTTGGTTAGAACGAGACTCTCAACCCGCTCCGGGTAGGTAGCGGCGAACATCATCGCTCCTGGTCCACCCTCGACGTCTCCGATAATGGTCGCCCGGTCGAATCCAGCGGCGTCCATTGCGATTCGGGTGTCATCGCTGAAGCTCTCGAAAGTAAACAGACCGGCATTCGGTACCGGATCGGAGACTCCGCTACCACGAGAGTCGTAATACAACACTCGACTGAACGCTGAGAGGCGGTCGAAGTACTCGGCTGCTTCTGGCAGATCCCACATCGCCTCGGCGTTCGAATCGATCGACCCGGAAAAGACGACGTGCGACGTCCCGTCACCAAACACCTGGTACCCGACCGACCCACGACCCGTATCCACATAGCGAGTCTCGGGCGGGTTACGGAAGAGGCTCAACGACAGCCGCTCTCATCCAAACAGCGTCTCCACCAACCACACTCAACCTATCAGCAGGCCCATTACCCAGCATAAGGTGGCACCACATATGGGCGGAGGGTGCCGGTGGGCTACCCGGGGAGGGGGATGATCCGGTTGCGATTCGCCGTTCTCCATCGATGATTCCGGTCAAACTGGCGGCATGAAGCGGTCGGGAACACCACGCTCAGGATGTTTTGAATCGGGCGTACGCCTCGATCCTTCGAACCTGGCTCCCGCTTCGACCGAGCCTCTGGCCGATCTCTCCGTAGTTCTCGCCCTTGGCCCTCAACCTCAGAACAACCTTTTCGATGGGCCGCAGACCCCCCTTGTCAGACACTGGGTGATGGGACCGCCCCTGCTTGAACTCGACCATCTCGATGATTCGGTCCACGGTTCCGGGCCTCTTCCCGACCATCATGGCAATCTCAGGGATCGGCACATCATTGCGGTGCAGCCTCAATATCACTCGCTCGATGGGCCTAAGCCATTCTTTAGCCAATGACTGCATCCTCGCGGTAGGGCTCGATCATGATGCACTCGCCGGGGCACTCCTCGGCCGATTCGATGGTGTCCTCGATGAGAGCATCCGGAATTCGGGCCAGTCCACGGGCACCCTCCGGCCCATGTCCTTCGCCCTCTTCGTCGTCGAACACGACGGTGCGGTCGAAGTACTTCGACTCCTCTTTGACCACCCAAAG
>JACZUI010000061.1 GCA_022573225.1 Acidobacteriota bacterium
ATACTTGACTTCGACGACGACATCTACGGCCAGGAGATACGTATCGACCTCCTTCACCGGCTGCGGGACGAGCTGCGGTTCGATTCCGTGGACGACCTCGTGACCCAGATGCGCCGCGACATCGAGGACACCCTCGCTTATATCCGCAAACGCGTGCAAGCCGAAGACGTGGTCTGTTTTAGGGCAGAGGGCTCATTGATGCGGAAACGCTTCGCGGCCATCGCCAAGACTCTCGAGAGCGAAGGCAGAACAGTCCTGCTATCCGGCCACATTTCGAAGCCGTGGTTTCCTCAAGGCTCATCGTCTCCAACATTCGATAACTACCTCACATTGCTGGTGGTGGGCGACATTCCGCCACAGGCATTCTTCTGGTGGAATGGCTAGCCGGTCCAAGGCCGATGTCGCCGTGGGCTTACGCCTTCCAGACGATGGAAACCCGGTTCGGATCAGGTGTGTTGCTTCCACTTCGACCGGGGCTGATGATGATTTGATCGACAAACAGGTCGATTGCTTGCCGCTGTTGTTGCAGGGTCAGGCCATCCCAGGACGCTCTGAGCAGTCCAGGCTTGGCCCAGTCCATCGAATCGAGCGTCGCTCGCTGCGGCCTGATCCGGGCGTCAACTAGACGAGCGTTGAGTGGTCCTCGCGCAGCGTTCCACTCCCCCGCTGTGATTTCACCACGTCCGAACATTTCCGCGAGGTCATCTAACTGCGCTTGGATTTCGTCCGCGACTCCCGAAACATTTACGGGCTCGGGAATCTCGAGAGTGTCGGTGATCCGCAACACCGCTTCGATAACCATGTCTTCGACCACGTCCGCGGGGATGGTCACACCATTTCCACCACTGTTCGCTGGCGTCCGGTAGATGCGGCTCCCGTTACCACGCTTCCGATAACCAGCGATCAACCGCCGGTCCTCACCGTCGTACACCAAACCGGTGAGCAGGTACGAACGCAGCCGGTGTGTTGTCATCCGGGCCGGATCGTCAAGGACCGCGCACAGTCGGTTCCAGACGTCCCGATGCCATGCGCCCTCCCACTGGCCGGGAACCACACCCCCGTCCGGTTGGCGGCGCAACCCGGCCGTTGCGGGGTTGACGCACAACTGGCGGACGGTGTGCCGGGTCCAATCGTTGCCTCGTGCGGTTTTGAGTCCACGGGCGTTGAGGTCTTTCGTGATGGTGTTGATCCCCTCGCCTCTTAGGACACGCTCCCCGATCTCGCGGACCACGGCCAACTCCTCAGAGATGACATCGTTCCGGCCCGGCGTCCATCCGTAAGCGCGGGGACCGCCGGCACGGGCACCATCCGCCGCGCTCTGCGCCTTCTGCGACTTGACCCGCTCTGACTTCTTCTCCGACTCTTGCCGTGCGATGGCTCCAACGATACGAGCCACAGCGCGGCCGTCCGCGGTGGTCAGATCAAACTTGCCAGAAGTGACCGTCTGAACCGTTGTTCGGGTTTCGTTGAGGAGATCGACAAGGTTCTCCAACTCGCGGGGATGTCGGGTGAGTCGGTCCGCGGCCCAAGCGATTACCCCGTCAACCTTCCCGCTGCGGATCATGTCTTGAAGTTCGTTGAAACCGGGACGCTCGTGCCCCTTGTATGCGCTGATGTTGTTGTCCGAACAGACAGCGACAACTTCCCATCCCAGCCGGCCGGCCAACTCTCGGCACTCCTTCTCTTGGCGCTCGACTCCGGCGCCGTTGCCCGTCCTGTCGTCACTTATGCGGGTGTAGATCGCTGCTCTCATATGATGAGTATATACGGAACTATGTCACCGAGTACATCCATCCGCCACCGCAACCCGACCTCAGCCCGCCGGGAGGCGATGGCGTCACCGGGCTCGAGACCTTCGTGGGGGTACTGGTTCCCGACCCCCACACCGCGCGGATCAGCGGTGGCGGCGGCGCCCTACTGGATGTCGAGATTGAGGTCTCCGGGATCACCATCGATTGGGGTGACGGCTCGTCCTCGACCTTCCCCGCTACCTCATCAGCCATGGCCGGCTATCCGGACGGAATCGCCACGCACATCTACGAGACCAAGGACGACGGCATCACGGTCAGCGTCTCGTACGACTGGACGGCGCGGTGGAGAGTGGCCGGCGGCGCCTGGCTCACGGTTGCTGTTCCTGACACCTCAACCAGCGTCGCCTATCCCGTCTCCGAGATCGTCTCGGTGATCACCAACTGAGTCATCGATGAACTCGATGTGGGTTCGCCGGGTCCGATTCACGGTCAGATCGAACACGTCGGGCCGGTTGTAATGCCCGGCAGTGTCCATGTACCAGCCTTGATCCCGGGAGGCAGATGTGTCGATGTCCGCATAGAGGATTCCGTGCGTCGACCGCAGCGGCCCCGCGACGATTTGCCCGTTGGGGGAAACGACCAGCGAATCGCCGTCGTTGACCCACTCGTCGATCTGACCCATGATCTTCTCCCGAGCCGGGAAGTCGGCAGGAATGTCGTCACTGTGAAGTGAGAAGCCCGAGCAGACCACCCACGATCGAGCCTCGCGGGCAATGTGCTGCATCGTCGCCACCGAAGCATCGCCGGTATCCCATGTTGATACCACGTAGATGTCGATCCCCTGGGCGTAAAGGCTGTATCGGGCAAGAGGCATCAGGTTCTCCCAGCAGATCAGCCCGCCGATGCGCCCGATGTCGGTGTCGATAACTCGAAGACCGGCACCGTCACCTGGCGCCCAGACATTCCGTTCCACATATGTCGGAACGAGTTTGCGATGAACGTTGAGGATCGATCCATCGGACCCGATGGTCACAAGAGAGTTGTAGAGGCTGGTCCTGGAGTCGGGGTTCCGCTCGTTGACCCCGATCATCAGATGGATGCCACGATCGGCAGCCGCCGTCTGGATCGGGTCGAGATCGCCTCTTTCGATATCGACTGAGTTCTCGAGCAGCCGCCCGTAGATCTCGTTGCGTGCCTGAAAGTCGTCGATCGGATGCATGTACCACGCCCAGAACGGATATCCCGGGACAAAGGTCTCGGGAAACACGGCGAGCTGTGCCCCTTCAGCCGAAACCTCATCGAGATACTCGACGACCTTCTTGATCGTCCCGTCCCGGTCGAGCACCACCGGCGGTTTCTGGACAATCGCGACCTTCACCTTGCTCACGGAATCTCCCTCAGCGGTTGGTGTGGCGAATTTACCAGCTTCTTCCGAGGCAGATCCTGCCTGCGCAGGGGAGCGAACCCTGCTGGCAGAACCTGAATGCGTAGGGTTGTGATATGACCGTCTTGATCGGGACCGCCGCAGGTGCCTTCGACTCGGATGGCGCCGTATTGATCGACGGGACACGGATCAACCACCTGGCCCGATCCGACGATGGGTGGTGGGCCGTCGACGGCAAAGGGAGAATTCATCTCGACGGCGAGGTGATCTCGTCGGGCACCGACGGTGTCGCCCTCAATTGCATCCAACCGTCTCACGACACCGTGTTTGTCGGGTCGACCGAAGCCAGGCTGTTCCGACTCGAGGATGGGCGTTTGGTTGAGTCAGAGTTCTTCGCGGACGCCCCCGGACGGGATCGCTGGTACACACCGTGGGGCGGTCCTGCGGATGTCAGGTCGATGGCCGTCGACCTCGACGGAGCCCTCTATATCAACATCCACGTGGGTGGGATCCTCCGATACGACAACACGGGGATCTCCCCGACTATCGATCTCGAGGCCGATGTCCACCAGGTGGTAGCGCACCCCACTCGCCAGGGCGTGGTCCTGGCAGCCACGGCCTACGGTCTGGCGGAGTCCCACAACGGACATGATTTCGACACCCGCAGCGAGGGTCTTTTCTCTTCCTACTGCCGGGCTGTCGCAGTGATCGAGGACACGGTGTTCGTTTCGGCGTCCAATGGCCCCCGCGCCTCGGAAGGGCGGTTGTATAGGACTGATTTTGGCGGTTCCACCATGGAGCAGCTGACCAACGGCCTACCCGAGTCGTTTGACTCCAACCTCGACACCCATCGTCTCGCGACTGTCGACGGTTCGTTGTTCGTCGGCCATGGCAGCACCGTCTGGCAATCCGACGACCTGGGAGACGCCTGGTCCGAAGTTGTATCGGGCCTTCCCCGGATCACCTGCTTGATTTAGCCGTCACATACAGCCCACGGACCCCGGCCAGCCTCTCGAGCATCCGTTTGGGCTCTGTTGAAGTCATCAACATGCATGACATTGGGCGGGAAGGTCGCAATCTGAGCATATCCGTCGCTCAGCATGCGCTCATTGACGAACAGATCATCGCTGAGCCGATAGACATATCCGAGGTACCGGCCGTATCGATCGAACTTCTCAACGTCGAAGCGGATCTCGACCTCCGTTCCCGGCTGCACCAAGCCGGCGAGATGATCGGTCGCTTCATTTCCGTAGCACTCGGTATCCCCGTCCACTTCCGGGGTGTCGATACCGATGAGACGCACTCGCTCGTCCAGGTCCGAGACGTGGAGGGTGTCGCCGTCCACTATCCGGGTGACCACAGAGCGAACCGAGGCGAACGGAACGACGCTGCCGGTGGTGGTGCGTCCGGTCTCAGTGTCGGGAGCGCATCCGGCGAGGGCCAAGGCCAGCCCCAAGAGGGAGAGAGACACGGCCGTACGGCGAAGATCTGTTCGACTCACCGTTTGCGCTTCATGTCTTGGTCGCTGCACCCATGGTTCGCCGGGAGTTAAGTCACCGCCACCGACAAGTTCGGGCGCCACAACGGAAAGAGGGGCCACCGATGGCGGCCCCTCTCACACTGGAGGAGGAAAGTCTCGGCAACGCCAAGACATAGATAGTGTCGGCTCTTGGAGGCGTCGGGTTGAGCGAAATCTGTATCGGGCTCTGGTGGCCAACTCCATTCTCAATCCAGATCGCGGCACAGGCGGCACGACATGCATCAGGGAAGTGATTTAGGGTGCCGTGATGTCTGGTCGCGGTCCAGTTGCCACTTCTGAGAACATCTTCTCGTTCGACACAGAGCATCTCCAGATCGAGCTGCCCCGCCCCGATGATGCGCCCATCCTCTTCGGCCTCGTAGGAAGCGAGCACCGGAGAGAGGTCACCGTAACGCTTCTATGGGATGGACCCGATCACATTTCCGATATCGAGGAGTGGATCGAGAAGTGCTCGAATAAGACGTTCGCCGACTACGGGTTCCACTGGGCCGTGAGGGACAAGACCGGGGAGTTCACCGGGAGGGCCGGCGAAGCCATGGGTGCTATTGGAACTCGTCCCCGCGGCGAACCGGGACGGGCCGACGTCGGCTACTGGTTGGGCCGTCCCTACTGGGGCAAAGGCATCATGGGAGAAGCTTTGACCGAATTGCTCGAACTCGGTTTCACCACGCTCGACTACTACAAGATGGAGGCCGACGTATACACCTCCAACGCCCGCGGCCTGCGACTGGTGGAAAGTGCCGGAATGGTCCGTGAGGGCGTCGTTCGGCAGGCCTATCGCAAGAACGGGGAGTGGGTAGACGCCGCCATCTATGGAATCCTCAAGGAGGAGTGGCAAGCCAACCAATCACGACCGGTTGACACTCCCCAGCCGAGAACCGACTGACTCGGATGATTCCGGGCACAGAACCACTAATTGCCGGTCAGCAGCCCGGTCCGTTATCGTGGCGCTCCACGGTCCACCCTCCCCCTAGTCCCAGCCTCCCATCCCAGCAATGAACAAGTCACGTCTCTACGCCCTCGTGCCCATCGGTGCGATTGTCGCTGCCCTTATCTTCTTCCTCGCACCCCAGACCGGCACGACCGATGCTTCTGTGAGCCCGGGCACCCTCAAAGGCCTCTCGGTAACAGTCACCCAGCCAACCACGACTTCGTCGACGCGAACGTTCGGGGTGGCGAGCCAGCCCGACATTGTGCTTTCCAACGTGACGGAGACCACGCTTCGGCGCCATCGACCGACCACCACCACGACCACGACCACGACAATTTCAACTGAGACTGAAGGCGGAGACAGTTCAAAGAAGTCGTCACCGCCCACGACTCAAGTCGACATTACGACCCCTTCAACGCAAGTAACCACCACCATTCAGGCTGGGTACCGCGACGATTACGCCACCCAATTCGTCTCCAGCATCAACAGCCTTCGATCCTCCAAGGGTCTCGCCACGCTCACCCGAAGCGGATCGCTCGATGGTGAGGCCAAGGCCTGGGCCAAGTACATGGGAACGTCCGGGAGTCTCAGCCACTCCAACTTGGTTCGGCTCATCCCGCCATGGTCGGTTGTGGCCGAGAATGTCGGTGCCGGTGGGAGTGTCTCCTCAGTGTTCTCCCTACTTGCCGGCAGCAGTAGTCACCTCGACAACATGCTGGGCGACTCCACCCATGTGGGCGCCGGAGTTTGGGTGGATCAGAACGGCAAGATCTGGACCGTCCACCTGTTCGCCCGCTGAGAAGGCTCCTATGGCATCTCTGCGATGAGGTTCCTGAACTCGTGCTCGGTTAGAGCAGCCATCGTTGTCGTACTGACGTTGCCCTGAGCGCCTAGCCCGATCAACGCCATGGCGGCCGTCTTGTTGTCCGGTGCCTCAACGATCACCATGAAGTCGTACTCGCCCAGGGTGAGGTAAAAGTCCTTGATGGTTACCCCAAGTGGGGCCAGCTGTTCCCGAGCCGCGTCGAGACGATCGGGGCTGTCCTTGATGCTCGCGATCCCCTGAGCCGTGTATTTGGCAAGGGTTATGTAAGTCGCCACGTTTCCTCCTTGGTCAGTGACAGGGCCGAAGCTACACCTAGCCCTTATCCCGCGTCACCCGCGCATGATCGGTCGCAAGTAGCGCATGGCCTCCAGCGGCTCGGCCGCGGCCACAGCGAGCGCCCCGCCTCCCAGAGCCCCGGCAATCCCCGGTGCCATGACGTCGACCCCGGCCATGTAGAGGCCTTTGATAGGGGTCTTCGGTGTCAGAGTGTCATCGAGGAACCGGTCTGGCTCCGAGGCGAGCCCGTAAATGGAACCCCGGTGCGATCGAGCGAAATGATGGGTCGACAGGGGTGTTGACAGCTCGGTGAACTTGATCATCGGAGCGAGGTAGGGGTATCGCTCCCGGTATTGACTGAGCAGGGCCTGGCTGATCTGGTCTTTGAACTCGTCGTACTCCTGTCCCCGCTTTTTCCACTTGCTGCCCAGCCACGGCTCGAATGTGTCCCAGGGCACGAACGTGATCACCTCTCCGGTGTGACGCATCTGTGGACCGGGATCGTGCACAGGGTCCTTGAGGGAGGGAAAGCTGCAATACAGGACATCAGCTCGATCCGCTTCGCGGTCGGGGCGGACATCCCAGATGTCGCGTTCCATGTCCCACGTCTCATAGAACCACTGGCTGTACCGGCCTCCGCCGTGGCTGGCAATGTCGCCCTGAAATCCGAGGTAGAGACTGACATGGGCAGGGCCGGCTGGGACATCATCCCGATCGACCGGGATCACACCCGGATCGAGCATTCGAGCGGTAGCCGGGGCGCCGGCTGCACTGATGACTCGGTCGGCGGCGATCTCGCGACCGTCGCCGAGTCTCACGCCGACGGCCTTCTCGTTGCGGACGAGGATCTGGTCGACCTCGGTTCGGATCGCGGTCCAGCCTCCAGCGTCGGCAACCGTCCTCAACATCTCGGTGGCAATGGAGGCTGCGCTCCCCACGGGGTAGTAGGCACCCCATAGGAAGTGGGCGACCATCAGAGCGTGCATGGCGAACGACGACTTCTCCGGAGTCGATCCGTAGTAGCCCCATTGAGCCGCGAGAACTGCTCGGAGACGGTGGTCATCTGTGAGTGAGGCGAGGACCTCGGCTGTCGTTACCCTTATGTGAGGGAACGCCGCCTTGGCTGCCTTGCGCTTGGCGCCCGGGGCCAGGAATCCGGGAGCGACCCGTGCCTGTAGATACCCACCGGACGATCGGGCCGCGGCTCGCACCAGGTCGAGGTAGTCGTCGATGGCTTGGCGCTCGTCGGGGAAGTACTCGTAGAGGGTTTCACGGAAGGCAGGCTTGGAATTGGGGAATTGGATGGTGAACCCGTCGGGAAAGTTGAACTCGTCGTAGATCTCCCCCACCGACTCCCATGCCAGACGACCATCGGTTAGGTCACTGAGCAGCCGACCGACGTAGCTTCGCTCGGTCATCTCCCCGACTAGATGAACCCCGACATCCCAGTGGTATCCGGGGCGTTTGAAGGTCTGCGTGAAACCGCCCGGGATGACATGCTGTTCGACGACGAGAACCCGCTTGCCCATCTTGGAAAGGAGGGCGGCGGAGGCCATCCCGCCCATCCCTGACCCGATGACTATGTAGTCCCATCGGCCTTCAGGTATGTCACGAGACCAGTACTTGACGCGCTTGGTGACGGTCATGACTCCACAGTCTCCTCTTCACGCTCGGTTGGTTGTCGGTCGACAACACCAGCCGGCACCCCTCTTGTCGAACGTGATGACACGGGCAAAGGAGGCGAACCGGCGAAGGATCGAACTGAGGACAGGGTCGTCCCACATCAACTCGACGTTCGAGACCCAACCCGGCACATACACCAGATCACGCGGACCCTCTCCAAACACCTGGTAGGCGATGTTGACCTCACCGCTCTTGGCGTATTTGGTCGTCGGCACGGGATCCATTGCTAGAGCACTAGATGCCGAGCGCGACGATCGCACAGGAGATCGCGATGATCAGGGAGACGGGGCCCCAATACCGCTCCCTCCTGGAGCGAGACGCGAAATTCGTCGCCGAACCAACTGCGAAAAGA
>JACZUI010000029.1 GCA_022573225.1 Acidobacteriota bacterium
ACTGCCGGTGGAGACCACCGCAGACATGATCACCGCCATAACCAATGGTTTGACCCGCTCGTATCAAGCCGATCTTCGGGCAGACTCAACGCCCCGATAGTCATATTGCCTGGGCCCTGCCTCCCGGACGGCATTGCGAATACGTGGGCGCTACTGGGATCGAACCAGTGATTTCTGCCGTGTGATGGCAGATCAGTCAGGGCTCTGTCTTCTGACAGAGATGGCACGCATGGGATGTGGATGAATCTCCTCCATCTCGGGCATCGACACATCAAAACTTCGCTCGAGCGACCTAGCCAACGCCATAGAGGCCGGGTAGGCGGAGATCCCGTGGAGAAGAATCGACAGCGTCACAGTCACGATGACCGCGTCGAACAAGTCCGGAGGGATCTCGGGAAGCTCCTCCAGTGCCAAGAGCAAGAAAACGATTGAAGCCAACCCGCGGGGACCAAACCAGCCAAAGAAGAGCCGGGTGGGAACGGCGAGACGCCGGCCGATCAGAGACAGGGCGACCGCGACCGGGCGAACCACAACAAGCGATACCAGGGCCAGCGCCCAAATCTCGATCGCTGGCGGGTTTTCTATCAGAGGTCGGACCTCACTGGCACCGAACATGAGGAAAGCCACCAGGACCAGTGAGCTCGACTCGTTTTCGGCGAACTCGAAGAGGCCCGGACCCGTATTACGACTCTTCGCGGCGAAGATCATCCCGGCCAGAAACGAGGCCACAAAGCCGCTTCCTTGAACCAACTCGGTCCCGCCGAAGGCAGCCAGGGCCAGAGCTACGATCCCTATCTTGTGATAGGCCGGTCCCATCCAGCCGCTAGCTATGCCCTTACCGAAGAGCCAGGCCCCGATGACGCCGAAGAAAACACCGCCGACGATGCCGAGACCCAGCTGGCGAACAAACGGCAGGACCACGTCAGCTGCACTGAGACCTTCTTCGGCTCCGCTGAACGCGATGGCGATGAACAGCGCGGGGAGAGCCAGACCGTCGTTCAACCCCGATTCAACATTGACAGTTTGGCGGACCCGCATCGGAAGCTCGTCGGTAACCAGGACCGGCTCCGCCAATGCCGCGTCAGTAGGCGCAAGGATCACGCCCAGAAGGAGCGCAAGACCAACCGGCAAACCCAAGAGCAAAGCAGCTGCAGCGGCTCCAAGAAGAATGGCGAGTGGCAGACCGATCAACAGCATTCGCTGGGGCCATCTGTGGTCATCTCGAAGTGCCTTGAGGTCGATCCGAGATGCATCTGAGAACAGGACGAGGGCGAGCGTGATTTCGAGAAAAAGCGTCACCGTGCCGGTCATCGGCAACTCGAAGTCGAACAGGAAGCTGCCCAGCACCCCCAAGGTCACCACGAGCATGGGGCCGGTTATCAGCGACCGTTCGATCCGGCCGGACACGAGCGCAACGAGTAGGACGGCCACGGAGATGCCCAGAATCGCGGCGTCAGCCGTCATCGCCGTCTAACCCTCAGGACCTTCGTCGATGCTCTCCGACGGGACGGTGCGACGCAGTGTGGTCCCGGCCCTCCATGAAATACCGACGCGGTGGTAGTAGCCGCCGATCACTTCGACCGGCTCGAGAGCAGCGAGTTCCTCGACGGGCGACTCGAACAGGGTGACTTCGGCATCGGCCCCCCAAATGTCTGCCACCTCACCGTCATACCCGCTCATCGTCACCAGTTCGTCCATCGAATCGGTTCCATCAGACTCGATAGCCGGCCACACCCGGTTGTGCAGCATGGGGTGGCCGTTGACGAACCCGGGCGAATCGACAGGTTTGGTGAGTGTGAATCGAGCCTCCGCGATACGCCTGCCCGCGGCAGACAGGGTCGCCCCGAACCGACCTCCGGCCTCGAGACGGGGGCCGGCCCTGCCGACCTCGATGGGGCGAGTCATCCAGATGTCACCCAGCTTTTTGGGGTAGCCCTGGTGGTAGCCCCGAACGAGGGCAAAATCCTTGTCGACCCAGATGTAAGGGCACCGGCTCCAGGTCTCGTCATCCCACTGGCACCGGATGACCACGAAAGCCTCCTTGTACTGGGACCGCACCGGGTCGAGTACCTCGGACAGGTCGTCCCCGGCGCTCTGCCAATCGGCCCAGATCAAGGCGACAGCACCCGGATCGTCGTCCACCAGCGAGGCCCCATAAGGGAGCAAGGGCTCAATACGTTCAGGATCTGCTCGGTACTCCACCGTCAACATCTCCCCGGAGTAGTGCCAGGGGGGAGACGGGATCAGCGAAGCCCGGCCTTCGGGGCTACGTGGAAACAAGAAACCCGACATCATAGGAACGGAAAGTATTCGTTCCGCTCCCAGTCGGTCGTCCAATTCTCGTAGCGGGCCCACTCGGCACGCTTCACGGTGACGAATCCCGTGACGAAAGCCGCTCCAAACGCCTCGACGAGGTCGGTGTCCTCTTCCAACGCGTCAAGAGCGTCCTTCAATGACGGTGGGCAGACAATGTCGGTGGAGGCGTTCTCGATGCAGTCGAGTTTCTCCACGTCGGGCAGGGGATAGCCCTTCTCAAATCCGAGACGGGCGGCAGTCAGCACCGCCGCGGCAGCCTGGTGTGGGTTGACTCCGCCGTCGCCGAGCCGGTGCTCCAGCCTGGTCCCCTCGCCTCGTGCTGGGGGCACCCGCACGGTCACCCCACGGTGGTCATATCCCCAGTTTGCCCAATAGCCACATAGGCGCCCGGGTTGGAGTCGCTTGTAGGCATTGACCGTCGGCGCCATCAGGGCGGTCATCCCAACATGATGGTGCAACAACCCCGCCGTGACAGAGCGGCAGAAGTCACTGAGCCCATCCTCAACCGAATCGTCACCTAGAACGTTGGACCCCTCCTCGTCGTTGAACGAGATGTTCACATGAAGGCCGTTCCCACCACGATCGTTGAACGGCTTGCCCATGAAACTGAGGCGATAGCCACGCTTCTCGGCGAGCTCCTTGGCCATGACCTTGAACAGGAAGGCTTCGTCGGCCGCCCGGAGAGCGTCCGAATAGGTCAGAGTCAACTCGAATTGCCCGTTGTCGTACTCGGAATTGACCGACTCGAGCGGGAATCCAACCTTGCGGGCTGTTGCCATGATCTCGTCGATGGTCCCGGTCGGATCTACAGCCATCCCGGTTCCGTAGACATAGGCGCCGGGAGTGTCGATCGGACGCCATCCGCCTTCATCGTCGGGCTCCAGCAGGAAGGCCTCGAACTCGATACCCACCATCGGCTCCATCCCGTGCACCTTCCATGCGTCGATGGCATCGATGAGAACGTTGCGGGGCGCCAACGGCACCCTCTGCCCGTTCCTGGTGAGATGCGGGATCGTGACGGCGGTTCGCTCCTCCCAACCGGGCCGAATCTGATCGGGATCCACCTCCGCGTCACAGTCGGGCAGGCCTTCCCAGAACATCGACCCCTCGAAGGGGTACATCTCCCTATCGAATCCGAGAGTGAAGAGGGTCACCGAATGGGAAGTACCCCGCTCCGCGCGCTCCTTCGGCAAGTACTTCCCGCGAGCAAGACCCAGATGGTCTGGCCAGAGGAGTCTCAATCGGTCGTAGTCGACGTCCACTGCGCTCCTTGGTTGATGAGTGATCGTAGAGCCTCCGTGACGGGTGTGAGGCGTTGGTCAATCAGTGTTACCTTGACGTCGGATGTCGACACCTCTCGAGCCCGACAAGAGACAAAGGGATGAGCTGAACGAGGCGGTCCTGTCATATCTCGACGGCTGGTATCAGGCCCCGAGCGAGCTGGATGCTCTGGGAACTGCAATCACCGCCGACCTGATTGCGCACCTTGGCACTCCTCCCACGGAGGAAGGGCGATCGATCCATTCGATCCTCGAGGACATCGACGCCGCCGGGCAGTCCGGCATCTATCACGCATCTCCCGGGCACATGTCCTACATCCCCAACGGAGGCCTGTATTCGGGCGCCCTCGCCGATCTGCTCGCTTCGGGTCTCAACCGATATACGGGCGTGGCCAATGCGGCCCCGGGCATGACTGCGATCGAGCAGGGTGTCATCAAGTGGATCCTCTCGCTGTTCGACTTCCCTGAGGCAGGAGCCGGAGTCCTGCTCTCCGGCGGTTCGATGGCCAACTTCACCGCCGTGGTCGCGGCCCGGACGGCACATCTCGGCGATGAGTTCGGCACGGGCGTGATCTACGTGACCGATCGCACCCACCACTCCATCGCCAAGGGGGCCCGTCTCGCCGGCATCCGGAACACTCAGATCGTTCCTATCGGCACCGACGAGGACCTACGCATGGACTCTCAGCAGCTTCGGGAGCGAATCGAATCCGACCGCCACGCCGGCCTTTCCCCTTTCTTGATCGTGGGATCCGCCGGCACCACAGACACCGGGACAGTCGACCTCCTCGACGAACTGGCCGACATCGCATCCGAGCTCGGCCTCTGGTTGCACGTCGATGCCGCGTACGGGGGCTTCTTTCAGATGACCACCCGAGGCGATGCGGCGTTGCGGGGTATCAAACGTGCCGATTCGATCGCGCTCGACCCCCACAAGGGTCTTTCCATCCCCTTCGGGGTCGGAGCCGTCATCGTTCGCGACGAAGCGCATTTGATCGATGCAAATGAGGGCCGAGGGGCATACCTGGTCCCCGAGGACATGCACATGGGAATGCGTGACATCTCTTCATTGGGCCCAGAGCTGAGTCGACCAAACCGCGGTGTGCTGGTGTGGCTTCCCCTCCAGCTACATGGCCTGGGCGCATTCCGTGAGGCACTGGATTCGAGCCTTGATCTCGCCCGGGGTGCCTACGATCGCCTGGTCACAATCGCCGGCATTGAGACACCGTGGCAACCTGATCTCTCCATAGTGGCCTTCCGCTTCGAGGACGACGACGTAGGCCGAGCGGCCATAGAAGCGGTGCGCGCCGATCGCACGGTGCACCTCTCCCCGACCAATATCGATGATCGGTTTGTTCTCAGGTTCGCCATCCTCAACCGGCGGTCCACCCAGGACCACGTCGATCACGCCATTGACATCATCGAGAAGACTCTGGCCGGTTGATCACACCCCGGCGCGCTTTGTCAGTTCAGTTTGACGCTCACCGGCAGATGTTTGATGCCGGAGATGAAGTTGGAGCGGAGACGGTCTGGCTCACCGACCTCGTATGAGGCGACCCGAGCCAGGAACTCTTCGAAGAACACCCTGACCTCGAGGCGGGCCAGGGCCGCCCCGAGACACACATGACGGCCGGTGCCGAAAGTCACGTGGTTGTTGGGTTCACGGCGCAGATCGAAGGTGAACGGATCGTCGAAGGCGTCCTCGTCATAGTTTGCCGAGGTGTACCACATGACGATCTTGTCCCCCGCGGCAACTGGAACGCCTCGAATCTCGGTGTCTTCGGTGGCGGTGCGACGAAAGTGCATCGTCACCCCTGACGCTCGGAGTATCTCCTCGGCCGCCTCCTTCGACATCGCCGCCGGGTCGGATCGCCAGGCCTCGAATTGTTCGGGATGGTTCCGAAGGTAGATAAGACCATGGCTGATGGTGTGCCTGGTGGTCTCGTTGCCGGCCACCATCATCAGGGTGAAGAAGTTCTTGAACTCGAGATCGGTCAACGGCTCGCCGTCGGGCTCGGCGTTGAGAAGGGTGGTGACAATGTCGTCCTTCGGGTTGGCCCGCCGCTCCAAGGCCATCTCCTCCGCATAGCGAAACACCTCCAGTGCGGCCGGCGAGCGGAATGGGAGCAGCCGGTATTCGTCGGTATCGACCTTGTCGATGATCACCGGGGTGTACTCGGGATCGGCATTGGAGATCATCTGATCGCCCCAGGCCACCAGCCGCCCGGAATCTGACTCGGGCACACCAAGCAGACGGCAAAGAAGTCGAATCGGCAACTCTCTGGCGACCTCGGTCACGAAATCGAATTCGCCGAGCGCAAGCACCTCGTCGAGAACCAGCCGAGCCAGTCGACGGAAGGCCTCCTCGTAACTGGCAACTACCTTCGGGGTAAACCCTGGCTGCACCAGACGACGGAGCCGGGTGTGATCCGGCGGGTCGAATTCCATCAGGGTTCGTCTTGCAACGAGCTCGTCATCGGCCATGTCCTCGATGCGAATTCCACGTGCCGCGGTGAACCGGTTGTAGTCGCGGCTCACCTCTATGACGTCCGCGTGCTTCGTGACCGCCCAGAATCCGGAACCATCGCCCTCTTCGATCCATGCCACCGGGCTCTCTTCTCTGAGTCGGGCGAAGGCGGCGTGGGGAAACCCGCCCAGATAGGTGTCGTGGGATGTGATGTCGGCATCGGGATCGCCGAGATCGGCATGAAGTACGTTGAGAGTCATGATCGCTTGTGGTCTGGACCGAACATTATCGTCTTCGCGGGCGCCGGTTACCGTTGTCCCGTGGCAGAAACACGACGAATCCAACTCGAAGGGGCGCCGGTCACAGTCAGCTACGAGGGGGGCACCCTGGTGGCAGACGATGGTCGTGTCATCCCCGCCGACGAGGCGGTCCATCTTCCCCCGGTGGAACCGACCAAGATCCTGGCGGTGCATCTCAACTACCAGAGTCGGGTCGACGAGTTCATGACGAAGCTCCCCACAGCCCCCACCTACTTTCACAAGCCGACCACCTCGCTCAACGCCCATGGTGGCGACGTAGTGCGCCCTCCGCGATGCAACTACCTCAATTTTGAGGGAGAGATCGCCATCGTCATCGGCAAGGAGTGTCGCAACGTGTCCCGCGCCGACGCCGGCCGCTACATCGCCGGGTACACCATCGCCAATGACTACGGGCTCCACGACTTTCGGGACACCGACGCCGGGTCGATGCTCAGGGTGAAGGGCTCCGACACACTCTGCCCGCTGGGCCCCGGGTTGGTGACCGACTGGGATTTCCGCGACAAGCAGATCAGGACGCTGGTGAACGACGAGGTGAGACAGGTTGCCTCGACCTCGGAGATGAAGTGGGATATGCACTACCTGTTGGCCGATCTGGCGAGGACGATCACCTTGCTCCCCGGAGATGTGATCCTCAGCGGCACGCCGGCCGGGTCGAGGCCTGTCGATCCGGGTGACGTCGTCAGCGTCGAGGTCGAAGGCCTCGGCGTCCTTTCGAACACAATCGTGGAGGGCGTCACGCCTGTTTCAGAGGAAGTGGGGGCGCAACCAAGCGATTCGGAAGAAGTCCGCTCGACAGCCCTGGGCGGTGACTGGGAATTTCGAGGAATCCGGGCACCCGTTGGCCCGGGCTCCAGACACTACGAGTCGGAGGTCGAACAATGACCAAACCAGTCGTGGGCGTGACTGCATGGCGTGGCGAATTTCCCACCTATGCCGGCCCACAGATACTCAACACCCTCGAAACGCAGTATTCGGACGCCGTCGTCGAGTCAGGAATGATCCCTTTGATCATTCCCAACGGGCAGAGCCCCGATGCTGCATCGAGAATCGTCAAGGCGGTGGACGGGTTACTGCTGACCGGCGGCACCGACATCAACCCGGAGATGTATGGCGAAGGACGCGAACGAGTCGAAGGTGACGACATCGGAGTGGACAGATTTGAGGTCGCCCTGGTGCGTGAGGCCAGAGCCCAGGGCAAGCCCTTGCTTGCCATCTGCCGGGGCCTTCAGCTGATCAACGTCGCGCTTGGCGGATCCTTACGCCAAGACGTAGGCAGGCCCGGGTCGGCTCATGAGCCCATCGAGGCCGGGTTTGACCCTGATGAGGCGGAGCAGCGACGACACGCGGTTCATCTCGAAGAGGATGCCTTGCTCGCCGACCTGTTCGGCTCGCGTGAGCTGAAGGTCAACACCCTCCACCACCAGGGCGTCGACCGATTGGCTGAAGATCTCATCGTTGAGGGACGGGCACCCGACGGACTTGTCGAAGCCGCTCGCTACAAAGGATCTTGGTGGGCCCTCGGTGTCCAGTGGCACCCCGAGCGGCTCCACTCTGAGGAGCGAAACCCGCTATTCGAAGGGCTCGAGGAAGCGATCAGACGAACTCCCTAACCCCAGGTGAGAGAGCCAATCGGATCTCCTCGAGACGTTCCGGCACCACCCAGTAGTGAACCCAGCGGCCTCTCCGCTCATTGGCGACCAGACCGGCCTCCCGTAGAACCTTCAGATGATGAGAGACCGTCGGCTGGGAAAGCCCAAGGGGAGCTTCCAGATCGCATCCGCAGGCAACGCCATCGGGTGCCGCGGCCAGCATCGAGACGATCCTCAATCGCATCGGGTCGGCTAGAGCAGCCAGCATCGAGGCGGTCTCCACCGCTTCTGCCTCATCCAAAACACCTTCGAACAACGGGGTGCAGCAATGGTCCATCTCGCTCCAAGGCTAGCTGATGTATTGACATACGTCGATACATCGACAATCATCAATATATGAGAAGGTCATCGATCCGAAAGGAGATGTGATGGCTCTTCACAAAGAAGACTCCGATTGTTGTGGTGGCGGTTGTTGCTGCTGCTGATCGGATCGCAGGAAGCGCTGCTCAATTGAGCAGCGCTTCCGCCGTCTGACCCTCTTCACACTCATCCAGAATGGGGCAGTATCGACACCACGGACCGCCTCGTTTCTCCAATTCGCTCCCCTGTTTCCATCCCGCCCGAATTGCGTCTACAAGTTCGGCAACCTCGGAGAGCACGCGATTCATGTCGTCCGAGGTCGGCACGGTTTGGTATCTCTCGCCGGTTCTCACCGAGACGGCCTCGATGTATGCCGGCAGATCTCCACGATCCATCGTCCACAGCAACGAATAGAACAGAAGCTGATCCTCGGGATCCCCCAGTTCTCCCGTCTTCCAATCGACGAGTCGATGGCCCCCTAGATCTTCTCGATAGATCGCGTCGATGGTGCCCACCAACTCGACACCTTGTGCCGGCACCGAGTTCAGTGACACCTCGGAGCCCTCGAAACCGTCACTGGGAAGCCTGGTGAAACGCTCGTAGAGGACCCTCAACTCCTCGATCGCCCCGGCCAAGGCCGACGGGCGCATCTCCAGAGTGGCAAGCCTGTGATTGAGGTTGGAGCCGCCGATCTCCTCTCGGCAAGCCTGCACGAAATCGTCCGATGCGATGGGTCCCGCCGTCAGATGACGACTGAAGATTCGATGGGCGAGACTTCCCAGGAAAGCCGCCCGGGAATCCGGGCCGTATCTTCCCTGAAGTCGGACGTTCGCCGACTCCGGGCATTTCTTGAATGTCACATAGGTCGTTGCCGACACTCTGACGTCGTCACCATCGACGATTCTGGGGAACTCGAGCCTCACATTGGTGACGTTAAAGGTCCCAACATCAGATTCCCGATAATGGTCCGGCGTCATTACGATTTCGGGCACCAGGTAGAAGGCCGATTGGGGCGGCCTCGCATGAATAAGCACCTCTCATCTCGGATCTCACCATGGGTCGCGCTCGGACTCGGAGTCGGCGCGGTTGTCGTCATTCTTCTCGGGGCCTACGGCCTTACCAGAGCCTCATCGCGCGGCGAAGTCATGGGACGGGTCGAAGTAGCCGGCACCCCTATCGGTGGGCTCGACGAAGAGCAGGCGCTCACCGCGTTGGTCGCCGTGGAAGATGCCTACGTCAACCGACCGGCGCTCTTCATGCTCGACCGAAAAGTCATCACCATTCAGCCTCCTGAGGCGGGTTTCGACCTCGACACCGAGTCGATCGTCGACAACGCCATGGCTGTGGGCCGTTCGGGGAATCCGTTCGGAGAGTTCTGGTGGTGGCTCAACCACATCTTCGAGACCGTCGAGGTCCCGGTCGAGGGTTCGGTGGAGGATGTCGCCATCAACGAGATGTTTGACGACTGGGACACGGAAGTCATCAAAAACCCCTCGAGCCCCGGCGGTGTGGTGGTTGAGGAAGGCTCGGTCGTCCCCATCTATCCGCGCACCGGGACCGGTGTCAATCGAGCTCCCGCCGAGTCCATAGTGACTGCGTCGTTGCTCGCCGATCAGGCGATTCAGGCCGAGATACCCACGACCGTGATTCAGGCCCAGCTGACCGATGCTGACGTGGACGCTGCTGTCAGTGATGCGGATGCGATGGTCTCGGATCCGATAGACATGATCTACAACAGCTCGGCGATCACATTCACCCCCGACCAACTCGTCGAAGCTTTCCGGTCGGAAACAGAAGTAACCGAATCAACGACAACGATCGTCAACTGGTTCGACCCTGAGGTCGTACACAGCTTTCTCGATCCGGTGCGAGCCGAGTACGAGGATGAGCCGGTCAACGCCCGCCACAAGATCTCCGGAGATTCCATCTCGGTGATCCCGGGCTCAAAGGGAACCAGGATCGATGAGGAAGTAACCGCGGAGAGACTCGCCGTCGCCGGCCTCACCCCTTCTCGAAGGGGTGAGCTGCCCATCGTCGAGGGCTCCGACCCAGAGATCACCACCGAGTATCTGGAGAGTCTCGAGATCAACCACCTCGTTTCCCAGTTCACCACCTATCACTCGTGTTGTGAGGACCGCGTCACCAATATCCAGCGGATCGCGGCGATCGTGGATGGGGCGGTTGTCCTCCCCGGAAAGACCTTCACCGTCAACGGATTTGTGGGCGAGCGAACCGAGGAGAACGGATTCGTGCCAGCAGGGACCATTGTGGCCGGCGAGTTCGAGGACACCGTCGGCGGTGGTGTCAGCCAGTTCGCAACCACCTTCTACAACGCCGTGTTCTGGGGCGGCTACCAGGACGTCGACCACAGGCCCCACTCCTACTACTTCTCCCGATATCCCGAAGGGATCGAGGCCACTATCAACTGGCGGACACCCGACCTCGCATTCCGCAATAATCGAGGTCACGCAGTCCTCATCGACACGATTGCGAGCGACACATCCATCACTGTGCGTTTCTTCGGGAACAACGACGGTCGCACCATCAAGGGCGAACAAAGTGACGGGCGTCGCAAAGTGTGGGTCGCTGCCGAAGGTGGCCCCGACGCCCTTCACGTCAAAGGCTCGGTGTCGGAGCGGTTCGCCCTTACCGAGCCACGGAGCCCAAAGTACAGGGCAAACCCGGAGTTGGGCGTCGACAGCCAGGTCCAGATCCAGAGCGAAGGAGGTGGCTGGAGCGTGACCGTGACACGGACCATCCTCCGTGGTGGGACCGATCAGGTCGACCACCAGGAGTGGGTGGTCCGGTATGCGCCGAGGTTCGCTGTCTACGAGGTGCACCCGTGCAAGGTTCCGGGCACATCGACAGCGTGCCCGATTCCTACCACGACCACGATCCCGGGGACGACAACAACGATCCCGGGGACCACGACGACCACGATTCCGGGGACCACGACGACCACGATTCCGCCGACCACTACCACCACGGCCGAGTAGTCAGTCGCTCTAGAACCGGTTAGTCGCTATAGAACCTGAGGAACTCCTCGGTGGCGCTCGCCACTCGATTGACCGAGTCGTCATCCCACTCGGCGCCCCGACGGATCGACACGGTGTTCTGTAGGACGTGGAGATGATCAATGCCGAGGTCGAGGGCAAATAGCCTCTCCGCAAGCAGGCCCGGCACCGATCCCCCCGCATCATCCGGAGTGATCGATTGGCCGTCCTGGCCGGTGAAACTTCTATCCGTGTCGATCAGGAGCAGGTTCCCCATCGTCACGGTGTCTCGGATTACGACAGTCTGGCCCATGGCAGGCGACATCGTACTCAGGATCCGAGCCCGCCGGGAAGCTCGCCAACGACATGAACCTTGAGCAGATTCGTCGATGCTCTGACATTGGGTGGGACCCCGGCGACCATGACGATGGTGTCCCCAGACCGGACCAGCCCATCCTTCTGAAGGATGCCAGAAGCGCTGGCGATCTCATCGTCCGTGTATGTCGCCCGTTCAAAGTCGTGGGGAGCCACGCCCCAATACATCGCCATGCGGTTACGAGTCACCGGGTTGGGGCTGAAGGCGACAATCCTCGCCTCAGGCCGATACTTGGAAAGAAGGCGAGCGGTGTTACCCGACTCGGTGAAGGCCACGATCGTCTCCGCCTCAACATTGACCGCCACCTGAGTAGCTGCCTGAGCCACTGCTGACGCCACTCTGTTCCCATCGCCGACAAACGGAACCGGCTGTGCACCCCGTTCGGAAAGCGTGCCGTCCTCGACAGCACGGCAGATGGCAGACATCGCACTGATCGATTCGATCGGAAAGTCACCGACCGCGGTCTCACCGGAGAGCATCACAGCATCGGTCCCGGTCTGGACTGCGTTGGCGACGTCTGTCACCTCGGCCCGGGTGGGACGGGCGCTCTTTGTCATGGACTCGAGCATCTCGGTTGCGGTTATCGAGATTCGACCGGCCGCGTTGGTCTTGGTGAGAATCTCCGACTGGATGAGCGGTATTCGCTCCAAGGGAAGCTGCACGCCGAGATCACCCCTGGCAACCATCACGCCGAAGGACTCCTCGATGATTTCGTCGAGGTTCGCATATGCCTGGGCGAGCTCGATCTTGGCGACTATCGGAACATCGCCGACAATCGAGGCCACGTTGGCCACATCAGATCCGGACCTCACAAACGAAGCGGCCACATAGTCCACCCCAAGAGTGCGGCCGAAATCCAGGTCAACCTCGTCCTTCGGGGTGACGCTCTCCAGGGACAGATGGCTGTCGGGAAAGGCAATTCCTTTATGGTCGCTCAGCGTTCCCCCAACGAGGACCTCGACCAGAAGATGGGACCCGGCGTGCTCGGCAACTTCGAGCCGGATCAGGCCATCGGCCAGAAGGACCCTGTCGCCGATCGCGATATCGGCGAGCAGCGCCTCGTAGCTGCAAGGGATTCGATCGGCCGTGCCGACTTCATCCTCCGCCACCAACCGCACCTGGCTTCCGGTTTCGAGCTCGATCTGGCCATTGGGAAACTCACCCACTCGCAGTTTGGGGCCCTGAATGTCCTGGAGCACCGCGACCGTGCGCCCGGCATCGCTAGCCGCCTCCCTCACCCATGAAACGAAGGCACGATGGAGCTCATGGTCACCGTGAGAAAAGTTGAGCCTCGCCACGTCCATGCCGGCCTCGACCATGGCGCGAACTGTCTGGCCATCTGCGACCGCCGGGCCCAGAGTGGCGATGATCTTGGTATGGCGATGCATGGGACGAAGCTAACCAACTTCTGGCGGGTGGTAGACAACCTGCCCGAAGAGCTCCTCGTTGATCTCGCCAATCGCCTTCTGACCCGCATCGGACGTCAGCCAGACCAGGAACTCGATCGCTCCTGCCTCACCGTCCGCTCCCGCGACAACCGTTGCGGTGTAAGGGTTTTCCAACCCTTCAGGTTCCGCCTCGAGATCGACCAGTCCAAGGGTTTCGGCGGCGGCGATGAATGACCCTATCTCGGCGAGGGTTGAGGCTTCACGCTGATCGGCGACCTGAAGAGTAGGGCCCATCCCCGAACCGGTGACGGCGTACCAGGGCTGGCCGGAGGGATCCAACCCCGACTCGAGCCACGCCTCCATCTCGGCCTCATGCGTTCCCGATCCGTCGCCGCGGCTCACGAACGGAAGCCCCTCGGTAGCGATCGCCCTGAACACCTCAGGGATCTCGTACGTGCGGAACCGATCGCGAAGCTGAGGCGGGCCCACCAGGACAAAACGTGACTCGAAGACGACCTCACTGCGAAAGGAACGGCCCTCTGCGATGAAGGTTTCCTCCTGGGCGGCGGCGTGCGTAATCAACAAATCAGCAGAGCGCTGTCGTCCCAATTCGAAAATCAATCTGGTCGGGTTGGGCAGTATCGACAACTCGACGTCGGGGTGCTCTGCTTCGAACCGGGCGGCGAGAGCGTCGATGAACCCCGAGTCGACGACTGTCGTTCCGGCAGCGACGATCACCCGGTCCGAGTTGCCGCCGCATGAAACCAAGGCGAACGGCAGCAACAGCAGACAAAGTGCTCGGCGGATCATGCAGGAACGATGACCACAGCCGTCGCCTTCACCGAGGCCACGATCTCGACGCCCACCTCGAGCCCAAGGTCGTCGGCCGCTCCGGAGGTGACAACCGAGACGAGAGGGAAACCGACATCGGCCGTAACCTCGAGAACCGAGGCAGTCTTCCGGATCTCGACCACCCGACCGGTCCACCGGTTGCGCTCTGATGTCTCCAGGTGGCCCGGCCTGCTCAGGACAACGCTGTCGCCCGGGATGATCGCCCGGGCTGGGCCGTCGACGCTGCCGGTCCCCACCACGACCAGCCTGCCTACTGCGACAGTCGTCAATCCGTCCGCAGCCTGGCCCTCGCCCTCGACAATGTTTCCCAGGCCGAAGATTCTGGCGACCTCCACCGATACGGGGGCACGAAGCACCGACGACACTGGGCCCTGCTGAAGCAGGCGGCCGTGGTCGATGACCGCGATCTGATCGGCCAGCGCAACGGCCACATCGAGATCGTGGGTCACGACAACCGCGCTCCTGCCATTTAGCTCATTCGCCAGAAGCCTCAGCACCGTCGACCGGTCGGCCGTGTCTATGGCGGACAGAGGCTCGTCGAGCAACACCCATTCGGCCCTCCTTGCCAGGGTCCGGGCGATGGCAAGGCGCTGAGTCTCGCCTCCAGAGAGCGTGTGAGACGGCTCCATCAGCAAGTCTCGAATCCCGAGCGACCCGGCCAGAGTGCCCCCGCGGCTGGCTTCCTCTGCATCCAGTCCAAGACCGAGGTTGTATCCGGCGAGGCCACGAAACAGGTATGGCGACTGCGGCTGATATGAACAGGCGAGTAGTGGTTCGCCGCCGATGATCCCCGCCAACCGTCTCAGGATCGTTGTCTTGCCCGCACCGTTTGGACCGAATAGAACTGTCACGGAATCGGACTCGAGTACCAGCCCTTCCACGTCGACGACGGATCCGTTCTCGGGCACCCTGATGTCGAGGCTGGTCACGGGCCCACCGGCCTTTGGCCAAACCGACCAAGCAGCAGGTTCACCACCAGGCTTATCAACAAGAGCAGAACTCCGGCCGCTACTGCCGCACCGAACCGAGCCTGACGGCTCTCCTGCACGATCAACGTGGTCAAGACCCGGGTCTCCCCCGCGATGTTGCCACCGATTATCAGAACCGCCCCTACCTCGGCAATGACCCTCCCAAACGAAGCCACGACCGCGGCAGCAACACCACTCCGCGCTTCGATCGCGGCAATCCGGCCCTTGGCAATTCGCGGAAGCTTGAGCGCATCTAGTTGCTCTAGCGCCGATGGAGCAAGCCCTCCGACCGCTCCGGCGGTGACTCCGGCAGCTATCGGCAGCGCGAGAACAACCTGAGCGATCACCATTGCGGTCGGGGTGAAGACCAGACCGAGACTTCCGAACGGGCCGCTGTCCCAAAAGAGCAGCAACAGCAATAGCCCGACCAGCACGGGCGGAATGCCCATACCAACGTGAACAAGAGTGGTAATGGCTCTTCGTCCCCGGAACCGCCCCAGTGCCAGGCCCACGCCCAGAGGGACGCCGACTACCACGCCAATGAATGTCGAAACGAGTGAAACCACCAGCGTGAGGCCCAGGACCCCGGCCAGCTCCGGGCCAAAATCTGCCAGGGCCTCAAATGCGTCACCGATGACCTGAGTGATGAATTCCATATTGACGAAAGCTCCCGCAGGCGAGGATAGAACCGGTCCTAGGAGCCATCGAGCCTGGAGCGAATCAACTCGTTGACGGCTCGGGGATCAGCCTTGCCCTGGGTTGCCGCCATCACCTGGCCCACCAGGAAGCCGACGATCTTGTGCTCTCCACTGCTGTAATCGGCCACAGCCTTGGGGTTATGCGCCAGCACATCGTCTACCGCGGACTCGAGCACCGAGGTGTCGGTGATTTGGATCAGGTCGCGCGATCGGGCGACCTCTGCGGGAGAGCCCTCACCGCCAAGCACTCCATCGAGGACTTCCTTGGCAGCAGAGGACGAGACAGTCCCCTCACCTATGAGACGCAGCAGACCGGCCAGATCGGCTCCGGTGAGTGGGATCTCTGAGTCTTCCGATCCATGCCGACGGGCCCAGCTGGTGACTTCGCCGGTAACCCAGTTGGCCGCTTCGCGGGTGTCCGCACCTTCGGCAACGGCAGAGTCGTGGAGGTCTCGCATCTCTTTGTTGGAGCCGCTGAGGACGCCTGCCAGAGCCGGTTCGAGCCCGCCTTCGATGTAGCGCTGAAGCCGATCACCGGGCAGCTCGGGAAGGGTGGCTCGCACCTCGTCAATCCACTGGGGGCTCATGGCCATCGGAGCCAGGTCCGGGTCCATGAAGTACCGGTAGTCAGAAGAGCCTTCTTTTGTCCGCATCGACCGCGTGACACCAGACTCCTCGTCCCAATGACGCGTCTCCATGACCACCTCACCACCTGACTCGACTACCTCGATCTGCCGCTGGATCTCGTAGTCGACAGCACGCTCCAGAGACCGGAAGGAGTTCATGTTCTTGATTTCGACTTTGGTCCCCAAGGTTTCGTCGCCACGAGGGCGAATCGAGATGTTGGCGTCGAACCGGATCGACCCCTCCTCCAGCCTGGCGTCTGAGACCCCGAGCTCGGCCACGACCGCACGCAGGCCCGAGGCGTAAGCCCTCGCTTCCGCGGCGCTGTAGATGTCAGGCCGGGACACTATCTCGACCAAGGGAACGCCCGAGCGGTTGAAGTCGAGCAACGTCGACGTGGCCGAGTGGATCCGTCCTCCCTCGCCGATATGAGTCGACTTCCCTGTGTCCTCTTCCATGTGGGCACGCTCCAGGCTGACTCGCCGGGTGTCGCCGTCGACCTCGATGTCGAGATACCCGTTGACACATACCGGGACATCGAACTGGGAGATCTGGTAGTTCTTGGGCAGATCCGCGTAGAAGTAATTCTTACGGTGGAACACGGACCGGGGCATAACCTCGCAGTTGAGGGCAAGTCCGATGGCCATTATCGACTCGATCGCCTTGCGGTTCGGAACCGGCAAGGCCCCGGGTAGCCCGAGACAGGTGGGACAGATATTGGTGTTGGGCTCGGCGCCGAATTCGACCGCGCAGCCGCAGAACATCTTTGACTCGGTCATCAGTTCGACATGGACCTCGATACCGATGACAGGCTCCCAATTCATGACGCGACCTCTGCCAGCGAGGGGGTCTTGTCGAACCCGGCAAGTCTCTCCACCTCTTCCGCTACCTGGAACATCACGTCCTCGGCAAGTGCGGATGCCATCACCTGAAAGCCGATGGGCAGACCCTGGTCGTCGAGCCCGATCGGCACCGAAATCGCCGGGTGCCCGGACAGATTCGAAGGGATCGTGCAGATATCCGACAGGTACATGGCGAGCGGGTCATCGGTGCGAGCGCCCGCAGCGAAAGCCACGGTGGGGCTGGTCGGAGAAACCAAGGCGTCAACCTGGCCATAGGCACGAGCGAAGTCCTCCTGGATCGCCGCCCTCACTCTCTGCGCCTGCCCGTAGAAGGCGTCGTAGTAACCGGCGGACAGGGCATAGGTTCCCAGCAGAATGCGCCGCACCACCTCGGGTCCGAAACCCTCGGCTCGCGTCCGGGACATGAGGCTCTCAGTTGTGTCTCCCGCGGCACGGTGGCCGTACCTGATGCCATCGAATCGGGCCAGGTTCGCCGACGCCTCGGCAGGGGCAATCAAGTAGTAGGCGGAAAGAGCGATGTCGAAACTCGGAAGGGACACCTCGACTATCTCGGCACCGGAGGCGGCCAGATTCTCGACCATCGCCGAAACGGCCGACTCGACTTGAGGCTCGTATCCCTCACCGGACAGTTCTTTGACAACCCCGATCTTCATGCCATCGACTCCTCGCCCAAACCCCGACATGATGTCGGGTAGCTCGCCCGGGTATGAGGTGGCATCCAGGGGGTCGTGACCCCACACCGTCGAGAGGACCAGGGCGGAATCTTCGATCGTGCGCGTCAGGGGACCGATCTGATCCAACGAGGAGGCAAAGGCGATGAGGCCGTATCGGGAGACGGTGCCGTAGGTGGGCTTCATCCCCACAACACCACACAGCGATGCGGGCTGGCGGATCGATCCTCCGGTGTCCGAGCCGAGGGCGCCCAGCGCCGAGCCGGCAGCGACGGCTGCTGCGGAGCCACCCGACGAGCCGCCCGGCACCCGGGTGATGTCCCATGGGTTGTAGGAGGTCCCATACGCGGAGTTCTCGGTGGACGAGCCCATTGCAAACTCATCGAGATTGGTCTTTCCGACGAGGACCGCGCCACCTTCGGCAAGACGATCCACCACGGTGGCGTTATAGGGAGGCACGTATCCGGAAAGGATTTGAGACGCGGCGGTCGTTTCGAGACCCCGCGTGGTCATGTTGTCCTTGAGTGCGATCGGGATTCCGTGCAGCGGGCCCCGGTCCTTGCCGGCGGCCAGGTCGGCGTCGGCACGGTCGGCCGTTTCTCTTGCCTGATCTCGGTCGATCGTGAGAAAGGCATGTAGCTGAGCCTCCGTGCGAGCAGCCACGGCGAGCGCGGAATCGAGAAGCTCCACAGAGGTGACCTCACCAGAACGGAGACGGCGCCCCGCATCGGCAATCGTTGTCGGGGTCATTCCGACTCCAGGGCAGGAGGCACCACGAAATACCCGTCACGGGTCTCGGGCGCCTGAGCCAGGACCTCATCGCGGTCTAAGGAGTCCCTCCGAACATCCTCCCGATAGCGGTTTTCCAGAGCCAGGGGATGGGCGTTCTCCATAGTGGCGTCCGACTCGAGCGTTTGGACCCGGGCAGCGTGCTCCAGGATCAGCCCTAGCTGGTTCTTGTAACCCTCCAGCTCGTCGGCGCTCAGATCGAGACGGGCGAGATGGGCGACATGGGCAATATCAATATCAACAGGCATGGCTCGGAGAGTGTAGGAAAACGGGTCCGGTATCCCTCCTGCCCTCCTCTAGCGTGTGCAGATTCCGGTGCCCAGCACCGGAATCTGCACACGCTCAGTTGGTTACCGTGCCAACGTGACTACGAACAACGAGCTTCGATCAACCGCCATCACGCTTGGCGTGATCGGCCTGGTAGTCATTTCGATCGGGGTCGGAATCGCCATTTTCGGCGCTCAGGGGTTGAGCGAGCCCGGTGCGGGGATCTTGATCCGGGTCGGAGCGGTCCTTGGCGCCATCTCGCTGATTCTTCGCTCGCTGCGCCGGCCATCGATTGCGACCATCGTCATCGTCTCGGTTGGAACGATCCTGGTGCTGGCGCGTCCCGGGCTGGTCTGGGTCGCGCTCATTGGTTGGGTGGGGTGGTATATCGCCGTTCGTCAATCCAGGACAGCCGACAGCGACTCATAGGCCCAATCGAGATCGCCGATGCGAACCGACTCGCCCGGCTTGTGAGCAAGAGTCGTCTCCCCCGGCCCGAAGTTCACCGCTGGAATCCCGGCCTGACTCAGTTGGGCCACATCGGTCCAACCCTGTTTCCCCACTACCGGCGCTCCCGAAACCTCGATCAGTGCGGCAAACAGAGGGTTGTCGATGTCCACAGTCCCGGGAGGGGCCGTGTCTGCCACTTCGAAACTGTCGGCGCCCTCACACACCGCTTGGAGACGATCAGTTGCTTCTTCCACCGTCCGATCGGGTGCAAACCGATAATTGACGTTGAGCTCGAACCGTGCCGGGATGATGTTGTTGGCGACACCGCCGGAGGCGGTGGTCACCGACACCACCTCCTTGAACACCAGACCGTTGACGATCCGCTCCTCTGGAGCCCGGGAGTGCATCTGGGTCAGCCATGGCCCGGCCCGGGTGACGGCGTTCTCGCCCAGCCACGGTCGCGCCGAATGGGCGGCCTCCCCGCTGAAGCCCACGGTCGCATTTATCGCTCCCTGGCAACCCGCCTGCACCTCCCGGTCGGTTGGCTCGAGAACAATCGCCGCGCCGGCATCTGCCAGCCCGGGCATCTCATCCAGGACCGGAGCGAGCTGGTTGCCACTCAACGGGCCTTCCTCCCCTGCGTAGAAGACGCCGGCGAGTTTGCCGGTGCCAAGGGCCTCGATGAGATGGATCATCACTGCCAGGCCAGACTTCATATCCGTGGCCCCGAGCCCGACCAGGCGATCGCCTTCTACTCGGGGTCCGCGGTCACCCTGCAAAGGGACCGTGTCGAGATGACCGACCAGCAAAATGGTTCCCTCACCGGGCTCTCCGACAACCAGCGAATCGGCAACCGGAGTCTGAGGGAATTGATCCAACCGGTCGGCGACGGCATCCCGGATGGGCGCCTCGGAGCCTGTCTCAGATGGAATGTCTATCAACCATGAAGTTGTCTCGAGCAGCGTGGTCACAACTGGACGCCGAGGTCTCGCAAGTAGTCGTTGAGAGCGGTTTTCTCGTTGGTGGCTTCTGTTCTCTTCCCAATGATCAGCGCGCAGACGAGGTCGTAGCTTCCGCTCGGAAAGTCTTTTGGCCGGGTTCCCGGAACCACCACCGAGCCGGCCGGAACCCGGCCTCGATACTCAACGGGCTCGGGGCCCGTCACGTCGATAATCGGGGTAGACCTGGTGAGAACCGTGTTTGCCCCCAAGACGGCCTTCTCCTCCACGATGGTCCCCTCGACCACGATCGACCGGCTGCCGATGAACGCCCCATCCTCGATGATCACGGGCCGGGCGCCAGGAGGCTCGAGAACACCTCCGATCCCCACTCCACCGGAAAGATGAACATTCCTCCCAATTTGGGCGCAGGATCCGACCGTTGCCCAGGTGTCGACCATCGTCCCGGAGCCCACATAGGCGCCGATGTTCACGTACCCGGGCATGACGATCACACCTGGTTCGCAATGAGCACCGTATCGAATGGTGCCCGGTGGCACCACCCTCACCCCCTGTTCGGCAAGCCCCTTCTTGAGCGGGATCTTGTCGTGGTATTCATACGCGCCGACCTCTACCGTCTCCATCCGGCGGAGGCTGAAATAAAGGAGAATCGCCTCCTTGGCCCATTCGTTCACGACCCAGGATCCATTTACCTTCTCGGCGACACGCTCTGTTCCTCGATCCAATTCCCCGATGGCCCATTCGACGGCATCTCTGGCGTCTTCCGCGGCGATATCGCCGGCGTACGCGGACCGAATGGCATCCCGATGTGACAAAAGCATCTCCCGACGACTGGCTCTGAGCCAGGCAGCGTACCTCTGTAGGTCGAAGCCGAGGCTACGGTCGCCCAAGCAGTGTCTTATCGATTGATCTATATCGGACTCGGACTTGTCGTGGTAGCCGCAATTGCCTTTGGTTTCGCGTTCTCGACCGAGGGCGAACCAGTGGTTCTCCCTGCGCCGGTCGAGTCGGTGTCTCCGCTTCCCGGGGATCTGGTACCACCGCAGTCGTTCGTCGAGATCGATCTGAAGGTCGGATACCGGGCCGACATCTATGTCGATGGCTGGCCGATGGCCGACGCAACATTCGTCGAGGGAACCGGGGTCTATCGCTGGGCGCCAAGCCCGAGCAACCCAACGATCAATGAGTGGACTCCGGGCCAGCACACCATCAGAGTTGTCTGGGACACGATCGACGGTCTCGCCGATCCCGGCGAATACGAATGGAGCTTCCGGGTCGGATGACACGGGCCGCTCCCCGGAGATCAGCCCGAGTCTGCAACACCATATCCAAGACCGATTCGTTGCCGCCGGGCTGGAGAATGAGAACTGGGAGACAGGGCTAACCCGCCGACTGGGAGTCGACCGAAAGGGTCAATGGCCTTCTCGTCAACGGGTCTGAACGCTCGTTCTGGTAAGGAGTCTCACCCAGAGCCATCGAAAGGGCCCCGGCCATCTTGCAGCGCATCGAGCAAGACCGAATATGCCCACGCCGCGACCCTACCGGCGTCGGCACCTGACAGACCGAAGTCGTTGGCAAGGTAATCCCAGGTCTCGAAGCGAAACAGGGTACGGAAGATGGCCGTCACGGCGGCCAGCTCGTCAGGGTCGAGGTCGGGTCGGACCTCGGTGAGCCCGGCTCGCAGAGCTTCGGTGCGGCGTTCGTGGCCCGAGTCCGTGAGCCCGTAAAGCCCGGGGTCTCGGTGGAGTTCGGAGCGGATGCGGGCGAGTGCGGTCGTCACGTCCCCCATCTCGGCGAATAGGGCAAAGTTGACCTCAAGCGCCTGGGGGATCAACTCGATATCGGGCTCCACGACTCGACCCCCGCGGTCCTCCATCCATTGCTCGGCCCAGTCGGCAAGGGCACGGACCAAAGCGTCCTTGTTCTCGAAGTAGTTGTAGACGGTCCTTTGCGAGACACCGGCGCGCTCTGCCACCGTCGGTATCGAGAGATCCAACAGGCCATTCTCGGTGATCTCGGCGGCCAACGCCTGGAGAATCCGATCCCGAGCTATCCGCTTCTGTTCGTCTCGCAACGATCCCATCTGCACAACCTTACCACCTCATGTATTACTTGCACGATCCGTGTAACTTGTGTATGCTCCGTGCAACAAGTCCAAAAGGAGGACAGATGTCAACCACGACGACCACTCCCGCCAACACGGACATCCACCAGGGTGATCCTGGCACCCGGCGGCGCGCAGCCGGGATCATGGCCATCGTCGGGGCAATCACGATGCTGATCGGCACCGCCTTCTGGGCCGCATCAGGTACCGACTTGGACGCCGCCCTCGAACGAAACGCGATCGGGGAATACCTCACCGATGCTGCAGCGAACAGCACGTTGCTCACGGCCAACCTCGGGTTCTGGATCCTTGGAGTGATCCTTCTCGGTCTCGGCGGGATCATGCTGTCCACACTTGGTGATCAGAACTCGCCTGCCACCGCGGTGGCTCGATTCGCCTTCACGGCGGGACCCGCTGCAGGCATCGTGTTCTTCAGCATCTGGTTGGGAATCGTGCTCGGCCTTGCCCCCGCTCACATAGCCGGAGAGCAAGTCGAGGCGATAGCCCTGGCACTCGGACATGCGTCATCTATCGCCGACTGGGTCGCCACCGTCATCATTCTGTCGCTGGGCGGGGCTGCCGTCGCTGTGGCAGGACGCGGCACCTGGGTTCCACGCTGGCTTTTCCGTTGGGCGATGCTCACCGCCGTCCTCGGAGCGCTCTCCATCGTCGGGCTCATTTTCTTCGCCCGCAACGCGGCACTCGGATTTCCCGTCGTGCCCGTCGGGATCGGCTTCATGATCGCCTCAGGTATCACCGCGCTGCGTCGTGGGGCCTGACACTACGATTCGGCAAGGTTCGTAAGTGAGCGGCACCCATATCGTCCTGCGACTCGACGAGGCGACCGACCCCGTCGTCGCCGGAACCAAGGCTTCGACTTTGGCCCGGCTGCGCGTCGCAGGAGAGACGGTTCCGGACGGTTTCGTGATCACCACCGATGCCGCCCGGGCGCTCGACGCCCCCATACTTGCGGTCGAGATCGAAGAGGCACTCAATGCCGGGGGTGCCCACCTGCTCGCAGTTCGCTCATCGGCCGTCGATGAGGATCTCGAGGACCAGTCACACGCCGGTGAATACAAAACGGTGCTCGGTGTGAAACCCGAGACCGCTGCGGTGCTCGATGCGGCTCGCCGGGTCGTGGCGTCGGCAAAGGGTTCCAAAATCGCCGTGCTCGTCCAGACCATGATCGATGCGACGGTGGCGGGTGCTGCCTTTTCGGTCAATCCCGTCAGCGGTGATCCTGAGATCGTCGTATCGGCGGTGGCCGGTCTTGGAGATCATCTCATGGAGGGTTCGGTGACGGGTGACCAATGGGTTGTGCGCAACGGCGAGCCAGTTCACATTTCCGGCGAGACGATTGATGAGAGTCTCGTGCTCGAGGTCGCCGAACTGGCACGCGACCTCGAAGGGAGCCTCTCCCGACCTGTTGACATCGAGTGGGCGCACGACGGCACCGACCTCCATCTACTCCAGTGCCGACCGATCACAGCATTACCTACCCAGCCGGACCTCGAGATCCCGGAGGGGTCATGGCAGAAAGACACCACCCATCATTCCGGTCCCCTCAGCCCTCTAGTCGCTTCACTCCTGAGCAACGAGGAAGCCGCTGTGGCCCGATGGTCCGAACGCGCCGGATTGCTCATCCAAACCCTCGAACAGGTCTCGATCGGTGGCGAGCTCTACGCACGGCCCATCCCGGTCGGCGGAGGCGACGGCTCGGCGAAGCCACCGCCCTGGTGGGTGATGGGCATCGTCGCCCGCATCCATCCGGCTCTCCGCAGACGCATGGCCACCGCCAAACGACTCGTCCAGTCGGGAGCCCTCGAGAACTCCGGCCGGCGGTGGAACTCCGAGTTGAAACCCGAGATCATGGCCTCAGTCGATGAGCTGCGATCTGTCGATGTCTCTTCACTCGACGACGATGCGCTGCTCGTCCACGTCGACGACGTTTTCGCCTTCTCGGAAAGAGCGCTCGACGTCCACTTTGACCTCTTCACCGCGTATCTGGTGACAATCCACGAGCTCGTGACCGGCTGCGAGCGTCTGCTGGGCTGGGATGAGGCTGCCGCAATGAGTCTGCTGTCGGGACACTCCCCTGCCTCGTCGGAGCCGACCGTGGCCCTGCGGGCCGTGGTAGAGACGATCAACCAGTCATCCGCCGCAATCGCGGCACTCGGTGGAACCGACGGTGGGCTGGTGGAACGGGTGTCGGCCGCCGATCCTGAATCCGGAAGAGCCATTGCCCGGTGGATCGACACCTTCGGCTTCCGGACCCTCGACTACGACTGGTCATCCCCGACCATCGCCGAGCGACCAGGCCTGATCGGACAGATGATCCGCGCCGAGATCGAAGGTGAGACCCGGCTGCTCGACCACGACGCCTCCGAAGCGACCGCACGAGCTTCGCTGGCATCGGATGATGTTGCCGAGTTCGACGAGTTGCTTGCCAGGGCGAGGGAGGCTTATCCGGTCCGTGAGGACAATGTCCAGTGGACCGCAATGGTGCCGGGGGCGCTGCTACGACGTGCCCACCTCGAGATCGGCGCCCGTCTCAGATCCGCGGGGATCATCGACTCGGCCGACCATGTGTTCCTGCTCGAACACGACGAGGTGACAGGCGCCCTGCGTGAAGAGCGCGGTTCGCTTCAGACTCTGGTGCGACGGCGCCGTGCCGAGCGCGCCTGGGTGGCCGCCCACCCCGGACCCGACCAGTTGGGCGAGCCCGGCGGGCCACCACCCGACCTGCGTGGGCTCCCGGAGGCCGGCAGACGCATCAACGGGGCCTTGATGTGGGCGATCGGCGTCGAATTCACTCCGATAACCGCCTCCGACACCGACGGAGATGTCATAACAGGTCTCCCCGGAGCAGCCGGCACCCACACGGGCACGGCGCGTATCGTGCGAACCGAAGCCGAATTCGGGCGGGTAGCACCGGGCGACGTGGTGATCTGCGCCATCACGAACCCAACATGGGCGGTGCTCTTCGGAATTGCAGGCGCTTTCGTCTGCGACGCCGGCGGGCCGCTGAGCCACACTGCGGTTCTCGCAAGGGAGTACGACATACCCTCGGTTCTCGCCACGGGTGACGCCACCAGTCGGATCGCCGACGGTGCGGTCGTCACGGTCGACGGAGCAGCCGGGACCGTTGTGCCGGCAACGATCTAGCGAGTGTGACGGTCCTAGTCGAGCGCGGCCAAACCCTCCTGGAGAACTCGTCTGAACCTGGCGGCGTCGATGACTGGCACGCCCAGTTCCTTGGCCTTTCTCGACTTCGACGCGCCAGGCGACTCACCGACAACCAGAGCCGTAGTACGGCCTGATACCGAACTGGTGGCCTTGCCCCCACGCAACTCGATCGCCGCCAGGGCCTCTTCACGGCTGAAGCCTTCGACTGTGCCCGAAACCACGAAGGTCGCTCCGACCAGAAGGTCGCCTTGAACTGACTCGTCCATCTCGTCGTAGAGACGGACTCCGGCCTCGCCGAGGCTATCGACGAGGGTCCGGTTGGCCGCATCGGAGGACCACTCCACCACCCCGGCGGCGATCACGGGACCGACGCCTTCGATAGCGGAGATGTCCTCCTCCGTGGCCGCCATGAGGGGCGGCAATCCACCAAATGCCCTGACCAGCAAACGGGCCGTGGTTCCGCCGACGTGGCGAATTCCGAGGGCAGTGAGCAGGCGAGCCACGGACCGATTCCTGGCGCCGTCTATGGCCTTCCTGAGATTGCCCACTGAGATCTCGCCCCAGCCCTCTGTTCCCAGCAGGGCGTCAGGATCGAAGGTGAAGATGTCGGCCGGGTCGGAGATGAGCCCCTTGGAGAGAAGCAGATCGATCGTTTTGTAGCCCATGTGCTCGATGTCCATGCCACCTCGCGAGGAGAAGTGGAACAACCACTCCCGTACCCGGGAAGGGCACTCGAAGCCGCCGGTGCACCTCGCCACGGCCTCGCCCTCGACCCGAACGATGGGGTTGCCACAGAATGGGCACTCGGTTGGCATTTCCCACACCTTCTCCTTGCCGGTGCGGGCCGAAACCACCGGGCCAACCACCTCAGGAATGACGTCCCCAGCGCGGCGGACAACCACCCGGTCACCGATCCGCACGTCCTTGGCGGCGACCTGATCCTGGTTGTGCAGGGTCGCCATGCTCACAGTGGCTCCTCCGACGAACACCGGTTCGAGGATCGCAAAGGGTGTAGCGGCCCCGGTCCGGCCGATGTTGATCGAAATGTCCTTGAGAGTCGTGACCTGTTCCTCGGGTGGGAACTTGTAGGCAATGGCCCACCGAGGCGCTTTCGACGTGTATCCCGCTGCCTCCTGATCGGCCAGGGAGTCGAGTTTCACCACGACACCGTCGATCTGGTACCCGGTCTGATGACGATCCCTCTCGGTCTCGGTGACGAACTCGGTGACGCCTTCGAGATCCTCGACCGACCTGGTGGCGGGGTTGGTCCGCAATCCAAGAGACCGCATGTAGTCGAGACTCTCCGCATGAGTGTGGAGCTCTGGGCCTCCTTCTATCAGTCCGAGCTGATAGACCCAGATGTCCACATTGCGATCGGCAGTGGCAGCCGGGTCCTTCTGACGCACAGACCCGGCGGCCGCGTTCCTCGGGTTGGCGAAGAGCCGCTCACCCGCATCCGCCTGTCGTCGGTTCAGCTCCTCGAAGGCATCCTCGGGCATGTAAACTTCGCCCCGGACCTCGAGGACCGTCGGTGGGTCTTCGGTCAGGAGTCGCAGCGGGATTGACTCGATGGTCCTCAGGTTGGCGGTGATGTCCTCCCCTGTGACGCCGTCGCCGCGTGTTGCCCCGGTTGCCAGAACACCGTCTCTATAGGTGAGCACAACGGCGAGCCCATCGATCTTGAGCTCGCACACATAGCCCGATGGATCCGATCCCAGCGCCCGACCCAGCCGCTGTTCCCACGCCGTGAGGTCGTCCGCAGACTCGGCGTTGTCCAGAGAGAACAGCGGGCGAAGATGGGCGACCGGCTGAAAGAGATCACCTATCGGTGCCCCCACCCGCTGCGTGGGGCTATCAGGAGTGACCATGTCAGGGCTCTGTTCCTCGAGTTCTTTGAGTTCCGACATCAACGCGTCGTATTGACCATCCGACACGATCGGATCGTCAAGCACGTAGTAGCGGTAGGCGTGATCGCGGATCTCTCCGCGCAGCTCTTCGATTCTCTTGGCCGGTTTGGTCATATGCGCCGACGACGATAACTGCGGGCCCTGGTGGGGAGGACCGTGCTCAAAGCAGAGGGCGAGGCTCCCGTCATGAGATCCCGACTTCGAATCTTTCCCGCAAGGGTCTTGTTTCCGTCACACCCTCCTCGTACTGTCGAACATATGTTCGATACTGAGGTTGTGCGTCAGGTGATACCCGACGACTTGGATTCGATGGCTCCGGGTTTCATGCTGGCCGCCTTCCTGTCCAGGATCGATCGGTCGAGGCTGAACGGTCACGACCTGATCGTTTTGATGAGGGCGCGGAATCGTCAGGTCGCCTATCACCAGGCCCAATTGCTGGCCGACATGTCCGAGGTGGCACGTTGTCCTTCGTCGACTGCTGATTCTCCGGTGCTCCGGATTGATGATCCTGAGGTATTGGAGTTCTCCGTAGACGAGATCGGCGCAGCGCTCTGTCTTACCCGCCGGGCCGCCGACTCGGATCTGGGATTGGCGTTGGAAATACGCGAACGGCTCCCCATGGTTTGGGAGGCGTTACAAACGGGCAGCATCGACCTTCGCAAGGCGCGGACCATCACCACCGGGACCGGTCATCTCCCCGAGGAAGAAGCGCGAAGGGTTGTCGAACGGGTAATAGGCCAGGCCGGCCGGCTGACCACCGGACAGTTGGCTGCCCGGATCGCCAGACTCTGCGTCGAAGCCGACCCCGAATCCGCCCGGACCCGCCACCAGGAGGCGCTGGAGGAACGCCGTGTCATATCAGAGTCCAATCCCGACGGCACCGCCGACCTGACCGGAATGCAGCTTCCGCCCCAACGAGTGGGGGCGATAGCCAAGTATCTCAACAAGATCGCCGGGAGCCTCAAGGCAGCAGGTGACCCGAGGAGGATGGATCAGCTTCGGGCCGATGTGTTCCTCGACCTGTTGGAGGGCAGACATCTCGGAGAACCCGCGGGGAAGGCGATGGTCGACATCGTCGTAGACCTCGAAACCCTCATCGGGCTCTCCGAATCTCCAGCCGAGATTCCGGGAATGGGGCCGGTCGTCGCCGATATCGCACGTCAGGTTGTCGCTGAGCAGCAGGACGCCGAATGGCGGTTCTCGGTTATCGACGAAAGCGGTCAGGTCGCGCATACCGGCATCACCCAGAGACGTCCCAGCGTCGCCCAGCGGCGCCACATCGAAGCACGAAACCCAACATGCGTCTTCCCCGGGTGTCGGATGCCGTCAAGAAGCTGCGATATCGACCACACCGTGGCGGTCGTCGATGGCGGACCCACGACGACCTGCAATCTTGCCCCGCTCTGTCGTCATCACCACCGGGTCAAACACGAAGCGCCATGGCAGCTAACACGACAACACCGCGGTGGATACCGCTGGATGAGCCGACTCGGCCACAGCTACACCACAAGCGGCCGCTCGCCGTAGAGTCGATCGCATCGGCGACGTCTGGCTCCGCTAGGCAACTACGATCCCCGCTCTGAAGTCAGATGATCGTCTCGGTGATCAGCGCCCCGCCAAGGACCCGATCACCTTCATAGAACGCAACAGTCTGACCAGGGGAAACGGCTTCCTGTGACTCCTCAAAGGCAAGGGTCGAGCCGCTCAGCAACGCCCGAACCGCGTTCACTCATCCGCCGGCAGCGAACACGTATGCCTTTTCGACCGCCGAGACGGTGCTGGGAGTCCTCAGGAAGCCAGACGGCACAGCATTAAGCGCTTCCGCTGCCCCATTCGCATCGACGAGGAAATACATCCGATGCTCACCGGTGGCACACGTGCAATACACGTCGGCCGTGCCGGATGTCTTGTTGGCGTCGTAGTAACTCGCCACCTCGTCGACGAGTTCAGGGCAGTCCTCTGCCTGATGTTGGTTGGAGACCATGAATCGGGTCATTAGACCCTCCTATCTCTTGTAGCCGCGGAGAAACACGGCCAGGACCGTGTCGTCATGTCGTTCTTTGGGCAGGAGGCCGAACATGAGATCCAGGAAGTCGGGTGTAAAGAATGGGTAGAGTCGCAGCCAGTCGGGTCCCATTCCCTGTTGCGAGAGCACTTCGACGCTGGTAAATCCGCACTTCTCCATGATCCTGGCGAGCAGTCGCAACTCGACTGCGGTGCCCAGTCAACCGGCCACCGCGGAGGGATGCTTTCGCACCTCCATCGGGAGAGGGCCGTTCAGCGCCATGTCACCAAAGACGATCCTCCCCCCGGGCTTCAACACCCGCCACGCTTCTCGAAACACTTGGTGTTTGCGCTGGGACATGCTGATGACGCCGTTGGAGATGATGACGTCGGCGGTTTCGTCCCCCAACGGAATCTCTTCCATGGCACCTTGGTGGAACTCCACGTTGGGAAGCCCCACTAGTCGGGCATGTTCCTCGGCCCGGATGACCATCTCGGGTGTGATATCGAGGCCGATGGCCCGGCCCTTGGGACCAACCGCAGACGCCGCGAGAAAGGTATCGATCCCTCCTCCGCAACCAAGGTCGACGACTACCTCTCCTTCGCCCAAGTCCGCGAACCCGCAAGGGTGGCCGACACCCAATGCAAGCTCCTTGACGGACTCTGGCAAGAGAGCCAGCACGTCCTCCGGATACATTGCATCGGAGACAGAAGTGCCGATCGGAGCGACCTGCCCATAGGTATCGAGAACGATCTGTCGAGCTTCGTCCGGTGCGACGACATCGCCTCGGACGGTCCCCTGCATACCGGTCTCCCGACTCGGGCGCGCGTTGGTCATCCGACTTCTCCTGTTGACCCCCCGAAGGGGGACATGCCAAGTTGTGGCGTCATCAACCCTACGCGCCACGGCCGAGCGATGCATTTGGATCAACCCCATGTGGGGACACTTTGACTTTTTCCGGGTGATCCGAGCACTCAACGCGGAAACGTGACCCGGCAAGTCGAATCGAGGAACAGTCCTTGTGTCCCGTCTGCCACACGCGGCCGCACGGTCGGTCTTCAGGGGGAAGTTCAGCGATGGCGGAGGCGCATTCCCCGGCTCTGAAGTCAGATGATCGTCTCGGTGATCAGCGCCCCGCCAAGGACCCGATCACCTTCATAGAACGCAACAGTCTGACCAGGGGAAACGGCTTCCTGTGGCTCCTCAAAGGCAAGGGTCGAGCCGCTCAGCAACGCCCGGACCGGCTCACCGTGTGCCCGATACTGAGCAATCACCGGACCATCTCCCATGCTTCCACTTGTCGCTGTGATCTTGTCGAGGACCACTCCCTTTGTCGCCAGGTGGTCCCGCTCACCAATGACAACGGTGGATGTCGCAGGCTCAATCCGTACAACGAATCTCGGTTCGCCGACAGCAACACCCAAGCCACGCCTCTGACCGACGGTGAAGTCAGCGATGCCGTCGTGCTCTCCCATCTTGTTGCCGTCGACGTCCACGATATCGCCGGCGGCGAACACCTCGGGCGCGGTCTCCCGGAGAAAGCCGCGGTAGTCGCGCTGGCCCACGAAGCAGATGTCCATCGATTCGGCCTTGTAGGCGGTCCGCAACCCCATCCCGGCGGCCACTGCACGAACCTTTCGCTTGGTCAGCTCTCCCACAGGGAGGCGGGTTCGAGTCAGCTCGTGCTGGGTGAGCATGGACAACACGTACGACTGATCCTTGGCGTTGTCTTCCCCGCGGTAGAGGCTCCATTCGCCGTCCTCGAGACGGGTCCTGGCGTGATGGCCAGTGACCAGGACGTCGCAATCGAAATCGTCAAGCCGCGACAGAAGTCGATCGAACTTGACGGTCCGGTTGCATTCGATACATGGGTTGGGGGTGCGACCGGAGGCGTAATCGTGTACGAAACGATCGACCACTCCGCCCTTGAACTCCTCGGAATAGTCGAGCACGTAATAGGGGATATCGAGCTGGGCGGCCACTCGTCGGGCATCTTCGGCGTCCGATACGGTGCAGCACCCGGCCGTCGGGGCTTCCCCGTTGGGACCAACCCAGAGCTTGAGGGTGACTCCGATCACGTCGTGACCGGAGTCTTTCATGAGCGCGGCCGCCACCGACGAGTCGACGCCGCCGGACATGGCTACCAATACTTTCATCGCAGCTCACCTACCAATGCGACAACGATGTCGGCCGCTTCGGCAGCTTCCTCACCTGTCGAAGTCCAGCCGAAGGTGAATCGAACGCTCTCCCGAGCCTGGTCGACAGTAAGGCCCATCGCTTCCAGCACGTGGGAAACCTCCGCCGCGCCCGACTGGCACGCCGAGCCCGCCGAAGCAGCCACCCCGGCCCGGTCGAGTCGCATGAGAAGGGTCTCGTTCAGCACTCCCGGGATTCTCACGTTGAGATGGTGTGGCGAGCGATTCTTGGGAGGTGTGTTGATGATGAGGCCATCGATGCCCGATGTCAGTCGCTCCTCGAAATCGTCGCGAATCCCGCCGATCTCGTCCACGAAGCGGTCGCGATCCCCGGTTGCCAGTCGTGCCGCATGGGCCAACCCCACCGCCGAGGCGACATCGTGTGTGCCCGACCGGCGACCCAGCTCCTGGCCACCGCCATGGAGAATCGGCTCGAGAGAGGTCCCCTCTCTGACATAGAGGATGCCTGCCCCCTTTGGGCCTCCAAACTTGTGGCCGGTGAGGCTGAGCATGTCGACACCCAGATCGTCGACCTCGATCGACTCTGAAGAGAAGGCTTGGACGGCGTCGGTGTGGACCAGGATCTCGGGGTCGCGGCCCTTCACCAGCCCCACGATCTCGGCAAGGTCATGCACAACGCCGGTCTCATTGTTCACGATCATCACCGACACAACGGCGGTGTCGGGTTTGAGGGCGCTGAGAAGCTGATCCTTGTCGACCTGCCCGGTCGCATCCACCTTCACAGCCGTGGTGGGATCACCGAACCGGGCGAGTAGATCGAGCGTTTCAAGCACGGCCTCGTGCTCGGTGACGACGGTTACGACGCCATTTCGGGTGTCGGGGCTCCATGCTGCGCCCTTCAGGGCGAGGTTGTCCGACTCGGTGCCACCCGATGTGAAAACAATCTCCATCGGCCCCGCCCCAACCAGAGCGGCGATGTTCTCCCGGGCTTCCTCGAGGGCGTTCTTTGCACTCCGGGAGACACTGTGGACTCCCGACGAGTTACCAAACACCTGTGAGGCATAAGGAGTCATCGCATCCCAGACACCGGGACGCATAGGTGTTGTGGCAGCGTGGTCGAGGTAGATCATGAGCGAACCATGGATTCTCGCAGAATGTGGCGCTTGTACCAGACGGAATAGGCTTGCTTGGACGAGGTTCACCGAGACGCAATGAGCACACTTCACGAAGAGAGAGCCGTGCTGGGCACCCTGGATGCGGTCAGCACGCTGGAGGGTGGCGGTTTCCTGGTCAGACGACCCTTTCCAACAGCAAGACTCGACTACATCGGACCGTTCCTTCTCCTCGACGAGATGGGTCCGGCCGACAACGCGCCCGGAGAAGCCAAGGGCGCCCCCGACCACCCTCACCGCGGCTTCGAAACGGTGACATACGTTCTCGATGGGGAGATCGAGCACAGGGACTCCCAAGGCAACCGGGGCCTGATCACACCCGGGGATGTCCAGTGGATGACGGCCGGCTCCGGAATCGTCCATTCCGAGATGCCGTCAGCCAAGATCCTTCAACAGGGTGGCCGTGCCCACGGGTTTCAGCTTTGGGTGAACCTGCCTCGCAAGGCCAAGTGGCACCGTCCTCGCTACCAGGATTTGGAGGCCAAGGACATGCCGGTGATCGAGTTCGCCGGCGGCTCCGCCGTAGTGATCGCAGGGCACACCCACGGCGTCGACGGAGCAGCCGACACCTTCCTCCCCGTCAACTACCTCCATCTCAAGGTGTACCCCGAGGAGGAGGTGGCTCTCGAGATCGAGCCCGGCCATCAAGCGTTTGTCTATGTGTTTCGGGGCGATGGGACTATCGGGAAGAATCGTGAGTCGGTGTCGTCGGGGCAGATGGCAGTGTTCGAGCAGGAAGCGGGACAAATCACGGTCATCGGAGGAAGCGAAGGCCTGGAAGCAATGGTGGGGTCATCGGAGCCGCTCAACGAGCCTGTCGCCCGTTACGGGCCGTTCGTGATGAATACCCGTGAAGAGATCGTCCAGGCTTTCGACGACTACCGGGAGGGCCGCATGGGCACCATCGAACCCGAGCTCAGCCCCTCGATGGAGAGCTCCTAGACAGATCCCACCATGATCGACTAACTGATCTAGATGGGATCACATGACGGATACGAGTGAAGCTCCGAACGGAGTTGTGCTGCGTGAAGTGTCCGAACAAGACGTCCAGACCTTCTACGAAAACCAACTCGACCCAGCAGCAATCCGCATGGCAGCGTTCCCTGCCAAAGACCGGGAAACCCACTTTTCCCACTGGCGGAAAACCATGACCGATGAGGCGGTGTGCGCGAGAACTGTGTTGTTCGAGGGCGATATCGCCGGATACGTTGTGAGTTGGTCAGAAAACGATGAGCACAAAGTCGGCTATTGGATCGCCAGGGTCTATTGGGGCAAAGGCATCGCTACCGATGCTCTCTCACAGTTTCTGAGAGTTGATCCCACTCGTCCGATCCTCGGCTACGTGATAAAACACAACGTCGGCTCGATTCGCGTCCTGGAGAAGTGCGGTTTCACAGTCGATAGCGCACACCCCGGAGCCGAGGGCCACGAAGTGGTTCTGACACTCACGGACTGACCGACGACATGGTCTCCCATAGATGATTCTTCAGATCGCCATAGGAGCGTCGGTACCCGACGTCTGGTCACACCTGGCCGATCTGAGGTCGCATGCCGACTGGATGGGAGATGCCGAGGAGGTCAGTTTCCAGACTCCTCAGACCTCAGGAGTCGGAACCACTATGCGGGTGCCGACCAGGGTGGGGCCTTTCCGAACCACAGACCTGTTGACGGTGATCGAGTGGGAGGAGAACCGGGTGATGACCGTCACCCACGAGGGCACGGTCACCGGAACGGGAAGGTTTGAGATGTATCCCTCCCCGACGGGCACCACCCTTACTTGGGCCGAGGATCTCAGGTTCCCATGGTGGCTGGGGGGGCCAGTGGGAGCATTCTTCGGTGGCCTGATTCTTCGCCCGATCTGGAAGCGCAATCTGGCCAGATTCAAGTCACTGGTGGAGGACCGACCTGGGTGAAACTCCTTAGGAGCCCGCTGAACAATGCATGTCA
>JACZUI010000030.1 GCA_022573225.1 Acidobacteriota bacterium
CCCCGAAGGGCCCCCTTGTCGTGTGAGGAGGAGGTGAGCTCAGGAAGCCTTCTCGGCCTTGGTGGCCGGAGCCTTGGTGGCCGGAGCCTTTGTGGCCGAAGCCTTTGTGGCCGGAGCCTTTGTGGCCGGAGCCTTTGTGGCCGGAGCCTTTGTGGCCGGAGCCTTGTTGGCCGGAGCCTTGTTGGCCGGAGCCTCAGTCTTCACTTCGGTCTCGGCCTTCTCGGCCTTCTCGGCCGGAGCCTTTGTGGCCGGAGCCTTGGTGGCCGGAGCCTTGGTGGCCGGAGCCTTGTTGGCCGGAGCCTTGTTGGCCGGAGCCTTGTTGGCCGGAGCCTCAGTCTTCACTTCGGTCTCGGCCTTCTCGGGCCGGAAGGAAGTGCGCCAGGTGGCGAGCATGTCTTCGAGCTGGTCACGAAGCTTGCTGACCTGCTCCTTGGCCTGGTCGAGGTCGACCTTCGCGGTGATTTCGTCGATGACCTTGCCGTCGCTGATCCGCCCGACGACCTTCTCGCCCTCAGCGGCCCAGCCCTCGATGGCCTTCTCGAGCCCCTCGGTGTATTCGCTGGTCTGCTCGCTGATCTTTGCACTGAGGTCGGTGGCCCGGCTGCCGACCTTGCGGGCGGCTACGACGGGGGCGCCGACAGCGGCGTACAGAACGTCCTTGGCTTTCATTTCACAACTCCTATTCGGATGTCTTGGTGCTCGCGGGCCCCTTTGACTGGACCAGAGCCTTGTACATGTCAAGCAGCACTCTCTTGTGAGCCGTGCTCAGCCGCCCGTCGGCGTCGATCGCGTCGACGACAGTCGGAGCCTGAAACTCCTCGTCGATGAGACCGGCCCTCGTGTAGAGGGTGTTCGCCGATATTTCGAGCGCTCGAGACAGTTGCTTCAGGATCTGAGCTGATGGCTTACGAATGCCTCGCTCAATTTGGCTCAGATAAGGATTCGAAATCCCGGCCGAATCGGCCAGCCGTCGAAGAGACAGGTTCGCCCTTTCCCGCTTTTCGCGAATGAAAGCGCCGAGATCCAGATGCTTGCTCTCGTTCATCAACTGCAAGCATAGAGCTAAGTGCTAACAATTGCAAGCACTCTGCTAGCAGCAGCATCACTCCTCTGTTGGTCAGGGGCTCGAACCGGAGCTGGCCATTGTCGCCTCAGCCGGCGATGTGCCCGCACCCGCAGCTTTGTCGTATCACGACACTCCCCTTCAGTTCGGTGAGAGGTTCGACCGGTTTACCTGCGAGCTGATCCAGAAGGCTGACCATCGCCATGTAGCCCATTTGCCGCGCCGGCAGGCGAACGGTGGTGAGTCCCGGCTCCACAATTTCGGAGACTTCGATTTCTCCATACCCCGCTATTGCCAGATCTCGACCTACCACCAGACCGGACCTTCTTGTGGCCTGGATCGCACCAATGGCGAGCGGATCGGTCGAGCAGATGACCGCGGTGGGTGGACTGGAGGCCTTCAGGATCTCGGCCATGGCTGCACGACCTTCCTCCGGAGTCCAACCGGGTACCTCGAAGATCCCAGATCCTTTTGTCGAGAGGCCGAGCGCCGCCATCGTTGCCTCGTACTCCTCAACGATCGGCCTGATATTGGGATGATGCATTGGGGGTGTGATCAGACCGACCGTTGCATGACCGTGTTCGGCCAGGTGTCGGATCAGCTCCCCGACAGGAGAGGGGTCGAGAACAACCGAGGGCTCAGGGGACCCGGGCCAATCTGCGAAGACCATCGGTGGGAGGTCCGTCGCGTCGAGGTCGAGGGAGTCGGGGAGAGTTTGGGACACCACGATGATCCCGTCGACCCCAGTCGCCACGAAGTGCCTCAGGTACGACTCGGCGGAGTCCAAGCGCTCACCTGCGAACGCGATCAGGATCTGAGACGGGTCACCGGCGGCGGCTTCTTCCATCCCAGCCAGAACGGGCCCGTAGAACGAGACCATTGCGGGGAGGATGACTCCCATCGTGAAGGAGCGATGGTCGTCCCGTCCCGCCGCGAAACCGGCCAGGGTCCTCGCGGCAACGGTTGTGCCGCGCCCCTGTCTCATCTCGACGAGACCCTGGTTCGCGAGCGTGCGATATCCGGCTCTGACCGTGTGCAGATTCACCCCCAGCTTGCCGGCGAGATCCCGAATCGGAGGGAGGCGGTCACCAACCCGGATCGCGTCTGAGGCGATCAACTGGGTCAGCTGACGGGCTATCTGCGTCTCGAGGGGGACAGATGATCGACGGTCGACCTTGAGATGTTGTTGTACTTCCACTGCGCAAATACTCCAGTCTTGACAATAGTGCTAGTCAGCTATAACAATTGAGTTTCCATTCTCGAGAGCTCCGTGAGACGAGAAATAATGAATCGCATCCGGTTGTCAGCCAGCATCTGCCTCTCCCTCTCTCTAGTGCTAGCGGCATGCAGCTCCAATGCCGAGACAGTCGTGACTGGAGAAAGCACGTCGACGACCAAGGCAATGGCTGGGACAACGCTGGCCGCCGATATCACAGGTCCGACTCCTGTGATCGTCGACTACAGCCCCACCGTGTCGGATGTGGGCGGTCTTCTGTACTTGCTGTCCAATCCGGAGGTCGAGGTCATTGCGGTGTCGTTGCCGGTCACCGGCGAAGCCGGGTGCGAACTGGGTTTGGAGGTGACTCTCGGGATCCTGGCGATGTTCGATCAGGGGCACGTTCCAGTGGCCTGTGATCCCGACGTGGCTGCTGGGGCGCGGGCCTGGCCTGCTGCGTTTCTCGAGGGCCAAGAGAATCTCAGCTTTGGTCTACCGGAGTTTGACGGGACCGAAGCAGACCTGACGGCTCCTGATCTGATTGCCGAAGCAGCAGCCGATGCCGGCCGTCCCGTTGTCATCTGGGCGGTCGCGCCGCTGACCAATGTGGCGAGGGCTCTCGACCGGCATCCGGACCTCGTTGGCGATCTGGAGCGCATCGTGATCATGGGCGGGGCAATTGACGTGCCGGGAAATGTCGAAGGCACCGACGCCGAGTGGAATCTCTGGGTCGATGTGTCGGCAGCGGCAGATGTCTTGGAATCTGGAGTGCCGATAACCCTGGTTCCCCTGGATGCCACCGATCAGGTACCCGTGCCGGCTTGGTATCGGCGGGCGATCGAAGAAGCAGAGCAGAGCGAGGCGATCGCCTATCTGTCGAGTTTGGTCAGGATCTTTCCCTCGGTCAGCAGTGGTTTTTACTATTTCTGGGACGAGCTGGCGGCCACCATCGTGGCGGACGCAGGTCTGGTCATCACCGAAGAGATGAACGTCGTCGTCGCCGAAGGAGCGGCGGACGATGGTCGGACTGTTCGAGCCGGCGATGGGAACCCGGTGGATGTGGCGGTCGGCGTTCCCGATCCGAACGCTTTCTATGCCGAGTTCCTGGGAAGACTGGCAGGCTCGCCGGTGACATTGGGGGCCACGGCCACGCCTTAGGAGGAGGCATACTTCACCGCACTCGAGGTTGCTTTCGTAGGAGTGGACGAAACCCTGGAACTTATCTTCAACTCGCCGGAATTCTCCGCCGATGAGTACGACGGTGTTTTTGTGGTGGAGGGTTTCGCCCTGCTATTCGACGCATTCGCAGTTGCGGACGGGATGGTTGTTGCATTGGAACCACCCGAATCGATGGCAGCGATTCATGCGGACTATGTCGGCGCCGTGCAACGCTTCGGCGAGGCCAGGGAAGATGCGCTGGCAGCCATAGCCGGGGCGGGCTCATGGGATGACTTGGATGGGGTGTTCGCCAGTTTCGACTTTGGGTTTCAGCAAGCCTGTCTAGCGCTGGTCTCGGAGGCGGGGCTTCGCGGCGTCGAACTCGAAATCCCTTGTTGAAATATCAGACTCCTAGCCCAGAGCGTTTCCGACGATGCTGCCGATGAACCAGGCGACCAGACCCCCTACTCCAGCAACTGCCATGTTTTCCAGCCCTGCTGTGAGCCAGTTGTTTCTGGTGACCCGGGCCTTCACGACTCCGACGATGAAAAGACCTCCCAGCGCCAGGATTGTGGCCCAGGTCAGGGCTTGGGTGGTGGAGTCGAAGACGATGAACGGAAGGATCGAAGGCAAGGTGCCGACGAGGAACAACACGCCCGAAACCGTCATGGCGAGGAATGGAGATCGTCTCTCTGACTCCACGAACCCGAACTCGAGTGCCTTCATGGCGTTCAACATGGCCTCATCCGACCGATCGAAGGCGTCCACGATTCCGTCGAGATCCTCATCGGCAACGCCCATGTCACCAAACATCTCCCGCAACTGGGCAAGCTCCATATCACGGTGGTCCCTGAGATGAACCTTCTCCAATTCCAGCTCTGACTCGAGAACCTCGTCCTGCGACTTCGTCGCCAGGTACTCGCCTGCCGCCATCGATACCGAACCGGCCAGGGCTGCCGCAATAGCGGTGAGCAGCACCTCCTCGGTGGCCAGACCGCCGCTGACAACCGCGACCACGAGGAGAAACACGGATACCAACCCGTCGTTGACCCCGAGGATGATGTCCCGCCAGTACTGACGCGACTCTCCGATGTGAGGCTCGTATTCCGGTGGTGTTGAGGTGTCTTGGTCGGCAGTCATGGCGAGCTTCGATGGTAACTGTGCATCGTCGAATCGCTACCGTCGGGTTCTCACCGAGGCATATCGATGATCATTGTCATGCGTCCAGATGCAACCGATGAAGCGGTGGCGGAGGTGACCGACGTCCTCACAGACGCCGGATTGGAAGCTCAGGGCACGAGAGACGAGACCCAACCCGTGGTCATGGCCGGCACGGCGCCTCGCCGGACATCGTGGCGAGGTTGATGGCATTCGACCCGGTGGCAAGAGTTGTGCGAACGGACGGCCCGGGACGATTGGTGTCCAAGGCCTACTCGTCGAAGTCGACAGTCATCGACGTGAGCTCAGCCGCCTGGCGTCAGCCGTCGGGATGAGTCTCTGAGCTAGTGCCCCGACCGGTGACGTTGGTCGCATCCAGAAGCGAAAGAACAGATACGACTCCGGCCTTGATGCCGAACCCGATGCTGGCCTCGTCCAAGAGAAAACCGGGGGAATGGAGATCGTTGCCCCGTCCTGAGGTGCCCAACCGGACCAATGCTCCTGGTGTCTCCGCCAAGAAATTGGCCAGGTCCTCTCCTCCCATGCTCGGCTCGGTGGACGTGATCGTCTCGGGGCCGAGTAGCTCTGAGATCCCCGACACCAGGATCGAAACGACCGACTTGTCGTTGACCACCGGCGGGATTGCCCGCACGTAGTCGAGGGTGTATTTCGCTCCCGATCCGGCGAGGATCGTCGTGATCGCCTTGTCCATGAGTCCGGGAAGGACTTCCCAGAGAGAGGTATCGAGCGTTCTGGCCGTTCCCTCCAACGCGATGGTCGCCGGGATAACGTTTCCTGAGACACCGCCATGAATCGAGCCAAAGGCGACAGTGAGAGGGCTACGGGGATCGACAGTTCGGCGCAACGCGTTGGGCAATTCGTGAACCACCCGAGCCGCGTCGGCTACCAGATCGACTGTGCGGTGGGGCCGGGCCGTGTGGCCCCCTGGCCCCTCGAGGGTTATCGAGAACTTGTCGGCGCTGGCAGTGATCGGCCCGCTGCGCACACCGAGCTTTCCAGTGGGCAGGGTCGGGTCGACATGGAAGGCCATGATTGCCTTGAGACCATTGGCCAACCCTTCGGCGACCATGTCGGCAGCACCTCCGGGGACCGACTCTTCGGCGGGCTGAAACAGGATTCTCACCCCACCGGCGAGATCTAGCTCGCGCAACGCGAGCGTCAGGCCGAAGGCAATAGCCGCGTGGGCGTCATGGCCACATGCATGCATCCAACCAGGATTCTGTGAGACCGGCACGTTGCCTTCCGGCTCCATGATCGGGAGGGCGTCGAGATCAGCACGGAACCCGACGATCGGCTCGTCGCCGATGTCGAGCCACAACCCGGTGTCGGGCTTGCGGTCGTGGAATTTCACTCCGTTCTCATCCAGAGATGCAGCGATCAACGCGGTCGTCTGATATTCCTTGTAGGACGGCTCAGGATGGCGGTGGAGTAGGCGCCGCAATTCGACGGCCTTTGGAACGATTCCCTCAACCAGCCCGGCGAGCCTGTCGGGGGTGATCATGTCTTCAGGCTAACCGCGGTTTCGCGGGGTGTTCGTCGGTCAAACAGACGCCGATCGGCCAAGCCACCAGCGGGCTCCTAGTAGAACCGGGCCTCGAACACCTGCCGGGCCCGTCTGGTGACTCGCCGATAGTGGTCGCGTAGATCGGCGGCGCGGTCATATCCCAGGGAGGTGGCGACTCGGGCCAGCGACCGTTGGTCTGTTGGGAGCGACTCGGACACCCGTCCGGTTTGGAGATGAAGACGGAGCCGGACTCTTGTGCAAAATAGGTACGCGTCCTCTAGGGCACGGTGCTCGGCAGCGGTGAGGTGCTCGGCCTGTCGGAGCCGTCGCAAGGCCTCGAGAGTTCCCGTGACGCGAAGGTCGGGGTTGGGACCCCCGTGTTGAAGCTGGAGCATCTGAGTGAGAAACTCGACGTCGCTGATGCTGCCCCTGCCCAGCTTGAGGTGATAGTCCGGGTCCTCGCCCGGAGGGATTCTCTCCGTCTCGACCCGAGCCTTGACGTTTCGGATCCCGTGAAGCACTTCGGGGCTGATTCGGTCCTGCCAGACGATGGGCCCGATCATCTCCGTGAAACGCTCACATAGATCCCGGTCTCCGGCCACCGGCCTGGCCCTGATCAGCGCGAGCAGCTCCCACGGCTCCGACCACTCGTTGTAGTAGCGGCGATAACTCTCCAGCGACCGGGCCAACGGACCGTTCTTACCCTCAGGGCGGATCCCTGCGTCCAGTAGGTAGGCCTCTCCGTGTTTGCTCGGCTCGGAGAGAATGCGGCTCAATCCTGTTGCGGTCCTGAAAGCGCGGTCGCGGTCTATGTCGTCGGCAAACACATACATGAGGTCCAGATCCGACTCGTATGACAACTCTCGACCGCCCCACTTACCCATGGCGACCACCGAGAATCCCGCCGTATCCGGACCAGCGATGATGTGGAGCGAGCCGGCCACGGCTGCATCGCCGCTATCCGCGAGCGAGCCGATGGTGGCCGGGATGGAAACTGCTCCGAGGACGTCGCGAGCTGCTATTCGCAGCTTTCGTCGCCTGACAAATCGTCTGACTGTTCCCAGTTTGGAATCGGGATCCGGTCGGGAGTCGAGGAGGCCGATGAGCCGGGTAGTCGCCGCGTCTGCGTTTCTAATGTCTTCCAGGCGCCGGTCGTCGGCCAGCCTCGGGACGAATTCGGGTATCCGATCGATGAGGGCTCCGAGCAGGCGACCGGTCCCGAGGAGGCGACAGAGTCGTTCTCCTGCAAGGGGGTTGCTCTGGAGCAGAGTGACCAACGCCGAGTGGTCAGGAGTGTGGGCGAGCAGGGTGCGAAGCTGGCCTAGCCCCATGTCCGGGTCAGGTGACAGCGACAGCCAATCAAGCATCAAGGGGAGTATCTGGTGCATCATCTTTGATCGCCGGGTGATGCCCGACGTCAGGTCCTCGAGTGCTCGCCTTGCCGAGTGGAGGTCCTCAAAACCAAGTACCTCGAGTCTCAGCGCAGCCTGATCCATGCCGAGTCGCGCGCTGGGTGAGCCGACTAGGGCATCGAGGATCGGCCTGAAGTAGAGACGCTCATGGATGTCGCGGACCTCGGCTCGGACCTCGGCAAGTCTTTGCTTGAGCGCTGTGGCGGGATCGCCAGGCAGTTCGAGTGACTGGCCGATTCGGGCCAGGGATTCGGTGTCGTGGGGAAGCTGATGCGTCTGTCGGAGGTCCCACAGCTGGATGCGATGCTCCAGATCTCTCAAGAACCGGTATGCCTCGACAAGCCGGTCGCGGTCGGTTTCGTCGACATAGCCATGGGCGGCAAGTGCGTCCAGGGCATCGACCGTTCCGGCGCATCTCAGATCCGGGTCGAGTCTGCCGTGGACCAGTTGCAGCAGCTGGGTGGTGAACTCGATGTCGCGTATCCCGCCGCGAGCTCTCTTGATGTCGTTGGGGTCCGCGTTGTGCTCAGTCTGATCTTTGATTCTTCTGATGCTGCGCAGAGCCTCGGGGTCAAGCCCCTCATCCCAGACGACACGGGAGGCGAGTTCGAGAAACCGCGCCCCCAGATCACTGTCGCCGGCACTGAATCGCGTTTTCAGCAGGGCCTGGAGCTCCCAGGCCTCGGCCCACTCGTGGTAATAGCGCTCGTACCCATCGAGGCTCCGGGAGAGTGGCCCCATGGCCCCTTCGGGTCTCAGGCCGGCGTCGACCTCCAGGGCCGGTCCGTCGAACGTTGGAGATGAGAGGTTTGCCATGAGCCGGCTCGCCAGGGCGAGCGCAGCCGCACGGCCACCCGCCGGATCGAGGCCGTCCGGATCGTGGACGAACACAAGGTCGATGTCAGAGGAGTAGTTGAGCTCTCGGGCCCCCCACTTGCCCATGGCGATTACGGCGAACGGAAGCTCTGTAGCGATTGGGTGAGCAACGGCTATCGCCGCCCGTGCCGAGTCGAGTTGGCCGGCGACGATACGGTCGATGACATCGGAGAATCGGGCGGTGGCCTCGGAGACATCGATAGACCCGCTGAGGTCGTCCCCGGCGATCTCAACCAGGGCAGCGCGGACCTGGAGAGTCACCGACTCATTCGGCCTTTCCTGGTCGAGCAGATTCGGGTGTTGGGCAAGAGTCTGTGCCAGCGCCCGGCTAGACGAAACGACAGCCGCAACTCTTCGGAGTCGAACGTCGTCTGTGAGCTGCTTGGGATCAGCCCTGACGATGGGCAGAAGCCGATCCCAACTCCCCGCCGGGTCGGGCCCGCTATCGATCAGCCGCGCCAGCTTGGCCCGGACCCCAGAGGGGAGTCGTGCCATATCCTCGGCTGCGTGCGCGGGAATGGTCTCTGACAGCTCGCCGTCATGCACGCCATCAGGGTAAGGCTGGAGTCTGTTGATTAATGCCGTTGGTCAGGTCGGCGGCCAGGCGCGTCATTCGCAAGGACGAGGTTTCGCCACTCCTCGGGTCGGAATGGCGGGGCCGAGGACACGGCGAGTGGCGATGATCTGGTCGTCGAGATGAGTGACATGGATTGCTCAACGGGCTCCTAGGTATCGTGATCACATGCCAGTTCGCGTGGCCGGAGCACAGATAGATCTTGTTGTCGGCGATATTGCAGGCAATGAGCGGCGGATTTTGGAGGCCATGGCGTGGGCTGAGGACGAGTCCGCAGATGTTCTTCTGTTGCCGGAGCTCGCCATCAACGGGTACCCGCCTGAGGATCTGGTTCTTTGGGATGACTTTGTCGACGAGGGGTTGGAATCGCTTTCGCGGCTGGCCCGATCAAGCGGCGACACTGTGGTAGTGGTGGGTTTCGTTGATCGCGTGGCGCAAGACGATCTGTCGCCAGGCGACTCGGTTGAGCGCACTGTGGCGAACGCAGCAGCCGTCCTTCACCGAGGCGACATTGTTGGCATCTACCACAAGATTCTGTTGCCCAACTATGGAGTTTTCGACGAGGATCGGTATTTCGCTCAGGGCAAGAACCCCGGTCGTCTCTGGGAGATCGGAGGCGTGGTGACGGGTGTATCCGTTTGCGAGGACATCTGGAGCGCGAGTGGTCCTCCGGCGGAGCAGGCTCGGGCCGGCGCTCGGATCTTGCTCAATATCAACGCTTCCCCGTTTCACCGAGGCAAGGCCGCCGATCGGGAACAGATGCTCGCCGAGCGCGCCAGAGGAGCCGGAGTACCCGTTGTCTACCTGAATCTCGTCGGGGGACAGGACGAGCTCGTTTTTGATGGAGCTTCCCTCGTCCTTGCCGCGGATGGAACGGTGGTTCACCGATCGCCGCAATTCGAGGAGGACCTATTCGTCGTAGATGTTCCCCTGACCGGCGAAGCTGTTGCGGATAGATCCCCGACACCGCTGCTCAACTCCACCGAGGAGGTCTACAAAGCCCTCGTGACCGGGCTGGGCGATTACGTGCGGAAGAACGGATTCTCCCAGGTCGTAATCGGGCTTTCCGGCGGTATCGACTCTGCGCTCACCGCCACTATCGCCGTGGACGCCCTCGGTGCGTCCGCAGTATGGGGAATATCGATGCCGTCGCGATTCTCTTCTCAACATTCGATAGATGACGCCCAACAGCTCGCAGAGGAGCTCGGAGTCAAGTTCGACGTGCTGCCCATGGACCAGGCCTACGCCGCCTTCTTGGAGATTCTCGACCCTGTCTTTGACGGCACCGACTTCGGAGTCGCCGAGGAGAATCTTCAGGCAAGGGCCAGAGGGGCGATTCTGATGGCGGTTTCGAACAAGTTCGGCCCGATGGTGGTGGCCACCGGCAACAAGTCGGAGATGGCAGTGGGTTACGCCACTCTGTACGGGGACATGGTCGGGGGATATGCCGTTCTCAAGGATGTGTTCAAGACTCTCATCTACGAGCTGGCAAGGTGGCGCAACAAAGACGGAGCGGTGATTCCGCAGAACTCCATCGACAAGCCGCCCTCGGCGGAGCTGCGACCGGATCAGAAAGACAGCGATTCCCTCCCGCCCTATGAGCTGATGGACGCCGTGCTCGAGCGTCATATCGAATCGGATGAGGGATTGAGTGAGATGGTGGCTGCCGGCTACGACGACGCGTTGGTGTCGAGGATTGTGCGAATGGTGGCAACCAACGAGTACAAGCGGAGGCAGGCAGCCCCGGGTGTGAAGATCACGACGAAGGCATTCGGCAAGGATCGACGTCTTCCTATCACCAACGCCTACCAAAAATCCAAGGCTGAATGAGTTCTCCGATTCTCATAGATGGCATTGCATCGGATGGTCGGATCGATGTGACCGACTCTTCGGTCCTGCGTGGAGACGGCTGTTTTGAGGTCATGAGGGTCTATGACGGAGTCCCCTTTGCCGTGGACAGACATCTCGATCGGCTAAGTCGAAGTGCGGGGGCCCTCGACATCTCCCTTCCGAATCGTGAGGAAATCGCCGACTGGGTCCGACGCGCCATCGACGGGCAATCAGACTGTGTAGTGAGGATCATCGTGACCAGGGGATCGGCCGCGCCCACTGCCGATGCCCAGCCCAAGGTGATCGTGTTCTCCCATGGCTTCGAGCGCGTTGTGGGCTCTGTCCGGCTCATGCCCGTTGTGTCACCCTGGCACGGCGCCGGTGTCGACTGGGCGCTGGCCGGAGCCAAGACGCTCTCCTACGCCCCGAATCTGGCGGCGATCCGGGAGGCGCAGGCCGGAGGGTACGACGATGCCCTACTGGTTTCCAGAGATGGCGACATCCTCGAAGGCCCGACGTTCTCGCTCGCCTGGGTTGTCGACGGTGCTGTCGAAACTCCCTCTCTGGACCTCGGGATTCTCAATTCGATCACTCGCCAGATAGTCATCGAGGAGGCCGGCGAATGTGGTCTGGCCCTGACCGAAGGAGAATGGCAGCTGGATCGCCTGACCAAGGCGACAGAAGTCATGGCCATCTCAACGATTCGAGAGGTCCAGCCGGTCTCGGCAATTGGCCAGACTCTGTTTGATCCGGGAGAGGCCACTGCCCTCCTCGCGAAGCGGTTTGCTCAGCGGAGGGGCTGATCAAGTGTGGGACAAGGCTCGACGTCAACCTCTCCGGTCCAGGAAAGGAGTAGGTAGGCGGCCCGCCCGCGGTGGAGAATCTTGGTTGAGTCGAGAGGAATCTCGCAGGATGCGACATGGCCGCCCTCGACCAGATAAGCGATAGCCTCGAGCTGGGAGGGGATGGTCAGATCCTCGCGCACTTCTGCAAACAGGCCAGGGTTGCTTGCCGGCCGATGTCGATACTCGAGGATGCCGGCGGCCAGTCGAGACAATTCGGTCTCGGTGACGCCCTGGGCGGGACACACCTCAGCGTCACCACACCCGAGAATCTTCTCGATGAGGAAGGGGTGAGGGTCGTCGACTCCAAGCAGGGTGACCACCCCGTAGCTTCCTTCGAGCGTAGGGGCCTGTACCCCAAGCAACAGCTCTGCCAGCCTGGCTAGCTGTTCAGGGGTGGCTATATCGTCGGGGCAGGACCACGAACTGAGTTCGTCGCATGCCCATGGGATGCCCCGAGCCGCAAGAGCATCAGGGATCCATTCGTAGAGTGAACCGTCGTCGTCCAGATAGGCGCCCGAGTTTCCATCCGAGCGAGGAGTACTGGACGATGCCTTTCGCAGGCTCCTGCCGGCATCTACCGGGACCCCTCGTCTATCGCGTAACTCGTAGTGGAGATGCGGAGAAGTGCTCTCGGCATTGCCAGAATCGCCGAGCCAGCCGAGTACCTCACCTTCGGCCACCGAGTCGCCCACCTGTAAGTCGATTCGAACTCCCAGGCCGAAGCCGTCATCGGTGCCGTAGGTGTCGTTGTTGAGATGGATATACCAGCTCCGCCAACCGTCCAGGTGGCGGATGGTGAGCCAACAACAGTCTTCCGTCCCGACGTCATTGTGAATCTCGGTGACAGTCCCGTCACGGGTAGCAACCACATGAGTCAGCTTGGGTGCCCGCAGGTCAACTCCCTTGTGGAGTCGTGTCCCGCCATCCCGCTCGGCACCAAAGACAGAGATGAGGCTGCCCCTGACTGCAAGCGGATAGGTCATTTGATAGACGAATGGCACGCAGCTCGGCTCTGCGGTGGGGCCGGTCGTGGCGGGCACCGTTGTGATGGTTTGGCCTGGAAGGGTGGTTGTGGTCGCGGAGGACACGGTTGTGGTTGTCGCGTCCGGCATGGTGGTTGTGGTCGTGGCGGGCACCGTTGTGATGGTTGTGCTCGAGGGGGTGGTGACCGTCGTTGTCGTTGTGTCTGTCGTAGGGGCCGTGTCGGGGAGGGTGGTGTCAGGCGCGGGGGGTTCTAGGTCGTCGAGGGTGATCGGCGGGCACATCGTGGCGGCATCGACCGCTGTTGGTAGCGTGCCCACTACGAGCAGCGTTATCACAAGTGCTGAGGCCCCCACGACGACAGCCCCGAATCTGCCCGACATCGGCGCAAGGGTACTCACCGCGCGCATGGCGGTGTCGAGGCGGTGGGCGCGTGATGTCGTGTTGCCGGGAACCCTGCTGTGGCACAGCTACGTTGAAGGTCCATGAATCTGCCCAAGATCACCCGAGTTCTCGCTGGGCTTGTGGTTATGGCCTTGTTCCTCTCCGCATGTGACAGCGAAGAGGCAGAGCTCACCACCACTTCGACCTTGGTGACCGAGGCACCGGCTCCGGCGGATTCGACTACGACCACTGTCGCACCGAGTGAGGCCACCACCTCCACGACGGTTGGCTCATCCGTTGCCAGCTTTGACGTTGTTGCCCGGGAGGCTGGCGACGCCGGGGATATCGTCTACATAGTCATCCCGCAGGCTGCCTACACCGACGTGGACATGGAGAACTTTGTTGGCGATCTTCTCGAAGATGGCATTGCTACCTGGGGCGCCGAGATCTTCGACGACATTGTCGCTTTGGAGGCCTACCAGAAGGATGAGGCAGATCGAACCGAGGAGGAGGTCGAGCTAATCGACCAACACCACTTCGTGTCGCTGGTCAACGGTGACACGATCCGATTTCAGGGCCCATTCGAAGCATCCGGCGAGATCCTTATCGGTAGTTAGGAGCCCGCTGACCAACGGCATTATTCAGCAGACTCCATGTCTCCCCGACAGACCGCTAAATCAGCCAGGCGGCTACCAGAAGGAAGCCGCCAAAACCGAGCAGGTCGGTGATGAGGGTGAGGAAGATCGCCGACGCCAGCGCCGGGTCCTGGCCCAGCCTCCGGAGGATCAGGGGGATGGCAGCCCCGGCCACGGTTGCGATCATCAGGTTGGCGAGGGTGGCGATGCCGACAATGACCGCGATCGTCAAGGGCTCCGAATTGCTGGCGAATACCCCGGAGTCGATCAGAAAATAGGTCAAACCGAAGGAGAAGAAGGCCAGAAGCAATCCGTTGAGGAACCCAACACCGCTTTGGCGTAACAGGATTCCGGACACCTGCGCTCTTGGCACGTCGTCCGAGGCCAGAGAGCGGATCATCACGGCCAGGCTTTGATTCCCGCCGTTTCCTCCCAGCAGTGCGATAACCGGCATCAGAGCGGCCAGTACCGGCTCCCTGGTGATGATGCCCGTCTGGCGCTCGATCACGAGTGCCACGAGGAGGGCCAGGGCGAGATTGAGAACCAGCCATGGCGCCCGCATCCGAAACGATTGGGTGACGTCGGTATAGACCGTCTCTTCGAGCCCGGCGCCAACTGCCGCGGCGAAGTCTTCTGTGGCCTCGTCTTGGATGACCTCCATGACCGCCTCATTTGTCACCACTCCGAGCAGACGCCCGGCGGTGTCGGTCACCGGCACTCCGAGGAAGTGATAACGCCGGCAGATCTCGGCCACGACCTCGCGGTCGGTCAGGGCAGTCACCGAGATGGGATCGGCAACCATCACCTCGTCGAGACTCGCCCCAGGTCGGTTGAACACCAAGTCGCGGAATGAGATCACGCCCTTGAGGTTGCGGTAGTCGTCGACCACGTAGACGTATTGGAGGTCTTCGTACTCGTCACGGAGTTGTCTGATCCTCTCCACGGCCTCACCCGCGGTGAGGCCAATCGGAAGAGAGGCGATCTCTGTCGTCATCAGGCCCCCCGCACAATCGGCCGGGAAGACGAGAAGATCTCGAATCTCACGCTCGGTCGAGTCATCGATCAGGGCGAGAACACTCTCCGTCACGTCCTCGCCCAGCTCAGCAAGAAGGTCGGCGGCAGCTTCGCCGGTCATTTCGGTGACGGCCGCCGAGAGGTCCGCGATGGGAACGTCTTCGACCAGCTCGGCCGCAAGCTCGGGGGCGATTTCCTCGAGAACGTCAGCTGCTTCCGTCGAATCGAGTTCGCCCAGCAGTTCAGCGGCCTCGGCTTCCGCGAGTTGCTCGAGGACGTCGGCCGCGTCCCCTGGGACGGCCTCGGCCAACGCCTCCCACTCCTCCCGGCGCGAGTCGAGGTACTCGGCTACCTCCACGTGATCACGGCGCGCAGCCGCAACCAGGACCTTGGCTAGTTGGCGTGGGCTTCTGAGTCGGAGTCTCACTTGGGGCCCCTCGTCGGACGAACGGGCGTCAGGCTAACCCTGATCACCCAACGTAAGGGCGCAGCGCCTTGATGGTCACGGTGAATGTTCCGGCCGGCGCGTCGTAATCGACCGAGTCCCCGACCGCGGCGCCGAGGAGTGCGCCACCCAGGGGGCTGGTGGGCGAGGCGAGCAACATCCCGGGCACTTTGTTCTCTTGAGGGGCGACGAAGTACTCCATTTCGTCCCCATCACTGTCGACCACGGTCACGACGCTCCCGATCTCGACCTGGCCGGTGTCTTCGACGTTGCGCACCTCCGCGGTGTTGAGAAGGTGCTCCAGCTTGCGAATTCGGGCCTCCATCAGACCCTGATCGTTCTTGGCGGCGTCGTAGTCGGCGTTCTCGCGGAGGTCGCCGTGGGAGCGGGCCTCAGCAATCCGCTCCTCGATTTCCCGACGCCCTTCGGTCTTTAGTTGTTGCAGTTCGTCCTCGATGCGGGCATGGGCGGCCGGAGTGAGGAACGTCGGTTGGTCAGACATGGAACGAAGGAGGGTACCGGGCGAGACCGCCTAAGTGCTCTCAACGCAGGTACGGCCGTCCGCCGAAACGTCACCGTATTTGCGTTGGGAGGGTCATGCCACCATGCCCGAAGCCGGCGGCCAGTGCCGCCATATCGTGAGACACGGAACCGCGACTCCTCACATCTCGGGACGACGCCTAACTTGAGGCCATGACCGAGACTCGTCTCACCAGGTACTCACACGGGGCCGGCTGAGCCTGCAAGCTCGGGCCCTCCGAGTTGGCGCAGGTTCTGCGTCCCGTCCAACACCACCCCGCCGGCCGACACCCCGACTTGATCGTCGGGTTCGAAACGGCCGATGATGCCGGCGTATACGCGCTGGGAGATGGGCGCGCCCTGGTGCAGACTGTCGACATCTTCGCTCCAATCGTCGATGAGCCCTACGACTGGGGCAGGATTGCCGCAGCCAACGCGCTCAGTGATGTCTATGCGATGGGGGCAACCCCGATGACAGCCCTTCAGTATCTTGCCTGGCCCAGGGATGAGCTCTCGTTCGATCTCGCCGGCGAGGTGTTGTTGGGGGGCATGGATGTCATGGCCGAGGCTGGATGCACCGTTGTTGGTGGCCACTCGATCGACGGCCCGGAACCTCATTACGGGTTCGCAGTCACCGGTCTGGCGGAAACGAACCTGATCAAGACAAACTCGGGCGCCCGTGCCGGCGAGGCTTTGGTGCTCACCAAGCCCTTGGGTATTGGGATCATCAGCACCGCCATCAAACACGCACGATGTCCGGCGGCACTGGCTGCGACCGCGATCGAGATCATGGTCGGGCTCAATCAGGCGGCGGGGGCCGCGGCTACTGCCCACAACGCCTCCGCGGTAACAGACGTCACCGGGTTCGGATTGCTGGGACACCTTCGCGAGATGTGCCGTGCTTCGGGTGTCGGTGCCAGTGTGCAGTACTCGCGAGTTCCGGTGATCGACGGGGTCGCCGAGCTTCTCATCGAAGGGATGTGGGCCGGGGGCTCCCAGCGCAACCTCGAGTCTCTCGAGTCAGAGATTGATAGTTCTCTCGAGGATGATCAGCTCCGGATCCTTGTCGATGCCCAGACCTCAGGCGGTCTGCTCGTTTCACTTCCGCCCGAAGAGGTGGAAGGGTTTCTGTCCGACCTGGCGGGTGCAGCAGTGATCGGTTCGATAACCGCTGGACACGAGATCACTGTCTTGCCATGAGCCGGGAGAGTGCTACCCATTGCGACCATGAATCCTGCTGAGCGACTAGACAATATCTCCGACGCCCTGTCGATCCGGAGGGCTCAGCGGCACATCTTCCTGTGCGCCGATCAGACCAACCCGAAGTGTGCTCCGCGAGAGGAGACCGGCGAGCTATGGCGGCATCTCAAGCGAAGACTCAAAGAACTCGACGCCACGTCGGCACCGCCCACCTGGCAGGGAAAGCTCGATGTGGCAGCGTCTCCGGTCCCCTCGGGGAAAGGGTCGGTTCTCAGGTCGAAGGTCGACTGCCTTCGCATCTGCGAGCAGGGATGTGTCGCCGTTGTCTATCCGGAGGGTACCTGGTACGCCGGCCTCGACATCCCCAAGCTCGACAGGATCATCGACGAGCATCTCATCGGTGGTGTCCCGGTGGATGAGTACGTCTTCATCGTGGGAGACCTGTCGTCGTGAGGTTGATCCGCCGATTGTTTTTTCTGGCGATTCTGTGGCGAGCCCTTGCTCCCGTGATCACGCCCAGGTTCAAGTCGCCCCAGGAGCACCCGTGGCGCAACCCGGGTCGAACCGTATTCGTGGGCGACAGCGAGTTCCTGGTTCGTGAGGTAGGCCCGGAGGGGGCCGAGCCGCTGCTCCTGATACACGGTCTTGCCGGTTCTTCGGCGGCGGAGTGGTATCGGGTCGCGCCGGCCCTAGCCGAGAACTACCGGTTGGTGATGGTCGATCATCGCAGCCACGGTCTTTCGGCCATGGCCCGCGATCGGTTCGATGTGGAAGAGGTAGCCGATGACGTAGCCGGAGTGCTCGATGAGCTGGGGCTCTCCAAAGTGACGGTTATCGGCTATTCGATGGGGGGGACCATCGCCCAGTCCTTGGCCCGCCGCCATCCGGGTCGAGTCGGCAAGCTGGTGTTGATCGCAACTTTCAGCCATACGCCGCAGCCGACGCGAGCCTTGCGAGTGCTCGCCGCCAGCCTGACCCGCGCGTGGGAACGGCTCACAGGGTTGGGCACGCCCGAGGTGAGATCCGGGTACCTCCTCGCGACGGGGGCCGTGGAGGAGAAGCACGCTCGCTGGCTCTGGGAGGAGACCCATCGCCGAGATGTGGAAGCTGGGACTCAGGCGACCTTGGCCTTGCTTCGGTTCGATTCTCGTCCCTGGGTTGGGAGGCTCGGCGTCGAGACGATGTTGATCATCCCCACCAAAGATCAGTTGGTCCCGCCCGCCTGGCAATACGATCTGGCCGCGTCTCTGGGATCACCTGAGATAGTGGAGCTCGTCGACGCCCGCCACGAGGCGCCATGGACCCATCCCGACCGGCTCGCAGACGCGATCAGTCGATTCGTCGGCTGATCTTGCGTTCTCATCGCAGGTCGCGACGCGTCATGCTTCTAGGTACGCGATGCTCGCCCTTATGGTGGTTTTGATGAGCGGGCTCGAGCGGAAGAGGCAGCCACGGTGAAGCGCGATGACAACTGAATCGCACCATCAAACGACTTCCACGGTTGAGATCACTGGAACCAGGTCGGTTGTGGCGGCCTACTTCGCCCTGACCAAACCCCGCATAATCGAATTGCTGCTGATAACGACGATCCCGTCAATGGTGCTGGCCGCTCGGGGTTGGCCGGGGACAACGCTGGTACTCACCACTCTCATCGGTGGGGCACTGTCAGCCGGAGGAGCCAACGCCCTCAACAGCTACTTCGATCGGGACATAGATGAGGTGATGAGACGGACCAGGGCCAGGCCCCTGGCCCGACACGAGATTCAGCCGCGCAACGCCCTGATCTTCGGGATCGTCCTCGGGACGGCTGGGTTCGCTTGGCTCGGAGTGTTCATCAACCTCCTCGCGGCCCTTATCTCGACCGCGGCCCTGCTTTTTTACGTCTTCGTCTACACAATCGCCCTGAAGCGCTCAACAGTTCAGAACATCGTCATCGGCGGCGCGGCCGGAGCGGCACCTGTCTTGGTGGGATGGGCCGCAGTGACCAACACGATTGGCCTCCCGGCTTGGGTTCTGTTTCTGGTGGTGTTCTATTGGACTCCGCCCCATTTCTGGGCCCTGGCGATTCGGTACAAAGACGATTACGAAGCCGCCGGTGTGCCCATGCTCCCGGTGGTCTCAGGGGTTGAGGTGACAACCCGCCGGATGCTGCTCTACACGGGAGTCATGGTCGGGGTCAGCCTGCTCCTGGTTCCGGTCGCCTCGATGTCGTGGATCTACCTTGGCGCTGCAATTGGGCTCGGGGCCTGGTTCCTTTGGGACACCTGGCGGGTGTATCGGCGGCCTGAGGATGCAATGCGTTTGTTCACCACCTCTACCGTCTATCTGTCCGCCCTGTTCGCCTCCGTGATGTTGGATGTCCTGGTCAGATGAGGCGATCGATTGCTGCTCTGTTGGGGCTGTCGCTCGTCGTGGCGGCCTGCGGCCCTGGATCGGGCGAAAGCGGGGTGACGCCGTTTGCGGTGGTGGCGTCGGCCAACGGGACCATCGGCCTCGGCACGCAGCGAGTCATGTTTGCCTTGGTCGACCTGCAGACCGACGAATTCCTCGCCTCTCCCGATAGGAACGCCGTCGTAACCCTCCGCGATGAGAACGGGGCGCCGATCGATACTTACGACATGGAGTTCATCTGGACCGTTCCGGAGAGCCGGGGTCTCTATGTGGCCTACATGGATTTTTCCGAGCCGGGGACCTATCAGGCGACGATTGAGACCGAGGGGATGGCGGAGGCCGGCCCAGTCGGGATTGTCGTGTTCGAAGATCCGCTGGTGGCGCAGCCCGGCGACAACGCGGTGCCGTCAGTGACGAGGACCATTGTCGACTATCCGGATCTGGCGGTTATCTCCTCGGATACTGACCCCGATCCCGAGATGTATCAGAAGAGCATCGACCAGGCTGTGGGCAACGGGACGCCGGCTGTCATCACGTTTGCCACTCCGGTCTGGTGTGCCTCCCAGACATGTGGGCCCCTCCTCGATCAGGTGAAGGTTCTCCGCCCCGACTATCCGGGTGTGGATTTTCTCCACGTCGAGGTTTACGAGGACATCCAGGTTGCCTCCCTTGAGGACCTGGAAACCATCGCCGCGGTCGAGGAATGGGGCCTGCCCTCGGAGCCGTGGGTGTTTGTCGTCGACTCAAACGGGGTGGTGACCGCGTCCTTTGAAGGTGCCGCCTCTGACAACGAACTGGCCACTGCCATAGGTGCGGTGGTGTCCTGAGCGGGAAGTTAGTCGCCTGTTCGGAATCCCCGTATGATGCCGTCGCGAATGGGTAGATTCCGTCAACGTTTTTCTCGCCTCGTTGCCCTGATCGGGGCTTTGTTGCTTCTCGGTGCATGCAGCCTCATCGGGATCGAGGATGCGCCCCTCACCACCTTCGATCCCGCCGGTCCTTTTGCCGAGCAGATCGATGGGCTGTTTTGGCCGGTGTTTTGGATTGCCGTGGTTGTCTTCATCCTGGTTCAAGGCGCCATCCTCGTGGCCATCTTTCTCTTTCGAGATCGTGAAGGGGCCAAGGAGGCCAAGCAGCTCCATGGCAGCCCAAAGCTCGAGGTTCTATGGACTGTCGTCCCCGCGTTGATCCTGGCTGTGATCGCCGTCCCGACTACTGCCGCCGTCTTTGAGCTAACAGGGTGCGACTCCGACGCGATGGTGATCGAGGTGATCGGGCACCAATGGTGGTTCGAGTACCACTATCCAGATGCCGGAATCGACACGGCCAACGTGATGGTGGTGCCCGCCGGCAAGGAGATCTGCGCCAAGATGACCTCCGAAGATGTCATCCACAATTTTTGGATCCCGGCCCTAAACGGAAAGCGCTATCTGGTGCCGGGCCAGACAACGCTACTGCGGCTTCAGGCCGACGAGCCGGGCGAATTCTCGGGCGCGTGCGCTGAGTTTTGTGGGCTCAGTCACTCACTGATGAGGGCCCGCGTGGTGGCGCTGGACCAGGCTGATTACGACGCTTGGGTTGCAGATCAGCAGAAAGGAGCCACCCTGCCCGCGGAGGGATCGGACGTATATGACGGTTATCAGGTGTTCCTCAGCAAAGGCTGCACTCAGTGCCACACAGCCCGCTTCGACGATGAGTCCGCCTCACAGATCGTGGCCGAGGGAGCATTCGGCGGTCCCGACCTGACCCACTTCGCTTCCAGGGGCACTTTCGCTGGAGCAACTCTCCCCGAGGAGGGAGAGACCCGAGAGGTTGCTCTGAAGAGATGGCTGGCCAACCCGCCGAATGTGAAGCCCGGTAGCTTCATGCCCAACTTGGCCCTGACCGAACAAGAGATAGACAGTTTGATCGCCTGGCTGGAGAGCAACACATGACCGCCACTGCCGAGCGGCCCCAGACCACGATTTTCCGTAGGCCATCGTCGACCACCGGGTTTTGGTCGTGGATCACCACGGTCGATCACAAGAAGATCGGCATCATGTATGGCTACGCCGCCTTCGTCTTCTTCATCCTGGGCGGAGTCGAGGCGCTATTGCTTCGGATCCAGCTCGCCCAGGCCAACGCCGAATTCCTGACCGCGGGTGCCTACAACGCCTTGTTCACGATGCACGGCACGACCATGATCTTCCTGTTTGTGATGCCGGTGGGTGCTGCCTTCATGAACTACCTGCTGCCCCTTCTGATCGGCGCCCGTGACGTGGCGTTCCCCCGACTCAATGCCCTGTCATGGTGGATCTTCTTGTTTGGCGGGATCTTCCTCTATTCGACGTTCATCTTCGGCACGTCGGCCCCTCCGGTCGGCATCGACGGCGTTGGTGGGAATCTCCCTGCCGGTGGGGGGCCAGGGACCTTCAACTTCTTGGCGGACTCCCCCAACGGGGGGTGGTTCGGCTACCAGCCGAATGCCGGCCCGTTCTACTCGGCCGGGACAGCGATGGATTATTGGGCGCTCGGACTCCAGATTCTGGGTCTGGCATCCCTGATTTCCTCGATCAACTTCATTGTCACGATTCTCAACATGAGAGCCAAGGGGATGCGGCTTCTCCGGATGCCGGTGTTTGTCTGGATGTCGACCGTGGTGGCCTTCCTGCTGCTGTTCTCACTCCCGATCATCGCAGTAGCCCTGTTCATGGTCATGTTCGACCGACAGTTCGGCTCGTTGTTCTTCCAGCCGGTGGGGGGTGGTGATCCCGTCTTGTGGCAGCATCTGTTCTGGCTGTTCGGCCATCCCGAGGTCTACGTCCTGATCCTCCCCGCCATGGGCATTGTCTCCGAGGTGCTCCCGGTGTTCTCCCGGAAACCGCTCTTCGGCTACTCGGCCATCGTGTTTGCCGGCGCCGCCATAGGTTTTCTCGGCTTCGGGGTGTGGGCTCATCACATGCTTGCCTCCGGAATCACCCCCGTTGCCCAGGCGGCATTCGGCCTGGCCACGATGACCATCGCCATTCCCACAGGTATCAAGATCTTCAACTGGATCGGCACGATGTGGATGGGTCGGATTCAGTTGAAAACGCCGATGCTGTTCGCCATCGGTTTCATCGCCATGTTCACAATCGGTGGCCTGTCTGGCGTGATCCACTCGATCGTGCCGTCCGACTGGCAACAAACCGACACCTACTTCATCGTCGCCCACCTCCACTACGTCCTGTTCGGGGGGTCGATCTTCGGAATCTTTGCCGGGATGTATTACTGGTTCCCCAAGCTGACCGGCCGGGTCATGAACGACAAATTGGGCAAGCTCCATTTCTGGCTGATGCTCATCGGTTTCAACCTCACCTTCGCCCCGATGCACTGGCTCGGTTTGCAGGGCATGATTCGCCGCACCTGGAAATACGCCCCCGAGTCCGGGTTGGAGCCCTGGAACGTGGCAGTGACCATTGGCGCCTTCATCATTGCCCTCTCGATCGCGGTGTTCATGTTCAATTGGTACAACAGCCGGCGGCGTGGAGAGGCATCCGGGCTGGATCCGTGGGACGCCCGAACGATCGAGTGGATGTCTCCCAACCCGACCCCCGAGTACAACTTCGCAGTGCCGCCGGTCGTCATCCGCCTCGACCATTTCTGGCATCTGAAGTACGACCAGGATGAAGATGGGAGGGCCGTTCCGAAGGCCGACAAGGACGAGATCTTGGCCCAGATCGAGGATGAGCAGCTCAATCCCGTCGTCCCTATTCAGTTGCCCAACCCCACGTACTTCCCGATCGTGATGGCCCTCGGCATTCCCATCGTCTTCTACGGAATCATCTATCACACGACGTTGTGGGGTAAGGCACTCATTGTCATCGGCGTGATCATCAGCCTTGCTGCCCTCATCGGCTGGGGGATGGAGCCGCTCGAGGAGCCCCACGAGGAGAGTGAGTCGGACGCCGAGATTGCAACTGTGGGAGGCGAGGAGGCCGGGATTGCCGAAGGCGCCGGGGAGGACGCGGATGTCTGACCTGGCTCACGACGCTGCCGTCGATCTGGGTCATCCCGAGCAGGAGTCGACCGGTGTCGAGAATCGCAAGCTGGGGATGTGGGTCTTTCTCAGCTCGGAGTTCCTCTTTTTCGGCGCCCTGATCTCGACCTACCTGCTGTACAGCAACCGAGCTGGGTTCCAGGGCACCTATCCAGCCGAGGTCTACGACATTCCCTTCACCTCGGTCAGCTCGTTTGTGCTGCTGATGAGCTCACTGACCATGGTCCTGGCTCACAACGCGCTATCCGGGAATGATCAGAACGGCGCGAGAACCTGGCTGTTCGCCACCGCCGCACTGGGAGCGATCTTCCTCGCTGGGCAGGTCTTCGAGTTCACCGAGTTCATCGTGGAAGCCGGCATGACTCTCAGCTCAAACCCGGCGGCATCGGCCTTCTATGTGCTCACCGGGTTTCACGGCGCCCATGTCGCGATCGGGGTGATCATGCTGCTCTCTCTGTGGGGGATGTCGCGCCGTAAGGAGGGTTTGAGCGAGAGACAAGGGATGAACCTCGAACTGGTCGGCCTGTACTGGCACTTCGTTGACATCATCTGGATAATCATCTTCACCGTCGTCTATCTGCTTTCGATTCGCCCGGCATGACCTCCGAGCAACACCCCGCCCACCCGACTCCGGCGCAGTATTGGAAGATTGCTGTTCTCCTCGCGGTGCTGACTGCGGTAGAGGTGGCGATGTTCTACATAAACAACGCTCTTGATCTCAAGTACTTCAACTCGATCATCCTTTTGTCCCTCGCGGGCCTGAAGTTCGTCATCGTTGTCGGCTGGTACATGCACCTCCGCTACGAGGAATCCACTCTCAGTCGGTTCTTCTCGGCCGGGTTCATCCTGGCCATCAGCCTCTACACGCTCGTTCTCACCGCGCTGGGGGTCCTCGCTGTTCGAGGGGGCTGATTTGGTCGACCTGCTGCCTGCATGGCATCCCCATTACGACCTCTGGCTGGTGATCTTCGTCCTGGCATTCGGATACTGGTTTGCCGACCGAAGACTTCGCCCTCTCGTCGCCCCTCACAGCGCAGGCCCGACCCGACGACAGTGGTGGCAGTGGTACTCCGCGGTCGGCTTCATGTGGGCCGTCTCAGGCTGGCCCCTTCACGATGTTGGGGAGACATCGCTGTTCACGGCGCACATGGTGGAGCACATGGTGCTCAGCCTCGTGGTGCCCCCATTGCTGCTGATGGCGACGCCCCGCTGGCTGGCAGACGCCACTTTGGGTCGCCCGGGCATAGCTCGCTGGCTACGCCCTCTCGCTCGGCCAGTGCCCGCCTTCGTGATCTTCAATGCGACATTCATCGTCATTCACTGGCCGGACCTGGTCGGGTGGATGCTGACCAACGCTCCCGTTCATTTTTCAGTTCACGCCTGGCTGTTCGGAGCGGCTCTCTTGATGTGGATGCCGGTTCTGTCGCCAACTCCGGCGATCCCCAAACTGACCCGCCCGGCCCAGATGTTCTATCTCTTCGCTCAGTCGTTGCTTCCCACCATTCCGGCGTCGTTCCTCACTTTCTCGACTGTTCAGCTCTATATGGTCTATGGCGACGCCGCTCTTGCCTTCGGTCTCACTCCTGTGAGCGACCAGGCGATCGCGGGAATCATCATGAAGCTGGGGGGCGGCTTCCTCTTCTGGATCACGATTGCGGTCATTTGGGCTCGGTGGACCCGCGAGGAAAGGGAGTGGGAGAGTCTCGAATCCTCGCTTCGGGCCAGTTGAGCCGACCGTTGCTCATCTCGGGGGCACAGGCAATACGGTCTATGGCGCTCTTCGCGTTTCTCGGCCTGCTGGTCACTGTCTGCTCGGCAACGTCCGGAACTGTGAGGGGGCTCGTGGTGGGGGTTGACGGATCGCTCACCGGCGTCGAAGGCTTTACCGTCCTCGTCGAAGGTGAGGAAATGACGTTTCTGCCCGTGGAGGATGGTGAATACGCCTTTCCGCTGCCTCATTTGCGCGAGCATCAACGGGCGGGTGAGCCTGTTGTCGTCGGGTGGGAATCAAGAAACGACGTCATGTATGCGCTGAGCCTCGAAGACGGGTGAACGTGGCCCGTCTCATGAACAAGGAGAGCGATGAGTAGTCAAGCGTCGGTGCCATCCGGGCATTTCTTTCTCCCGGGGCCCACCGAAGTCCGACCAGAGGTGAGCGCCGCCCAGACACGCCAGATGATCGGGCACCGGGGGGAGGCCATTCGTGATCTGATAGCAGAGATCGAGGGGGGCTTGAAGCGGGTCTTTCTGACCGAGCGCCCGGTGGTGATCTCGACTTCGTCGGCGACCGGTTTGATGGAAGCCGGCGTGCGCAACGGTGTCGGGGCCGGGCGGGTCCTCAGCCTCGTCAACGGCGCCTTCTCCGAGAGATTCTCCAGGATCTCCTTGGACTGCGGACATGAGACCGACGTCTGGGATGTGGAGTGGGGACTGGCGCACGACTCCGATGAGCTCGCAGAAAGGCTCGCAGGGGGCGGGTATGACGCGGTGACGCTGTCACAGTCCGAGACTTCAACCGGTGCCCTCCAGAACCTGGTGGCCATTGCCGGAGTTCTGTCCGACCATCCCGAAACCATGCTCCTCGTGGACTCGGTGACTGGTGTGGGAGGGGTCGAGGTTCGCACCGACGAATGGGCTCTCGATTTTGTAGTCACCGGTTCGCAAAAGGCCCTCGCATTGCCGCCGGGCCTCGCCTTCGGCGTGGCGTCCGAAGCGATGATGGAGCGGTCGAGAATCGCGGAGCGGAAGGGCTTCTACTTCGATCTCATTCCCCTCTTCGAGAGTCTGGAGAAGTTGGAAACCCCGGCCACCCCGGCCATATCGCTGATGTACGCCTTGCAGGTTCAGTTGTCGCGGATGAAACAGGAAGGGATCGAGAACAGGTGGGCCCGGCATGCGGACATGCAGCGGCGCACCATCGATTGGGTCGATTCGCTGCAAGATCGCGGACTGGATGTAGGCGTTTTTGCTGCTGAGGGTCATCGGTCGCCAACCGTCAGCTGCTTGACGATGCCTGGGGGCCATGGTGGCTTGGCCGTCGTCGCCGAGATGCTCGAGCGGGGATGGGTGATCGGCGCCGGTTACGGGAGACTTGAAGATTCCACGATTCGCATCGGGCACATGGGGGACCACACACTCGATGAGCTGAATGACCTGCTTGCAGTGCTCGGAGAAGTTCTGACGTGAGGGAAACCTTGCTGGTGCTAGTCACCGACCGGGTGTCCACAGAAGGGCTTGCCCCTCTTCACGACGATGATCGGTTTGAGGTGGTGACCATTGATGATTCATCGTCCGAGGAGTTCTCCAGCACGCTCAAGCATGCTTCAGGGCTGATCGTCAGGAGTGCAACAACGGTCGGAGAGTCCATGATCGATGGGGCGCCAGATCTCAAAGTGATCGGCCGGGCCGGGGTGGGAATCGACAACATCGATGTGGCTGCGGCCACCGAGCGGGGCATCGCCGTGGTGAATGCCCCAGGAGGCAACACAACGGCGGCTACTGAGCTCACCATGGCTTTGCTCCTCACCCTGGCGCGCAGGGTTTCCCGGGCCGACCTGTCGGTTCGGGAGGGCAGATGGGATAGGGCTGCCTTCAGAGGAGTGGAGCTCAAGGGACGGATTCTCGGGTTGGTAGGTGCCGGACGAATCGGCGCAGAGGTGGCTGTTCGATGCCTCGCCTTCGGGATGGACGTCCTGGTCTACGACCCCTATCTGCCAGAGGAGCGGGCTCGATCGCTCGGCCTTCGCCTGGTGTCCCTCGACGAAGTGATCGAGCAGGCGGATGTCATCTCGTTGCACGTTCCTCTCAACGACGAGACCCGGGGGATCATCTCGGATGGGGCATTCCGCAAAATGAAGAAGCGGGCGTTCGTGATCAATGCGTCGCGTGGCGGTGTTGTCGACGAGGATGCCCTGGTTCGTGCCCTGGAGGCCGGCGAGATCGCCGGAGCGGCACTCGATGTCTACGAAACCGAGCCTCTTCCTCCCGACAGCCCTCTTCGGGCGGCTCCCAACCTCGTGCTCACCCCACATCTAGGCGCATCCACCGAGGAAGCGCAGATCGGGGTGGCGACAGAGGTGGCCAATGCGATGTTGGCCGCCCTGATCGACGGCGATCTATCAGCTGCCGTGAACCTGCCTAGTGGCCCGTCTTACAAATGACTGCGGCGTCTCTCCGGCCCTCGACGCCGCTCGCTGCGTCCTCCGCCTCGCCGCACGATCAGGTGCGGCTTCGTTGTGCGTCCTTGCGATTCGAACGCCGATGCCTCGGAGACACAGTCCCACCATTCATGCGACGGACCACTAGTTGACAACAAGGACGATGGCGGCTTCGGCCTCCGCCTCCCCTTCTTCATGGTCCTCGGCCTGGTTGACCACGCTCAAAGTCAAGAGAACGATCACTATGACGACCCCGATGCCTACTACCGCCACCATGAATTCCCCGAACGAGATCTTCATGTTGGGCTTGCTCCCGGCGAGGGAGGCGAACGTCAGAACTCCTATTGCAGTCAGGGTGGCAACGATGGCGGCCCCTCCTCCAGTCAGGCGATTCGACTGGATCAGAGTCCAGGCGAACGGGAGCACCAGGAGCAGAAGCAGCAACAGGCTGGCGAGAGGGATTCCGATTGCCCCGGAGAGCCGAGTTCTCATGGTCTCGATCTCGCGGTCATCTCCCTCTGGGATGGCCACTGGCACTCCGACCACCTGGCTTGCCGCGGCGGTCACGGCTCCCAGGACCGCCCCCCCAATGATCATGATGGAGAGGGTGGGCAGCACAGGGAGTTGAATCAGTCCGTCTGCACCCTCTATCTCCGTCCCAAACGAGCTGGTCAGCAGGGCACCGGCGATCACGCCAAGGGCCAGACCGAGGAACGCCCCTAGCCACGCAGTGGACCGGGGTGAGTTGCTGAGACGCATGCCGGGGTTGGTCCAGGCGGCGGCAGCCCGGGAGAGACCCGCGACGACGGCTCCGAACAGGAGGCTGACCAGAGCCACGGCAATGATCACCGCGGTTGAGTCAGCCTGAATGACAGGTGAATAGGTCTCGTCGCCCGTGACGGAAACATCGGCCGCCCACCACGTTGTGGCGACCAGAAAGCCGAACAGGCCGAGTGCACCACCGGTCCAGGCCCCGACTCGGGTCGCGGTACGGATTCTGCGGCCTATCGGGACTGGTTCGATCTCTTCGGGTGGCTGCTCGATAACCACAGGCTCGGGGGCAGCCGCAGGAACCTCTATGACTGCGACGACAGCCTCCTCGGGTGACGTTGCCACCTGAGTTGTCTCTTCGGCGGCGACCGGCTCGGGAGCCGCCGCGGGGGCGGCGGCTGTCACCGGTGCTCCACCGGCCCATGCCGCCAGAACATCGTCAACAGAGGTTCCGTTGGCCTCGGCACGCGCTGCGGCAGACCTTTCCACGAGGATTTCGGGTGTGTCGAGGGCCGCGGCGGCAGCTGTCAGCAGGTCGCTCACGGCGGGGACTTTAGTGGGCCACAAGCCCTGACCTGGAGAGGGAGATACCAGGAGGGCAGCATTAGCCTCAACGCAATGCTTGCCGCCATCAGCTACCCGCCGATCCCGATCTGGGAGGTCGGTCCGCTCAACCTCTCCCTCCATGGGCTCTTCGCCGCCCTCGGTTTCGTCATCGGTGGCTGGTTGATCTCGCGCGAGATGGGGAAGAGAGGTTTTGACACTCTCAAATTCCAGTCGGCCCTCACCTGGGGGCTGGTTGGCGCGTTGATCGGAGCCCGTTATTTCACGGTGCCGGGCCAGCTGATGGCCGGAGTCCCTCTGCTCGAGGCACTCAATCCGATCCGGGGAAACTTCTCGATCCTGGGTGGGTTCGCTGGTGGAATCGCCGCCGGGATGTGGCGGATGAAGCAGGTTGGCCTGCCGATCCTGGCCACCCTGGATATGTCTTCGTTTGGTCTAGCGCTTGGCACAGTCATCGGCCGCATTGGTGATCTGGCCATCGTCGAGCATCTCGGACAGGAGACAGACGTTCCTTGGGGCTACGGGGTCAAGCCCGGCTACGACCTGGCGCCCCAGCACAATGGTCTCGAGTGCACCGAGGCCACGGTCGGCGCCGATGGCTTCTGTGGTGTTTATCACCACGTGGCCGCCTACGACCTGGTCGGCGCAGCCATCCTTCTTGGAGTTCTCTTCTTTGTCTACCGGCGCTACCGGCTTCACTACGGCCAGCTCTTCTTTCTCTGGGCCGCCTGGTACGGATTCCAGCGGTTCATCCTCGACGGGCTCCGATTCGGGATGGGAGATGCTGTCGTCGGTGGGTTCACCTGGAACCAGATCAGCGGACTGGGGATGGGCCTAGCTGGTGTCTTCTTCTTCTGGTGGATGACCCGTACCCAGCCGGTGGTCACGGACGAAGTCGATGTTCGTCTTCGCGAGGAGCTGGAGGGCTCACTCGCCTGACCCCCGAAAGACCCCCAGCGTGTGTAAATCCGGGTGCTCTGCACCGGGATCTGCACACGCTCATCGATGGATGCCGCCCGAGCCATTGATGAACTCCAGTCAATGGACGGATCTACTGAGAAAGAAGATAGATGACCAGTCAACCAGCGATCCTGACCGAGGGGCTTACCAAGCACTACGGAGATGTCGAAGCCCTGATCGACCTCGATCTTTCGGTCGGCCCCGGCGAAGTTTTTGGCTTTCTCGGCCCGAATGGTGCCGGCAAAACCACGATGATCCGTACCGTCCTCGACCTGATTCGTCCTACGAACGGAAGGGCGTTGATTCTGGGGATGGACTCTCACGAGTCGGCCGTCGAGATACGTCGACATGTCGGATACCTGCCGGGAGATCTCGCCCTCTATCCCAACCTCACCGGCCAGGAGACTCTTACCTACTTTGCCAACCTCCGGGGCGGGGTGGATTGGTCCTACGTCGACGAGCTGGCCGACCGGTTCAACTCCGACCTGAGCAAGAAGGTCAGCGATTACTCGTCCGGAAACCGTCAGAAGGTCGGCCTGATTCAGGCTTTCATGAGCAAACCGGAGGTTTTGATTCTCGATGAGCCGAGCACCGGGTTGGACCCGCTGGTCCAGCAGGACTTTCAGGCACTGCTCAGGGAGACCGCCGCCGAAGGGCGCACCGTCTTCCTCTCCAGCCACACCCTGTCGGAGGTAGAGAGGGTGGCCCACCGGGTGGGAATCATCAGGCAGGGCCGGTTGGTGGTTGTCGAAGCCGTCGATGAGCTCAAGTCGAAGGCAATCCGCCGTCTGGAGATGCAATTCGGCTCGCCTGTTGACGAGGCCGTGTTCCGTGGTGTCGACGGTGTGCACGACGTGACTGCCGAGGGAACCCGGGTCTCTGTCTCCTTCAAGGGGGAGATTGCGACCTTGCTTCGAGCGGCAATGGCCCATGACCTGGTCAATCTGAATAGTGACGAAGCAGACCTGGAGGAGATCTTCCTCAATTACTACCGCGACCCCGAATCAGAAAAGGCGTCAGTCTGATGCTTGCCAACGTCCTCACCAAGACGGTGCGGGACCGACAGTTGGCGATTCTGATCGGCGTGGCTGGTGTCCTCCTCATGGCCCTCCTCGGTCTTGGCGCATACTCGGGGCTCGACGACACCATCGCCGACCTCTACGACTCAATGCCTGAGGCTTACCTCGCCATTATCGGTATCAGCGATGTCTCCACCGCCGGATCGCTGATCCTGGGCCAGGTCGTCAACCTCATGGCACCCATGGTCCTTGCCGGTCTCGGCATCTCGATGGGTGCTTCGGTAATCGCAGGCGAAGAAGCAGCCGGAACTATGGGGCTCCTGCTCGGCAACCCGAAGAGCAGGACCGGCTTGGTTCTCTCCAAGGCCGGCGCGATGGTGCTCCTCCTTACCGTCGGGGCCGGTCTGATCTGGGCCGGAACCTACGGGGTGGCTGTCGCCTTCACCACCGACATGAGCTCAATGATGTTCGGGGCGGCGATGGTTCACGTCCTGGCGATCTCACTGTTCTTCGGGTTCTTCGCTCTCCTGTTGGGATCGGGAACCGGGAGAAGGTCCGTCGCCTCGGGTGCTTCTGTGGGTCTGCTGCTGCTTTCGTTTCTCGGGGCCGGCGTGCTTCCCCTGATCGCGTCGGTGGCCGGTCTGGCCAAGGTGTTTCCCTGGTACTACTTCAATTCCTCGGCGCCGCTCAACAACGGTGTCGACTGGGGTCACCTTTCCATTCTCATCGGCGGAACCTTGGTCATGGGCATCGGGGCGATCGTGGGGGTGAACAGGCGAGATCTCAGGACGGGAGAAGGCGGCGGCGGTCTGATCGAGAGGCTGAAAGAGCGTCCGATGATGCGAAAGGTGACGAAAAAGATCACCGGTCGGGCCAAGGTCTCTTCCATAGCCGTGAAGACGTCCACCGAGTACCAGGGTCTGGCCATCATTGCGGGACTCGCCATTTTCTACACCGCTCTGATTGTGGGTCCGATGTACAACGGGCTGAGCGACGTCCTCGTGGACCTTGCAGATGCGATGCCGGAAGCTGTCCTGGCGATGGTCGGATTCGCCGACATGTCGACGCCGGAGGGTTGGTATAGCGGTGAGGTGTTCAGCCTCGTTGTTCCGGCGGCGATGATCGTTGTCACCGTCATGATGGGAGCGAAGGGCGTCGCAGGCGAGGAGGAGAACAACACGATGGACCTCTTACTGGCCAACCCGATTCCCCGTGCCCGTGTCATCGGCGGCAAGACCGCGGCGATGGTGTTGGTCATCCTTGGGATCGGAGTCGCGACATTCCTTGGTACCGCAGTCGGTTCGGCCCTGGGCGGGTTGGGGATCGCCTACGACGGCATTGCTGCTGCCAGCTTCCTCGGCGTGTTGCTGGGGCTTGTGTTCGGTGGGGTCGCCCTTGTTGTCGGCGCCGGCACGGGTAATCGGAGGACGGCCTCCTATGCGGCGGCCGGCCTCGCATTCGTCGCCTATTTCGCCAACGCGTTCCTACCGGTCAACGACAACCTCGCCTCATGGGCCAAGTTGTCACCCTTCTACTACTACCAGGAGGGTGAGCCCCTCGTGAACGGGCTGCAATGGGGGAACGCCGCGGTCCTGGCCGGGCTCTTCGCCCTTCTTGTGCTGGCGGCGGTCCCGTTGTTCCAGCGCCGCGACGTCCGGGGCTGACCGCTTACCTGAGGTATCTGGCGCCATATATGGCGCCAGACGCGCACGGAAAGGCCTTGCTTCGATTCAGCCGGCGTTCCTCTGATCACGCCAGGCAAGCCACTCGGCAACGGGGCTGAGGTCACTGCGAGAGGAGCTGTTTCTTCTCCCGGCGAACGCACTGAGTTTGGGGGGCTAGTCCGAGCGGCGAAAACCTTCGCTTACGCGGGTTCCTCGACGACGCCGAGTTGTTGCATCATCGCCATCTGGTCGGTTACGCCCCAGTGCTCGGTCGCCTTGCCGTCGCGGAACGCCAAGATGTCGATCGCTTGAATGTCCATCGTTTTCCCGGTGGGCGGAATCCCCAGGAACTCACCACTGTGGGTCCCCGAGAGGCGGATCCGACTCACCAACTTGTTGCCCTCCACGATGATGTCGTTGACGGTCACCGCGATGTCGGGGAACGCCTCTCGCATCATGGTGATGAAAACAACCAAACCCTCTTTGCCCGGCGGCAGCCCGGGAAACTCCTCGTGTTCGACGAAGTCGTCGTGGACAAACTCGTCTATCAGGTCGAGCTTTCCCTGGACGAAGACCTCGTCGTAGAACCGTCGGGTGAGAGCCTTGAGATCCGCGGTTTCTGTGAGATCCACGGTCTTTCCTGCGTCGATGTCCTGTGTGCTGCTCATGGCCGATCGCCTCCTTTGGCGTGTATTCCGCATGGCCATCTCCCACCCTACAGCACCAAGTCAAGCCCTCGGATGTGAGGCTTACCTGAGGTATCTGGCGCCATATATGGCGCCAGACGCGCACGGAAAGGCCTGGTTGCGATTCAGCCAGCGTTCCTCTGGTCACGCCAGGCGAGCCACTCGGCAACGGGGCCGAGGTCGATCCCGTTCCGGCCGTCGAACCCGATCGTGATCAGCGTGGCCCCGGCATCGACGAAACTGTCGCCGGACTCGGGCTTGGTTGGGTTGCCGCCACAAGAGCGCTCGATCTCATCTGGATCCCGTCCGATTTCGGCACACCATTTGTCGAGCAC